>JACCQO010000004.1 GCA_015709205.1 Desulfovibrionaceae bacterium
GCCTCCCCCGGACCCCCTCCACCCCTCTCCACCTCCAGAAACTTTCCATTGGATGAGGGTGGGACGGCCTGTCGGGAGCGCGTGGATGCCGGACGGGGAATGGGTGGATGCGCGGGCGGTTGTGGGCTAGGGTGGAACATCGTCCCGCGCCCAAGGAGGTTCCATGCCCACCATGCCGCTCCGCGTGCCGCGCGTCCCGCGCGGCCCTTTGTCCGCCGTTCCGGTTTCCCTGGTCCTCGCGTTGCTGGTGCTCGCCGCGCTCGGGGGGCCGGCTGGGGCCGAGCAGCAGGCCCCGCCGCCCGTGCCCGACGCGCTCGTGCGCACGGCCGCCGAACTGACCAAGACCATGGCCAACGTGGAGTCGCTCACCGACTACGGCGCGGGCCTGACCAGCTTCTACAAGAAAAGCTACGTGTTCGAGGTGGACAGCGCGGCGCTGGGCGTGGGCGAGGCCTACCTGGGCCGCAACACCGACGACAAGGGCGTGAACATGGAATGGAGCGGCCGCTACGTCTACCGCGTGCCGCCCGAGGCCACGGTGGGCCCGGCGGACCCGGCCAACGAACTCTTCCGCATCACCTGCCCGGGCAAGGCCAAGTGCATCGAATACAAGTCCATCAACGAGGTCACCTGGTCGCGCGGCCTGCCCGCGCCCAAGCCGCGCAACACCGGCGGCATCATTCCGGAGATCACCGTCAACGTGGGCAAGGACAAGGCGCTCATGGACCGCGCCAGGAACGACGTGAGCGCCCTGCTCCAGGGGTTGCGCGAACTGCGCTGACCGGCCGCGGCCCCCGCGACTTCGAGTCCGTTACGGCTCCAGTTCCAGGCCGTCGCCGGGCATGGGCAGGAGCACCCCGGGCGAACAGGCCGCGTCCATGCGTTCGCGCACCTCGTCCAGCCGCGCGGCGCGCACGTCGCGGCGCAGATGCACCAAAGCCGTGAAGGCCGCCCCGGCCTCGCGGCCGAAGGCCAGGGCCCCGTCCACCGTGCCGTGCCCCGGGGTGTCCGCCTCCAGGGTGAAGGCCTCGTGCACCACCAGTTCCGCGCCGCGCGCCAGGGCGCGCGCGGCCTCGGTGGGGCGGCCGTCGCCGCTGTAGTACAGGGTCGAAAACCCGTCGGAAAGCCGCAGGGCGAGATTGGGCATCGGATGTTCGGTCGGCGCGGCCTCCAGGGTGAAGCCCGCCACCTCCAGCACGTTGTCCGGCGCGAGCTCGTGAAAGACCAGCCCATAGCCCAGCCGCTCCAGCACCCCGGCGTAGGCCATCTCCATGGCCCGGCGCGCCACGTCCTCCACTCCGGCCGGGCCGATCACATGCAGCGGCCGCGTGCGGCCTTCTTCCCAGAAACGCAGCAGCAGCGCGGGCAGCCCCATGAAGTGGTCGCCGTGGAAATGGCTGATCCAGACGCCGTCCAGGCCCATGGGGTCCGCGGCCAGCCGCCAGAAGGAAAAGGGCGCGGTGAACCCGCAGTCCAGCAGCAGGGAGCCGCCGGGCTCTTCCGGGTCGAACGCTTCCGGTCCGGAAACTTTCGAGCCGGTAATTTTCGGGCCGGTCACTCTCGGACCGGTTCCCCGGCCGCCGACCCACACGGAGCAATTGGGCAGCGCGGGATCGAAGGCCTCCCCCACGCCCACGAAAAGCACCTGCATCGCCACTCTCCTTTGCGCCGCGCGGGGCGCGGATAAGGCGTTTCCCCCGGGCCGCGAACCTGCTACCCTGGGCGGCGCAGTCTACCGCACATTCCGGCCCTTGACCATCGTTCCGCGGACTCTTGCCGCCAGGAGACGCCATGCCCGCCCGTTCGTCCCAGCACCCGGCCCCGCTCCGCCCAACCGCGCGGGCCCGCGCGCCGTTCCTTGCGTCCGCCCTGCTCCCGATCCTGCTGGCGATCCTGCTCGCCGCGCCGCGCGCGGCCCCGGCCGCCGACGCGAACCAGGCCGCCGCCACGGCCGCGCCCTTCTCCCTGGCCATGCCCCTGACCTGCGACTACGGGCACAACTGCTTCATCCAGAACTATTTCGACACCGACCCGGGCAAGGATTTCCACGACTTCGCCTGCGGCACCCTGAGCTACGACGGGCACACGGGCACGGACTTCTACGTGCTGCCCGCCATCTACCGCCGGGGCGTGCCCGTGCTCGCGGCCGCGGACGGCGTGGTCCGCGCCGTGCGCGACGACATGCCCGACGTCAACGTGCGCATCTCCGGCGCGGCGGTCAAGGGCCGCGAGGCCGGCAACGCCGTGGCCGTGCGCCATCCGGGCGGCTGGGAGACGCGTTACAACCACCTGCGCCGCGGCAGCGTCACCGTGCACCCCGGCGACCGCGTGCGGGCGGGTCAGGTCCTCGGGCTCGTGGGGCTCTCCGGGCAGACGGAATTCCCGCACCTGGAGCTGATCGTGGAGCGCGACGCCGTGCCCGTGTGCCCCTTCACCGGGCTGGACGGCTCCACCGGCTGCAACGCACCGGGCGCCGCCCCCCTGTGGGACGCGGAGACCGCGCGCACCGTGCGCTACATCGCCACCGCGGCCATCGGCGCGGGATTCGAGGACCGCGCCTTCGAGGCCACCGACGCGCGCACCGGGTTCACGGACAAGCCCGAATTCCAGCCCTCGGCCGAGGCCGTGGTCTTCTGGGCCACGATGATCGGCGTGCGCAAGGGCGACGTGGAGGAACTCACCCTGCGCGCGCCCGACGGCACGGTCATCGCGCACCAGCGCAACGTGGTGGAACGCAACCAGGTGCGGCGCATGCGCCTGATCGGCCGCAGGCTCCCCGAGGGCGGCCACTGGCCCGCGGGCGAATACGTGGGGGAATACGCGGTGCTGCGCGGTGCGGACCCGACCCCGGCCGCCACCATCCGGGCCGGCGCGCTCATGCGCTGAGCGCTTCGCCCTCGGCGCACACGGTGCCGCGCGTCCGGCGGATCAGCTCCAGGGCGGCCTCCAGGTCCATGGGCCGGCCGAAAAGAAAGCCCTGCACGTAGCCGCAGCCCAGTCCGTCGAGCGTTTCGGCCTGCGCCTGCGTCTCCACGCCCTCGGCCACCACGGACATGCCCATGCTTTCGGCCAGCCCCAGGATGGTCTGCACGATGCGCGAATCCGTGGCCACGTCGTCCACGAAGGACTTGTCGATCTTCAGGGTGTCCACGGGCAGGTAGTGCAGGTAGCTCAGGGACGAGTACCCGGTGCCGAAGTCGTCGATGGCCAGCCGCGTGCCCAGGGCGCGCAGCTGTTCGAGCATGGGGATCACGCTGTAGGCGTTCCTCATCAGCAGGGTTTCGGTGATCTCCAGCTTCAGGCTCTGGGGCCGCAGGCCGTGGGTCGCCAGCAGCCGCCCGATGGTCTGGGCCAGGTCGCGCCCCGAGAGCTGGGGCACCGAGATGTTCACGGCCACGTAACACGCGCCGCAGCCCGCGCAGGACACGGCCTCCTGCACGCGCACGGCCTGGCGGCTGGCCTCCTCCAGCACCCAGTCGCCGATGGGCACGATCAGCCCGGTGCTCTCGGCCAGGGGGATGAACTGGCCGGGCGGCACCAGCCCGCGCTCGGGGTGCCGCCAGCGGATCAGGGCCTCGAAGCCCACGAGCTCCGCGGTCCGCAGGCGCAGGATCGGCTGGTACTGCAGGAAGAACTCGTTGCGCTCCATGGCCCGGCGCATGTCCGTGACCGTGCGCATGGTGTTCACGGCCTGCACGTGCATGCGCTCCTGGAAGATCTGGTAGGCCCCGCGCCCCTTTTCCTTGGAGCGGTTCATGGCCGTCTCCGCGTCGCGGAAGACCTGTTCGCGGAACTCGTAGTGCGTGCCGCCGAAGACCACGCCGATGCTCACGGAGACGTAGATCTCGTTGCCGTCGATGTAGAAGGGCCGGGCCACGCTGGCCAGGATGCGCTCGACCACCTCCACCGCGCCGTCGCGGGCCAGGTCGTCCTCCAGGAGCACGGCGAACTCGTCCCCGCCCAGGCGGGCCACGGCGTCCACCTCGCGGCAGCATTCCACGATGCGCTCGCCCGTCTGGGAGAGCACCTCGTCGCCCACGGAATGCCCCAGGCTCTCGTTGATCATGCGGAAGCCGTCCAGGTCCAGCAGCAACAGAGTGTAGGCGTAGTCGGACACGCGGTGGGACCGTTTGATGATGCGGTCCAGGCGGTCCAGGAAAAGGAAGCGGTTGGGTAACCCGGTGACCGGATCGTGGAGCATGTCGTGGCGCAGGCTGCGCTCACGGTCGCGGAACTCCTCGGCGGATTTGCGACCGTGCGCCTCCAGCAGGCCGATGCGCCGGTGCAGGCGCACGTTCCAGGCCGCGGCCCCGGCCAGCAGCAGGGCCAGCAGGGCCAGCAGGGTCGGCACGGCCGGCGAATGGGCCCGGATCCACAGGAAATCGCCGCCCACGGCCCCGGCCAGAACCCAGGCCAGGACCAGAACGCACGCCGCCAGGGCGCAGAACGCGAAGACCTTTTTCGCCGCAAGCTTTTCGGCCATCCATCCCCCATCGTACCCGGGCCGCCGTCTGGGCCCGCCCCGGACATTGTTGGACCATATGACGCCGGAAGCGACCGCGCAATTATAATACGGATATCGGAAACCGCTTTTTGCCGGGAGCTCCGCGCTTGCCTATTTCCGCAAAGGATGTACCTTGTCCAGCAACCCGGACAGTCCTCCAGGTGCCAACGCGATGAAGGTCTTCGCCCGTTTCGCCCTCACGGCCTTTTCCGCCCTGTTCATCCTGGCGGCCGCCGCCCTCGTGGCGCTGGCCACCATCGATCTCGACGACTATCGCGCCCCCATGGCCGACTACCTTTCCGGCCTGGCCGGCTCGCGCGTGACCGTGGGCGGCCCCATCGCCGTGAGCGTGTATCCGCGCCTGGGCATCATCGCCCACGACCTCTCCCTGCAGAGCACCGGCGACGTGGAGAAGCGCCCGCTGATCAAGGCCGCCAAGGCGGTCTTCGCCGTGGACGTGCTGGCCCTGTTCGAGCGCCGCCTGGTCTTCGACCGCATCATCCTGCACCAGCCGGAAATCGCCGTGACCCTGGACGCCAACAATGTGGGCAACTGGGAGGGGCTCTTTCCGGAACAGTCCGCACCGCCTGCGGGGAACGCCACCGCCGGCGCGCCGGCCAACGGCTCCTCGGGCCCGTCCCGGGCGGTCCCCGCGCCCGTCCCTGCTCCCGGCGCGCCCTCCTTTCTGGCAGATTGGCTCGGTTCCGCCAAGATCGTGCTCTCGGGCTTCACCATCAAGGACGGCATCCTGCGCTGGCGCGACGACACCATCCAGGAATCCTTCCGCTTCGAACACATCGAGCTCACGGCCGGGGCCGGGCACCAGTTCCCCTTCGACCTCTCCTTCATCTTCCGCAGCGAGTCGCTCCAGATGCGCGCCGCAGCCCACGCCACCGGCACGGGCATCCTGGACCTCGAGGCCCCGTCCATCCGCCTGGTGGGCGCCGCGCTCCAGGCCAAGGGCGAAATGCCCCTGCTCGGCGAAATCACGCCCTGCGAGCTGGAGGGGCGGCTCTTCTTCGACCCCTTCGCCGAGACCCTCAAGCTCGAAAACGCGGTCTTCACCACCGCCGACTACCGCATCACCGGCGTCATCGGCGGCGAGCGCATCTTCCGGCGCTCCCTGCTCTTCCAGGGCTCGGGCACCTACCTGGACAAGCCCTCGCCCCTGGCCGCCGAGGCCCACAAGAAGGCCGGACTCGACCCCTTGAGCTTCGACGCGGACTTTTTCCTGGGCATCCACAACATCCGCCTGGAAAACCTGGTGGCCCGCACGCCCAAGAACCCGCAGGCCCCCCTGCGCGGGACCCTGGACTTTCTCAACTGGCACGGCCCGGTGCTGCGCGGCGACCTGCACGCCGACAGGCTGGACCTGGACGCCGTGTTCTCGGACTCGGCCGACCCGGCCGATGCCGGGCCGCCGCCCTGGCTGGTGCCCCCGCGCCTGGCCACGGCCGACCTGGACCTGACCGTGAGCGCCAACGCCACCACCACGCGCGGCCTGGCCAGCGGCCCGGTGACCGCGCGCCTCACGGCCCGGGACGGCCGCGCCGACCTGGCGCTCAACGCCACCGCGGTGCGCCGCGCCGCGCGCCCCGGCCCCCGCGACACGCCTCTGGCCCGCGCCCTGCGCGACGCGGCCTTTGACGCGCGCATCCGCGCGAGCGGACCGGCCACCTCCTGGCAAGACATGGCCCGCGACCTCAAGGCCACCGCGAACCTGGAGCTTTCGCGCGGCAGCGTCTACCTGCCGCGCCGCGCCGCGCCCCTGCCCCTGGACCGCGGAGCGCTCTCCGTGACCCTCACCGGCCGTCCCGGCCGCACCGTGAACCTGCGCAACGCGCCCTTCGACGTGGCCGCCAAGGGCACGCTTTCGGGCGAGGAGACCTGGGCGTCGTCCCTGGCGGGCGTGGCCTATCTGGACTTCGGCGGCGGCGCGCTGCCGAACCTGCCGGACCTGCGCGCCCTGACCGACGCGGCCGTGGCCCTGCGCTTCGACGGCGAGGCCACGCGCCTGGGGCTGGACGCGCTCATGGCCGCGAACGCGGCGCGGGGCGGCGCGGCCGCAAGCCCGGCGCAGCACCCGCGCGTCGGCGCGCGCGCCGCGGCCACGGTCCGGCTCAACGTGGACACCGGCGTGCTGCGCCTGGCCGACGCCTCCCTCTCCTGCCTGGGGCTCACCGTACGCGGCAGCGCGGAAATCCGCGATGTCTTCCGTTCGCCCATCGCCTTCGGCGACCTGACCGTGGCGCCCTTTGCCCCGCGCGACCTGCTGCGCCGCCTGGGGCATCCCCGGCCCGAGGTCCGCGACGACTCGTTCCTTGCCCAGGCGCGGCTCTCCAGCCTGTTCCAGGCCGACGCGGGCGGCGCGCGCTTCGACGACCTCAAGGTGACGCTCGACGCCGCCGGTCTTGCTGGCACGGCCTCCATCAGCCGCTGGGACGACCCGCTGCTCAAGTTCGCCCTTGCGGCCACGCCCCTGGACCTGGACGGCTACCTGCCGCCCAAGAAGGACGAGGACGGCCCGGTCGACGGCAAGGCCACTGCGGAAAAGGAGCGGCGCAAGCCCTGGGACATCTCCTTCCTGCGCGCCCCGGGCCTGCGCCTGGAGGGCTCGCTCACCGTGGCCCGCGTCACCTGGCGCAAGCTCGCCTACGACAACGTGGCCGCCACCGTGCGCCTTTCGCCCGGCCTGCTCGAGCTCTTCCCCTTCAAGGCCTCGTTCTACGGCGGAGCCATCACGGCCTCGCTGCGCGCCAAGGCGGACGAGACCCTGGCCGTGCAGGGCGAGGTGGCGGCCAACGGCTTCAACCTCGAACCGGTCATGCGCCGCCTGTTCGACGACGACCACCTGGGCGGCACGGCGCATTTGTCCGTCTCCTACAACACCCACGGCCTGACCCCCCACGAGGTGCGCTCGCACATGGGCGGCACGGCCTCCTTCACCGTGACCGACGGGTTCTACCGCTTCTACGGCGAGAACAGGCCGCCCGCGGCCATGGGCGGCTCCGCGTCTTCCGGCACGGTTCCCGGCATGGCCGCGCCCGCCGGCCGGTCTCCTGGCGACGCGGGCGGCAAGGACGCCGCCGCCGGGCCCCAGCGCAAGCACCTGTGGAGCGCCGTGTTCTCCAAGGCGCACGGCACCTTCAAGGCCGAAAACGGCGTGATCTCCAACGACGACTTTCTCATGGAAAGCCTGCTGGCCCAGGCCAAGGGCTCGGGCTCGGCCGACCTGGGCAGGGAGACCGTGGACTACCTGCTCAACGTGCAGATGACCGGCATCCCGACCTTCCCGGTGCACGTGCACGGCTCCCTGAACAAGCCGCACACCGACATCCAGGCCGCCGGGATGATCACGGACACGGCCGAGCGCATCGGCGGCTCGGTCTTCGGCCTGCTGCGCGGCGTGCTCACCCTGCCTTTCAAGGCCATCGAAAAGGTCACGGAACCCATCCTCAACGTCGCGCCCTGACGCCCTGCCCGGATTCCGCGCCTTGCAAAAGAAAACGCCGCCCCGGCTTGCCGGGGCGGCGCTGTTGTTCCGTCCGTCTGTCCGCCTGCCCGTGCGGACGGACGGGCGGGCGCGCGGGCTACTTGTAGTAGACCTTGATGGTGTTGGTGTGCGTGCCGTGCTGGCCCGGGGTGGGCTGGCCCGAGGTGATGACCACGCTGCCGCCGCTGCTGAACTCCTCGGACGTGGACACGAACCGCTCGCAGCGCTCGCGATGGCTGTGGATGGATTCGTCCACAGGCCGCGGGCGCACGCCCCAGAAGAAGTTCAGGTAGCGCAGCACGCCCTGGCGCGGGGTCAGGGCGTAGATGGGATGCGCGGGGCGGCGGCTGCTCATCAGCCGTCCCGTGGCCCCGCTGGAGGTGTGGCAGACCAGGGCCTCGCTGTCCAGGTTGTCGGCCAGGAGCGTGGCCGCGTAGGCCAGGTACTTGTCCGGGTTCTTTTCCTTCTTGGGCTGATACGGCCCCTGCACGCGCTCCAGGAAATAGGCCTCGGCGTCCGCGCCGATCTCGCCCATGAAGCGCACGGTCTCTACCGGGTACTGGCCGATGGCCGTCTCCTCGGAGAGCATCACGCAGTCCGCGCCGTCGAGGATGGCGTTGGCCACGTCCGTGGTTTCGGCGCGGGTGGGAATGGGGTTGCGGACCATGGACAGGAGCATTTGCGTGGCCACGATGACGGCCTTCTGGGCGTGGCGGCAGGCGCGGATGATGCGCTTCTGGATTACGGGCACGCGCGCCAGGGGGCATTCCAGGCCCAGGTCGCCGCGCGCGACCATGACCGCGTCGGCCAGTTCCAGGATGGACTCCAGGTTGTCCACGGCGTTCTGGCGCTCCAGCTTGGCCACCACGGGCACGAACCGATCGTAGCGCGCCAGCTCGGCCTTGATGTCCTCGATGTCCTTGCGCGTCTGCACGAAGGACAGGGCAAAGGCGTCGATGCCGATCTCCATGCCCTCGTGCAGATCCTTGCGGTCCTTGTCCGTGAGCGCGGGCACGGGGTGGAACTTGCCCGGGAAGGTGATGCCCTTGTGCGAGGTCAGGATGCCGCCGTTGCCGGCCTTGAGCTCGAACAGGGCGTCCTCCTCCAGCACGCGGGAAACCGTGAACTGGAGCATGCCGTCGGACAGGGACACGGGCATGCCCACGTCCAACCCCTTGAGCAACTCGGGGAAGTCCAGGCCGATGAACACGGCGTGCTCGTCCGAGCGCCGATCCGGCAGGCCCAGGGTCACGATCTCGTTCTTCTGGACCTGCAGGGGCGACCCATCCACCTCGCCGATGCGCGTCTTGGGGCCGCAGAGGTCGCCCATGGCCGTGAGCGGGATGCCCAGTTCCTTTTCCAGGGTGCGGATGTTGTGCACCGCGGGCACGAAGTCCGCGGCCGTGGAGTGGGAGAAGTTGAGGCGGAAGATTCTCACGCCGTATTGGGCCATGGCCTTCATGGTTTCGTAGTCGAAGCAGGAAGGTCCCAGGGTGGCGATGATCTTGGTGCGCATGGCGGTTCCTCGTCGGTTGCGGTTGCGGTTGCGCTCAGGGAAGACAGGATTCCGGCGCGGCGTCCGCCGCGACCGGGGGATAGACGTAGATGCGGCCCTCGCGGCCGTCCGGAAAACCCAGCACCAGGGTCACGCCGTCGGGGTCGTCGGGCGCGCCGTGGTCCAGCAGGGCGGTCTCGAAGGTCGAGTCGCCGGGCCCGGTCGCGGCCGCGGTGGCCGCGTCCTCCCGGACCGCGCCGGAGCGGCAGCCATCGGGCCCAAATGCGGCGGCGTCCGGAGCGTGCATCTGGCGGCGGAAGTATGCATCGGCCCGGTGCAGCAGGCAACAGGCGGCCTCCAGCCAGTCGTCGCTGCCGGACGCGGCACAGCCGCCCCCGGCCAGACCCAGCTCCATGCGCGGGAAGCAGAAGCGGAACGCCTGCGCGGCCGCGCCCGGACATCGATGGATGATGGTGCAACTGCCGCACGCGCCGTCCGGCTCCGTAGGGGCGACGCCCGCAACGGGCTTGCCGACCACGCCGCCGAAGCGGGCCAGGGCCAGGGTCAGGGCGCAGGCCATGGCCAGCAGCTCGCGGCCCATGGGGCGTGCGTCCAGGTGTGCCCGCAGCTCGGCGCGCTGGCGCGCCTCGCGCTCGTGGAAGTCGTGCAGCAGCTCGGAATAGCGCGGCTCGGAGAGCGCCCCGTCGGCCAGGAGCACCTCGCCCAGCCTGCGGCAGTGCACGGCCTGCAGAAAAAGCAGGTCGTCCAGGTCGTCGGTGCTCAGATAGCCGCTGTCCACGGCGATGGTCCCGAACTGCCGCCGGTCCGCGGCCTGGGCCGCGAAGATCTCGTCGGCCTGCTCGGGCGCGAGGTGCCCGCGGGCGATGGCCAGCTCGCCCAGACACTGGTTGTAGGGCCGTTGTCGCTCCAGGGCGCCGGTCAGCGTGGGCCGGTCCACGATGCCCTTTTCCAGGAGGTAGAGTCCGAAGAACACGTCGTGCATGCGGGCCTCAGCTGTCGAGCTCGAAATCGTCCAGGGTTTCGGGACCGTAGGGCTCCCCGGCGGCCTTGTCGGCGGGACGCGCAGGCGGCGCGGCCTGGCCGGAAGAGGGCGCGGACGGCGCGCCTTGGGTGGAGAGGGGCGCGGTCGCGGGCGGAGCGGCCTTGCCGCGCCCGCGGGGGCGTCCGGGCTTCTTGCCGGCCGCGCCCTTCTTGCCGGCCGCGCCCTTCTTGCCGGATGCGCTCTTGTTGCCGGACGCGCTCATGTTGCCGTCCAGATCCCGGCGCCCGGCGCGGCCCACACGCCCGGCCGCGTCCCTGCAGGCCGGACTCCGTCCGCGTCCCGGTTCCTGCCCATTCTCCAGGAAGCAGAGAAAGCCCTTGGCCTCGGCGAAGTCGGGATTGATCTCCAGGGCGCGCTGCAGCAGGCGCGCGGCCGCGTTGGAATTGCCCTTGTCGTGCAGGGTGCGGGCCATGTTGTAGAACAGGTTCTCGTCGCCGCGGCCGAGCTGTACGGCGCGCGCATAGTACTTGAGGGCCTCCTTGAACAGGCCGCCCTTGCGCAGATGGATGCCGAATTCGTTGAAGAGGTGCTTGTGCCGCCGCTCGAAGGCCTCGCGCAGCTTGACCAGGCGGCGGAAGACCAGGACGGCCTTTTCCCGTTCCCCACGATCCATGTAGGTGAGCCCCAGGCCGAAGGTGGCGCGGATGTTGCGCTCGTCCATGCGCAGGGCGGACTTGTACTCGTATTCCGCGCTGAAGCTGTGGCCCTTGGCGCGGCTCTCGTCGCCGCGATGGATGGCGGCCTCCAGCTCCGAGACCGCGGGCAGCATCCGCTCGGTGTAGATCAGGGGTTCGGGCAGGAAGGTCTTGAGCAGTTCCTCCCGGGTGATGTCCCGGTGGTCGCCGGTGGGAATGTAGTTGGAGTTGAGCGGTTTGACGCGCACCCGGCCGTCCTCGAGGCCGCAGACGTAGTAGAACACCTGCTGCTCGGTCCTGCGCTTGGTGTGCCCGAACCCGACCAAGGCCTTTTCCGACGTGGAAAAGACTCCCTTCAGGGAACCGGAATCCTGTTCGCCCATGCATCCCCCGGCGGCCCGGCCGCCTCGTCGGAGCCCGAGGCCCCCCCACACTTCCTCGCCGTTCGGCATCCGCCGCCCCACCGGCGAATCCCTGGCGTACCGTCGGCGCACTCCTGGCACGCGTCATTGTACACCCTACCCGCTGGCCATAAAAATTCCAAGCCGAAAGAAACCGCCGCGCATTCGGCCCTCGCCCCGTTGACGTGCCTGGACCTTCCTGCCACATTGTCGTGAACATCCGGCGACATGCCCTCAACAGGAAGATGGCGGTGCGCACTCCGAACAAACCACTCCCCGACGAAGGGACGGCGAACCCGACGAGTCCGCCGAGCCCGACGGACGAGACGGCCGCCGACATCGGCGGCAACGCCCCGGCCGCGCCACCCGACGGGGACGGGCCGTCCCGCCTGCGCGAGCTCGAAACCCGCTGCGCAACCCTGCAGGCGGAGCTGGCCGAAAGCCGCGAGTTCTTCGAAGCCGTGTTCGAAAGCTCGCCGGACTCCATCTTCCTCCTGGACCGCTCCGGCCGCGTGCTGGCCGTGAACCGCGCGGGCGCGCGGCGCATGAAGCGCATGCCCGCCGCCCTCACGGGCAGGAACGTCTTCAAGCTGCTCCCCCCGGAGCTGGTGGTCCGCCGCCGCCGCTGGTTCGAACAGGCCCTGGACACGCGCAAGGATGTGCAGTTCAAGGACGAGCACAAGGGCGTGGTCTACGGCCACCGCCTGAGCCCGAGCTTCGACGAGCGCACCAACCGCGTGCTGGTCACGGCCATCACCCGCGACGTCACGGAATCCGAGCGCGCGCTCACGGCCATGCGCGCCAGTGAGGCCCGCTACCGCGCCATCGTCCAGGACCAGACCGAGCTGATCTGCCGCTTCCTGCCCGACGGCACGCTCTCCTTCGCCAACGAGGCCTTTGCCCGGCACTACGGCATGATCCGCGAGGAACTCGTGGGCCGCCGCTTCTCCCCGACCATCCCGGAGGAGGACCAGCGGAGCGTGGCGGAAGCCGTGGAGCGGCTCTCGCCGCTCAATCCGGTGGTCACCTTCGAACACCGCGTGCTGCGCGAGGGCGGCGAGGTGGAATGGCAGCGCTGGTCGCACCGGGCCATCTACGACCTGCACGGCGAACTGGTCGAGGTCCAGGCCGTGGGCCGCCCGATCACCGCGCGCAAGGCCGCCGAGGAGGGACTCAACGAGCACCGCGAGTTCCTGCGCCAGATCATCGACACGGTGCCCAACCTCATCTTCGTCAAGGACCGCGACGGCGTGTTCACCCTGGTCAACCGGGCCATGGCCGAGATGTACGGCGCGCGGCCAGAGGACCTCATCGGCCGCACGGGCCGCGACTTCAACCCGCACGAGGACGAGACCACCCTGTTCCGCGCCGAGGACCTGGAGGTGCTCGACAGCGGCCAGCCCATCTTCATTCCCCAGCGGGCCATCACCAACGCGCGCGGCGAAATCCGCTGGTTCGCCACGGTCAAGCTGCCACTGCCCGGCAAGGACCAGCTCCTGGGCGTGGCCGTGGACATCACCGAGCGCAAGGAGGCCGAGGCCGAGCGGCTGCGCATCGAGACGCAGATGCGCCAGGCCCAGAAAATGCAGGCCCTGGGCACCCTCGCCGGCGGCATCGCCCACGATTTCAACAATATGCTCTTCGCCATCCTCGGCTTCGTGCGCCTGGCCCTGAAGCAGGCCGAGCCCGAGACCAAGCTCGCGGAATACCTTTCCCAGGTGCAGTCCGCGGCCATGCGCGCCTCGGATCTGGTGCGCCAGATCCTGGCCTTCAGCCGCCGCTCGGACCAGGAGCGCCGTCCCCTGTCCATGGTTCCGCTGTGCAAGGAGGTGGTCAAGCTCATCCGCGCCAGCCTGCCGAGCACCGTGGACATCCGGAGCGACCTGGACGACGTGCGCTCGGACGTGATCCTCGGCGACCCCACGCAGATGCACCAGGTGCTCATGAACCTGTGCACCAACGCGGGCCACGCCATGCGCGACAAGGGCGGCGTGCTCACCGTGGGCCTGGCGGACATCGTGGTGGGCCCGGATTCGCGCGGGCCGCACACGGACATGCCCGCGGGCGACTACCTGGAGATCCGCGTCGGCGACACGGGCCACGGCATCGCCCCGGCCATCCTGGACCACATCTTCGATCCCTTCTTCACCACCAAGAAGCCCGGCGAGGGCACGGGCATGGGCCTTTCCGTGGTCCACGGCATCGTCAAGGCCCACGGCGGCGTCATCAGCGTGCGCAGCGAACCGGGCCAGGGCGCGGAATTCCGCATCGCCCTGCCCCTGCACCGCGAGCCCGCCGAAGCCCCCACCGGAGGCGAGGACGAGGCCCCGCGCGGCACCGAACACATCCTCGTGGTGGACGACGAGAGCCTGCTCATCCAGATGATCCGCGACCTGCTCGGCGGCCTGGGCTACGCGGTCACGGCCTTCGACGACCCGGAAGTGGCCCTGTTCAGCTTTCGCGCCCGGCCCGACGCCTTCGACCTGCTGCTCACGGACCAGACCATGCCGCGCATGACCGGCGCGGAGCTGGTACGCACGGTGCGCGCCCTGCGCGCGGACCTGCCCGTGGTCCTGATGACCGGCTACACGGACGCGCTCACGCCCGAGACGGCGCACGATCTGGGCGTGGCCGCGTTCATCACCAAGCCCGTGGTCGAAACGCGCCTGGCCGCAGCCATCCGCGCGGCCCTGGACGCGAAGCGGAGCGATCTCAAGGACGCGAAGCGGAACGATCTCAAGGACGCGAAGCGGAGCGATCTCAAGGACGCGCAGCGGAACGATCTCAAGGACGCGCAGCGGAACGATCTCAAGGACGAGAAACGGAGCGATCCCCCCGACGCGCGGCGGAGCAATCCAAAGACCGCGCAGGACGGCGCCCCCCCCGCACAGAGCGCGGCGCCCCCCCCCGAAACGCCGGAGGAGGGCTAGCCGTGGCCAGGGTGCTGCTGGTGGAGGACGACGCCCGGGTGCGGCGCATGCTGCGCGAAACCCTGCTCCTGGAAGGCCACAGCGTGGCCGAGGCCACGGACGCGGACCGCGCCCTGGCCGAACAGGAACGCGCGCCGGCCGACCTGGTGGTCACGGACATCGTCATGCCCGGCGGCAACGGCATCCGGCTCATCGTGGCGCTCAAGGCGAAGTGCCCGGAACTGCCCGTGTTCGCCGTCTCCGGCGGCGGCCCGGGCATCGAGGGCGCGGAACTCCTGCGCGCCGCCGGGCAAGCCGGGGCGGACCGCGTCTTCAGCAAGCCCCTGGACATTGACGAACTGCTCGCGGCCGTGGCAGAGGTCTGCGGCCGACACTGATCCGCGCCCCGGCCGCGCGCCCGCGACATGCTGCGGCCACGCCCGCGTGGACGCGCCCAGGCGGCCGCGCAAGCCCGCCGGAGCAGGACCACGCGCGCCCGCCGCGCGGACGACCATAAAGGAGTTCCCATGCCGACCATCGTGCTCGTCGAGGACGACGACCAGATCCGCACCATGCTCCAGGAGACCCTGGCCCTGGAAGGGTATCGGGTCCTGGCCGCGGAGAACGGCATCAAGGCCTTGGAAGTGCTGAAGGAACATGAGGCGGACCTGCTCATCACCGACATCCTCATGCCCGAAAAGGAAGGCCTCGGCCTGATCACCGAGGTGCGCAGGCAGGCCCCGCACCTGCCGATCATCGCGGTCTCCGGCGGCGCGCCGAACATCCAGGCGGGCTGCAACCTGGAGCTGGCCGGCCTCTTCGGGGCCAACCACGTCTTCCAGAAGCCCCTGGACATCGACGACCTGCTGCGCACCGTGCGCGACTGCCTGGACTGACGCGCTTCCGCGCGCCGGGGGACGGCCGCGCCGCCCCACCCGCCGCCATCCACCTGGGCCGGCCCCGCTGGTCCCCGCCCGGTCCCCCGCTCCGGCCCTGCCGCCTGCGGCTACCGTCCGATCGCCTGCAGCGCATCGGGCGGGCACGCGGGCAGGATACGCACGGCGACGCCCTCCAGCGCCAGAAAATTCCCGGCCGCGCGGCTTGCGGCGGCCCGGCCCGTATAGGGCCCCAGGATCACGGCGAATCCGTCCGCCTCACCTCCGGAGACGGATGTGGAAGCGGTTTCGGACGCGGTTTGCGGGCCCAGGCGCACGACCCGGGCCGCATAGCCCTTGCGCGCCAGGACGCGCGCCGCATCGAGCATGTCCGCCTCGGCCTCCCTGCCCTGCGCGCTCTGCACGAACAGGCACTGCGGCGCGTCACCGGCCCCCTCTGCCGCGCGCCCGGCCGTCCGCTCAACCGGCCGCCCAACTGCCGCCCCCGCCGAACGTCCACCCCGCCGGGCCAGGGCCACGCGCAAGCTCACTTCGCCGTCCTCGGCGCGCCCCACGGGCGCGGCAATCTCCTGCGCCCCGCGTCCCGGCATCCCGTCTTCCTGCGAAACCCCGCCCTGCGGGGCTTCCTTGCTGTCGGGCGCCGCACCGCCCCGCTCCGCCCAGGGCGCGCCCGTGGCGTTGGCGGTCCCGGACTCGGCCGCCTGCGCGGCGTTGCCAGGCCGTGCGGCCTCTGCGCCGGATGCGGCGCCCCCGGCAGCGGAATCACCGGCGCGTGGGTCGGCCGCAACGCCCGGAGCGGCCGCGTCCGTGGACTTTGCGGCAGCGGCGGCACTTCCGGCGGCCCGCGTGGCGTTCCGCGCGCCCGCGACGTCCTGCGCTGCCGGGGCGACCGGAATCCCGGCCGTCCCGTTGCCCGTTGCTCCGTGCGCCGCTCCACCGGCCGCCCGGTCCGCCGTCCCTTCGGCGGCGCGACCGCACGCCGCGCCCACGCCGTAGGAAAGGTTCATGGTCCCCTTGAATCCCGCCGGGACCACCTGGAACCGCCTGCTCGCCAGGACCCGGCCATCCTGCAGCAGCTCCACGGCCCACTCGCCCTGGACGCGCTCCCAGTCAAAGGTGAACTCCCAGCCCACGTAGGCCGTGGCGTTGGTGCAGGCGCGCACGTCCCAGGACTGGGCCGCGCTCAGGCCGCCCCGGATGGGGTCGGGCAGCGGCGGATGCAGGATGCGCACCGTGAGCAGCACCCAACCCGGCGTGGGCTCGGCCTCGGGCGCGCGCAGCAGCCCGTCCTGGCGCGCGCGGGTTTCGAACGGGGCCACGACCTCGTCGTAAAGGCGCGCGATCAGCGGCGTGGCGGGCTCGGGAAGCGGATCGGGAACGTAGTGCAGGGAGACGGCGTACTCGAAGCCGAAGCGGCTGAAGATCCGGTCCGGCACCAGATCCGTGGTCTTGACGTGGCGCACGGCCACCATCGGACAGCCCTGGGCGTCGGACACCGGGCCGCGCGCCTTGGTGGCGTTGAACTCGTAGAGCCCGGAGCGCACCACGCGCGCCTGGGCGCGCCACGCGGCGTGCGCCGCGTCCCATGCGCCGCCGAGCGATACGAGCAGGAGCAGCACGGCCAGCGCCACCCAAAATGACTTGGAAAACGACCTGAAGAACGGTCCGAAAAGCAAGCCGTCTCCCGCGCGTCCCGCGGCGCCGCCGGCCGTGCGCCCCCCCTGTTGGCGAACCATGGTCCCCGGCTCAGGCCTTGCCGACCTTGTTGAAGTTCTTGAGCGCGTCCTTGATGGCCGGCAGCGCGTCCAGGCAGGCCCGCTTGGCCGAAGTGAGGATCTCCGGCATGGCCTCCACCTCCCAGAGCTGCACGTTGCGGTCAAAGGGCACCTGCACGATGACGATCTCGTAGTGGTGCAGCCCGATGGAGCCGAAGAGCTGGCTGCGCATCAGCGAACGCATGGCGATGGACACGATGTTCATGTAGCATTCCAGGAAATTCGTTGGCTTGGGATTGATCACGTCCTGGAGGAACACGGCCACGATCACGTCCACGTCGCGCTTGACGGCCTCCATGACCGGCAGGGGCGAAAAATAGCTGCCGTCGGCCAGCAGGCGGCCGTTGATGCGCACCGGCGGCATGATCGGATAGAGCGAGCCGCAGGCCATGACCGCGTCGGCCACCCGCCCGGCCTCCAGGGGATGGCCCTCGCCCGAGTTCACGTCCGTGGCGTAGAGCGTGGTCTTGGGCGACAGGTCCTCCAGGAGCATGTCCTTGAAGATGATGTCGCAGGCCTTCCTCAGCCCCTGGGGCTTGTACAGCCCGGAGGTCTGGGCGAAGGAGCCGAGCCGGTCCCCGGCCATGCGCATCAGGCTCTTGGGGTCCACCTGCATGGACACGTCGCTCTTGAACACGGAATAGAGCACGCGCTCGATGTGCTTCATGTCGAACCCGGCGCCCCACAGCGCGGCCAGGAATCCGCCGCCGCTGCAGCCCACCACCAGGTCCACGGGGATCTTCTGGGCGCTGAGCAGTTGCAGGAGCGGCAGGGCCGCAAAGGCGCGCACCCCGGAGGAGCCCAGCACCAGCCCCAGGCGGGGTCCCCTCTTCTTCGCCGCGACCGGGGGCGCGGGCGTCTCCTCGGCCTCCAGAAAGGCCTCGGGGAAATCGAAGGGGTCCTCGTGGATACCGTTCTTGTCCATGGACTTCTCCTTGCCTGGAGTATCCCCCCAGCGCAACCTAGCGCAATGCAAGACGTATTGGAAGCCCCGGGCCGGGCTGTCGTCCCCGGGGGACGGGGCGGAAAAAAACGTTGCAAATCCGGCCGCCCCGGCTACCCTGTGAAAAACGCACGCCCGCAGCCACCGGGGGGAAGACCGAGCATGGGATACTACAAGGACCAGTACTACCACTTCGACCTGGAAAACCTGACCGAGGAAATCGTCTTCGAGGAGCTGCACCGCATCGTCAGCGAAGGGGTGCGGGAATTCTGCACCTGCCCGGTCTGCGTGCAGGACATCGCGGCCATCGTGCTCAACCGGGTGCCGCCCATCTACTGCTGCTCCATGCTGGAAAAGATCAGCCCGCGCAAGAGCCTGCAGGAACGCCTCGAGGAAACCCGCGAGCAGGTGCGCGCGATCATCCACGAGGCCATCGACACGGTGATCCGCTTCGAGCACCACTAGCGCGCGACGGGCGGGGCGGCCGGAGCAGCGACGGAACGCGGCCGGGCACGCCCGCTGGCGTGGGCGGCTCCGGACCGGCTCCGGACCGGCTCCGCAGATTGCGGCACGCAGAAGGGCCCCCGCCATGGCGGGGGCCCTTCTGCGTGCCGCGTCGGACCGGACCGCCTGGACGGTCCGCTCGTCCGGGCGGCGAAAACGATGCGTCGGCGCGGACCGGGAACTCAGTCCAGAAGATGGCGCGGGGCCACCAGGTTCCAGGGCTTCACCAGACGGCCGGAACGGCGCAGGCTGCGCTCCAGATAGTGCGGCCGCCGCGGGCACTCGGCCTCCAGGGCCGCCAGGTGGCCATCCTGCGCGCCGGTCGCTTGGCGGTGGCCGTCCAGGTAGAACCCGACCTTGGCCGCGGTGGTGGCGTTGTTCAGCAGCCGCACGTAGGCCACCACGCCGTCCAGGTCCACCCGACCCAGATCCGGAAGCTTGTTCCAGAGCAGATCGAACCCGCCGCCCAGGTCGGGCCTGTCGAGCAGATCCACCAGAGTGCGCTCGGGCGTGGTCACGCGCACGGGCCACGGACCGTGGGCCTTGGCCAGCTCCGACGGAGCGGCGTAGGGCGCGCGGGGCAGTTCGGTCACGCCGTGCTCCTCCACGCGCTTGTCGCGCAGCGCAACCGGAAAGCCCACGGCGCGGAACTCGTGGTCGCCGTAGTCCGCCGGACGCACGCGTACGTTGGAGAGAAAGGTGACCAGCGCGCGTTCGCCGACCGCGCCCGCGCCTGTGCCCGTGGCGGAGCCCGCGGCCCCGTCCGCCCGCACCGGAGCCGCTCCCGGCTCGTCGGCCCCGGCCCCGGCCCCGTTGGCCCGCGCGGCCAGATGCATGTCCAGGGCCGCGCCGTAGGCCACGATGGCGTCGTCGGCCATGCGCGAGGCCAGCACGTACGGATCCGCGCGCACCAGCCCGGGCTCCACGCCCTCGGGCAGGGTCACGTAGAGCTGGCGGCGCACGCCGACCACGCGGCCGGCCTTCTTCTGCATCGCCAGCAGGGCCTCCACGGCCTTCTTGGTGCGGTCCCTGTCGCGGGACACGTATTCCTCAAACTCCCGGCGCGTGAACACCGGATGCCTTCGAAAGAACTCCTGCATATCCACTACTCGCTGCCCCCCTGGTGCAACCTGCGCATCGGCGCTCGACTATGCGCCACTCCGCGCAGGCGTGTCAATGCGCGCGCGGCCCGTTTCCGGGCCGCGCGCGGTAGCGACCTATCTATCGTGTGAAAAAGTAAAATTATTTTTATTTCGCAATATTATAAACATCGATTAGAGGCCCGCGCATTCCTGCAAATCGCGCACAAAGGCGTCCACGTCGCCCTCGGTGGTGTCGTAGGAAGTCATCCAGCGCACCTCGGGCAGATTCTCGTCCCAGACGTAGAAGAAATAGCGTTCCTGCAGGGCCTCGATGGCCCGTCGCGTCATGCGCGCGAACACGGCGTTGGTCTGCACCGGCCGGGTGATCTCCACGCCGGGAACCCTGCGCACGCCCTCGGCCAGGCGCGCGGCCATGGCGTTGGCGTGGCGTGCGTTGTCCAGCCACAGGCCGCCGCCGAGCAAAGCCTCGAACTGCGCGCCCACGTAGCGCATCTTGGAGGCCAACTGCATGCCCTGCTTGCGGATGTAGACGAAGTCGTGCGCCAGGGCGGGGTCGAAGAAAATCACGGCCTCGCCGTACATCATGCCGTTCTTGGTGCCGCCGAAGGAAAGCACGTCCACCCCGCAGTCGCGCGTCAGGGCGGCCATGTCCAGGTCCAGGGACGCGGCCGCGTTGCACAGCCGAGCCCCGTCCATGTGCAGGAGCATGCCGTGCTCGTGCGCCAAATCCGCCAGGGCGCGCACCTCGTCGGGAGTGTACACCGTGCCCAGCTCCGTGCACTGGGTGATGGAGATGACGCGCGGCTGGCTGTGGTGCACGAAGCCGAAGCCGTGCAGGAGCGGGCGCACGCCCCCGGGCGCGATCTTGCCGTGCTCGGGGGGGATGGTCAGGGTCTTGAACCCGCCGAACCGCTCGGGCGAGCCGCACTCGTCCACGTTGATGTGCGCGGTTTCCGCGCAGATCACGCTGTGGTACTGGCGGCACACGGCCGAAAGGCCGAGCACGTTCGCCGCGGTGCCCAGAAAAACGAAATACGCGGCCACGTGGTCCCCGAAATGGCGGTGCAGCAGGTCGATGGCCCGCGCGGTCCAAGGGTCCTCTCCGTAGCCCACGCAGTGGCCCGCGTTGGCCGCCTGCATGGCGGCGAGCACGTCGGGGTGCACGCCGGAATTGTTGTCGCTCGCAAAGCTGCGCATGCTGCTCACTCCGTTTTGATGCTGCAAAAGACGGTCTATTACGGAAGCGATCCGGGAATGGCAAGGGCTCTACGGCCTTCCGACGACGCCCAAAAGATACTTAATGATCCCTATGCGTTGGATACAACATTCATGACCCGTCGCACTGCGGGCAACAGCGGGAGTTCCTCCACATCCGCGCGCCCTCCACCCGGCCGTGCCCCGGGGCGCCCGGTCGTGGGCAGTACGTTCCCGGCCGAGCGTTTCCGCCCGGGCGTCCGGCCGCGCGTTTGCGTCAAAAATGCGCCGAATCGTTCTGGACATGCGCGGACGCCATGGATATACTGAAAGTTCGTACTTGGATGCAGCCAGCAGGAGGCCGTCATGCAGCTTACCTTTGCCCACCGCACCGATTCGGTGCACCGCTCCTTCATCCGTGAAATCCTCAAGGTCACCGCGCGGCCGGAGATCATTTCCTTTGCCGGGGGCCTGCCCAATCCGGCCCTGTTCCCGGTGGAGGCCATGCGCCAGGCGGCGGGCCGCATCCTGGGCGAAGACGGCGCGGACGTGCTGCAGTACTCAACCACCGAGGGCCACGCCCCGCTGCGGGAGTACATCGCCGCGCGCTACAAGAAGCGCTTCGGCATGATCGTCTCCCCCGACGACATCCTCATCACCACCGGCTCGCAGCAGGGACTGGACCTGCTCGGCAAGGTCTTTCTCGACCGCGGCACCCCGATGGTCGTCGAACGGCCCGGCTACCTGGGCGCGATCCAGGCCTTTTCCGTGTTCGAGCCGCGCTTCATGGCCGTGGAACTGGAAAAAGACGGCCCGAACCTCGACGAGCTGGAGCGGGCCCTGGACCAGGGAGCACGCCTGTTCTACGCCGTGACCAACTTCCAGAACCCCTCGGGCCTGACCTACAGCCTGGAAAAACGCAAGGCCGTGGCCGCGCTCATGGAAGGCCGCGACGCCGTGCTCGTGGAGGACGACCCCTACGGCGAACTGCGCTTTGCCGGCGAATTCCACCCGCCCATCCGGGCCCTGGGCGGCGACAACTGCATCCTGCTCGGCACCTTCTCCAAGGTCACGGTGCCCGGGTTCCGGCTGGGCTGGATCGTGGCCCCCAAGGAAATCCTCTCCAAAGCCGTGGTCATGAAGCAGGGCGCGGACCTGCACACCTCGACCCTGGCCCAGCGCCTGCTCTACGAATACCTGGAGACCAACGACCTGGACGCGCACGTGGAGCGCATCCGCCAACGCTACGGCGCGCAGTGTCGGGTCATGACCGCCGCGTGCGAGCGGCACTTCCCCGAGGGGGTTTCCTTCACTCGGCCCGAGGGCGGCATGTTCCTCTGGGCCGCCCTGCCCGAAGGATATTCGGCCATGGACCTCCTGGACAAGGCCATCGCCCGCAACGTGGCCTTCGTGCCCGGCCGCCCCTTCTACGTGGAGCCCGGCATGGGCGAAAACACCCTGCGCCTGAACTTCTCCAACTCCGACGAGGCGCGCATCGAGGAAGGCATCGGCCGCCTGGGCCAGGCCATGAAGGAACTCCTCGGCCGTTGATTCCGCCCCGGTCCGCCGCCGCGGGCTGCTGCGCCCGATGCCCCGCCGGGGCCGCCGCGCTCCGCAAGCGCCTTTGAAAAAAAGCGGCGCACCCATGGGTGCGCCGCTTCGTTTCGTTCAGGCGCGTGACGCTACTTGACGATCATGTCCTTCTTCAGCACCAGGCGCTCCTTGCAATAAGGACAGCTCAGGTTGATGGTGGCCGTGTCGGGATTGAGGATCGTCGGGCGTTTCCACAAAAAAACCTTCTTGCAGTAAGGGCAGCGGACACGGGTTTCGTTGGCCATCATTCCTCCTGGCGGATGCGAATTCGCTTTCCGGGCCTGCGCAAAACCCACGCCACGCGAGCCGAACGGCCTGAAAGCGAGCGGCTCGTCGCACCTAATCGGCCGCACAACCACCAATAATCACTATCGCCCCATCAGGCAAGTATGCACCTGCGCCGTCCCGGAAAGGCCGGAACAGGGCCGCCGACCGAGACGATCAAACCGATTGCGGCGATCGAGCGATCGAGACAAATGCGGTGATCACGGCATCGGTTCAGCGCAGGGAGTCGATTTCCAGGCTGCGGCCGCAGGCCGGGCAATGAGCCAGGCGGGCACCGTTGTCCCGCGCGGAAAAGATGAATTCCGGCGTCCAGACCGCACCGGTCCAGCCGTAACGCACGTAGACCGCGCGGCCGCAGGCGCAGAACCGTTTCTGCATGCCCACCTCGCGACCACTTCGGCATATCCGCAGCCCGGTAGGTGCAAGGGAAGCCATAGCGGGCGCGGAACCGGCTTGGTTCTCGCCGCGCACGTTCACGGCCCCTCCCTCGGCCGCAGCAGGTACCGCCGCGCCGATGGCGACGCCGTCCCGATCCGCTCCCGGGGCCTCGAAACGTTCCTCAGGCAAAGCGCTCCCCATCACGGCCGCGCCGCATTCCGGCCCATGCGCCGCAGGTCCGCATACCGCCGGTTCACAAGCATCCGCTTCGTCCCCCCAGGACGGCAGGCCGCCGCAAGAAGCATGCGTAAAGGAGGAAACGGCGGTACCCGTGGCGTCCGTGCCATCCGTGGCATCCGTGGCATCCGTGATATCCGTGGTAGCTGTGGACACGTGGGGAGCGCCGGTACAAGGCACATCGGCACGGGTAGTTCCGGCTCCGAAAACGCCGTCCTCGTCGCACGCAGTTGCACCGCCGGAAACGATTGCAGCTCGGGTCGCGCGGGAAGGGACCAGGGCCAGGGGGGTGCGCCCCGAACGCCGCAACCCGCGCACGAGCGCCGCGCAGGCCCGGGCCGAGCCGCCGTTTTCGGTCAAAGCGGCCCCGCCCCTGCCGATCGCGCCGTCGGCAGGGCCCGTAGCCGAAGACAGGGCCTGCAGCCCCCGCGCCGCATGCAGCATGTGGTGCGCATTCATGGCTACTTCAGTCCGTCAAGGGAAAGCAGGCCGCCGCATTCCGGGCAGCGCCGGATGTTCCGGCCCCAGGTTGTGGTCAGGGTCCAGAACCGCACGCCTTGCCGCTTGACCATGAACTGCACCCACACTTCCCTGCCGCACGTGCAATAGCGCTTCTGCATGACGCCCTCCGAGGTTTCGTTTACTTCAGTTTATATTTATTAACAACAGAGACCGCAAAAAAGGCGCCCGCACACGGCGGCCGCCCTACAGGTATTCGCGGCCGATCCAGATGACCTTGCCCACCACGCGCACGGTGTCCAGTTCGTCGCCGCGCAGCACGATGGGGGAATAATCCCTGTTGTCCGAGAGCAGGGCCAGGGCGCCGGGCCGCTTCTCCACGCGCTTGACCATCACCGTATCCTCCACGCCCACGGCGTAGATGGATCCGGCGATGACGTCGCGGCTGTCCTGGTCGATGAGCACGGTGTCGCCCTCGTGGATCTCCGGCTCCATGCTGTTGCCCATGACGTCCATGAGCACCATGTGCTCGGGCCCCGAAATCCCGCCGCGCCGCTGCAGCCAGGAGCGGTGGAAGGCGTAGTAGCCCTCCACGTTGTCCCGGACCTCGAAGGAGCCGCCCCCGGCGCAGAGCCGGGCGCGCACCTTGGGGATCGCGGCGAACAGGTCGTCGAATTGCTCGCCGCAGGGGCCGGCGGACCGCTCATCCGCGTCTCGGGAAAGCGGGCCCGCGTACTGTCCGGCCGGGCCGGCAACGGCGCTCGTCCGGCCCACCAGCACGGGGGGCCCGTCGGCAATATTCCCGGCGGCCCTCCCGCCGGCGTTTCTGCCGTGCCAAGCGGCGCGCGCCGGGCCCTGGCCGCTTTCGAGCCAGTCCGGGGCCAACCCAAGGGTGCGCGAAAGCTTGAGGATCCAGCGCTGGGGCACGGAATCGCGGCGTTTGGCCTGGGTCACGGCGGAGCGGTTGACACCCAGGAAGTCGGCGAGTTCCTGCTGGGAATCGATGTCCAGCAGTTCCGCGACCCTGGCGAAAAAGGCTTCGAAGCGGACAACTGTGCCCTTCATGCTTCCGTTCCCCTGTGTTGCCGTGAGCGGCTCTTGCGGGTGGTTCCCGGGACGCCCCGGTGCGCCGTACGGCCCCATGCCGCGGTGCGTCCTCGCCCCGCCGTGCGTGCTCTTTGTTTATTTCTATAAACAATGTTTCTCATGAGCGCAACAGCTATTTTCCTGTTCATAAAAATATCGTTGCGACTTTTCTCCGGCCTTGTCGGGACCAATCGATCCCGCCCCTCCCCTGTCGGAGGCGCAGGTGCGCGGGAGGCGAACCCAGACCCGCCGTCTCGGAGAAGAGTCCGGCAACGACGCCGGGCCGACGCGATGCGCCGTTGCGGAAACAGGAAAGGTGCGGCCGCGCCTATTCGTAGCGTACGTCCAAGCTCTCCAGATAGCGCACCGCCGCGTCCACCAGTTCGAGCAGGCGCTTTGCTGCGCCTGAGGTGCCCGGCGCCGATCCGGCCTGTCCTCCGACGGCATCCAGCGCGGGGCCGTCCGCATCCGCGCCTTCGCCTCCGTCGGCCACGGCCTGCTCCCGCGGCTCCGCTCCGCCCTGCTCGGCCCGTTCGGCCTCCTGCTGTATGGCGGCGAACTGCGCGGCCAGATGTTCGAGCCCGTAGGTCAGGGCCGATCCCTTGAGTCCGTGCGCGCGGCGGCGCAGTTCCTGGAACCGGCCCGCCTGGGCCAGGGCGCGCATCTCTCGCGCGCCCGCGCGCGCGCCGTCGAGCATCAAGGCCATGAGCGCGCGGAACCGCTCGCGCACCACGACGACGGCGCGCTCCCCCGCTGTGTCGGCCGCCTCCGCCTCGCCGGAAGGTTCCACAGACATCCCTCCAGACATCCCGTCCGGCGACCGGGCCCCGCCGGGACGGTCCGCCGTCCCGGCCGCACCGCCTCCCGGCCCATCCCGGAACCCGCCGCCCCGCGCGGGCACCACGGCCGCGTCGCGCAGCACCGGCAGGGCGTCGGTCTCGTCCGGTCCGTCCGCTTCGGCCGGAATCCAGAATCCCCGGCCCACCTCGCCGCTCTCCACGGCGCGCAGCAGCGCCAGCAACTGCGAACGGCGCACGGGCTTGGTCAGGTACCCGGCGAACCCGGCCTCGCGGCAGCGCGCGCGCCGGTCCGCAAAGGCGTGCGCCGTGAAGGCCACCAGGGGGGCAGGCTCCGTGCCCGTGCGGGCCGCGGCCTCCCGAATGGCGGCCGCGGCCGCCAGTCCGTCCATGCGCGGCATCTCCAGGTCCATGAGCACCACGTCGAAACGCGTGCGCGCGCACAGCCGCACGGCCTGTTCGCCGTCCTCGGCGTGGGTCACGCTGCACGGGGTGGCGCGCAGGTAGTGGTCCATGAGGTCGCGGTTGCTGCGGTTGTCGTCCACCACGAGCAGGCGCAGGGGGCCGATGCCCGCCGCCGGGTCCGAGGCCCGCGCCGGGCCGGACGCGGGCGCGACCTCGGGCGCGCGGCCGCAGGCCCGCAGAAGCGCTTCGCGCAGCCGGGCGCGCGGCACCGGCTTGATGAGCTGCACCACGCCGGACGGGGCGGGCGGGACCAGCGGTCCTGGCGAAACGGAAGACCCGGGCGACGGGGTGGACGTGGCCGAATCCGCGGCGACCGTGGCGTCTGGAGCGATCGGGGCGGCCTTCCCCGTCCTGTCGCCGGGAACGCGCCGCGCGGTGGGCGGCACAAGGAGCCCCACGGTTCCGGAAAAGCCCGCCGCGCGCATGCGGCGCACCAGGGAGGCCCCCTCGGCCCCGGCCGCACGGGGCGCTTCGGGTCCGGCGTCCGGCCCGGCGTCAGGGCCAGCGTCAGGGCCAGCGTCAGGGCCAGCGTCCGGGCCGGCGTCCGCACCCGGCCCGGCCGAAGCGTACGTCCCTTGGACCGATCCGGCCGCGCCGTGCGCCTCCCCGCCCTCCGCCACGTCCGTGACCAGGCGCGCGTCGCAGAGCAACAGGTCGTAGCCGCGCCCGGCGGCCCGAGCCTCGGCCAGGGCCACCAGGGCCCCGGACAGGTTCGCGGCGCGGTCCACGGCCGCGCCCAATTCCAGCACGGCCGCGGCCACGGCCTCGCGGCTCGCCCCGTTGGCGTCGGCCACCAGCACGCGCGCGCCGCGCGCGGCCTCGGCCCGCACCGGCGCGTCCGCATGCTCCAGGGGCAAAATCACGGTGAATTCCGAGCCCCGGCCCGGCTCGCTGCGGGCGTGGATGGAGCCGCCCATGAGCCCGCACAGCCTGCGGCAGATGGCCAGCCCCAGCCCCGTGCCGCCGCCCCCCGGGCCGCCGTCGAAGTCCACGTCCTCGTGCGCCTGCACGTAGCGTTCGAAAATCCTGTCCAACCGGTCCGGCGCAATGCCCGCGCCCGTGTCGCGCACCGTGAACACCAGCGGGGCCCCGCCCTGCCCGTCCCAGGCCACCACGCCGTCGTCCGGCGCGCGGCAGCCCGCCGCGCATTCCCCGCCGAGCCGCTCGCCGGGCCGGGCCGCGCGCACGCCGACCACGATTTCGCCCTGCCCCGTGAACTTGACCGCATTACCCACCAGGTTGGCCAGAATCTGGCGCAACCGGTGCGCATCGCCCCAGACCCGCGCGGGCGTGGACGGCCCCGCGCCGCAGACCAGTTCCACGCCCCTGGCAAAGGCGCGCCCGCCCAGGTCGCGACAGACCTCCTCCATGACCGCCACCGGGTCCAGCTCGCGGCGCTCCAGGCGCACCTGCCCGGATTCGATGCGCGCCAGGTCGAGCACGTCGTTGACCAGGCACAGGATGGACTCGCCCGCGGAGCGGAAGATGCGCACGTATTCGCGCTGGTCCCCGTCCAGGTCCGTCTCCTCCAGGAGCTCGGCCATGCCCATGACCGCGTTGAGCGGCGTGCGGATCTCGTGGCTCATGGTGGCCACGAATTCCGATTTGGCCCGGCTCGCGGCGCGCGCGGCGCGCATCTCCATCTCGGCCAGCGCGCGCCCGCGGCGATCCGTGACGTCCACGAAGGAGCTCTCCAGGTGCTCCACCCGGCCCGCGGCGTCGTACACCGCACGCGCCGAAAGCAGGACCCAGATGACGCTGCCGTCGCGGCGCAGGAGGCGCAGTTCGCGGCCGCGCAACTGCCCCCTGGCCAGGACCTCCTGCACCAGAACCCGGCGCAGTTCGGGGTCCTCGTACACGGAATGCACGTTGCCCATGCCGGACAGGGCCTGCTCCACGGATTCGTAGCCCAGCAACCGCGCGCCCGCCGGGTTGATCAGCAGGGGCCTGCCCGAGGGCGTGGTGCGCAGCATGCCCTCCAGGGCGTTGACGAAAATCGCCCGGTAGTCGTCCCGCGCCGCCTCCAGGTCGCGCGTGCGCACGGCCACCAGTTCCTCCAGATGGTCGCGGTAGAGCCGCAGCTCCCGGGTGCGCCGCCGCACCAGGGCGCGCAGGACCATGGAATGGAGCAGCAGCAGCCCCGCCCCGATGCCGACCATCCACCAGAGCAGCAGGCGCAGGTCCACGTCCTCACGCTCGCCCGGCTCCACGCCCCAGGCGGCCTGCAGGGCGCGCACCTCGTCCCCGGAAATGCGCTCCACGCCCCTGTCGATGCGCCGCAGCAGGGTCTCGCGCCCCTTGGCCACGCCCGCGCGCACCTGCTCGCGATAGAGTGCCGCCAGCAGCCGGAACCGCCCGGCCTCGCCGCTGGGCAACAAGGCGTGGGCCTTGGCCGCCAGGTCGCGCGCATAGGCGTCCACCTCGCCGCGGCCCACGGCGGCGAAGAGCGACGCGTCGGACGGGAAGACGCGGTAGTCCAGGCCGGGGTATTGCCGCCGCAGGTACGCGGTCTCCTGCGCGCCCGCGACGACGCCCACGGGCACGCGCAGCCCGGCCACTCCCCCGGCGCGCACGCCGTTGCGCACGTACATGGACGTGGTCACGGAAAAGAGCGGCGCGGAGAAATCCAGGTTGCGGGAGCGCTCCGGGCTGGCGAACAGCCCGGCGAGCACGTCGGCATCGCCGCGCACGACCATGTCCAGGGCGCGGTCCCAGTCCGTGAGCGCGAACCGCACGCGCACGTTGCTGCGCGCCGACCACAGCCGCCAGTAGTCGATGAGCGCGCCGCGCGGCTCACCGATGGCGTCCAGATAGGAATAGGGCGCCAGGGACGCGGAACCGGCGACGACCAGGACGTCGGGGGGCGCCCCCTGGGAGGCGGCGGCGAGTTCGGGTGGAGCGGAGACGGACGGGAGTGCGGCTGGGGACGGGGCAGCCGGAACGGACGGAGCGGAGGACCCGAAGGACACGGCCGAGGCGAACGCGGCGACCCCGGCGCATTCCTCGGGCGGCCCGAACGACGCGGCCGCCGGCGGCGGCGCGGACGTCGCGAGCTGCACGACGACGAGCAGCCCGGCCGTCATGCGCCACGCCATGCGCCCTGTCCCGTGTCGCGCCACGCGCCCTGCCGCGCGCCGAGCGCGCGCGACAAGACTGCGCCCCATTGCCAGACGTCGCATCAGCCCCCCTTTTCTGCTCCGCCGCAATCCGCGGTTACGGACACACGGGCCCGGCTCCGCGAGCCAGGCCAGAAAGCCAGGCGGCCACCTCGGCCGCCTCGGCGTCCCGCACCTGCAGGCCGTTGCGGCGCATGCGCGCCACCGTGGCCGCCCAGGCCCCCCTGTCCTTGACGCCGAGCATGGCGCAGACGCGCTCCAGGCCATGGCAGCCCGTGCAGCGCCCGGTCACCAGCGCCTGGCCGGAGGCCGCGCCCCGGGCGCTTTCGGCCGACGGACCGGCCCACAGGGCCAGGACCAGGACCGCGCACGCCGGCACAATACAAGCGAAACGGTGCATCTCTCCTCCCGCGCCTACGGCCCCGGGACCGGGGCCAGACCGGCCTTGAGCCGCGCGATCCGCTCACCCGAGGCGCGCAGCCGCTCGCGGCTCACGCGGCCGTCCGCGACCATGGCGCGGATCACGGCGGTCGCGCGCGCGTCCACGTCCGGGTCGTAGTCCAGATTGTTGCCGAACAGGAGCACGTCCACCCCGGCGAGCACGGCCAGCTCCACGGCCTTGTCGAAGCCGTACTGCGCGGTCACGGCGCGCATCTGCATGTCGTCGGAGACGACCACGCCGTCGAAGCCCAGGCGCGAGCGCAGCAGGCCGCCGATGGTCGCGCGCGAAAGCGTGGCCGGGTCGCGCGGGTCGAGATGGGCGTTGAAGAGATGCCCGGTCATGACCATGCCGCGCCAGCCCTGGACGAAGAGGCGCTCGTAGGGGACCAGTTCGGCGGCCGACCACGTGTCGGTCACGTCGCACATGCCCTGGTGCGAGTCGTTCCAGGCGCTGCCGTGGCCGGGAAAGTGCTTGAGGCAGGCGATCACGCCGGAGCGGGCCAGGCCGCGCGCAAAGGCGGCGTCGTGGCGCGCCACGGTTTCGGGATCGGCCGAAAAGCTGCGGCCCAGCGCGCCGATGACCGGGTTGGCCGGATTCACGTTCACGTCGGCCACGGGCGCGAAATCCACGTTGATGCCCACGGCGGCCAGGGAGCAGCCCACGGAATGCCCCACGGCCTCGGTGGCCGCCACGTCGTCCAGCCCGCCCAGGGCCTGGGCCGAGGGCGCGGGCGCAAAGCCCCGGTCCGGCGTCAGCCGGGCCACGCGGCCGCCCTCCTGGTCCACGCCCACAAAGAGCGGCTCCGGGGCCACACCCTGCAAAAGGGCCGTGAGCGCGCGGACCTGAGCCGGGTCCACGATGTTGCGCACGTCGCTCTTCAGGGCCACGTCGCGGCTGAAGAGGATCACGCCGCCCACGCGCCCCTGGGCCACCTTGCGCACGATGGGATCGTCCGGCCCCAGGCGCGCGCCGCGAAAGCCCACCAGGAGCATGCGGCCGATCATGCGCTCCAGCCCGGTGTCCGGGGCCTGGACCGCGGCCGGGAGCCTGCCGGATACCGCCGGTCCGTCGGCGGCCGCGCGGGGCGCGGCGCAGGCCCAGAGCGCGAGCAGCGCGGCCAGCGCAACCAGTCCGACCAGCCCGAGCGGAGCCCCCCGCCAGGCCCGCGCGCGGGCCAGGGCCCCGGCCGCGGGCAGGGACGAAAAGCGGCCCGGAACGCGGGCCGCTGCCGAAAACAAGACGCGGAACGGGGTACGACGGTGTTTCATGGCCCCAGGCTACCACAGACACCACCCCGGGCACAACGCGGCGCGGCTTGGCAAAAACGTCCCGGCCGAGTACACGGGAACCGTCGCCATGCTCAAGCTCGCCATCCTCTCCATCGTCGCCTTCTGGCTCTTCGGCGCGCTGTTCGGCCGTCGCGGCCGCCGCCTCATCCGCGACGTCAACCACCTGCTGCAGTGCATCGTCTGGGTCCTGCTCGTGTTCGTGGGCTTCACGGCCATGGGCCAGTCCGCCTGGCTGAACGCGCACCTCTTCGTGCGCCTGGTCCTGGCCGCGGCGTGGTTCTTCGCGGCCTACCGGCTGGCCGGGCTGCTCGTGCGCCAGGCCGCCGCCCCGCCCCGGCGCAAGGGCTAGGCCGGTCGCCGCGCCGCCCCGCGCCTTCCTCTCCACTCGCCGCCCCGCCGACGGATCGCCCTCTGCGGACCGGACCTTCTCTTGGGCTTCTTCGCGCTCTTCCCCAAGGGCGCACGGCCGTGCTATGCTTGCGCGGCTCCGGCGTGCGGTCCGGATGCCGACACGCCGGACCGCGCGCCGGCCGAACACCGGAACCGAACGCGCTTCGCCAACCTACGACCCCATGGTGCCGTCATGAAGACGATGCTCGCCGCACTGCTGCTCTGCTGCCTCGCAACGCCCGCCCCGGCGCGGGACGCGACCCCGCCCGCCACGGCGCAGGAAGCGCCCTCGCCCGCCCAAGCACGCCCCGCGCCCGGGCCCGACCGGGAAACCATCTGCGCCATCGGGCGCGGGCCCAAGTGCGACGTGCAGGACGCCATCCGGCGCGGACTCTTCGAGACCGGGTTGCGCCCCGTGTTCCCGGACGGGGCCCGATGCCGGGACATCGACGAACGGTGGGCCATATCCTACACGAACAAGCGCGACCGCGAGCAGTACCACGGCGGCATCGACATGCCCGCGCCCTACGGAGAGCCCATGCTGGCCGCGGCGGACGGCGAGGTGGTCGCGGTCTTCGAGGGCGCCAACAGCTACCGCGGCCGGGAGGTCATCCTGCGCCACAGCCCGGAGCAGACCGGGCTGCCCGTATGGATCTACACGGAATACGCGCACTTCGACGCGCCGCCCAAGGTCAGGGTGGGCGATTTCGTGCGCCAGGGCCAGGACCTCGGGCCCACGGGCAATTCCGGCCGGGGCAAACAGGCCTACCGGCAGAGCGGCAAGCGCCGCCCGGCCATCCATTTCGCGGCCTTCTACAGCGCCTCGGAACACTACGTGATCTTCAAGGACCGGGTGGTCGTGCCGGTGGACGGCTGGTGGATGGACCCCAACGCCCTGTACCGCGGGCGCATGCCCCTGGACAGCGCGAGCCTGAAGGCCCTGCCGGACGAGGAAAAGAAGGTGCCGGTGGCCGTGATCTACGAGGACGGCGAGGTGTACCCGGCGGGCGCGCGGTTCATCTGGCCCTACGCCTGCAAACGCCGATGAGGCGGCGCGCTGGCCGTGGGGCACGGGCCCCGGGCGTAACGAGCTTCCACCAAAAAACGCCGCGTCCCGAAAGGGACGCGGCGTTCGTCACGGCTCGTCGGCGCAGTCTCTAGGACGCGGCCTTGACCGCCTCGATGGCGGCCGCGTAGTCGGGCTCGTCCGTGGTCTCCTTGACCAACTGCACGTAGGTGATCGTGCCCGTGGTGTCGACCACGATCACGGAGCGGGCCAGGAGGCGCAGCTCCTTGATCAGCAGGCCGTAGGCCAGGCCGAAGGAGGCGTCGCGGTGGTCCGAGAGGGTCGTGACCTTGTCCGCGCCCGCGGCGCCGCACCAACGCGCCTGGGCAAAGGGCAGGTCCATGCTCACGGTGAGGATGGCCACGTCGCCGCCCAGGGCCGCGGCCTCGGTGTTGAAGCGCCGCGTCTCCAGGTCGCACACCGGCGTGTCCAGCGAGGGCACGCTGACGATGACCAGTTTCTTGCCCGCGAAATCCGCGGGCCCCTTGGGCGAGAGGTCGTTGGCCAGGGCGGTGAAGGCCGGGGCCTTGTCGCCCACCTTCACGCCGTCGCCGACCAGGGTCAGTCCGTTGCCTTTGAAGGTTATCAATCCGGTACGTTCGGTCATTTCCAGTCTCCTTGGGTGCAGGTTGCGAAAAGCGTCACGCCGCGCCTGCTCCGGCCCGCCGGTCCGCCCGGCGGCGTTCGCCCCGGCGCCGGTCCGCCGTGCGACGGTCCGCCGTGCGGCGGTCGGCCATGATGCGGCGTTCCTGCGCGCGGCGTCCGGCGCCCGCGCGCGAGGCGTCGCGCCGCTCCTGGCCGGAGCGGCGGTCGTCGCCGCTGCGGCGATCCGTGTCCCGCCGGTCCGCGCCGCCGCGGCGATCCTCGCCGATGCGGCGTTCGCCCTGTCTGCGGTCGCTGTCCTTCTTGCGCTGTTCCGTCGAGTTGCTGCTGGTCATGGGAAATCCCCCCCAGGGTCTTTTTCGGGTTCGAGTCGGCTCGAAATCAAGGAACCAAGAGGACCGTATCCTATCAATTCCTGGGCTCGTTGCAAGACCGTTGCGCATCATTCAGGTCACAGACCCGCCACAGGCACGACCGGGCTCGGGTATCCGTGATGCGGGCGTTGATGGAAACGATAACCATTTGCGCAATGAGTGGGAAGAGGAAAAGACCCGAAAAAGGGCCGCCGGGAGACGGCCGAATGCCGTGCGGAGCGCCGAAGGCAGCGGGAGCGGAGGGGACAGCGGACGGAAACGAGGGGCGGCGGCAATGCCCTGGGCCCTGTACAGACCGAGTCCGGAAAGCCGGGTTCGCGCGGGCGATCGCCCGGGCGGGCCCGGAAGGTCACTCGTCGAGAATGAAGTCGGTGATGTTGCCCTGGAGCAGGTCCTCGCCCTTTTTGGCCTTCCCCCGGGACGCGGTCCCGGGCGCGCCCAGCTCGAAGGCCCCGGCGTCATCCGCCGCGCGGGTGAGGGCCGTGGGCCGCGGGGCCGCAGCGGCCCCGGCCTGGGGCTTGATGGCGTTGAGGATCTCGTATTCCACGCGAATGAGGTCCTCCAACTGCGCGTGCAGCCCGGCCAGGCGCTCGTCCGCGCCCTCGCCCGCGGCGCGCACGCCCTTGCGCACGTCATCGACCATGCGCACCATGAGGAAGAACATCACCACGAGCATGGCGAAGCTCAGGAACAGGAGGATGATCAGCGGCGACTGGCCGTCCAGAATGTTCAACGCGTCCATGCGCGTACTCCTTTGCCCGGCTCCTGGCGGGCGTCCGGCTGGCGTGGGGTCCACGGGGCCCGGCAGCGGCCTGGCGTGGTGAGGTCCCGCAGGGTCGCCCTCGCGCGCGCCGCCCTCGCGCCCGTGCGTCCGGTTGCCGGGGCGCGCGGCTTGGATTATGACAACACCTGCCGACCCGAATCGGGACCATAGCCTAAACACAACCCGTACTCAACACTGCCGAAGCCGAATCATGCCCGCATCCAAAACCCGCCCCCGCCTGCTCGTGGCCGATGCCGACGGGCAGATCTACGACCATCCGGACCTGCTCATGCTCTGCCGCCGCGGCGTGGAGCTGGGGCTGCCGCGGCCCGACGAACTGACCCCGCTCCCCGACGAGAGCGAAATATTCCTGCTGCCCGGCCGCCGCGCCCTGGGTTTCGACGAGGAAACCGGCGAGGTCGTGGAGATGGAGGAAAACGCCGTGGCCGCATTCGTCTGCCCGGGCTACACGCTCACGGGCACGGCGGCCTACCGCACCGACGAGCCGGGCCAAGGCGACGCCGAGGGCTGCGCGGGCGAGGGCGAGGGCGGCTGTGCCGACGCGTGCCGCCCGCCCGTGCTGCCGCTCTTCGCCTACGGCGCTGTGGGCTACGGCGACGGCAAGATGTGGGTCGCGGCCAAGCGCGTGGACCAGGACCAGCGCCAGGTCTTTTCGAACATCCCACGCCGCCGCATCCAGGAAGGCGCGCGGCGCTGGCTGGACGAATTTCCGGACAACCGCCTCGTGGCGCACCTGATGGGCTGCGCCCTGACCAACTGCTGCCCGGCGGCGCGCAACCTGTGCCTGGGCCGATTCGAGGCCCCGCTGCCCACGGCGCGCACCTGCAACGCCCGCTGCGTGGGCTGCATCTCGCAGCAGCCCGAGGATTCCGGCTTTCCCGCCACGCAGAAGCGCATCGACTTCACGCCCACGCCCGAGGAAATCGTGCAGATCATGCGGCGCCACGACCGGAGCGAGCCGCGCTCGATCTTCTCCTTCGGCCAGGGCTGCGAGGGCGAGCCGCTGACCGAGGCCGCGACCATCGCCGAGGCCGTGCGCCGGTACCGCGCCGAGGGCGGCAGGGGCACGGTCAACGTGAACACCAACGCCAGCCTCCCGGGCGCGGTGGCCGACCTCGCGCGCGCGGGCATGGACGCCATCCGCGCCTCCATGAACAGCGCGCGGCCCGAGGCCTACGCCGCCTACTACCGCCCGCGCGGCTATTCCTTCGAAGACGTGCGCGAGAGCCTGCGCACGGCGCACAAGGCCGGGCTCAACGTGGCGCTGAACTACCTGTTCTTCCCGGGCGTCTCGGACACCGAGGCCGAGCTGGACGCCCTGCACAAGCTGGTGGACGAGTGCGGCGTGAACCTCATCCAGCTGCGCAACCTGAACCTGGACCCCGAACTCTACCTGGAGCTCACGGACGCGCCGTCCCTGGGGCCTTCCATGGGATTTCTCAATTTCCGCAAACGGCTGCGCAAGGCCCACCCGGGGCTGCAGCTCGGCTACTTCAACCCCTACCTGGGCCCGGACGCCGCCGCGCCGGCGGATGCCGCCAAGGGCGACACGGGCAACAGGAAGCCCTGACGCGCCGGAAACAACCGGCGGCGCAGGCCGAACCACGGGAGCCCGGGACCGCGAAAATGCGATCCCGGGCTCCCGTGGTTCGGCGAGGCGGCGGCCTGCGGTCGCGCACCGGCCCGGCACCGGGCCGCCACCATAATAATGTCGCCACGGCACCGTCCCGCAGTATCATGAACCATGCGCGGAAAGACATCACTGGCGGGCGCGGCGGCGCTGCTGTTCCTCCTGGCGGGCGCGGGATACGAGCCCGGCGGCCCGACCTCGATCCCGCCCCGGGAGCAGGCCCCCATCGAAATCTACTACCACGAGCGCCCGCCCTATACCGTGACCGCCGCCAACGGCACGGTGTGCGGCGTGCTCGCCGACCCGGCGGCGCACTTCCTGCGCGCCGCAGACATTCCCTTCACCTGGGTGCTCATGCCCGCCAAGCGCCAATTGCAGGCGGTGCGCGGAAACGACCGCCCCGCGTGCGCCCTGGGCTGGTTCAAGCGCCCGGACCGTGAAACGTACGGTCGATACACCCGCCTGCCCCTGTACACGGACCGGCCCATGGCCCTGCTGGGTCGCGCCGGAGACGCGCGCCTGAAGCGCCTCGCGACCCTGAACGAACTGTTCTCCGACCACGACCTGGTCCTGCTGATCAAGGACGGCTATTCCTACGGCGCGCAACTGGACCGGGCCATCGCCGCGCTGACGCCGCGCACGGACCGCTCCACCGCCGAGAACCTGAACATGGCCACGATGGTGGCCAAGGGCCGGGCCGACTACATGCTCATCTCCCAGGACGAGGCCCCGGCCCTGCTGGACGCCCTGGACCGGGACACCGCCAGCCGCCTGGCCGTGTACGACAATGTCCGGGACATGCCCATGGGCTCGGCGCGCTACCTGATCTGCTCGCACAAGGTGGGCCTGGAAACCATGCGCCGCCTGGACGCGGTCATGGCCCGCGAGCGCCGCGCGGAAGCTGGAGCGCAGCACGTCCCCTGAGCGCGCTCCGACGCGCCGCAGCGCCAGGGGCTGACGCCCGAACCACGGAGCCCGGGCCCGCATCATGCGGGTCCGGGCTCCGTGGTTCGGGAAGACCGTCGGCGGCCGGTGCCGCGGGCAGCCGCGGCGCGGCCGACGCCGCTAGATGGCCTGTTCGCCCAGCTCGCCGGTGCGGATGCGCACCACCTGCTCCACCGGGGTGACGAAGATCTTGCCGTCGCCCACCTGGCCGGTGCGCGCGGTCTGCTGCACGTTCTCGATCACCGTGGCGACCATGGCGTCCTCGACCACGACCTCGATGCGGATCTTGGGCAGGAAATCCACCTGGTACTCGGCCCCGCGATAGACCTCCTTGTGCCCGCGCTGGCGGCCGAAGCCCTTGACGTCACTCACGGTCATGCCCTTGACGCCGATTTCCACGAGCCCCTCCTTGATGTCGTCGAGCTTGAAGGGCCGGGTGATGATCTCGATCTTGCGCATTGTCGCTCCTTTGCCCCGTCGGCCGGGGCGGATGGTCCTGGTTGCCGGGCGCGGAAAGCCCCGCGCCCCGCGCGTCCGCAGCGGACGGCGCACGCCCGCTCCGCGGCCCGCCGCCTAGTTCTGATAGGCGCTCTCGCTGTGCTGGCTGGTGTCCAACCCCTCCTCCTCGGCCGCCGGGCCCACGCGCAGCGGCGTGAGCGCATCGATGGCCTTGAGCAGGATCCAACTGACCGCCAGGGTGTACATACCAACGGCGGCCACGCCCTTCAACTGGGCCCAGAGCAGCCCGCCGTTGCCGTGGATCAGGCCGTCGGCCCCGGCCGGGTTCACGGCCGCCGAGGCGAACACGCCCAGGCAGAGGGTGCCGAGCAACCCGCCTACGCCGTGGATGCCGACCACGTCCAGGGAGTCGTCGAAGCCCAGGCGCGTCTTGGCCAGCACGGCCATGTAGCACAGGCCGCCGCCGAGCATGCCGATGATCACGGCGCAGTTGGGCGTGACGAAGCCCGCGGCCGGGGTGATGGTCGCCAGACCGGCGATGGCCCCGGAGGCCAGGCCCAGGGAGGTGGGCTTGCCGCGCAGGAACCATTCCACGGCGGTCCAGGTGGCCATGCCCGCCATGCCCGCCATGTGCGTGGCCACGAAGGCCGTGCCCGCCACGCCGTCGGCCGCCAGGGCGCTGCCGCCGTTGAACCCGAACCAGCCGAACCAGAGCAGGCCGGTGCCCAGCAGGGTCATGGGCAGGTTGTGCGGGATGTAGGCGCGCGAGCCGAAGCCCTTGCGCGGGCCCACGACCAGGCTGGCCACCAGCGCGGCCACGCCGCAGGTCAGGTGCACCACCAGGCCGCCCGCGAAGTCCTGCACGCCCATCCCGGCCAGCCAGCCGCCGCCCCAGACCCAGTGGCACACGGGATTGTAGACCAACACGGTCCAGAACAGGCCGAAGACGATGAACGGCCCGAAGCGCACGCGCTCCACGAACGCGCCGGTGATCAGCGCCGGGGTGATCACCGCGAACATACATTGATAGACCATGAACACGATCTGCGGAACGGTCGTGGCGTAGACCGCGCTGGGCGCGGAGCCCACGCCGCTGAGCGCGACCATGGACAAATCGCCCACGACCCCGCCCACATCCGGGCCGAAGGACATGGAGTAGCCGAGGTACAGCCACTCGATGCTGACCACGGAAATCATGATGAAACTCTGCATGATCGTGCCGAGCACGTTCTTGCCGCGGACCATGCCGCCGTAGAACAGCGCCAGCCCCGGCGTCATCAGCAGCACCAGCGCCGCGCTGACCAGAATGAACGCGGTGTCCCCACTTTGGATCATTGCACACTCCTGTTTTGCGCGCCCGGCCGCCGCGGCGCGGTCCCGTTTCCGACGAAACCGCGGGGCTCCCCGTGCCCCGCTCCCGGCGACGGTCCGGAATGGAAAAATTCGAAAATTGGCAAATTTTGTGCCAATGTGTGTATGCAATTATTCCTAGTGGTTATATGCAAATCATCCCAAACCGAACGGGGATTTTCGGACAATATTGTACTATCAACATCATATTATTAACATTTATGTAGTATATATTCCGAACAAATACACAGCGAAGGAAAAACACGCCAAACGAGCGGCCCAAACGCTTCGGTTCCCGCCCGCCCTCGACGGTCTCTTCTCCTCTCCGCGCCCCCCGGCCCAGGGCCGTCGGGGGAAGTCTGGACAGATGCTTCGGGCAGTCTCACCGCCCACGCATCCGACCACACTTCCCCCGGCGGCCGACGACCGCAGCGCCCCTCTGCCAGCGCCAGCGCGCCGTTACCTTTTCGGCAAACCATCGCCGCCCGGCGCCCGCGCGCCTCCTCCGCCCCTCGCGGCCCCAGGGCCGCGCCGCGTCGGTTGCTGCGCGCACGCCTTTGCCCTACAAGAACTAAAAGTCCCAAACCCCGCCCGGTCCCGCGCCGGGCCGGACAAACCCGTCGCCGCGCCATGCACCAGCCAGCCGCCTCCACTCCCGGCCATCCCGTCGCTCCGCCCGCGACCAAGACGGCCCACGCGCCACCCGCCCGGCTGCTGGAACAGTCGCGTCCTCCCGGCGCACCCCGCCGCACCGCCGACACCCAGGACCAGGACAAGCCCGACCGCGAGGAACGATTCTACCTCTGCCGCGCCTGCCGACACCCCGTGACCAGCGCCGCCAACCGCACCGAACGTGGCGGCTCCTTCACGCACACCGTGTTCAACCCCTACGGCGTGCTCTTCGAGATCGGCACCTTCACCAGCGCCCAGGGATGCTCCGGCACCGGCCCCTACGTGCCGGACTTCACCTGGTTCCCGAGCTGCTCCTGGCGCATCGGACAATGCGCCGGCTGCGGCGCGCACCTCGGCTGGCACTTCCACTGCAAATCCGGCGACGCCTTCTGGGGCCTCATCCTGCCCAACCTCGTCGTTACCGGGGGCGGCGAGGGGGAGTAGCGGCGAAGAGCCGGGGGGAGGCGGGGAGGGGTGGTGCGGCGCGGGAGGAACGGGAAAGGTTGCCGGGGAACCGAGCTTGCCGGGCTGCCGCCGCCGTTGGCGGCGGATGCGCCCTGGGGGAGCGAGGGAAGGGGGGGGTGCCCGACAAGCGCGGTAATCGAGTACGGGGAAAATGCAATCGGGAAACCCGTGCCGCAGCACCCTGCGACCGCAAAAGAAGGCTGCGACATTACCGCCGTGGCGGGCTGCCGCCGTCTGGCGGCGGATGCGCCCTGGCAGGAACAACGCGAGGGAGCCATAAGGCTCCTTTGTTGTACGGAAGGGACCGTACCACCGTTCCCCCGAGCCCGCATGCGGCGCAGCCGCGAGGGCGGCGCGCCTCCGCCCCCTCGGCCCGCCCCGTTTCTTCCGCACCCGTCCCCCATCCCACAATTCCCCTTCGACCCTGTGCCGCGCAGCGCAGCGAAGCGGCACGCGGCGGCGTGCGGGCGTTCCGGGTCGGGGGCGGGGTAGTTCGGGAGGGAGGCCGTCTTCGGCCTCACGCCCGGGCCACCCCGCCCCCGACCCGGAACTGTTCGTGCGCCGGAGTAAACCCGGACCACGAGCACCACCTCCGCGCCCCCCCCCCGACCGGGGGGCCCGGGGGGCAGTATATGATCCCCCCCGGCAGGGTCTGGGGCAGCGCCCCAGCAGGGGGTGCGGGGCGGAGCCCCGCCTCTCCCACCGGCGACACGCGGATGGCGGACGCGCATCTTTCGTTCGGCGGGCGTTTCGGGTAGGAGGGGTGGTGTCCGGGAGTTTCACCCATCAACATGTGAGGTCAAGGTGATGCGTCTTGTTCTGCGGATCGTGGCGGCGGTCGTTCTGGTGGCGTGCCTGGCGGGAGTGGCGCAGGCCGGGCGCAGCACGGGGCAGTTGCTCTATGTCCCTTGTTATTCTCATATTTATCATTACCAGGGGGTCAAGGACAAACCGTTCAACCTGGCGATCACACTGAGCGTGCGCAACACGGACATGGCGCGGTCGATCATCCTGACGCAGGTGGATTATTTCGACACGGACGGGAATCTGGTGCGGGCGTACCTGAAGGCGCCGATGGTGCTCACGCCGCTGATGACGCGCGAGTTTCTGGTCAGCGAGCCGGACCGCAGCGGCGGTTCCGGGGCGAATTTCCTGGTGCGCTGGAATGCCGAGGGGCCGGCGAACCTGCCGGTGGTGGAGTCGGTGATGATCGGCACGAGCTCCAACCAGGGCATTTCGTTCACGAGCCGCGCGCAGGAGATCGAGCAGTAGCGGCGGAACCCGGCGCGCGGGCTGCGGCGCGGCGCGCGACGTTTTCACAAAAAAAAGAGGCCCCGACGGGGCCTCTTTTGATGTGCGGATGGCGCGGCGCGAGGCCGGGCGCAGCTAGAAATCGACGATGACGCGGTCCTCGCCGCCGTCGTAGGCCTCGATCTCGCCGATGTGCCAGGCGGCCACGTCCAGGGCCTTGAGGCGTTCGAGCACGTCGTTGCTGACGTTCTTGTCCACGATCATGCAGTAGCCCACGCCGCAGTTAAAGATCTGCAGCATTTCCGGCCAGGTGAGGTTTCCGGCCTCGCGCAGCCACTTGAAAACCGGGAGCATTTCCCAGGAGCCGAAGCGGATGCGGGCCTGGACGCCCTTGGCGCCCTTGGAGGGCAGCACGCGCGGAATGTTGTCGTAGAAACCGCCGCCGGTGATGTGAACCATGCCCTTGACCTCGAAGTCGCGGAGCACGTTGCGCACGGTCTTGACGTAGATGGCGGTGGGCTGGAGCAGGGCCTGGCGGGCCGGGATGTCCATGCCCGGCAGGGGCGCGTCGGGGTCGATGCCCGATTCGCGCACGATCTTGCGCACCAGGGAGAAGCCGTTGGAATGCACGCCGGTGGAGGCCAGGCCGATGATGTGGTCGCCGACGCGGGTGCCGGAGCCGTCCACGATCTTGGCGTTGTCCACGATGCCGACGCAGAACCCGGCGAGGTCGTATTCGCCGGGAGCGTACATGTCCGGCATCTCGGCGGTTTCGCCGCCGAGCAGGGCGCATTCGGCCTCCACGCACCCGGCGGCCACGCCCGCGACCACGCGCTCGGCGGTGTCCACGTCGAGCTTGCCGGTGGCGAAGTAGTCGAGGAAGAAGAGCGGCTTGGCCCCCTGGACCAGGATGTCGTTGACGGACATGGCCACGAGGTCGATGCCCACGGAGTCGTGGTGGTTGAAGGCGAAGGCGAGCTTGAGCTTGGTGCCCACGCCGTCGGTCCCGGAGACGAGCACGGGGTCCTGCATGCCGCTGGTATCGAGCTTGAACAGGCCGCCGAACCCGCCGATGTCGGAGATGACGCCCTTGGTCTGGGTGGCGCGCACGAGGTTCTTGATGCGTCCGACCAGATCGTTGGCGGCGTTGATGTTCACCCCGGCTTGGGTGTAGGCTTTGGAACGATCTTCCGGCATGTATCTTGCTCCTTTTCCCGCATGGATCATGCTGCGAACCGTCGGGGGATGCCCCCCCGGCGAAGCAGGTTTGTAGGCTTTTACACCGTCGAGCGCAAGAGGACCGCCCATGCCCAGCCCCCGCCCCTTCCGGCCCCTGCCCGCCGCGCGCGGCCCGCGCGGCGCATCGTCGCACGCGCCGGTGCGCCCTTTGATAACGGTCGCCGCCTGGTGTATCGTGGCCGCACTGGCCGCGGCGCTGCCGGGCGCCGGGGCGGCGCTGGCCGCCGACAAAAACCCGACGCCGCGCCAGGACACCTTTGTGGGCAATTTCCACGAGGGCATCGTGATCGAACGCGAGCCCGAGACCGGGGACGAGGTCATGAAGGCCGGTCCCGAGCCCCAGGCCGAGGAGCAGGGCAACGGCTCCGCGCCGCCGGTGTCCGTTACCCCGGAGATCCGGCTGCCCGCGCACCGCGGCAAGTAGCGCGAGCGGACGGGTCCGGTCCGCTCCGGGCCCCCCGGGCCATCCCTCGGGCCGGACCGCGCCGGGAGGCGTTGCGCGCGGGCCCGGCGTTTTTTTCCTTTTATTGAAAACGCCGCTCGCGGCTCTTCCCTTTTCCGTCGCGCGGACGACGCGACGGCGCGGCGTTGTCCCGAAAAACGCGCAACGCCGTTCCCGCAGACGCGCCGCACGGAGGCAGCCATGGCCGAAGCCCTGCTCTACAAGCCCCTCAAGAATTCCCAAGATTCTCGAAGCGCCACGGTCCAGTGCGGGCTGTGCGCCCACTACTGCGTGATCAAGGACGGAACGCGCGGCAAGTGCGGCGTGCGCGAGAACCGTTCCGGCGTGCTCCATTCCCTGGTGGCCGACGTCATCGCCGCGGCCAACCTGGACCCTGTGGAAAAGAAGCCGCTCTTCCACTTCATGCCCGGCACGCGCACCTTTTCCATCGGCGCGCCGGGCTGCAACCTGTGCTGCTCCTTCTGCCAGAATGCCTCGCTCTCGCAGGAGCCGCGCGCGCGGGGCGCGGTGCGCGGCCAGCGCGTCACGCCGGAGGAGATCGTGCGCGCGGCGCGCGAGTCCGGCGCGGCGTCCATATCCTATACCTATTCCGAACCCACGATCTTCTTCGAGCTGATGTACCCCACGGCGCAGTTGGCCGTTCAAGCCGGGCTCAAGAACATCCTGGTCTCCAACGGATTCATGAGCCCGGAATGCCTGGAGATGCTCGGGCCGTACATCCACGCGGCGAACATCGACCTCAAGGCCTTCACCGAGGAGTTCTACAAGGAGCGGTGCGGCGCGCGGCTTGCGCCGGTGCTGGAGAACCTGCGCCACATCGTGCGGCTGGGCTGGTGGCTGGAGGTGACCACGCTGGTGATTCCCGGGCTCAACGACACGCGCGAGGAACTCGTGCGCATCGCCACCTTCATCCGCGACGAACTGGGCGCGCAGGTGCCCTGGCACGTGTCCCGCTTCCATCCCTGCCACGAACTCACGGACCGCGGCCCCACGCCCACGCAGACCCTGGAGACCGCCTGGCAGGTGGGCCTCGATGTGGGGCTCGCGTACGTCTACCTGGGCAACGTGCCGGGCCACGGGTCCGAATCCACGTCCTGTCCCTCGTGCGGCGAGGTGGTGGTGGAGCGCAACGGCTTTTCCGTGCTCGGCACGCACTGGGGCGAGCGGCCCGGGCGGTGCGCGTGCGGCCATGACGTGCCCGGCGTGGACTGGTAGCGCCCGGCACGGCCGACCGGCCGGAAGCGGTCGGACCGGACCCGCCGGACTGGACCGGGCGGCGCACATCTGGTACCCGCCAATACCATCCGCACGCACCGGAACGCCTCCGCCGCCCCGACCGATCGACGCGGCTCCGGCGCTCAGTTCCGGCGCCAACCGCACGAGAACCAGGACGCAGATCATGCTCATCATCTATACCGGCGACGGCAAGGGCAAGACCACGGCGGCCACGGGCCAGACCCTGCGCGCCCTCGGCCAGGGCTTTCGCGTGGCCTTCGGCCAGTTCATCAAGCGCGCGGACCAGGCCGGGGAGCAGCGCATGCTCGAACAACTCCTGGGCGCGGAGAACTACGCGGCCATGGGGCTGGGCTTCTACCGCAATCCGGCGGCCAAGCCCAGGCACCGCGCCGCGGCCGAAAACCTGCTGGCCTGGGCGCGCGCGCGCATCGGCGCGGGCCTGGACATGCTCGTGCTCGACGAAGCACTCTACGCCCTGGGCGCGGACCTGGTCACCCGCGCGGAAATCGAAGAGCTGTGCGACGCGGCGGCCCGGGAAAACTTCCACCTGGTGCTCACCGGCCGCGGCGCGCCGGACTGGCTCCTGGAGCGCGCGGATCTGGCCACGGAGATGCACAAGCTCAAGCACCACCTGGACAAGGGCATCCAGGCCCAAAAGGGCATCGAATACTAGACGCGCCCGGCGCGGGACACATCCATGCAGCACAACAGACTTTTCCTGCCCCTGTTTCTTGCGCTGACCCTGCTCGCGGCGGCGGCGGCCGCCGCGCCGGACACCTGGGCCAGGGAGCCCGGCCGCGTGGGCTTCATCGACTTCCAGCGGATCATCAGCGAATCCTCCATCGGCAAGGCCGCGCAAAAGGACATCGACGCCCTGCGCGCGGAAAAGGAAAAGACCTTCGAGCAGTCCATGGACGCCATCAAGAAGCTCGAGGATACGATCAACAACAGCTACGACACCAAGCCCGAGGAACGGCGCAAGATGATCGACGCGCTGCACAAGAAGTACCGCGAGCACGAGAAGATGATCGCCGACACCCAGGACGAGCTGCAGCGCGAGGAGGTCAAGCTCTACACCTTCGTGCTCAAGCACACCCAGGACGTGCTCCGCGACGTGGCCCGGCGCGAAGGCTACGACATGATCATCCGCGACCCCGAAGTCATCGGCTTCGTGGACCCGGCCGTTGACATCACTGACCTTGTTCTGAAAGAACTGGACACTCGGAAATGACGATTTCGCGCAACAGCGGACCACGACACGGACAGGACGACCGGACCATGACCACAACAGCGCAACGCACGGCCCCGGACGGCTTTCGGGGGACGAGCACACAGCGGCGCGCGGTGTGGATTGCCGGAGTGCGGGCCTCGCTGGCGGCGCTGCTGTGCCTGGCGGGGCTGTGGAGCGGCCCGGCCCTGGGCGCGCGGCTGCCCGTGTCGCCGAGCCTGGCCATGGGCGAGGTGCGCTACGCCCAGGCCGTGGTCAACGTGCGCGAGGAACGCTCCACGGGCTCGGCCATCGCGGCCAGGCTGGAGCCCGGCCGCGAGGTCGTGGCCGCCTATGCTCGCGACGGCTGGGTCGCGGTCTTCGAGCCCGTGCAGGAGGCCGGGGAGATTCCCCAGCCCCTGGGCTACGTCTACGCCAAGCTGCTGGGGCCCGAACCGCCCGACGGCGTGGCCCCGGTGCGCACGGACCCCTCCACCATCCTCCAGGCCACGACCCGCGCCAACATCCGCGCGGCGCGCTCCACCGGGGCCACGCGCATCGGCCAGCTCCAGCCCGGCGACGCCATCCGCGCCGCGTTCCTGCGCGACGGTTGGTACGCCGTGTACGTGCCGGACCAGAGCGTGACCGAAAAGCCCCTGGGCTACGTGGCCGCCGAACTGCTCACGCCGGGCCCGGACAAGACGCCCGAGGCGGCCGCCCCCCCCGCAACCGCCGGGACCGCCGAACCCGCGGAGCCTGTGGAAAGGATCGCGGCGACGGCGGCCGAGAAATCTTCCGAAACCACCGCAAGAGCGACGGCGGACACGGTTGCGGACCCAGCGGCGGAACAACCGACCACAGCCGCGCCCGCAACCGCTCCGACAACCGTTCCGACGGCGGCCGCCGCCGCCCGTCAGGCGGCCGCGCCGACCGTGATGTACGCCCGCGAAGCCACTGAGCTGCGCGCCGCGCCCGCACCGGACGCCGAGCCCAGCGGCGAACTGCGGCCCGGGCAGGAGGTGCGCACGGCCTTTGCCCGCGACGGCTGGGTCGCGGTGTTCGAGCCCACGCAGGAGGCCGCAGACGTGCGCTTCGCCCTGGGCTGGGCGCGCGCGAACCGACTCACACCCCAGGCCCCGCCGGGCCACGGCCGGTTGACCCTGCCCATGAGCCGGGGCGCGCAGCCCGCCCTGGTGCGCAACCCCGCGCCCACGGCCGAGGACCGTTTGGCCTCGGCTCCGGCGACGACCGCTCCGGCGGCGACGACCGCTCCGGCGGCGACGACCGCTCCGGCGGTGACGACCGCTCCGGGTGCAAAACCCGCTCCCGCGCCCCAACCCCAGACGGCCAAACCGGCGGAGGCCGCAGCGGAGGCGGTACGCGCACCGGCGACGAATCCGGCGGCCGCCCAGCCAGCCGCCGCCGTGCAGTCCACCGCGACCGGGCGGACGCTCTATGCCCGGACCGGGGTCAACGTGCGCTCCGGGCCCTCGCCGCAGGACGGAGTGGTCTTCCAGCTCGCGCCCGGGCAGCCCGTGCGCGCGGGCGCGGAGCGCGACGGCTGGATCGCCGTGCACGCCCCGCAGGCCCCGCAGGCCTCGCAGGTCTCGCAGACCTCGCAGGTCTCGCAGACCTCGCAGGTCTCGGCCGGGACCCCGCCCACGGGCTGGGTGCTCGGCTCGCTTCTGGGCGATGCGCCCGTGGGGCGGCTGATGAGCCCGCCGCGCCGCGTCAACGTGCGCGCCGCGCGCTCGGCCGCCGCGGCCCTGGCCGGGCGCATCGAGCCGGGCGAAATCGTGCTGGCCGCGAACCCGCGGGACGGCTGGTACGCGGTCTATCCGCCCACAGCCTCGGTCGAGGGCAAGCCCATGGGCTACGTCCTGGCGCGGCTGCTCGCGCCCGTGCCCTTTGAGCCCATGCCCGCGCCCCAGGCCGGTGCCGAAAGCGGGACCGGCGCGGCAGCCTCAAGCGCCGCGCGACCCGCCCCTGTGCAGCCGATCGCCACCGACGCGGCGCAAGCCGGCGCAGCCGACTCCGCGGCACCATCGGCCGTTCCGCCTGCCGCTCCGGCGCAGGCCCCGGCGGCACCCGCACCGCCCGCCCAGGCGCAGGCCTCTGCTGCCACGGCGCCGGTGGCCCCGGCCGACCCCGCCTCCCCGACGACGCCGCAGGGCGGCGCGCTGCTCTACGCCCAGCGGACCACCAACGTGCGCCAGGGCCCCACGGCGTCCACCGAATGCACCACGGTGCTGCTGCCCGGCGAATCCGTGCTGGCCACGAGCGCGGAAAACGACTGGTACGCCGTGGCCGTGCCGCCCACCTCGACGCAGGACGCGCCGCATCCCCTGGGCTTCGCCTTCGGCGAACTGCTCGGCGCGCCCGACGGCAGGCCCGCGGCGCACCCCCTGCGCACCACGCGCCGCGCCAACGTGCGCAGCGCGCCGACCACGCAGGCGGGCCGCGTCACCACCCTGGAGCCGGACGTCCTGGTCTGGGCAGCCTTCGAGAAGGACGGCTGGTACGAAATCTTCGCCGTGGAAAACACGCGCGTCACGCGCCGCCTGGGCTTTGTCGCCGCACAGCTGGTGCAGGACGCCCCCCTGGACGGCCTGACCCTGCCCGCGCGCCCCAGGGGCTGGATTCCGGCCGTGACGGCGCTGCCGCCCGCCGCGCCCCCGGCCGCCCAGGCCGCCCCCGCTCGGGCCCCGGCAGCCCCGGCGACTCCGAAGATCGCTGCCACCCAGACGCCCCCGGCAGAAACGGCTCCGGCCCAGGCGACTCCGGCGCAAACGCCCCGGGCAGCAACTCCCGAAGAATCGCCGCAAACCTTGGCCCGGTCCGGGCCGACGGCTTCGCCCGTCGCGCCCACCGCGCCCGAATCCCCTGCCGCTCCGGCGCAGGCCGCCGCTCCCGCCGCCGCGAGCCCGGTTCCCGACGCACCGGCCCCCGCGGCCGCGTCTCCGGCTCCGGCACCGGACGTACCGGCGGCTCCGACCGCATCGGCGGCAGCCGCTGGAACCGCGCAGGCGGACACGGCCGCCGCGCCCGGGCCGCAGGGCGTGGAACTGCAAACCATGTACGCGCGCACCAACGTCAACGTGCGCACCGGCCGCGCGGTGCAGACGCCCAAGGCCACGACGCTCAAGGCGGGCGAGGAGGTCCTGGCGGGCTATCCGCGCCACGGCTGGCTGGCCGTGTTCCCGGCGCACGCCACGCCCATCGACGAATCCGGCGCGCGCGGCTACGTGCTCGCCTCCCTGCTCTGCGACGCCCGGGAACAGCGGCCCGTGGCCGCGCCAGCGACCATCCTGCGCCGCGCCAGCGTGCGCAGCGAACGCTCCGTGGACGCGCCCCGCGCCGAGGTGCTGGAGCCCAACACGCGCGTGTGGGCGGCCTTCGAAAAGGACGGCTGGTACGAAATCTACGCCCTGGAGGGCGAGCGCGACCCGGGCGCGCTGCTGGGATTCGTGTTCGGCGGCCTGGTGCGGCCGGATGCCGGAGGACCGGCCGGTGCCCCCGCGCCGACGGCCCAGGCCGAGGCTGCGCGGACTACGGCGCAGTCCGCCGCGCGCTTGGCCGCAGCGCAGGCCCCGACGCGGCCCGCCACCCAGGCGGACGCTGGCCAAATCGAACCTGAAACGGTCCCTGCCCAAATCGCGCCGAAAACGTCCGCCGCTCCGGCGGCTCCGCGCGCCGGGGCCGCACCGCAGGCAGACGTCACGACGCCGGGCGCCGACGCCGGGCCCATCGTGGAACTGGCCGACGGCTCCACGCCCGAACCGGTGCAGGCCCCGCAGACCTCGCAGGTCCCGCAGACCTCGCAGGTCCCGCAGACCTCGCAGGTCCCGCAGACCTCGCAGGTCCCGCAGACCTCGCAGGTCCCGCAGACCTCGCAGGTCCCGGGCACGGCCGAACAGGTCCAGGACCAGCCGGGCACGCTGCGCACCGCGGCCCGGGCCCTGGACATCCACGCCGCGCCGGACGCGGCATCGGCCGTGACCGGACGGCTGGCCCAGGGCGATACCGTGCGCGCCGCGAACCGCCAGAGCGACTGGTACACCGTGTACGCGTCCGACGCCGGGCCCGACGCCGAGCCCCTGGGATACGCCTATGCCCCCTGGCTGCTGCCCGCCGAAGGCCCGGGCTGGCGTCTGATGACGCCCACGGACCGCACCGGCGCCACGGCCGCGGCCGACGACGAACAGGCCGATGTCCCGGCCCTGCAGCCGCCCGCGCCGCAGGCAGCGCCCACGGCCGAGAGCGCGACCGGAAACGCGGCCGGGCCCCAGGCCCGGGACATCGGCCCGGGCGCGGGCGCAGCGACGTCCCCCGAGCCCGCCACGGAGTCCCCCACAACGGCGGTCCCGGAAAATCCCACGCCCGCAACGTCGGCGTTCGCAGGTCCGGAGACCGAGAGCCGACCCGACGCACCGCTGGCCACGCGGCCCGAGGCCCTGACCGACGCCGGACGCCGCCAGCAGCGCACCGCCGAGGCCGAACGCGCCTTCCAGCCGGACCAGGCGCCGGACCAGGCGGCCGCCCAGGCGGCGGGCCAGGCGCCCGACGCATCCCGCACCGCGCCGCCCCCGGCCCTGGAACGCATGGCCGCCCGCTCCGTGACCAACGTCCGCGGCGCTCCGGACACCGCCAGTCCCGTGGTCGGCCGCCTGCGGCCCGGCGACGTGGTCCTGGCCGGGCCCGAGCGCGACAAGTGGCGCACGATCTACGGACCGGACGGCGCATCCCGCGCGCCCATGGGCCACGTTTACGCCACCCTGCTGGAGCCCGCGCCCGACCCGCAGGACACGCCGGGGCAGGCCGACGCCGAAGCGCCCAAGGCCCCGGCCGCGGCGCGCTCCGACGCGACCTCGGACGCCATCCCCAAGTACCACGTGGCCGGAGTGGAGGTGGAGGGCGGCCGCAAGACCATCACCGTGATCCTGGACGTGGACCGTCTGCCCAGCGACAAGGCCCTGCAGCGCATGGCCTGGAACCTGTGGTTCCAGGAGCGCCGCCAGCGCGAGGAAATGCACCTCTACATCTACCTGCCGGACATGGACCCGCGCGACCTGGCCTATGCCATCGCCCGCTTCTACAAGGGCGGCATGAGCGAGTTCCGCACGCGCAAGTCCGTGCTTTATGGCACCAAGTGGCTGGACTGAGCCGCGCCTCCGCGCCGCACGCCGGTCTCCGCCCGCCCGCGCGAGTTCCGGGGTTGCAGCATCATCCCGAGTGCAGTAGACTTTGAAATAGACGCAATGCGCCCTGCAACCACAGGGCATTGGGGGAAACGACCGTGTCCACTCCGACGACATCCGACGCTGCACTCTACGAACCCATCTTCGTTGCCCGGCAGCCCATCTTCGACACCGGGATGGACATCTGGGGCTACGAACTGCTCTTCCGCCACAGCGGCCAGGCCGGCACCGCGCAGATCCTCGACCCCGACCAGGCCACGGCCAAGGTCATCGCCGACGGGCTGGCCCTGGCCCTGGACGGCCTGCCCCCGGGCAAGCGGCTGCTGATCAACTTCCCGGCCAACCTGATCCTCAAGGAAGCCGCCCTGGCCCTGCCCAAGGACGTCTGCGTCATCGAAATCCTGGAGACCGTGGACCCCACGCCGGAAATCCTCGACGCCTGCAAGAAGCTCAAGGCCGAGGGCTACACCCTGGCCCTGGACGACTTCGTGGGCCAGCCCGGGTACGAGGAGCTCATCAAGCTCACGGACATCGTCAAGGTGGAGATCCTGGGCCAGGAGACCAAGGACGTGATCAAGACCTCCCAGATGCTCAGGAAGCTGGGGGTCGAGCTGCTGGCGGAAAAGGTCGAGGACAAGGCCCAGCACCAGCTCACCAAGACCTTGGGATACCTCTATTTCCAGGGGTACTACTTCTCCAAGCCGGTGATCGTGCCGGGCCGCAAGATATCCTCCAGCGTCATGGCCCGGGTGCGCATTCTCCAGGAGCTGTCCAAGGAGGACTTCGAGGTCAAGGCCATCAGCAAGATATTCAATTCCGACCTCTCCCTGAGCTACCGGCTGCTGCAGTACCTCAACTCCGCGGCCTTCTCCCTGCCCAGCAAGATCACTTCCATCTCCCAGGCCGTGACCATCCTGGGCTCGCGCCAACTACGCCAGTGGCTCATGGTCGTCATGCTCTCGGACATGGACCCCTCGCCCAAGGCCGCCGAGCTGACCTTCGCCTCGGTGCAGCGCGGCCGCTTCCTGGAACTGCTCACGGCCTCCATGGCCCGGCCCGACTATCCGCCCGACACCATGTTCATGCTCGGGCTCTTCTCGCGCCTGGACGCCCTGCTCGGCCAGCCCATGGCCGAGGTGGTCAAGCCCATGCCCCTGTCCGACGAGATCAAGGACGCGCTTCTGGGGGTCGAGAACAAGGCCTCCGCGCGCCTGCACCTGCTCGATGCCCTGGACCGGGGCGATTGGGAGGCCGTGGACGCCATGGTGGACGAGCTGGGCCTGGACCACGAAAAGGCCGCCGTGGCCCACGCGCGCTCCTCGGCCTGGGCCCAGGGCCTGCTGGTCAACTCCCGGACCGCGCAGTCGGTCTGATCGCAACCCGGGCCGAGCGCATAGGGGAAGGCGCCCATGCACCTCGAATTGCCGAGGACCTACAAGGGCTACTCCACGAGTGATCTTCTGGAGATGTGGGAGCAGCCCAAAGCCCACAGGGAATCCCGGAGGAAGCGCCGGAAGAGAAGGTGCTGGCGATGAGCAGTCTGTTGCGCGAGTGCAAGCTGGGCCCGGTTTTTCGCGCCGACCACTCCCCCGCGCCCACTTGGTCGGTGAAGTCCCCCCCAAATAAACGCCAGGGAGCGCCAACCCGTCTTGCTCTTCCGGCAGGAACGACCGGGCGGCCGTGCCCGCATGGCCCCTCGATGGCCCCCCGCCACAAAAAAGCCCCGGGCCGGGAGATCCCGACCCGGAGCCGCGAAACAGCAACCCCGAACTCGCATCATTGCCTACTGACGACGGCGCATGCCGCCGTCGCAGGCGTCTTCGTCCGCCCTACCAACTGACCATGCGATAGCCGAGCTTGAACAGGTACGACACCGCGTTGCCCACGTGGAACACCTCGCAGCCGAGTTGTTCCATCTTCGGGGCCACCCCGTAGCGGTCCGCACACGCCTTGCAGGCCCAGATCCGGCCGCTCTTGCCGCCGCGGGCGATGATGCCCTTGAGCAGCTTGATCTGTTCGCTGTCGGCAGGCATTTCGGCCAGGGTCTTCTGCGCCGGTCCCCAGAGCACGACCTTCACGTTGTCCATCCACTCGTTCTTGATGGCCCTGTCGGCCCAGAGCAGCCCGAAGAAGATATCCTCGGCGTTGCCGCTCTTGATCAAGACCATGAGATTGCCGCTGCCCTGCGGGCTGTAGTCCGCCCCGTCACCGCTTGCAAAGGCGGTGGAAAGTGTCCCAAGAAGCAAAAGCGACACGACTGCCATGGAAAGAAACGATTTCATGCGCATCTCATTCTCCTTTCTGCCTGTACTGTTGCAATTTTCCCGTTGATGCGATTGCGGAGTGCCTTCTAGAACACATAGTTGCGGTTGCAGCATATTTGTCGCGTATTGAATCAGTTTTGTTCCATTCGATTCGATTCGCTCTCACGACGTGCAGCAAGGCCATGCATCACGCCCTACGGCGCGAAGTGACCAACGTGTCCTCCCCGAGGTTGCGATCCGTCGATTCTCGGCCGCAGCCGCGGCCACGTCGCTTTCCGCTCCGTTTTTCATCGGACCACAGCGTGTCCTTGGCTCGTACGCACTTGGCTCGTACGCCCGCCCCAATGCCCGGCTCCGGAATCGAGCGCAGCGCTAAAATGATTATTGTCTACATTTTTTTGTAGACAAAAAATTAGGGAAGGGCTTCATTTTTGTCAACAGGGAATTTGAAAAAGACAAAGGAGTGCGCCCAAGTGGGACTTCCTGAAGCGGCCCCAGAACAGTCCGTTCAATTGAAGGGTTGGATTGCCCGAGTGCGAGGGATTCTTATCGGGACCTGCGAATGGGTGCAGCGGCGCCTGGGGATACCGCTCCTAACGGCGCGGCATGGCCCGGCGAGCCACGATGGCGAACGGCCCCCGATCGCCGGCACGACTGCAGCTCCGCCACGCGGAAACGTCTTTCCGCCGGGCGAAACGTCGGCAAAAACCGAATCGAACTGGATCGCGCGTGGGGACGGGGCCTTCTCCCGTCTAGAGCCCGGGGCGAGCAGGCCGACGCAACGGCAGAAGTGCGCACCGGCGAGGAGAAGCCGCCGGACGGGCACACGCCGCGTTCAAGATTCGAGGCCCATGCCCGAAAGCAAAAACGGGGTGCCGCAGGGCGGCAACCCGTCAGGAGTTCCTGGTGGAGATGCTGGAGGGTGAAGTGGCGGAGTGGTCGTTGCTCCTGGCGTTGTCCCCGGCAACGATAAGGGGTTGCCATCCTCTGGCAACCCCTGGATATCTCTGGTCGGAGCGACTGGATTTGAACCAGCGACCCCCTGCTCCCAAGGCAGGTGCGCTACCAAGCTGCGCTACGCTCCGGCTCAAGGCGTCCTTGCCTTTACTGCACTTCGAACCACCTGACAAGGCGCGCCGCGTCCGAGCGATCGGAAGGCGCACCCCGCGGCATTCCACGCGCCGCACGTCCCTGCCGCCCCCAGCCCTGGTCCTCTTCCGAAGTCCGCTTTCTCCGCGCGCCTTCGGCCGTCGCGCACCGCGCCCGGCGTTCCCTCCCGCGGCGCATTCCGCCCACCACGCCCGTCCGCGCTACCCGGCCGACGTTGCCGCCCAATCCGCCGCAGCGGGTTGACTTACCCCGAAAGTGCAATAGACTCTTCGACAAGGATGGCTGTGCCGCACCGGGCTCCCGCAACCGGTCGCACCGATCCGGCGGAGGCTGCATCATGAGCGAGCAAGAATCCCGGCAGGCCGCCCGGCCCGTCCAGAGGCAGGCCGCCGCGCCGACCAGGCTTTCCTTCGTGCCCGTTTCCCCGCTGCTCATCCGCCCGTGGAGCAAGGGGCCGTTTTCCGTCTACCTGCGCCAGGACGACCGCTACGTCCTCTATACGAGCCTGGGCGAGGCCTTCACCCCGCGCCACCGCAACAAGCTCTTCGACATGGGCGTGGGCGAAATCTACATCCTCGCCACGCAGCAGGAGCAGTACGAAGGCTATCTGGAGGACAACCTCGGCGACCTGCTGGCCGACGAGGACATCCCCCTGCCGCAGCGCTCCGAGGCCTTCATGGAGGCCTCCACGGCCGTGGTCCGCGACCTCTTCGGCAAGAAGCTGCCGGAGCCGCTCTCGGGCGAGGCCTACGCGCGCATCCGCCAGGTGGTCGAGGACGGGGTGCGCTTTCTGGGCCGCAAGGAAAGCCTCCGGCACGTGGCCCGGCTCATCTCCCACGACTACGAGATCTACCGCCACTCCATCAACGTGATGATCTTCACGCTGTTCGTGCTCCAGACCGTGGACGGGTTCGACCAGGACCGGCTCTGCCGCTGCGCCGTCGGCGCGCTGCTGCACGACTTCGGCAAGGCGGGCGTGCCCCGCGCGATCCTGCACAAGAAGCCGGAGCACATGCTGCCCGAGGACGAAACCCTGCTGCGCGCGCACCCCAACAAGGGCGTGGCCCTGTGCGCCCAGGTGCCCATGCCCCAGGAGGCGCTCAACGCCATACTCTTCCACCACGAACGCGAGGACGGCTCGGGCTATCCGGCGGGGATCCGGGGCGAGGAAATCCCGATCTACGTGCGCGCCCTGTCCGTGTGCGACGCCTACGACAACCTCACGGCGGACACGAGCTGGGCCAAGGCCAAGAAACCCTTCGAGGCCCTCAAGGAGATCAAGGCCCACGTGGCCGAATTCGACCCGGACATGATCCGCCGTCTGGTCCTCGTCCTGGCCAACGCCCAGATCGTCTGACGGCGGCGGGCGGACGCGGCCCGCTGCCAGCGAGGCTTTTTGGGGAGCAGGCCCCCGCGCGCATCCCCCCGCGCCCGAGCCTGTCGGCAGTCTCCCATTCGCAACGGGCCGTGCCCGCCGGATGCTTCGGGCAGCCTCACTGCCACTCATCCGGCACCGCTCTCACCGGTGCCGACCAACGGCGCGCCCCCCGCGCCCCGCCTTTTCCTGCTCAAGCCCCAGACCTTTCCGCCTCACTCCTCGTCCCCCGCGCCCCTTTCCCCTCCACGTCCCCGCGCTCCCAGGACGTCGGGGGAAGTGGGGCCGGATGCTTCGGGCAGCCTCACCGCCCGCGCATCCGGCACCACTTTCACCGGCGGCCGACCAACGGCACGCCCCCCGCGCCTTTTCTTATCCCGGAAAACAAAAGCCCTTCCGCCACCGGAACCCGCCACCCGCCCGCGCGCACAAGCCGCAACGGCCCACGCCGGTCCGCTCCCCGCAAGGCGTGGTCGCGTCGTCCGTCGGAACAAACGGCATTTCCCCCTCGGGGGGAAAACCGAATCCCCAAGGCGAAGCGGCCCCGTCAGCCCTGAACGGGCCAGGAACGGGCGTTTGCGGGCCGTCCGCCTGGCTTCCTCCCCGTCCCGTCGCCGGGCATCGTCCATTCCCGGAACGAGTAGACGCTTTTGTGACGGAAACCGCTTGACACGTTACTTTTTGTGATTTTATACACGATGTGTGCTACGTAAATATTTTTTGTATCCGGAGGTGTTTTCCGTTTTCTGACCGCAACATTCAGCAAGGAGGAGTAGGCATGTTGGAAATGGAACTGGTCAAGAACAAAGGACGCGCCCCCAAGGACGCGGACCCGAACTCGTTCTCGTTCGTGCAGGTTGACGCCTCCAAGTGCCAGGCCTGCGGCACGTGCGACGAGATCTGCCCCACCGGGGCGGTTCAGGCGGTCAGCGACCTCGGCGTGCGCCAGGTCGTCGATCCGGTGGCCTGCATCAACTGCGGCCAGTGCCTGGTCAACTGTCCGTTCGGGGCCATCTACGAGGAAGTCTCCTTCGTGAACGACGTGTTCGCGGCCCTGGCCGATCCGGACACGGTGGTGGTCTCCATGCCCGCGCCCGCGGTGCGCTACGGCCTGGGCGAGCCCTTCGGCATGCCCACGGGCACCTACGTGGGTGGCAAGATGCACGCGGCCCTGCGCAAGCTCGGCTTCGACCTGATCTGGGACAACGAGTACACGGCCGACCTGACGATCATGGAAGAGGGCTCGGAACTGATCAAGCGCATCAGCCATCCGGACCACCATCATCCCCTGCCGCAATTCACCTCCTGCTGCCCGGGCTGGGTCAAGTTCGCCGAGACCTACTTCCCCGAGATCCTGCCGCACATGTCCACCTGCAAGTCGCCCATCGGCATGCTCGGCCCCCTGGCCAAGACCTACGGCGCACAGCAGGCCAAGGTGAACCCGGCCAAGATGTACACGGTCTCGATCATGCCCTGCATCGCCAAGAAGTACGAGGGGCTGCGCCCCGAAATGGCCGCCAGCGGCTACCGCGACATCGACGCGACCATCACCACCCGCGAACTGGCCTACATGATCAAGAAGGCGGGCATCGACTTCAAGGCGCTCAAGGACGAGGATCCCGATCCGGTGCTCGGCGAGTCCACGGGCGCGGCCACGATCTTCGGCACCAGCGGCGGCGTCATGGAAGCGGCGCTGCGCCTGGCCTACGAGGTCCTTTCGGGCGAAAAGCTCAAGGATCCGGACATCAAGGCCGTGCGCGCGCACGAGGGCATCAAGACCGCCACGGTCAAGGTTCCCAAGTTCGGCGAGGTCCGCGTAGCCGTGGCCAGCGGCCTGCAGAACGCGGCCAAGCTCTGCGAAGAGGTCAAGGCGGGCAAGTCCCCCTACCACTTCATCGAGATCATGACCTGCCCGGGCGGGTGCGTGAACGGCGGCGGCCAGCCGCTGGATCCGGGCGTCCGCACCGCCGAGTGCTCCTCGCGGGTGGTGGCCGAACTGAAGGAACGCTTCAGCCGCAAGCACGGCTAGCGCCCGGCGACGCACTTCGGCACGCGACACAGGCACAGTGAGAACCGCAGAGCAACAACGGCAGAGCAAGGAGACGACAATGAGCAACGAACACGACGTGACCCGCCGTGACTTCCTGAAAGTGGCGGGTGTGGCCACCGCGGCGGCGCTGCTGAACCCCACCCTGGTGATGAACGCCGACGCCGCGGCCCTGGACTTCGTGGGCCAGCGCCAGGCTTCGGTCTACAACGCCGACGTCAAGGTGTACAAGCTGCGCAAATCCCAGGACAACCCCATGATCCAGAAGATCTACGCCAAGGACGGCTTCCTGGGCGACGGTCCCCTGGGGCACAAGTCGCACCAACTGCTGCACACCTACTACTACGACCGCAGCGCGGACCTGAAGGCCCTCAAGGCCAAGGGCGTGCAGCTGAAGTTCTAACGCCTTTCGAGCACCTCCGCGGCAGCCTGAGGCCAGGGCCGGTCTGAATCCCAGGGCTGCGCACCGCTTTTCGTCCATCCCCGCGACGCGCACCACGCGAGAGCGACATTTCCGATCCCCCGACCGGCGGCGGCCAGCCGTCGACGCTTTTTTCCTATCCCTTCACGCGGGCATGAGCGCCCGTGCGCGGCGGACCGTCGGACCGCGTCGGTCGATCCTGCCACCCGCCACGACGTACCGGGCGGGCCGCAGGCTTGCTACGACCGGCCTGGGCGCGTCGCGCGCTAGCGGGCCAGTTCGCGCAGGGCCGCGTCCACGTATTCCAGCAGTTCGTCGCGCTGAAAGCTGACCACGGACGGCAGCGCGGTCTCCTCGCGCAGGTAGGCGGCGAAGACCTCGAAGGCGTCGTGGGCCCGCTCGCGGTCGGCATCGACGCCGTCGCGGCGGAACCGGTCGCGCAGGGCCTTGCCCAGATTGAAATAGGCCAGGGGATAGCCGTCGATGGCGATGGCGGTCTCGTATTCGGCCAGGGCCGCGGCCTCGTCGCCGGAACGCGCCAGGACCACGCCCAGGTCGTTGTGCGCCTCGGCCCCTTCGGCCGTGGCGTTGCACACGGCGATGACGCGGGCGTAATTGGCCCGCGCCGCGTCCAGCTTGCCCATGGCCAGGAACCGCTCTCCGCGCTGCAGCAGCACGCGCGGCAGGTCGCCCTTGGAGGTCGCCGCGCATTGCGCGCCCGCGGGGGCCGGACCGAACGACAGCGCCGCGGCCAGCACCGCGGCGCACGCCACAGCGCATCGCTGCGGGTTTGAAGTGCTACCTTTTTTCATTTCATATATCCTTCTTGGGATGTTTTTCATTCCGGATATTTCCTGAATCGTTCGTGTTGTCAACCAGCCAGGTCGAAAATGCCGGGCAGGACCATGTGCCGGCTTGACGTTACGGGTGTACAGGTATAGACACATCGTGTTACATTTCATAATTATGTGCCACAATATCATCAAACCGAACCAGCGGCGATCCGGCGCCGCAGCGGGGGAGACGGCGTGGAAACGATGACGACGGAAAGACGGCTCGGGGTCGTGGGCATCGTGCTGGCGGAGGGGCAGGAGGTGGCCGCCGCGGTCAACGGACTGCTCGGGGAATTCGGCGCCATCGTGCTCGTGCGCACGGCCATCCCCCTGCACGACCAGCCCGCCAGCATCATCTCCGTGGTCATCGACGCCACGACCGACCAGCTCGGCGCGTTCACCGGCAGGCTCGGCATGGTTCCCGGCGTCAAAGTCAAATCCTTGATGCTCTAGGCGCCCATGCGCTTAGCATTCTTTCGCTTTTTCCCGGCGGTTCGTTTTCCCTTCACCCTCCGCTTCCGCCGGGCGAACCGTTTTGCGGCTTCCCTGGTGCTGGCGCTGGCCCTGCCGGTGGCCCTTGCGCGACCCGTTTCGGCGGTCGACGCCGGGGGCCGGGGCGGTCCGTCCGGCGCCCGGGTGGCCTCCCAGGCATCCCAGGCAAACGCCACGGCCACCGCCCGCGAGCACACCCTGGAGACCATGACCGTCACGGCGCGCGGCGTGGCCGCGCCCGTATCGCAAACGCCCGGCGGCGTGGGCGTGGTCACGGCCGAGGAGATCGCGGAGCTCGGGCCCACGGGTTTGGCCGACGCGGCCACGCGCCTGCCCGGCGTGGACCTGTCCATGGATTCGCCCTGGGGCGCGGAGATGTCCATTCGCGGCCTGACGCGCGACTCCGTGGTCCTGCTCATCGACGGCTGCCGCGTGAACACGGCCACGGACCTCAACGGCCGCTTCGGCCTGATCAACCCCATGGACGTGGAGCGGATGGAGGTGCTCAAGGGCCCCATCAGCAGTCTCTACGGCACGGGCTCCATCGGCGGCGTGGTCAACGTGATCACGCGCAAGGGGCGCTTCACGGACGCGCCCGAATGGCACGGCGAACTGCGCGCGGCCTATTCCAGCAATCCGCAGGGGCCGGACACCTACGCCAATCTTTCCTACGACACGCCCGACGCCTGGCTGTGGCTTTCCGGCGGCTGGCGCGACCACCGGAGCTATTACGACGGCGACGAGGACCGCGTGCGCAACAGCGGGTTCCGCGATTTCCAGGGCAAGGTGGCCACGGGCCGGAAGTGGAACGACCTCAACGAGACCACGCTGCAGTACCAGCGCACCGAGGGCCGCGAGATCGGCGTGCCGGGCACGGGCTCGGCCGCGCTGCCGGTCGCGGCGCAGGTGACCATGGAGGAAAGCAATCGCATCATGGCGCAGCTCGCGCACACCTTCCGGCCCCGGGGCGCGCTGCTCACGGAATCCACCCTGCTCGTCAGCTACCAGCTCATCCAGCGCAACCAGCGCATCGACAACTTTCCGGCCGCCTCGGCGGTGGTCCTGATGCGCCCGGCAGCCGACCACGAGACGTACGCGGTCAACTGGAAGAACGTGCTGGAAGTCGAGGCGCACCGGCTGGTGCTGGGGTTGGACGCCTGGAACTGGTCCATGCGCTCCTCGCGCGTGAAGACGGCCAAGACCGGGGCCATCTCCGTGGACGATCCCATCCCGGATACGGACCAGTCATCCCTGGGCCTGTTCGCCGAGGACGATTGGCGGCTCGCGCCGGACTGGACCCTGAACCTGGGGCTGCGCGCGGACGGACAGTCCATCCACAACCAGGACATCCCGCCCGTGGCCGCGGACACGAGCCGCAGCCTGGACTGGGACGGCCACGCGGGCCTGACCTGGGCCTTTGCGCCGGGCTGGACCATGACGGGTTTGGCCGCAGCCAGCCACCGTTCCCCCAACATGCTGGAGCTGTTCAAGAACATCAGCCTGAGCGGGGGCATCACCGAGGTCGGCGACCCGTCGCTGGACGCGGAAAAGTCCCTGTTCTTCGAGTACGGCCTGCACCGCACCACGGCCACCTTGCGCACCGGCGCTTCGCTGTTCCTCAACTACGTGCACGGCTACATCGAGAGCGAACCCGTGAGCGCCACGGCCTACCGCATGGCCAACCTGGGCCGCGCGCGGCTCATGGGCGCGGAATGGGAGGCCGAGTGGGACGTGACGCCGGGCTGGACCGTGTACGCCAACGCGGCCTACACCGAGGGCCGCGACGAGACGCGCCGCGAGCCGTTGCGCTTCGTGGCCCCGCTGAACGGGCTGGCGGGCGTGCGCCACGAGATGGACTCGGGACTGTGGTTCGCGCTGGAAACCGAGTGGGCGGCCGAGCAGCGCAACGTGCCCGAGGGCGCGCTGCGCACCGAGGGCTGGGCCACGTTCAACGCGCGCTGCGGCTGGGCCTTCGAGATCAGGGGCGTGCGCAACGAGCTGACCCTGGCGGCCGAGAACCTGGCCAACGCGCACTACCGCAACCACCTGGCCACGTCGCGCGGCATCGAACTGTACGATCCGGGCCTGAACGTCAGCGGCAGTTGGCGGATGCTCTTCTAGACCCGTCCTGAGCCAGTCGGGGGCCGGTCCTGGGCCGGTCCTGGACCCGTCCGGCCCGTCGGCCGCCCGCTGCCGCGTCCGGCCCCCTGCCCGAAATTACGGCCCCGGCCCCGCCTACACCCCATAATGCCCCGGGGCCGTCCCGTCCGTCCGCCGTTCCTCCCCCGGAACGGTGGACGACGGGCTTGGCGCACCGGGGCTTCTCCCGGGCGGCCGCCCCAGCGCCCCCGTTGCCCTTATGGCCGCGCCACGAGCACGGGCCTCCCCGCACTTCCCCTCTCTTGACCGCCCTCCTTCCCGCCTCTCCGCCTCGTTCCGCCCGCGTGGCCGGACGTCCTTTCCGCCCACCCTCCGCGCCCCCGCTCCCTGGCCGTCGGGGGAAGTGTGGCCGGATGCTTCGGGCAGTCTCACCGCCCGCGCATCCGGCCACACTTTCACCGACGGCCGACCAAAGGCACGCCCCCCGCCCGCCCGTCCGCCAAAATACTTGATCCCGGCTCCCGGTCCGGCGCATACTCTTGCAGTTTCCCCACAGGCGTACTATGGCCCGCCCATTCCCCTTCGCAAGGAGCGCCTCGTGCCCAAGAACACGGTTCCACCGCAGCCCGACTGGTACAAGGACGCGGTCATCTACGAACTGCACATCAAGGCCTTTTCCGACGCCGACGGCGACGGCAAGGGCGACTTCCGCGGCCTCACGGCCAAGCTCGACTACCTGCGCGACCTGGGCGTCACCGCGGTCTGGCTGCTGCCCTTCTACCCCTCCCCGCTGCGCGACGACGGCTACGACATCGCCGACTACATGGACATCAACCCGGACTACGGCACCCTCGCGGACTTCAAGCGCTTTCTCAAGGCCGCGCACGACCGCGACATCCGCGTGATCACCGAGCTGGTGCTCAACCACACCTCGGACCGCCACGAATGGTTCCGCAAGGCCCGCGCGGCCAAGCCCGGCTCCAGCGCGCGCCGCTTCTACGTCTGGAGCGACAGCCAGGACAAGTACGCCGAGGCGCGGATCATCTTCCAGGACTTCGAGCGCTCCAACTGGACCTGGGACGCCGAGGCCCAGGCCTACTACTGGCACCGCTTCTACCACCACCAGCCGGACCTGAACTTCGACCACGCGCCCGTGAAGAAGGCGCTCTTCAAGGTCATGGACTTCTGGTTCGGCCTGGGCGTGGACGGCATGCGCCTGGACGCGATCCCCTACCTCTACGAACGCGAGGGCACCAACTGCGAGAACCTGCCGGAGACGCACGCCTTCCTGAAGGAGCTGCGCGCCTACGTGGACGCGCGCCACCCGGGGCGCATGTTCCTGGCCGAGGCCAACCAGTGGCCCGAGGACGCGGTGGCCTATTTCGGCCGGGGCGACGAATGCCACATGTGCTTCCACTTCCCGATCATGCCGCGCATCTTCATGGCCCTGTGGATGGAGGACCGCTTCCCGATCCTGGACATCCTCGACCAGACCCCGGCCATTCCCGACGCCTGCCAGTGGGCCATGTTCCTGCGCAACCACGACGAACTGACCCTGGAGATGGTCAGCGACGAAGAGCGCGATTACATGTACCGGGCCTACGCCCGCGACGAGCGCGCGCGCATCAACCTGGGCATCCGCCGCCGCCTGGCCCCGCTGATGGGCAACGACCGGCGCAGGATCGAGCTCATCAACTTCCTGCTCTTCTCCCTGCCCGGCACGCCCATCGTCTACTACGGCGACGAGCTCGGCATGGGCGACAACTGCCACCTGGGCGACCGCGACGGCGTGCGCACGCCCATGCAGTGGAGCGCGGACCGCAACGCGGGCTTCTCCCAGGCCAATCCGCAGAAGCTCTACCTGCCCCTGGTCATCGACCCGGAGTACCACTACGAGGTGATCAACGTCGAAAACCAGGAGTCCAACCCGTCCTCGCTCTTGTGGTGGATGCGGCGCGTCATCGCCATGCGCAAGCGCCACCCCGCCTTCGGGCGCGGCGACGTGACCTTCCTGACCTGCGACAACCCCGGGGTGCTGGCCTTCGTGCGCCGCGACGGGCGCGACGCCATCCTGGTCGTCGCCAACCTCTCGCGCTTTTCCCAGGTGGCCACGCTGGACCTTTCGGAATACGCGGGCGCCACGCCCGAGGACCTCTTCGGCGGCACGGCCTTTCCGGTGGTGGGCCGCGAGCCCTACGTGCTGCCGCTCTCCTTCCACGCCTACCATTGGCTGCGGCTGGTTCCGGCCGAGGCCGAGGGCGAGGCCGAACGCGGCGACGCGCCCGAGGTGGTCATGCCGCGCTCGGCCCTGGGCCCCGTGTCCCCCGCCTTCCTGGAAAAGCTGGAGGAAAGCGTGCTGCCGGACTGGTTCCGCTCCGCGCCCGGCCGCGCGGCCAGGCGGAGCGGCGACGACGGCGGCGGCATCGAGGTGGCCGACGCCGCGCGGCTGGCCAACGGCGGCATGGAAATCTGGTTCTACCTGCTGCGCTCGCGCACGCCGGGCGAATCCGAGGGGCGGCTCCTGGCCGCGGCCCTGGGGTTCGACGAACACGCGCGCGAGCTGGAGGAGCCCAAGAGCGCGCTGCTGGCGCGCGTGGTCTCGGGCCCGCGGCGCGGGGTGCTGGCCGACGGCCTGGCGCACGCGCGCGTGCGCCGCGCCGTGGCGGAATTCATCGCCGACCGCCGCCGCCTCAAGGGCGCGCGCGGCGAATTCTCGGGCGCGTGCTCCAAGCTCGCCCGGCTCAGGCTCCTGGAGGCCCTGGACTCCGGCGGGCCCGGCCTGCTGGACCTGGCCACGGCCAACGCGCTGATGACCTGCGGCGACACGCTGCTGCTGAAGATCTACCGCCGCCCGGAGCCGGGGCACAATCCGGAGATCGAGCTGCTCGAATTCCTGCGCGAGGCGGGCTTCGCCCACGCCCCGCGCGTGCTCGGCAAGCTGGAATACGCCGGGGCGCCGGACGGGCCGCACCGGGGCGAACGTTACGGGCTGGGCATCCTCTTCGACCGCGTGCCCCAGGCGCGCGATGCCTGGTCCCTGGCCACGGAGGAGGCCGCGCGCTTCTTCGAGCGCCGCCGCGCGGAACCGGCCGCGCCGCCCGCAGTCCCAAAGGCGGCCGGGCGCGAACCCGACCCCGGGCGCGCGGGCGAGGGCGCGCAGCTCTTCAGCGGCTACTTCGCGGAGTTCCTGGCCCTGCTCGGCCAGCGCACCGCGCACATGCACCTGGCCCTGGCCTCCGCGCCCAAGCACCCCGTGTTCGCGCCCGAGCGGTTCTCCAAGCTCTACCAGCGCGCGGTGTACCAGTCCGTGCGCAACCTGGCGCGCCAGGTGCTCCAGGGGCTCCGGCGCGACCCGAACCGCCACGGCCCGGGCGTGGCCCCCTACGCCGCCGCCCTGACCGGGGCCGAGACGCGCGTGCTGGAGCTGGCGCGGCGCGTCACCGACTACAAGGTCGCGGCGCTGAAGACGCGCATTCACGGCAGCTTCCACCTCGGGCAGGTGCTCCTGGCGGGCAACGAGATCACCTTCATCGACTTCGAGGGCGACCCGGCGCGGCCCTTCGGCGAGCGCAAGCTCAAGCGCTCGCCCCTGCGCGACGCCGCGTCCATGGTCCTCTCGCTGTTCTTCGCCGCGCACATCGCCCTGCGCCGCGTGGCCAGCGCCGAGGCCGACGCGCCCAGCCTGGCCGCCTGGGCCGACCAGTGGGGCGCGGCCGCGGCGGACACCTTCGTGCGCGGCTGGCGCGCCGAGCTGGCCCGCGCCGCGGCCGAGGGCGAGGCCCCGCAGGCCGTCCCGCTCGTGCCGCAGGACGACGAACAGGTCCGCGCGCTCCTGGACACCTTCCTCCTGGAGCAGGCCTTCCTCATGCTCGCGGCCGAGAACATCGAGGGCCCGGGCCGCAAGGAGGCCGCGGCGCGCTTCGTGCTCAATCTCACGGCCGCGCGCACCGGCGCGGAGCCCGGCGCGCCGGATGCGGACGAAGGCTCCGCCGCGCCCAGGCCCCAAGCCAAAACCACCCCGCGCGCCGCGCGCGTGAAAGGAGGCCAAGCATGAAGCCACGGGCCAGCGGACTGCTGCTGCACATCACCTCCCTGCCCTCGCGCTTCGGCATCGGCGACCTGGGGCCCGAGGCCGACGCCTTTCTGGACCTGCTGGCCGCCACCGGCCAGTCCGTCTGGCAGATCCTGCCCCTGAGCCCCACGGACACGGCCTCCTACGACGACCCCTACCACAGCATCGGGGCCTTTGCGGGCAACCCGCTGCTGATCAGCCCGGAACTGCTCGCGGACCGGGGGCTGCTGGATGCCAAGGACCTGCGGACCGCGCCGTCCTTCCCGGCGGACCGCGTGGACTACCCGGCGGTCACGGCCTGGAAGACGCGGGTGCTGGACCGCGCCGTGGCGGCCTTCCTGGCCTCGCCGCCGCCGGAGTTCGGCGCGTTCTGCGCGCGCGAGGCGGCCTGGCTGGAGGATTTCGCCCTGTTCAGCGCGCTCAAGGCGCGCCAGGGCGGCGCGCCCTGGGCCCGGTGGCCCGAGGGCGTGCGGCTGCGGCGCAAGGCGGCCCTGGCCACGGCCCGCCGCACCGAACGCAAGGCCCTGGAGCGCGCCCGGGCGCTGCAGTTCCTCTTCCACCGCCAGTGGGACCGGCTCAAGCACCGCGCCAACGCCCTGGGCGTGAGCCTGTTCGGCGACATGCCCATCTACGTGGACCTGGAGAGCGCGGACGTGTGGGCCAACCCGGGACTCTTCAAGCTCGGGCCGGACATGCGCCCGCTCTTCGTCTCCGGCGTGCCGCCGGACTACTTCAGCGCCACGGGCCAGCTCTGGGGCACGCCGGTGTACGACTGGGACGCCAACCGCGCCACGGACTTCGCCTGGTGGCTGGCGCGCATGAACCGCAACCTGGACCTCTTCGACGTGCTGCGCATCGACCACTTCCGGGGGCTGGTGGCCTACTGGGAGGTGGGCGCGGACGAGCCCACGGCGCTGAACGGCCGCTGGGTGCCGGGCGCGGCGCGCGAGCTGCTGGAGCGGCTGCTGCGCTCCGGCCCGAACCTGGCCCTGGTGGCCGAGGACCTGGGCTTCATCACCGACGACGTGCGCGCGGTGCTGCGCGACTTCAACCTGCCGGGCATGAAGATCCTGCAGTTCGCCTTCGGCCCGGACATGCACGTGCATCCCTTCGCCCCGCACAACATCGGCGAAGACGGCGTGGTCTACACCGGCACGCACGACAACCAGCCCACCGTGGGCTGGTACGACCACGACGCGTCGCCCGAGGACCGGCAACGACTCAACGATTACGCCCAGGCGAATGTTACGCACGAAAACGTCAATTGGACGCTCATCGGCATGGCCATGCGCTCGCGCGCGCGGCTGGCCGTGACGCCGGTGCAGGACCTTCTGGGCCTGGGGAGCGAGGCGCGCATGAACCGGCCCGGCAACCTGGAGGGCAACTGGCGCTGGCGCATGCCGCCCGGCGCGATCACCGCCGGAATCGCCGGGGCCCTGGCCGCGCTGACCAAGGAGACGGGGCGGTAGGCGCGGGAAAAGGGAACGGAAAAGGAAACGGGAAAGGCCGGGCGCGGAGGAAGCGGCCTTCGGTCGGCCGCCGGTGAAAGTGTGGCCGGATGCGCGGGCGGTGAGGCTGCCCGAAGCATCCGTCCACACTTCCCCCGACGTCCCGGGAGCGCGGCGGCGCGGGAGATGGAAGGCGCGTGAACGCGTGGAACGTTGCTGCGGTTCGCGGGGTGGACGGAGCCGCAAGATGAAAGGCCGGGTGAACCCGGCCTTTTTTGGCGAAAAGGAAGAACCCGCTGAGCCTCCGCCAGAGAGGGAGCGGTGCGCGGCCGCGTTTCTACGGCGCCGTGGCGCGGCGCAGGCGACGCTTGTCGCCCACGCGCAGGAGGAAGCGGTCCTGGTCCAGGTATTCCAGGAGCGGGATGATGAACTTGCGCGTCAACCCCGTGAGTTCCTTGAAATCGCCCAGGCCAAGCTCCTCGTGCGTTTCGAAATACGTCCGCAACGCCGCCTTGAGTCCCTCCAGGGCCGCGCCCGTGAAGTAGAGCGCGTCGTTGATCTGCACCAGCTCGCCGGACTGGCAGAGCATGCGCAGGAGCGGGCCGGCCTCGCGCGGGGTGGCGCGGGCCTCCTCCAGCACCTGGTCCAGATTGGGCGGCGTGAGCCCGCCCGCGCCGTAGATCTCCATGAGCCGCGCGCGCAGCTTTTCCTGGTCCGCGCCGAGCGTCACGGAATGGCCCGGCAGCCGCACCAGATCCTGCTCCGCCGCGATGCGCCCGGTGGCCGCCAGATGCTCGACCACGAAGGCCGCCAGGCGCGGCGAGAGCGTCCGCTCCCACGCGCCCGCCAGGGCCGCGCGCGAAAGGCCCGGCTTGAGCGGCTCGCGCTTGTGGAAGTCGGCCAGATAGCCTTCCGCCCGCGCGCTCAGCTCGCGCACCACGTCGCCGTGCGCCCAGGCGTCGGCCTCGCGGTCGAAGCGCACGGCCGCGCCCTCGGCCTCCATGGCCGCCAGCAGCTCCGCCAGCCCGGCGCGCGGCAGCGGCGTCATGGTCCGCAGCTGCGCCAGCCGCAGCCCGTCGGTCCCGGCCAGGGTCAGTTGCGCGTCCACGATGGCGCGCGCGTCGCCCGCCGACAGCGTGCGCACGCATGCGGCCAGGGGCGAGGTGGCGCGCATGCGGCGGCCCAGCGGGTTGACCAGCCGCCCGCCCGCCACGGTGCGCAGCGGCGAGAACGAACGCAGCACGCAGCGGTCGCCGTAGACCCCGGCCATGGGCGCGTCGAAACGCATCTGGCAGAGCACGGTCTCGCCCGGCGCGGCGCGCCCGCCGCCGGGCAGGAACAGTCGCGCCATGCACTCGCGCGCGCCGTGGTGGAAGTGCACCTCGGTGCGGTGCTTGAGCGGCGTGGACGCGGAGGCCAGCACGGTCAGCTCCAGGTCCCAGGCCTCGGCCGCGAAAAGCTCCCCGGGCACGCCGAGCACATCGCCCCGGTCCACGTCGCTGACCTTGAGCCCCTGCAGGTTCACGGCCGTGCGCCGCCCGGGCCCGGCCGTCTGCACGGGTTCGCCGTGGCACTGCAGCCCGCGCACCTTGGCCCGCGCGCCCGACGGATAGGCCATGACCTCGTCGCCCACGGCAACGCGCCCGGAGATCAGCGTGCCCGTGATCACCGTGCCGTGCCCGCGCATGGAGAAGACGCGGTCCACGGGCAGGCGGAAGAGGTCCGAGCGCGGCCGTTCGGCCAGCGCCGCCACTTGGCGCGCGATCTCCGCGCGCACCTCGTCCAGCCCCTGGCCCGTGACCGACGAGGCCGTGAGCACCGGCGCGTTCTCCAAAAAGGTGCCCTCCAGGAACGCGGCCACGTCCTCGCGGGCCAATTCCAGCAGTTCCTCGTCCACCACATCGGCCTTGGTCAGCACGGTGAAGCCGTTCTCGATGCCCAGCAGGGTGCAGATGTCCAGGTGCTCGCGCGTCTGGGGCATGACGCCCTCGTCCGCCGCGATGACCAGGAGCACGAAATCGATGCACGCCGCGCCCGCGGCCATGTTCTTCACGAACCGCTCGTGGCCCGGCACGTCCACGATGCCCAGCCGCTCGCCCGAGGGCAGATCCAGGTGGGCGAAGCCCAGCTCGATGGTGATGCCCCGGCGGCGCTCCTCCTCCAGCCGGTCGCAGTCGATGCCCGTGAGCGCGCGCACGAGCGCGGTCTTGCCGTGGTCGATGTGTCCCGCCGTGCCCATTACCGCTGGCATGCGCTGGTCCTTTGTGGGGGTTGAGGGTTGCCGGAGGCGCATGGCCGCCGGTCGCGCGCCGCGCAAACCGCCGCGACGCCGGAAGAGAACGGCGGCCCTTGCGTTTTCTCGCAGATGGCGCGCGGCGGGTCAACCTGCCGTCCCCGCGCCCATCGCCGCGCCTGTCGCCCGCTCCGCCGGGCCATGGGCCGGGGGGACCTATCGACCGCCTTGTGCTCGTGCGCCCGAACTGATAGACAATCCCTTCCGTGGAAGCGCTTCGTCACCGGTGTGGCGCCTGGACTTCAAATCCAGTGGACGGGGTAACACCCGTTGGTAGGTTCGACTCCTATGCGCTTCCGCCAAGCAGGAAATCCCGAGCGTTCCGGAGGCCCTCCTCCGGAACGCTCGTTTTTCGCCCCGGCCCGACCTCCCCGGACCGTTCTTCCGCGCCCCCCCTTCCCGGCCCGCCTCCCAGGCCAACTCTGAACCAACGAAGCCCGATCGTCCCCCGGCCTCTCCGCGTCTGCGCACGGCTCACGCCCCGGCGCGCGCCGCGCGCAACGCGGCGCGCACGCGCGGGTCCGCGGCGCGGGATTCGAGCGCCACGAACACGAGCCGCTCCCACCCCAGGGGCACGAAGTCCAGGCCGTGGCCGCGCGCCGAGGCCGCATCGCCCGGGCCGCAATCGGCCAGCCCGGCCGCCACGCACGCGGCCACGGCCCCGGCGGTGCGTTCCGTTCCGGCGCGCGCGGCCACGCCCAGCCGCCCGGCGCAGCCCTCGGCCAGATCGACCACGGCCACGTCGGGCCGCGCCAGATCGGCATGCGCCGGGTCGGCATGGACGCAGATGCCCAGCGGATTGCCGCGCGCCACCACCAGCCCTATGCGCCGTGCGCCCGCCACGACCACGCGCACCGCCAAGCCGCGCGCCTCGGCGAGACGCACGAGGCGCGCAAGTTCCTGGCCTCCCCCGCCGCCGTCGGCGGGGGCAAAGCCCCCGGAGGATACGGCGCACGCCACCGAGGCGGCGGTTGCCCCGGGACTGCCGGAGGGTACGGGACGTTCGGGAAGGCGGGACGCCGAGGGGGCAGCAACAGCGGCTCCACCGGTTCGTCCCCCGACCGAGTCCGGGGCGCCCCTGCCGGTGCCGTCCGCCCCCCCTCCGAACGCATCCCGATCGCACGAGCCGCCACCGGCCGGGCCGGAGACGCCGGGCACGCGGAGCACGGCCAGAAGCGCGTCGCCGTTCGCCAGAAGGTCCAGGGCGGCCTCGGGACCCGCGAAGCCCTCGCCGTCGTGCACGCGCACGGGACGCACGGGCGGGTCCTGGGCCAGGAGCGCGTCCACCAGGGGCGCGGGCAGCGGCTCCGGATCGGCGGCGTAGAAGAGCACCTGGTCCGGCGGCGGGCCCCAGGGGCCGGGCTCCACGTCCACCCACTCGCCCCGGACCACACCGGCGCTCTGCGGCGACAGCCGCAGCAGCCCTCCGGCCACGGTCATGGAGGCCAGCATGCCGCTGTGGCGGCCGTCCAGGGGCACGGCCGCCAGTTCGCCGTCCACGCGGCTGAGCGCCACGCGCACCAGGCGCGTGAGCCCGGGCCGCGAGCGGATGCGGCAGACCATGCGCGCCCGGACCAGGGCCACGGCGGCGGAAGGGCAGTCGGCCGACGCGGCCGCAATCGGGGGCAGTCCGGCCGGCAGCGCATCCGCCGCGCGGCCGGGGCGGTGGCCCAGCCAGTCCGCCAGGGGACGCAGGATCTCCTCCAGGAAGGCGGCCGCACCCGTGGGCGGGCCGGGCACGTTGACCAGAAGCCGCCCGGCGGCCACGGCCAGCCGCCCGCTCTTGCCCGGCACCAGGGCCACGCCGTCCACGACCACGCGGCCCAGCGCGCGCAGCACGCGCAGGGAGTGGTCGCGCGTGCCGCGCGCCGTGCCTGCGCCGAGCACGACCACGTGCGCCCCGCCCGCCAGCGCGCCGCAGACCGCCGCCAGCAAGGCGTCGAAATCGTCGCGCACGGGCGGCAGGCTCTCGGCCTCGGCCCCCCAGGCCCGGGCCAGGGCCGTGAACATGCGCGAATTGCTCTCCACCACCTGGCCCGGGCCGGGCGTGGGGCGCGCGCGGAAGGGCAGCACCTCGTCGCCCGAAGGGATGAAGACCATGCGCACGCGCTCCTGAACGCGCACGCGCGCCACCCCGGCCAGGACCAAGGCGGCCTCGTCCTGCGGCGTGACGAGGTGCCCGGCGGGCAGGAGCAGTTCCCCGCCCCCGGGAGCCGAGGCGGTCCCGAGAAACAGCGCGTCCTCGCAGGAAGTGGCGTCTGGGAAATCTGGGGAATTTGGGGAGCCTAGGGAATCCGGGGAGTCGGGGGCCCCCAGGGAATCTTGGAAATCGGGGGAATCCGAGCACTCCGCGTCCTCTCCGGCCCATTCCGGCGTGTCCGTTGACGGCGCGCCGCACCGGGCTGGAAGCGCGTAGACGGGCTCCGCGAGCACGCGGCCCGCGGCGCGGCGCGCGTCCACCTCCTCCACGCCCACCAGCGCGGCGCGGTCCAACGCCGCACGGCCCAAGGCGATGGCCTCGGCCGCAGAGAGCAACGGCGGACCGCCGTCCAACCGGCCGGAAAAGCCGACGGAAGAACTGCCGGAAGCGCCGCCCGGCGAAAACTCCGCGGCGGGACGCGGCGAACGATCCGCCGAAGGGCCTGGCGAAGGCGTTGCGGGAGGGCCGAAAGGCCCCGGGGAGCGAGGGGGGAAGCGGGACATGGGCGATTCCGTCGCCAGCGGGCGACCGCACCCGGCGCGCCGGGCCTGGGGTTGCGGGCCGCGCGCGGCTCGCGCGGCCAGGTGCGCGACGGCACTGCAAAAACTACCATGTTGTCAGCGCGCCTGACAAGCGCGCGCTCCGGCGCACGAACCGGCACCAGCTCCGCCTGGAGCGCTTCCGTGCACCGGCGCGCGCCGTCCCGCAGTACCAGACCACGGGCCGCGCCGCCCAACCGCCACGCCAAAGCCGGAGCCGCCGCACCCGAACCATTTTCAAGACGCCCGCGCGCAACGGGTCGCGCCGCCCGCGACTCCTTTTCCACGCCACCGCGCTCCCGGGCCGTCGGGGGAAGTGTGGGCGGATGCTTCGGGCAGCCGCATCGCCCGCGCATCCGCCCACACTTGCCCCGGCGGCCGACCAAAGGCACGCCTCCCGCGCCCGTCCGCCTCCCTTCCCCCACAACCGGGAACGAACCCGCCGCCGGGCCTGACCGCGCCACGGCCGGACGCGCCGGAGCCGCAGCGCCGCGCCCGCCTGGGACCGCCTCTGCACGTCCGATGGTGCCGAAGCGCGGCCAAGGCCGGTATCGGTTGAAGTTATGCCTTCAAACCAGTATGATACAAGTTGGCTTTGTCGACGCCCGCCGACCGGCCCTGCGGACGGGCAGGACCGGCGCGTTTGAGGACGCGCCGCCAGGCGCGCGAGCCGCCGCACCGACCGTCGCACCGACCCTCGCCCCACGGCGAACGAGACCGCCCATGCCGCGTTTCACCGCCCTGTGCCGCCTTGCCCCGCTGCTGCTCCTGCTGGCGCTGGCGTGCGCCTGCGGCCCGGACGAAACCGTCTCGCAGGACAGGACCAAGGTTCCGGGCGTAACGGACGGCGAAATCCTGCTCGGCTCCTCCCTGGCCCTGGCCGGACACGCCAGCTATCTGGGCAACCAGACCCTGCGCGGGGCCCTGTGCTGCATCAACCAGGTCAACGAAAGCGGCGGCGTCTACGGCCGCACCATCCGCATCCAGGCCTACGACGACGCCTACGACCCCTCGCACTGCATGGCCAACACCCAGCGGCTCATCGTGCAGGACGACGTCTTCGCCCTGTTCTGCTACGTGGGCACCCCGACCACGGTGAAGATCCTGCCCTTCGTCAGCGAGGCGCGCATCCCGCTACTGGGCATGTTCACCGGGGCCAACGGGCTGCGCCAGCCCTTCAACCGCTACGTCATCAACGTGCGCGCCTCCTACTACCAGGAGACCGAGGCCGCCGTGGCGCACCTGGTGGAGGACGTGGGCATCCGCGACATCGCCGTGTTCTACCAGTACGACGCCTACGGCTTCGACGGGCTCACGGGCACGGAACTGGCCCTGAAGAAGTACGGCCTGGAGCCCGTGGCGCGAGCCTTCTACACGCGCGGCACCACCAACGTGGGCGACGCCTTCCAGCGCATCCACGACTCCAAGGCCAAGGCCGTGGTCATGATCGGCACCTACGAGCCCTGCGCCAAGTTCATCCACCTGGCCGCCGAGTCCGACTACTTCCCGATCTTCTATACCGTGTCCTTCGTGGGCGCGGAGGAACTGGCCCGCCGCCTGGGGCCCATGGACCGCGAGATGGTGATCATGTCCCAGGTGGTGCCGCCGCCGGGCGTGGACCCGGCCTCGCGCACCCTGCTGGGCAACGCCATGGAATACGTGGACCTGTTGGCCAAGTACTACCCCGAGGACCGGCCCAACTTCGTGGGCCTGGAGGGCTACGTCAACGCCCGCGTGCTCGTGGAGGGGCTGCGCCGCGCGGGCCGCCACCTCACGCGCGAGGGGTTCATCGACGCCCTGGAGACCATGCGCGACTTCCGCCTGGGCCCGGGCGTAAGCGTGTCCTTCGGCCCCACGGACCACCAGGGCATGGACCGCGTCTACTTCACCTGGCTGGAAAAGGGACACTTCACCATGCTCAAGGACTGGCGCTCCGTGCGCCGCCCGAACCGGGAGCCCGCGCCCCCGGCCGGGCCGGGCGACGCGCCCCGGGCCGCCGGGCCCGGCGGCACCCCCGGAGGCGAACGGCCATGAAGCGGCTCATGGGCGTGAGCCTGCAGCGCAAGATCCTGCTCTCCTTCCTGCTGGTGACCATGGTGCTGTCGGTATCCATCGCCTTCCTGGCGCGCTGGATCCTGGTCTCGTCCCTGGAGTCGGAACTGGAACTGCGCGGCAGCGCCATCGCCCACTCCATCGCCGAGCACGGCGCGTCCTACGTCCTGGACAAGGACTACCCAAAGCTGCTGAACCTGATCGTGGAGGAGGCCCAGCTCGGCGAGCGCGAGAACCTGGTGGCCTACATCTTCATCACCGACGCGGCCGGGGAGATCATCAGCAACACCTTCATCCACCCCTTTCCGCCCGGGCTGCGCACGGCCAACCTCCTGCCCGAGGACCCGGACCGGGGCCCCTGGGCCAAGAGCCTCAAGGAGGTCGTGGTGGACGGCAAGGTCAGCTACGACATCGCCGTGCCCATCAAGGAGGGCCTCTACCGCATCGGCACCGTGCACGTGGGGCTTTCCAAGAACCACATGGACCGCCTGGTGGGCAAGCTGCGCTACACCTTCCTGGGCTTCATCTCGGCCATCGTGATCATCAGCTTCGGCGTCAGCCACTACCTCTCGCGCTCCATCGTGCAGCCGCTGACCTCGCTCACGCACGTGGCCGACGAGATCAGCCGGGGCAACTTCGACGTGATGCTCGAAGCCCCGGGCCGGGCCGGGAACAAGGAGTCCTGGGACCCCACGGCCTGCTCGGCCTACATGAACACCGACCTGCCCTGCTGGCACTTCGACCAGTCGGCCTACGACTCCGAGCAGCACCCCGTGGCGCACCGCTGCAAGACCTGCAAGTTTTACCAGAAGCGCCCGGGCGACGAGGTCATCCAGCTCGAGGACTCCTTCCGGAACATGTTCTGGTCCATCAAGCTCTACCGCCGCCGGCTGCGCGAATCCGAGGAGAAGTACCGCTCCCTGTTCGACTCCGGGCCGGACCCGATCTTCGTGGTCGGCATGGACGGCTGGGAGATCCTGGACGTGAACCCGCGCGCCATGGAGGTCTACGCCTATTCCAAGGAGGAACTGCTGGGCCAGTCCTTCCTCATGCTCGGGCCGGACCACGAGCGCGACTATCCCCTGTTCGGCGACCCGGAGCAGCGCGCCACGGGCTGCGTGTACTACCCCAAGGTCATCCACTTCCAGAAGGGCGGCAAGCCGCTCTTCGTCAACGCCCACGCCTGCCCGATCACCTACCAGGGCCGCGCCGCGGTGATCATCGCCACGGCGGACATCACCGAGATGATCGAGAAGGACGCCCAGCTCGTGCAGGCGGCCAAGATGAAGAGCCTGGGCGAGATGAGCGCGGGCGTGGCCCACGAGATCAACCAGCCGCTCAACGCCATCCAGCTCGGCTGCGAGCTGCTCTCCTTCTACCGCGAGCAGCACCGCCCCATTCCCGAGGAGCAGATGGACAAGGTCCTCGGCTCGATCACCAGCCAGGTGGAGCGCTCCAAGGAGATCATCGACAACCTGCGCGCCTTCGGCCGCAAGTCCGACATCTTCAAGGAGGCGGTCAACGTGAACACGCCCATCCTGCGCGTGCTCTCGATCATCCGCATGCAGTTCGAGCTGGACAACATCCACTTCCAGCTGGAGCTGGGCGAGGACCTGCCCACCGTGCTGGCCCACGACAACCGGCTGCAGCAGGTCTTCTTCAACCTCTTCAACAACGCCCGCGACGCCATCAACGAAAACGGCCCGCGCGGGCCGCGGAAAATCCGCATCCGCACCCTGGCCGAGGACGGCCAGGTGGTGGCCGAGGTGGCCGACACCGGCCCCGGCGTGCCGGAATCCGTCAAGAACAAGATCTTCGAACCCTTCTTCACCACCAAGGGCGTGGGCAAGGGCACCGGGCTGGGCCTGGCCATCACCTTCGGCATCGTGCGCGACTACGGCGGCGGCATCGCCGTGGCCACGGAGCCGGACTGGGGCGCGGTCTTCCGCCTGACCTTCCCCACCGCCGCGTAGCCGACCGCCGCGCCATGGAACGCAGAACGCAGACCCCACGAGGAACCGACATGAAGAAAATCCTGGTCGTCGACGACGAGAAGCCCACCCTGGAACTGCTCGAAATGCTCCTGGTGGCCTACGGCTACGAGGTCTTCCTGGCCGAGAACGGCCAGCAGGCGCTGGAGATATACCGCCGGGAGGCCCCGCCCATCGTGCTCACGGACCTGAAGATGCCGATCATGGACGGCATGGAGGTGCTGGGGAGCATCAAGCGCATCAATCCGCAGGCCGAGGTCATCGTCATCACCGGCCACGGCGACATGGACCTGGCCCTCAAGGCGCTCAACCTCGACGCCACGGACTTCGTGAACAAGCCCTTGCAGCGCAAGGCCCTGGACCAGGCCCTGAAACGCGCCGAGGAGCGCATCCTCATGGCCGAGCACCACGAGCAGGAGATCGTGGTCGAGCCCGAGGCCGGGGCCACGGCCATCCACTTCCGGGGCAACGTGACCGCGGTGAGCGAGCCGTTCATCAAGGCGGCCTTCGACCAGGCCATGGAGGCCGCGCCGCAGCGGCTGCTGCTGCTCTTTTCGGACAACGCCTCCATCAACGGCGTGGGCATCGCCCTGCTCACGCAGCAGATCATCGCCTGCCGCGACCGGGGCATGGACGTGCGCGTGGCCGGGGTCAACGAGAACCTGCGCAAGGTCTTCGAGATCGTGGGGATTTCCAAGCTGGCCACGCTCTGCGAGGACGCGGAGCAGGCCAGAAAGGCGTCCTAGACGTTCCAGCCGGAGGGCCTCCGGCGGCCCCTCGCCGGGGAGGCGCCTCCGGCGGCCGGAAAACCCTTTGAAAAGGGTTCTCCGGACTCTCCCAAACTTTTTCATGCGCCTGCGGCGAAGACGCACGGTCGCAACAGCCGACCCGGCGCGGCCTCAATCCATCTCCGGCACCCGCGCACAGAGGCGTTCCAGGATCAGGGGCATGAGATCCTGGTCGCGATGGTTGTAGCGGAACTCGATTTCCTTGAGATAGAGCGTGAAGCGGCTCGGGGTGATGCCCTTGAACTCCTTGAGGCGCTTCTTGGCGTAGCTCCAGAAGGTGAAGGAGTCCGCGTCGATCTCGGGCCGGAGCCGGGTGTTGAGCACGCCGAAGGGCGCGCCGGCCTCGGCGCAGGTGATCAGCGTGCGATAGTGGCGGAAGGGGCCCGTGTGCAGGATGTTGCCGTCGCGCGCCACAGGCAGGTGGAAGGAGAGGTGGAAGTGGAAGACGATCTCGCTCTGGTAGTTGGGCAGGATGTCCACGAAGGCCCAACCGCCCTGCTCCATGAGCCCGAAGACCGGCGAGGTCTCCAGCTGGGTCTTGCGCGGCAGGGTGCGCACGCGGCCGTTGCGCAGGTACTGGCGCAGCCCGGTCTCCAGGCCGAAGAAGCTCGGCGCGTCCAGGGCCGAGGCCAGCACGGCGAAGCGCAGCACGGTCAGGGCCTTGAACACGGTGTTGTAGGACAGCCCGCTCATGGACGCGGCCTGGTGCGCGGTGGCGCCCTCCACGAACAGGCGCGCCACGAAGACCCAATCGCTGGGCGCGAGGTTGCCGGAGTTGATCCAGCGGCCCGTGAGCGGGGTGAAGGTGTAGCGGCACGCGGCGCAGCGCAGCCGCCCGCCGGAGAGCGCGTAGACCGTGGCGTGGGCGCAGCGCGGGCAGGCGTGGCTGCCGGGGCCCGGCAGCCAGGGCGCGAGCAGGGCGCGCGCGGCCTCGTCGTCGTGCGCTGCCTGCGGTTCGCCCGGGAGCGGACGCTCCAGCAGCTTGGTCCGGTAGAGCGCCTCGCGGCTCAGCCGCCGATGCTCGACATTCCCGTGGTGCATACCCCGTGGTCTCCCCCGTGGTCCCGAAACGCCTGCTGGAGCAGGTTGAAGCCGATGGGCTTGGAGGCCCCGGCCAGGCGCACGACGCGCACGACCTGCTCCAGCCCCAGGTGCGGGTGGCGCAGGATGGGCCGCAGGCGGTAGGTCCGGTCCGAGAACAGGCAGGTGCGGAGCCGCCCGTCCGAGGTGATGCGCAGCCGGTTGCAGGTGGCGCAGAAGTGCGAGGAGACCGGGGTGATGACCCCCAGCCGCCCGGCGTGGCCGCGCAGGTCGTAGAGCGTGGCCGGGCCCGTGGTCGCGGCGCGCGCCCGGGGCACGGGCGTGAGCTCCGCGTGCTCCCGCGCGGCCTCCAGGATCTCCTCGCCCGAGCACCAGCGGCCCTCCTGCGCGCCGTGGCCCACGGGCATGAGCTCGATGAAGCGCATGTCCACGGGCCGGGTGCGGATGAAGTGCAGGAAGTCGGCCATGCGGCCCAGGTTCACGTCGCGCATGGCCACGGCGTTGATCTTCACGCGGATGCCCGCGCCCAGGCAGGCCTCCACGGCGCGCAGCACGTGGTCCAGCAGGTCGCGGCCCGTGACTCGGGCGAAGGCGGCGCGGTCCAGGGTGTCCAGGGAGATGTTGATGCGCCGCACCCCGGCCGCGGCCAGCCGCTCCACGTGCGGCTCCAGGAGCGTGGCGTTGGTGGTGATGCGCAGGTCCAGGCCCGGATCGGCGGCCAGCAGCCGCTCCACGAAGGCCGCGAACCCCTTGCGCACGAACGGCTCGCCGCCGGTCAGGCGGACCTTTTCCACGCCCACGGCGCGCAGCCGGGCGATGAGCGCGGCGATCTCCTCGTAGCGCAGGATGTCCTCGTGCGGCGTGAAGGTGGGATTGTCGCACACGCAATACTGGCAGCGCAGGTTGCAGCGGTCCGTGACCGAGACGCGCACGTAGCTCACGGTGCGGCCGTGGGCGTCCATGAACGGGTCGGCCGCGCTGCCGGGCGCGGCCCGCGAGAGGCGCGGGTCCTGCGGAAGGGACGCGTTCGGCGACAGGAATGCGGCAGTCATCGATACCCCCAGGCAGACGGGGTCGGCCGGGCAAGGGTCGCGCCCGGCGGCCGGTGAATGTTCAATTGCTCAGGATTTGACACAAACGCCCGTTGCGTCCGACGTGTCCGTTGCATCCGGCGCGCCCGGACCCGCATCGCGCACGATCCTGCCCGGGTCGTTGTAGACGCAGAAGGAATCCCCGCGCACCCGGCCCACCAGGGTCAGCCCGGTACGCCGGGCCAGGTCCACGGCCATGGACGTGGCCGCGCCGGACGACACCAGCACGGACACGCCGATGCGCACGACCTTGAGCAGGATCTCCGAGGCCGCGCGGCCCGAGGAGACGATCAGCTTGTCGCCCGTGGGCACGCCCTCCTCGAAGCACTGGCCCACGATCATGTCGATGGCGTTGTGGCGGCCGATGTCCTCGCGGAACACGAGCATGCGCTCCGGCGTGCACAGCGAGGCGTTGTGGCAGCCGCCCGTGCGCCGGTACAGGGTGGAACGCTCGTGCAGCTCCGCGCACAGGGCCAGGATCTGCCCGGGCCGCACGCGCACGTCCGCGTCCAGGCGACGGCGCGCGATCGTGGCCAGGTTGCGGCCGAAGTCCGTGCCCTTGCCGCAGCCCGAGGTCACGGTGCGCCCGAGGGTGCGGCCTTGCCACGGGTCCCCGGCGGCCGCCACGCGGGCCACGATGCGCCGCTCTTCCCCGGTCCCGCCCTCGTCCACGTCCACCTTGCGCACCTCGGCCAGGTCGCGCAGCAGGCCGTCGGACTTGAGAAAGCCCAGGGCCAGGAAGCGCGGGTGGCGCGCGGTGCAGAGCAGGGTCACGACCTCGCGGCCGTTGAGGAAGACGGTCAGCGGCACCTCGCGGATGGCCGGGGCCGTGGCGGGCGCGAAGCGGCCGTCGCGGTACTCCAGCACGGCGAAATCCGTGGTGGCGGCGGGAGCGGCCGGATCGCAGGCACACGCGCCGGAATCGCTCTCGCCGGAAACGCTCTCGCCGGAAACGCACGCGCCCGAGCAGGTCGCGCCGGGCTCCGGCCCATCCGGGCCGGGGCCGTCCGAAACCGCGCAACGCGGCCCCCCGGCGCGGCCGGGCGCGGCGGCCACCGCGTCGTCGAAGCGCTCCGCCGCTCCGGAGGCCGACACGGCGGCCGGAATGGTCCGATTCCTGTCCATGGCAGCCATGCTAGCCGCACGATGGCCAAGCGGCAATGCCAAACATCTTGATTGCATTTCGGCACCAACCGGGAACGGAATACCCGATTTCCAGTGCACGGACCACGGCCCGGCGCGCCGCGCGCCGCGCCCGGACGCGCCCGGAACGCCGCCTAGGGCCGGGTGACGCGCGCCGCCAGGACCGCGCGGCGCACCTCGGCCGGGGTGTTCACGTTCACGAAGGAGGCCAGGTCCGGGTCCGCGCCGCGCAGTTCGCTTTCCGGAACCTGCACCACGCGCACCTGGGGGAAAAAGCGAACGATCTTGCAGTCGCCCCCGGCCAGTTGCGCCGCGATGGGCCCCAGGCAGCGCCTGGAGTACACGGCGCACAGGGGCTCCATCCAGCCGTCGGCCTTGAGCGGCACGACCACGTCGGCCTGGTCCGTGACCGCGGCCAGCAGCCGGGCCACCACCCCGGGCCGCAGGAACGGCGCGTCGCACGCGGCCACGAAGGCATGCTCCGCGCGCACCGCCGAAAGCCCGGCGTGGATGCCGGACAGGGAGCTGTGCCGGGCAAAGGCGTCCGGGGCCACGGGCACGCCGAAGCGCGCATAGGGCCCGGTTTCGCGCGCGGCGATGACCACCTCGTCGAAAAATTGCGCATAGACCTCGAGCAGCCGCGCGATGAGCGTGCGCCCGCCGATGCGCAGGAGGCCCTTGCGCCGCCCGCCCAGGCGCGCGGCGCGCCCCCCGGCCAGGATCACCCCGGCGATGGCGCCGGTCCGGCCGCCAGTCGTGCCCCGAATCGGGCCCCCAGTCGGGCCGCCGCCCTTGTCCGTCGTCATCCGTCGTTTCCGCTCCTTGCGTCTGCGTGGCGCGCCGCCCGGTCGGGCGGCGGATCGCGCCGGCCGCGAATCAGCCGCGTGCCGGTCCCCTGCCGTTGCCAGGCACCCCGCCGGTGCGGCCTTCGGCCTTGGCGGCCGGGGGCCGCACCGCGCCGTACTGGCCCTGGCGCAGCCCCAGGAAGAAGCGCCGCGCGTTGGTGCCCAGGGTCCGGATGCGGTAGCCGCCCTCCTGGACCACCAGGGTCGGCAGCCGCAGCGCGCCGATGGCCCGGCCGTTGGCCTCGAAGTCCGCCGGGCTCAGGGACCACGAGCCCGTGGGGTCGCCCTTGGCCGTGTCCAGCCCCAGGCAGACCACCAGCAGCCCGGGCCCGAAGGCGCGGATGCGCTCCAGGGCGTGCTCCAGGGCGCGCAGGTGGGCCGCGCCGTCCACGTCCTCGGGCAGGGGGATGTTCAGGTTGAACCCCAGCCCCGCGCCCGCGCCGCGCTCGTCCGAAAACCCGCTGAAATAGGGATAGGCGAAGCCCGGATGGCCGTGGATGGAGACCGTGAGCACGTCGGCGCGTTCGTAGAAGATGTCCTGCGTGCCGTTGCCGTGGTGGTAGTCGATGTCCAGCACGGCCACGCGGCCGCCGGACGCGGGGGCGGCCGGGTCCGCGCCTTGCGGCCCGCCGGGCGCGTCTCCGGCCGACGGCCCGCCGGGCCCATTCCCGGAGTCGGCAGCGGCCGACGGCGCGCCGGGCGCGCTCAGGCCGCGTTCCAGGCAGTACTGCGCGGCCACGGCCGCGGCGTTGAAATAGCAGAACCCGCCGAAGGCGCGGCGCTCGGCGTGGTGCCCGGGCGGGCGCACCAGGGCGTAGGCCAGCCGCTCGCCGTCGAGCACCCGGTCCGCCGCCGTGAGCACGCAGTCCACGGCGCGCCGCGCGGCCTGCCAGGCGTTGGAATTGAGCGGGGTGAAGGTGTCGATGCAGTAGTACCCGGCGCGCACGGGCAGCTCCTTGGGCGGCCGGGCCTGGTTGCGGATCGGAAAGACGTAGGGATACACGGACTTGCCCGGCGCGAGCAGCGCGGTCACGGCCTTGAAGTAGCGGACCATGCCCGCGTCGTGCACCGCGAGCACGTGGCGCTCGGGATGGCGGCGCACGTCGATGCGCTCGAAGAGCCCGGTGGGCTCCAGGGCCTTGAGGATGGAGCGCACCCGCGCCGGGGACTCCACGTAGCCGCGCTCGTGGACGTGGTGGATGTCGTGGCGGTCGTTGACCGTGAGCGCGATGCGCGGCGCGGCCGGTACGGCCGGTACGGCCGGTACGACCGGTACGAGGGGGGCCGACGGCGCGGCCGGGGCCGCGTAGCGCGGCTCGCGCAGCCGCATGGGGCCCGCGAAGGAGCGCACCACAAGGTCCACGTACTCCGGCGGACAGGTGTCCCCGTACTTGCGCTCCAGGATGGCGCGCACCACCTCGCGCGCCCGCGCCGCCGAAACGGTCCGCCCGCGCTGCCCGCTGGGCTTGCCGGAAGCGCCGGGCTTCCGCGCCCCGACGCCTGCCTCGCCGCCCGCCCCGCCGCCGGACAGGTCGTCGAAGAGCAGGCTCGGCGGGCAGTCGTCCGTGGGCGAAAGCGGGGTCTCGTAGGCCGTGCCGACCACGGGCCGCGCGCCGAACCGCTCGTAGAAGCGCATCCGCGCCCGGTTGGCGCGCAGCAGGCCGTGGTTGCGGCACACGGCCGGGTCGTCGGACGGGCATTCGAAAAAAATGCCGCAGGCCCCGAGCAGCCGGGCCTGCTCGCGCAGGTGCGCGTAGAGCGCGCCGCCCACGCCGCGGCCCGTGCCGCCCGGGCTGGCGCACAGCCAGTCCAGGTAGCAGAAGTTCACGTCCGTGACGTGCAGGAGGATGGCGAAACCGCGCACGGAGTAGCCGCGCTCGGCCACGTAGAGGATGGTGCGGAAGCGGAAGGCCAGCGGATCGCGCAGCTTGGCCGGGATGTCCTCGTACTCCTTGGCGCGCACCGCGTCGAACTGGGCCTTGAGCATCTCCTGGACCTGGGCGATGGCCTGGCGGTCGCGGGGCAGGGTGTCGTCGAACACGCGGCGGATGCGGAACATGCGGCCTCCTTTGCCGAAAACGGATCGGGCGGAACCGGCCCGCTGCGGCGCGACGCGCGCCATGCGCGGCGGGGGCGGCGGCTCCGGGGATCGCGCCGCCCGCCCGGGGCCGCCTGCCGCCATTCTACGCCACGCGCGCCCGCGGCACAACGGAATGCGAACCGCCCGAACGCCGCGGCGCGTGGACTTTTTCCTTCCGCCGCGCTACGCTGGAAAATCACCGCAAACCGTCCACCCCAAGACCGCCATGCACGAATCCTACCTCACCCGGCTCATCGACGATCTCTACGACGGGGTCTACTGCGTGAACCGCGACGGCGTGATCACCTCCTGGAACGAAAGCGCCGAACGCATCACCGGCTACAGGGCCCGGGACGTGCTCGGCCGCCGCTGCTCGGACAACATCCTGCGCCACATCGACGATGCGGGAACGGAGCTGTGCGAGAAGGGCTGCCCGCTGCGCGCCACCATGGAGGACGGCGTCGTGCGCGAAATAGCCCCGGTGCTGCACCACGCCGACGGCCACCGCGTGCCCGTGCACGTGCGTAGCGCGCCGGTGCGCGACGAGCTCGGCCGCATCGTCGGGGCCATGGAGATATTTTCCGAGGCGCGCCCGAGCATGCGCTCCGGCGAGGAAACCGAGGCCCTGCGCCAACAGGCCCTGCTCGACCCGCTCACCGAGCTCGGCAACCGCCACCACGCCGAACTCGCGCTCAGCGCGCTGTATTCGGCCCTGGCCCAGGAAGGCGTGCCCTTCGGGCTGCTCTACGTGGACATCGACGGATTCGGCCGCCTGAACGACCTCTTCGGCGAGGAAGCGGCCGAGCGCATGCTGCTCGTGGCCGCACGGAACATGGAGGGCTCGTTGCGCGCCATGGACACGGCCTTTCGCTGGGGCGGCCAGGAATTCCTGGCCACCCTGCCCAACGTGACGCCGGAAACCCTGCGCCAGACGGCGCAGCGGGTGCGCATCTTCATGGAGCACAGCTGGCTGGACGCCGAGAACGTCAGGCTGCGCGCCACGGTCTCCGCGGGCTGCACCATGGCCCGCCCCGACGACACGGTCTCCGGCTGCGTGGCCCGCGCCCGCGCGCGCATGGAGGCCGCCAAGAAGGCGGGCGGCAACCGCGTGGCGGGCAGCGCCCCCTGCGCCCCCGAATCCCGAATGGCCGCCGGGCCCACCTAGCGCAGGAGCAGCTCCACGCGACTCGCGGCCAGTTCCGGATGCGCCTTGGGCGGCGCGAGATCCGGGGCGCGCTGGAAGACCCGGCCCGCGTCCACGGCCGCGCCCAGCAGGTGCGCCTGCGCGGCCTCGGCCCGGGCCCGCGCCAAAGCCAACAGGTCGTCGTCCGAAACCTCCACGTGCGCGCGCAGCATGCTTTCCATCACCTCCACGGGCTGGTCCTTGAGCACGCCCACCGCGTTGCGCGGCCGTTCGAACTCCGCGTTCTCGTAGGCCTCGGTCAGCAGTTCCGGATACTCCTCCGGGGTGTAGGCCACCTGGGCGGCGTCCAGGCCCTCGGCCTTGGCGCCCATGCGCAGCAGCTTGCGGCGCTTGATCTTGAGCTGGAAGAAGCGCTCGGCCAGGGCCGCGCGGTCCGCCTCGGCGTCCACGAAGCCGACCACCTCCACGCGCAGCCGGGGCCGCTTGGCCAGGGCCGCGGCCACGTCGTCCAGCTTGGCCGCCTCGCTGGCCGCCAGCACCGCGTCGCCGGGCGCGAAGATCAGGAACCCCGTCTCCTCGCCGCCGCCGAAGAGGTTGCCGAGCAGGGCGAAGGGCGCGGTCACGATCTTGGTGAAGAGGTTGACGATGGCCCCGAAGATGACCTTGCCCAGGCCGAAGGACGGGTCGTCCAGCCGCCCGCTCACGGGCACGTCCAGGTCGATGTTGCCCGCGGAGTCCGTGAGCAGGGCCAGGCCGAGCTGGATGGGCAGGCTTGGCGCGTCCGGGCTCCGGACCTTCTCGCCCAGGGTGAGCTGCTCGAGGAGCAGCCGGTTGTCCAGGTCGAGGGCCGGGCCGTCGAGCTGCAACCGCACGTCGGCGCGCAGCTTGCCCGTGGCCAGGGGGTAGGCGATGTACTTGCGCGTGTAGGCCGAGAGCCCGTTCATCTCCAGGTTGGCCAGGTGCACGCCGATGTCCGTGGAGACGCGGCCGTCGCCCGCGGCCACCCAGCCGTCGGCGCGCAGCGGGGCATGGCCGTCCACGGTGGCGTTGAAGGCGAAGTCCGCGCGCTCGCCCGGTTCGGTGGACAGCCCGTTGAGCACGGCGTGCATGCCCTCCACCCGGGTCACGTAGGCCGGGTTCAGGGTCTCGTCGGTAAAGGAGACGCGCCCGCGCTCGAGACGCAGCGAGCCCAGGGACACGGTGGGCCCGGCGGCCGCCGGGTCGGCCGCGACGGCCGCGCCCGAAGCGGCTGCGGGCTCGGCCGAAGCGCTCGCGGCGGCCTCGGGCACCGGTCCTGCGGCCGTGGCGTTGGCCGCCGTGGCGTTGCCGCCGAACGGGGCCAGGGCGCGAGAGAGGTTCATCACACCGTCCGCGCCGACCACGAAGTCGGCCTCGGGCTTGTCCAGAAGCACGGCGCGCACGCGCACGTCCAGGGGACTGTCGGACTTGGCGCGGCGCACCTCGGTGCGCTCCACGCGCAACCCGGCCAGGGCCGCCACGCGGCGGTCGGCGCGGTTGTCTTCCAGGGCCGCGCCCTCCAGGCGCAGCAGGTCCAGGCGCACATCCAACGGATCCAGGACCACACGCAGGGAACCGGCCTGGGCATCGGCCAGGGTGGCGAACTCGCGGAAGTTCTCCGGATCGCGCAGCACCGCGCCGCGCAGCGAAATCGAGGCCACGCGCACCTGCGCGCCCGGCTCGGCGCCCTCCAGGTCGCTGGACGCGGCAAAGGCCGCCGAGCGCACGCCCAGCCGCGCCAGGGACGCCAACACGCGATCGCGCGCCGCGTCGCGGTACTCGGCCTTGTCCGCCTCCACGGACTGCACGCTCACGACCAGGGGCGCGCTGGTCAGGTCCACGCCGCGCAGGGCCAGCTTGCCCAGGCGCGCCAGGTCGTGGCCCGTGGCCCGGTCGGCCAGGCGCAGCCCCGCGAGCGTCAGCCCGCCCGCGAAGCGCACCACCGGCACGTCGCCCGCCGCGTCCGCGTCGCCTTCGCGCGGCCCCAGGGCCCAACCGCCGGACGCATCCAGGGTTCCGGCGGCCACGTCCATGGGCGCGGCCGCGCCGTAGTAGGGCCGGTAGCGGGCCACGGAGACCCCGGCCACGGTGCAGTTGCCCCCGCCGCGCACGGCCGCGGCCCCGCCGGAATTCAGGCCCGCAAGGTCCAAACCGCCGGAGACGGCCACGCGCTCCTGCTGCGGCCCGGTCACCCGCACGGCGAAGTCCACGGTCCCGGCCAGGTCCGAACGCAGCGGGCCGGTGTGCACGTCCGCCACGTAGGCGGCGGCAAAGGGCTCCGGCGTGGCCGCGTCGGCAAAGTCCACGCGCAACCCTTCGATGCCCAGCCCGGCCAGGGTGATGAGGAAGGTCTGTTCCGCGGCCGGGCCTGAAATGCCGGACGTTGCGACCGCGCCGGATCCGTCGTCCGTTGCTGCGTCCAGCGCGTCCGCCACGCCGTTTTCCGGGGATTCGGCTCCCGCGCCCGGCAGGTAGCCGAGCACGTCCAGCCGGCCGTCGCCGAAGCGCCGCAGCCGGGCAAAGGGGCCGGTCAGCGTCACCTGGCCGAGGCGCACCTCGCGCCGCTCCAGGCTGAAGTTTTCCAGGGGCACGCCCAGGGCGGCGAACCCGGCGAAGGGCGCGCCGTCCGGGCCGGTGAGCGCGAAATCGGCCAGGCCCACGGTGCCGGAGACGTCCAGCAGGGGCAGCAGCCCGGGGCCGCGCGAGAGGTTCAGGCGCAGGTCGCAGGAGAAGCGGCCCGAGGAGAGCCGCGCCGGGGTGCGCACGGGCGCGTAGTCCCAGTAGGCCGCGAGGTCCAGGTCCTTGACGTCGAGCCGGAATTCGGTGCGCAGGGACTCGTGAAACGGCAGGGTGCGGCCCGTCAGCTCCACGGGGTGCCCGTCCACGACCATGTCCAGGCGCGGCTCCACGAACTTCTCGCGGTCCGCGTCCAGGCCCGAGGTAAAGGGCACGCGCAGGTCCAGGCTCGTCACGGCGTGCACCGCGCCCAGGGGGTTGTCGTCGAAACGCACGGTGCCGTTGACGATGGCGAAGTCGCGCACGACCACGGGGAAGGCCACGGCGACGGGCGTTTCGGGCGCGCCCGGCGCGCCGGACCCGCCCGGACCGGACGCCGTGGCGTTGGTCCCGGCTGTCGGGACCGTGGCGTTGCCCGGGGCCGGGCTTGCTGCGGCGGGCGGGCCCGCGAGGCGGTCGAGGATATCGGTGAAGTTGTAGACGTTGGGGGCCTGGCGCACCACGTGCACGGCGGGCGACTCCAACCGCACGGTTTCCGCCACCACGGCCAGCCGCCCGATGGACGAGAGGGCCGAGACGTTGACGCGCAACGCGCCGAGATGCACGAAGGGCTGGGCCTGCGCCCCGCCCGGCGCGTTCGCGGATTGGCCCGTTCCGCCGGACGCTGCGCCGGACTTTGCGCTGGGAGCTCCGACCCCGGCCTCCTGAATGGCCAGCCCCTCCACCGCCACCTCCAGGGTGAAGGGGTTGAAGCGCACCCGCTCCACGCGCACGGTGCGGCCGAGCACGTCGCTGAGCTGCGCCGAGAGCAGCCCGGGCCCGGCCAGGGGCACCACCAGCAGGCAGACGACGAGGTAGAGGGCGGCCAGTTCGGCGGCCACCACCACGAGCTTCAGAGCCAACCCGATCCGCTTCCACCAGTTCCGCAACCGCCTGAACATGGCGCCCCCTTTCTTCGTGCGGCGCGCGGCGCGCCGCCGTTACTTCATCGGTCGTACGTCGTTCACCGCGGACGATCGCCCGACCGCCCGCCTGGGGGTCCGGGCCATGGCCCGGACCGCGTTCAACCGCGACGCAGATCGTCCAGGGACAGATTGCCGCCGCTTTCGTCCATGTGCCGGTCCATGTTCCCCAGGGCCGCATCCACCGCGGCCAGGGCGCGGCCGCCCGTCAGGTCCATGCCCGATCCGTCGTGGTCCAGGAGGCAGTCCAGCACGGCCTTGACGCGCACCTCGGACGGCGCGCGCACCAGGGCGAAGCGCTCGCTGTCGTCGTTGCAGACCCGGCCCGTGAGCCCCGCATCGCAGAACAGGCCCAGGATGTCCCGCACCAGGATCACGGGCAGGGCGAAACGCGCCGCCAGGTCGCGGTCCGTGGGCAGCGGGCGCGATCCATGGGCCACGTCGGCCAGGTGCAGCAGGAGCGCCAACCCCAGCCGGAGCCGCTCGCGCAGGCTGACGCGCTCGTACTTGGCGCGCGCCTCGTAGTTGCTGAAATTCTGGAACGCGAAGCACATCTCCGCGCCGAGCAGCACGATGACCCAGCTCATGTACACCCAGATGAGAAACAGCGGGAGCTGGGCGAAGCTGCCGTAGATGGCGTTATACTTGGCCGCGCCGATCTGGAAGGCCACGTAGAACCACTGGGCCAGCTGCCAGAGCGTGCCCGCCAGCACCCCGCCGGAGAGCGCGGCCCACCAGCGCACCCGCGTGTTCGGCACGAAGGAGTAGATGAACGTGAGCGCCAGCCAGACGCTGATGTAGGGCACGAGCTTGAGGAGCACGAGGTAGACCTCGGAAAAGACCGAGATGGAGAGGATGGAGCGGACCACGGCCGTGGACTGCAGCGTGGCCGTGAAGCTGATGGCCGTGACGATGAGCACGGGCACGATGAGCGAGACCGAAAAGTAGTCCGCGGTCTTGCGGCCGATGGACCGGCCGCGCTCCACGCCCCAGATGGTGTTGAAGGATATCTCGATGTTGGAGAGCAGGTTGACGACCGTGAAGAGCAGCAGCCCCACGCCCACGCCGCCCAGGGTGCGCACGTTGGTGTTGTTGATGTAGCTGATGATCGCGTCGGCCACCTGCTCGCGCCCGGCCAGGGCCTGGTGCAGCAGGTTGCGGATGAATTCCTTGTTCTGGAAGCCGAATCCCTTGAGCACGGAAAAGGCCACGGCCAGGAAGGGCACGATGGAGAGCACCGTGGTGAAGGTCAGGGCCGAGGCGCGGAGCATGACGCGGTCGCGGGCCACGCCCTCGCCGAGCATCAGGGCCCACTTCACCAGGCGCACTGCCGACCGCCGCACGGGCGTCAGTTCGCCGAAGTCGCGCGTCCACATATCCCGCCCCAACAGGGCGGCGACGATGGTCTTGACGAACGGTTCGTTCACCTCTTGTCTCCGTGTTGCAGCGCCGCCCGCCGCGCGAGGGCGGACCGGCCGACTTGGCAGGACCGGGCAGACCGGGCGCATCGGGCGGAAAACAGGGCCCACTTTTCAACTACCCCATTGCCGGACAGAGGAAAAGCGCGGAAAAAGGAAAAGCGCGGGAACGCGCACCGCGTTCCCGCGCCGTTCGGCATGCGCCGTGTGGCTCCGCCCCTACCCGGGCAGGTGGAAGCCGTCGCCGGTCATGGCCTCGCGCAGGTCCTGGGGGATCTGCGAGGTCTCCGTGATCTGTGCGGGCGTCATGATTTCCTGCATCCTGTCCTCGTCCAGGGACATCCTGTTCTCCAGCGACTCGCCGATGCGCGCGGTGATGAGGTTCATCTGCCAGTAGGACTTGAGCGTGGCGTCGTGCTTGCCCATCTGCGGATCGTACTGGGCGAATTCCAGCACGCCCTTGAACTGCTTGGCGCCCTCGCTGCCCAGGCCGGAAACCACGTTCCGCAAGGCGTCCCGGTCGGTGTAGGTGGTCTCCAGCGCGAACTGCAGCCCGTCCATGACGAAGGCCTTCAGCTCCGGCCCGCCGAATTCCGTGCCCATGGCCTTGCCCGCCTCCCGCTCCATGACCTCGCGGAACGCCTTGACCGCGCGGTAGACCTCCACACGGCCGGGGTTGGCCTTGGCGAAGGTGTCCAGCATGGCCCCGACCTTGGCGCGCATGGCCACGATGGACGTGACGTACTGGGCGTCCTTGAGGTTGGTGGGGTTGGCGATGAGGATGTTCTTCATGGCCGTGGCGTCCGTGCCGGAGAGTTGCTCGTCCACGTGCGCGAAGAGCTGCGCCTTGGCGTCCACGAAGTCGTTGACGATCTTTTGGGTCATGCTCCGGGCGTCCTGCTCGGAGACCCGGTTCCCGCCGCTGGCGCAGGCGCTCATGATCTGCGCGTTGATCCTGTCCTGCAGCTTGCCGAAGTCGTACTTGGAAAGGTCCGTGGGCAGGCCGCGCTGCTGCGCCGCCAGGGTCAGCATGGCCCGGGTTTCGGGATCGGACACGCTTCCGGAGGGGGCGATCTGCTGGAACCGGGCCACCAGTTCCTGCGCCTCCCCGTAGTTCCTGCGCGCGACCACGCCGGTGAGGAACTCGTCGATCTTGGCCCTGGCCACGTCCTGGGCCTGGCGCTCGGTCACGATGCCCACGCCGCTTTCGCCCAACCGCTTGACCTCGCTGCGGATGTCCCTGCTCAACTGGGCGGTGTCGTAGTCGCGCAGGAGCACGGACAGCCCCTTGTCCGCGGCGATGTCCGCGAACATGCGCCCGAAACACCCGGGCTGCGGCCCGTCGATCTCCGAAACCGTGTGCGCGCGCACGTCGGTGAAGCGGATGTTCTGGTGTTTGGCCTCCTGCAGCCGGTCCATGACCTGCTGCAGCTTGCGCGTGGTCAGGGGGCCGCCCTTGCGGATGTCGCGCGCCAGCGTGGTGGCGGCCAGATCGGCGAAGCTGTCGCCGTAGGCCGGATCGCTGCGCACGGACGTCACGAACGCGTTGAGCACGTTGCGGTTTTCCTGCGCCACGGTCCCGGGCTTGAACAGTCCCCGGAAGAACGCCGCCACCTTGCCCCCGAAGGTGTTGGCGAAGTTCGTGACCGAGGTTCTCCCCTCGTTCCGCTGCAGCCGCAGCGCCCCCCCGTCGCCTACCCGTGCGGTGAAATCCCCTACGTCCAACGCCATGATTCGGTCTCCTCCTGGTCTTGCCCGGCCGTCATTCGGCGATGATCAGCCGGCTGGACAGCCGCGACGCCATGACCTCGAACCCGGGATGGCCCGAGTCGATGGATTCGCGGGTGATGCGCCCCTGGCTGGTCACATCGAGGTGGCTGTCGCCCCCGTTCAGCATCTCGTCCCCCTGCGGATCGTTCAGGTGGATGGAGGCGGGCGTCTCGGCGAACATCATGGTGATCCGCATCTCTTCGGTGGCGAAGGGCCTCGGCGGCCAGGCAGGCGGAGTCGGGGCCGGAGCCCCGATCGCCTCCCCGCCTACTCCTGCGCCTCCATGAAATTCATCGAATAGGCCGCCGTATCCAGAACGAACCGCGGTTCGCCCCGCTCCATGCTCTCGCGCGAAATGCGGCCTTCGAGGACGAAGTCGAAGGCGCTCCGGCCCTGGTCCAGCAGGTGCAGGTCGCCCCCGGCCTGGTTCAGGAACCGGGGCGTGGAGGTGAAGGTCATCCGCACCGAGCGGTCCCCGGTCTTTTCGTCGATGCGGGATTCCAGCCGCGTGTCCGACGGGCCGCCGCCCAGGTCGCCCACGAAGGGGCGGCGGATGCCGTCGCCGGGCTTGGCCGAGGACAGGATCGAGGTCAGGCAGCCGCCCAGCCCCTGGTGCAGTACCGAACTCAGCGCCCGGGCCTGCTGCCCGCCGCCGGGGCCGGAAAAGAGCTTGCGCCACCTGGACGCGCCCTCGCGCTCGTCCAGGCCGGGCTTGCCCACCTCCACGCCGTCCACGACCATGGTCGTGCCCGACATGTCGCGCTGGGTGGCGTCGCTCAGGCCGTGCTCGTCGAACTTCGGCCTGGCCGTGGTGAACAGCTCGTTGACGCGCCCTTCGACCGCCTTGGCCACGGAAGGACCGAAATTGCCGGAGTGCACGTTGTTGACGCTGCCGGGCAGCAGCGGCGCGCCGAGGCCCCTGGCTTCCAGGGCCAGGCGCGTCTGCTTGGGGAAGTGCGGATCCACGCCCTTGACCACGGGCCGCTGCACGAGCTCGTTCTCCTGGGCCTCGCTCAGCCCCAGCGGCCAGCTGTAGGCCGTGACCATGCGCGCGAGGACCTGCTGGGTGCGGTTGCCCGTCTGGCGGTTCACGTTGGTGCGCTCCGAACGCGTGGGCAGCGACTGCAGCCCCTCGATCACGCTGCGCAGGGCCACGCCGCGCTCCGAGCCGAGCAGTTCCACGCCCTTGCGCATGTCCTCCTTGGAGACCGCGCCGCTGTTCACGGCGAAGCTCATGGCGTCCTGGTAGAAATTGAGCACGTCCTCGCCGCCGATCATGGCCCCGCTCTTGCCCATTTCCGCGAAAAAGGCGGTGCTGAGCCCGCGCACCGTGTCGAACAGGCCCAGGGCGTCCTTGTCGCCGCTCCCCAGCTCCTTGGCGAACTTCTCCACCGCGCCGCGCACGGCGACCATGCCGCGGATGTAGTCCGGAGTGACCTTGCCCGCCGGGCTGCGCAGCAGGGTCTGCTTGAGGGGTTCGTACTCGGGCGACGTCTTGGGCACCACCTCGTCGAGCACGCGCAGGTTCTTCTGCACCTGGCCGGCCAGTTCCCTCGCGTGCTCGCGCACGATGGTTTGGGCCTTGGCGTGCGAGGTGACCCAGTATTCCTTGGCGAATCCGCCGGGGGATTTGATCTTTTCGGCGATCCGCATGCGCAGGAACATGGTGTCGTAGGAGTCCGTCTTCTCCGGCAATCCCCGTTCGCGCATGACGTCGGCGAAGATCGAGCGGAACTCGCCGCTGGGGCCCAGGTTGGTCATGGCCGTGGCCATGCCGGAATTGATGCCCTCGAGCAGGGTCAAGCGCTTGCCGATGGCGTCGAAGACCTTCTGCACCGTGCGCCCGGTAAGCGGCTTGCCCGCCTTGATGTCGTCGTGCAGCACGCGCTCCGCGAGATTGGCGTAGTCGGCCGTATAGCTGAAGTTGCGGGTCCGGAAGGTCTTGACGAAGGCCCGCATCACCTGCCGGTTCTCCTCGGCCACCCTGCCGGGCGTGAAAAGCTTGCGCAACGCGCACACCACGCGGCCCTTGAAGGTCTTGTCCAGGGCCACCAGGTCGGTGCCCTTGGCGTTCAGGCCGTAAGTGAGGCCGGATCCGCCGACCTCCCGGAACGAGGATATGCTCAGGGACATGATTCGGTTCTCCGGGGTTTGGGCCCGGTGGGGCCGGTGCGAAGACTAGCCGGGCTGCTCTCCTTCGATGAACGTGGCGTCGTAGTGCGTGGCCATGACCTCCACGCGGGGGTGGCCGGAATCGATGGACTCGCGCGGCACGCGCACCTGCACGGCCACGGTGTAGGAACTCTTGTCCGGGTCCAGCCACTGCACCCCGGGTTCGTCCATGCGCATGATGTTCAGGGGATTGCACCGGTATTCCATGCGCACCCACAAATCCCCGGTGGCCTGGTCCGTGCTCACGGTGTAGGTGGTGTCCTCGCCGCCGAGACCGCCTCGTGCGCCGATGTTGCCGATGAACGGGCGTTCGATGCCGTCGCCGTCCTCCACCTCGGTCATGGTCTTGGACACGCAGGCGGAGAAGCCCTGGTTGAGCAGCGCGGTCAGCGCCCGGGAGCCCTCCAGGTCGTAGGAGCCGTCCTTGCGCGTGAAGATTTTTTTCTCCCAGTCCTGGGCGATCTTGCCCTGATCCTGCTTGCCGATGGAAACGCCGTCGATGGTCGTGTGGCAGCGTTCCACGTCCGCGAGCATGAACCTGCCGCGCCCCTTGGCGTCGATGGTGTCCTCGCCGTCGGTGTAGAGCGCGTTGAGCCGCGCCTCCAGGGACCGCGTGAAGGAGCCGTCGAAGCGCCCCTCCAGGTGGTCGTTGACGCCGTTGGCCAGGATCGGCGCGCCCAGCCCGGCGGATTCCAGGGCCCGGCGGAACGCCGGGGAGAGGCCCTGGCCCGGGGAGGCCACCTGCGGATGGGCGGTGAGGGCCTGGCGGTCGGTCTCGCTCACGCCGGTCCTGGCTCCCATGGTCTGGACCATGGCGTTGAAGAGCTGCTCCACGCGGCCCGCGGTCTGCTGGGTCACTGCGGAACGCTCCTCGCGCACCGAGAAGGTCAGCAGCGTCACGTAGGCGCCGCGGATCTCGTCGCCCGACTTGGAGCCGAGCAGGGCCATGGCCTTCTTCATGTCGCCTTTGCTCACTGAGCCGGAATTGCAGGCGAAGTTCAGGCAGTCCTGGAAAAAGGCATGCATGTCGTCCACGCCGAGCTCCAGGCCCATGGCGCTCATCTTCTCGACCAGGGCGTCGCTGAACCCCTTCATGGCCGTGAAGACCTCGCCCGGGCTCTTGCCCTCCTGGATCATGGCCGTGACCGCGCCGCTCACCGTCTCGCGCATGGCCATGACGCCCTGCAGGTAGGAGGGCGCCTTGATCTTGGCGTGGCTCTGCAGCGCCGTGGACGCCAGGGCTTCATAGTCCTCGGAGGTCTTGGGCAGGGTCTGGTCCACCACGGCCATGGCCTTCTGCGGCTTTGCGGTGAAATCCTCGATGCACCGCCGGGCGAGGGCTTCGACCTCATTGCGCGACAAGGGCCGGAACGACGTTTCGTCGCCCCCGCCGAACTTTGCGCCCTCCATGATCTCGGCGCGCAGGGCCGAGGTGTCGTAGCGTTCCGGAAGCCCGGGCAGCCCCTTGGCCTGCAGCACCTCGGCGAAGATCGTGCGGAAGTCGCTGTCCCGGTCCAGGCTGGCGAAGCTCGTGGCGGTCTGCACGTTCTGCCGCTGCACCTCGGCCTTGTGCTGGTTCATCGCGTCCACGACCTGGCCGATCCTGCGCCCGGTCAGCGGCCTGCCCGCCCGCATGTCGCCGGCAAGCATCTGCCGGGCCATGTCGCCGAATTCCTCGCCGTAGCGGAACCGGCTGGAGCCGATGGAGGTGATGAAGGCCTCCATCACGCCCCGGTTCTCCCGGGCCACGGTGCCGGGGGTGAAGGTCTTGCGCAGAAAGGCGACGACCTTGCCCTTGAAGCTGGTGGCGCCCTTGACGATATCCTGGGGGGCGCCGGTTCCGTCGCGCTGCAGCTTGAGATCGCCGCCCAGGGCGCGCGCGTCCATGAACTTCTGGATGCTCAGTCCCATGAAGCAACACTTCCTCTGGCCGCGCCGCGCGCGGCCGATTTTCTCCTAGTGCGGCACAGGCACGCCCAAGGCCTCCATGCCCAGTCGGCCTTCGGTGCTGATCTGCTCCGGTCCCCGAAGTTCCTGCGCGTTCACGCTGGCGGACGCGGTGGACGAGGCGTACCCGGCCTGCTGGCCCAGGACCTCGCCCAGCCTTGAGAGCAGGGTCAGGGCATTGCCCGCCTTGCGCAGGTTCTCCATGCCCTCCTGGTCCCTCGCGTACCGGCCGCTCAGATGCACCCCCAACCCGGAGCGCACCGACTCCATGCCCCGGCTCCCGATGCCGAAGGCGCGCTCGAAGTCCTGCGCGCCCTTGCCGCTCAGGCCGGAGGCGTAATGCAGCGACAGCAGCAGCACGTCGTTCAGGTCGTCGGAGCCCACCTCGTCGTAGTGCGTGCCCAGGGCCGTCTGCACGGCTTCCAGAAACGTCTTCGCCTCGCGCAGCCGCTCCACGTCCGAGCGTCCGGGATCGCAGAACTTGTCGAGCAGGGCCTTGGCCGGCTCCAGCAGATCCTTGGCGCAGGCGATGGCCTTGGGCTTGACGGGCGACATGAGGCGCAGGGCGGCCTTCTCCATGCTCGTGCGCTCCGGCCCCGCGTTGGGGAAGGCGGTCGCCACCGTCTGCAGGCTGCGCTCCTTGGCGTCGAAGAAGGCCGTGATCTTCGCCTGGGCGATCTGCTGGGCGCGCTGCTGGGTGACCATCCGCACCCCGCCCCCGCCCTCGCGCATCACGTCCTCCCTGATGTCCTCGGAAAGGGCGCGCGTGTCATAGCCCTGGGTCAGCACAGGCAGGCCGCGCCGCCCGGCCTCGTCGGCGAAGAGCGAGCCGAACGTGCCGGGCCTGGTGTCCTCGTTTTCCGAGACGACCATGGCCTGGAAACGGGTGAAGCCCACGTTGTTGGCTTTGGCCTGATCCAGCTGCTGCACCACCCGGCGCACCGTGCGCTGGTTCAGGGGCTTGCCGCCGCGGATGGCGTGGGCCAGGGAGGTGGCGGCCAGGTCGCCGAAACTGTCGCCGTACCTGGGGTCCTGGCGCACGGCCGTGATGAAGGCGTTCATCACGGCGCGGTTATCGCGCGCCACCTGGCCGGGGTGGAACAGCCCCTGGAAGAACGCCGCGACCTTGCCCTTGAAGTTCTGGGCAAAGGTCTTGAGCCCCTGCCCGGTCTCGTTGAGCTTGAGCGAACCGCCGCGCTGCACGCCGGCGGTGAAGTCACCGACTCGAAGTCCCATGGTTGCCTCCTTTGCTACGCGCGGATGCCTTCGGGGAACATGCCGCCGGACTGGGCGTCGGACGGGACCTCGGGCCTGGCCTCGGCCACCACGGACCGCCAGTGCTCGGTCAGGTTGACGAAGTTCTCGATGATCTTCTCGAAACGCACGCAGGTCATGTCCTTGTAGGGCCCCTGCCAGGCCAGGGAGATGATGCCCGCGGACTTGTCCATGCCGATGGCCCCGCCCGAGGTGCCCCGGAACAGGAAGTTGGCCTCCAGCAGGGTCTCGTAGAACGCCTTGTCCGCGTCCGCCGGGATGTCGCCGATGTTGGCGTAGAGGAAGAGCTGCTCGCTCTTCTCGTTGACCTCGATGTTGACCACGATGTCGTCGAAGAACAGGCAGCAGTAGCCGTACTCGTCGAACTCCAGCCCGTCGAAGCCGAGGGACGTACCGAATTCCTTCAAGATCGCATCCATTTCCGTGCCCATGAGTTCCTCCTTTGTGGGCCCCGGCACACCCGCCGGGATCGCGTCCTTTTCGCCAGTCCTAGCACACATCGTGCCAGTCATGGCTTATGTTATATATCAATATGTTACAAAAATATAATCAGGGGTTCCGACAACTTGATTGGCACATGGCAAAAGCGGAAATCGCCAACCTCTCTGGCATGGCGATCAGACCTTGCCGTCCTGGAGCTGCTGCACCCAGCGCAGCACCTCGGCCACGGGCTCGATGAGGTCGCCCGGGATGTACTGGCCCACGTTGGCGTCGTCGTAGAGGTTGTGCGCCAGGGGCACGTTCTGCATGATCGGCACCCCGGCCTCCTTGGCCGCCTCGACCATGCGCCGGGCCACCAGGTTGGCACCCTTGGCCGTGACCACGGGCAGCTTGGTCTTGCCCTTTTCGTAGAACAGGGCCACGGCCAGGTGCGTGGGGTTGGTCACCAGCACCGAGGACTTCTTCACCTTGGCGATGGTGTCGGACATGACCAGTTCCTGGTGGAGCTGCTTGCGCTTGCTCTTGATGATCGGGTCGCCCTCCATCTCCTTGTACTCGCGCTTGACCTCGTCCTTGCTCATCATCAGCTGCTTGGTGTGCAGCTTCTTCTGCAGAAAGAAGTCGAAGGCGGCCACGATGGTGAAGCACAGGCCCGTGTTGACCACTATCTTGAAGAGCACCTTCCCGAGCACGGCCATGAGCCCGTCCATGCCGCCGTAGGGAATCTTCATCAGCGCGTCCAGCGCGTCCTCCACGACCATCTTCAGCAGGATCCCGAGGAAGAGGATCTTGAGGGCCGACTTGACCAGCTCCAGGAAGTTCTTCTTGCAGAAGATGCGCTTGGCGCCCTCGCCGGGGTTGATCTTCTTCAGGTCCGGCTTGATGGATTCCAGGGAGAAGAGGAAGCCCACCTGCACGTAGTTGGCGGCCACGCCCATGACCGCGGCCAGGAAGACCACGGGCGCGCAGACCAGCGCCGCCTTGGAGAGCACGCCCGCCAGGACCATGGGCAGGGCCTCGGCAAAGGGCCGGTCCATGTAGTGCGTGGGCAGCAGGACCATCTCCTTGATGTTCGCGAGCATGGAGTCCCAACCGATCCAGACGACCAGGAAGGCGCTCAGGATCACGGCCGTGGAGGCCACCTCCTGGCTCTTGGCCACCTGCCCCTTTTGGCGCGCGTCGCGCAGCTTTTTTGCGGTCGGCTGTTCGGTCTTCTCGCTCATGCGATGCCCTTTCCGAGGATGTGGATCAGCTTGTGGATGATCACGAAACGGTTGGAGAACTGATCCATGAGCGTGGTGAAGTAGATGACGAGCACGAAGATGGCCAGGCCGCTCTTGATGGGCATGGCCAGGAAGAAGACGTTGAGCTGCGGGGCGAAGCGGTTGATGAGCCCGAGGCCGAGGTCCGTGAGAAAGGTGAGCATGACCACGGGCGCGGCCAGGAGCACGGTGTAGTACATGATCAGGTCGACCTGCCGGAGGAAGAAGAGCGCGAACTTGGGGTCGGCCACCTGGGGCCAGAAGCTGACCACGGGCCAGGCCGCGTAGCTGGCGAAGAGCACGCCGATGAAGGTCAGGAAGCCGCCGGAGAGGAAGAAGAGCACGGTGACGGCCTGGAAGAACATGGCCCCCAGGGGCGAAGTCTGCTCGCCGCTCATGGGCTCGGTGGCGTCGGCCTGGGACGCGCCGCGCTGGTTGTCGATGAGAAAGCCCACGCTCTCGGCGATCCAGAAGACGATGGAGGCCATGAAGCCGATGAGCAGGCCGAGGACGATCTCCTTGAAGATGATGGCGAAGAAGGTGATCAGCGAGTCCACCTGGCCCATGGTCAGGGTCGGGGCGATCATGGGAAAGAGCACGAACATCAGGGAGATCATGATCCCGTTGCGCAGCACGTCGGGCAGAAGGCGCTCGCCCAGGAAGGGCACCACGGCGAAGGCCGCGATGATCCGCGAGGAGCTCAGGGTGAAGACGAGCACGATGTCCTTGAGCTGGGCGATGTCCATGGGCGTGCGGGCCGGGTCGGTCAGACCTTGCCGAAGCTGTCGAAGATCATCTGCGCGAAGGTGTAGATCTCGTCCCCCAGCCAGCGCGCCGTCAGCAGGATGGTCACGGTCACGGCCACGAGCTTGACGGCGAAGGACAGGGTCTGCTCCTGCACCTGGGTGAGCGCCTGCACCAGGCTGAGCAGCACGCCCACCACCGAGGCCACGATGATCGGCGGCAGGGAGAGCAGCAGCACCAGGAGCAGCGCCTTGACGGTGAAGTCGAGGATGGTCGGGTCGCTCATGACGCCTACCTGTAGGTCAGCAGCAGACCGTGGATGGTTTTGGCCCAGCCTTCGAGGAGCACGAAGAGCAGCAGCTTGAAGGGCAGGGAGATGGTCATGGGCGAGACCATCATCATGCCCATGGCCAGCAGGATGTTGGAGACGATCAGGTCGATGGCCACGAAGGGCAGGTAGAGCAGGAAGCCGATCTTGAAGGCCGCGGTCAGCTCGGTGACGGCGAAGGCGGGCACCAGGATGATCAGGTTCTGCTCGTCCAGGTGCGCGGCCTTTTCCTTGGGCCAGAGCACCTGCGCGGACTTGAGGAAGAAGGCCCGCTCGCGCTTTTCGGAATGCGCCAGGAGAAAGGCGCGCAGCGGGCCCGCGGCCTCCTCGCCGAGCTCGCGCATCTGGGCCATGCTGTCGGGCATGCCGCGCCGCTGCACGATGTCCATCATCTCCCCGCCCACCGGGGCCATGACGAAGATGGTCAGGATGATGGCCAACCCGTTGAGGACCATGTTCGGCGGAATCTGCTGCACGCCCAGGGCGTTGCGGATCAGGGACATGACCACCACCAGCTTGACGTAGGAGGTGACCATGATGGCCACGAAGGGGGCCAGGGAAAGACTGACCAGCAGGCCGATGAGGGCCAGCGGATTGGCGAAGAGGGTTTCCCACCACATGGGCGTCAGGAGAGTTTGACGATGCGCACGCCGACGCGGTCGCCGACCTGCACGGGCTCGCCCGTGCCCACGGCCGTGCCGTTGACCCGGATGGTCACGGGCTCGGCGAGCCCCTTGCCCAGGTCGAAGGTCATGCCCGGCCGGAGCTGCTCCAGCTCGGCCAGCGTGAGCCGCTTCTCGCCCAGCTCGAAGACCACGGACAGTTCGAGATCGGCCAGATCGGGCGCGGCGGCGGCCGCCGCGGAGCCTGCGGCCTCGTCGGGCCGCTCCTCCTGCGCCTGCTGGTTCTGGGGGCGGGCGTCCTGCTCTTGCATGGGTTCCTCCGTTGGAATGTCTTGGATCACGAGCCGGCCCCGCTGCACGGCGCAGCGGAAGGCCAGGCGCGGGGAGACGCGCAGATAGGCGAGATTGTCGGCGTACCAGAAGGCGTCGGGCAGGAGCACGTCGCCCACGGCGAGGAGTTCGGCCTGGCCCAGGGTCAGGGTCATGACCCCGATCTCCGCGCGGCAGGCCACGGCCACGGCACGGTAGTCCGGCCCGGCCGACGCGGGCGCGAACTCCATGGCCCGCGCCAGGAGCCGCAACCCGTCCAGGGAATAGAGAATGCGCCCGGGCACGGCCGTGGGTTCGGCCCCGTCCGCGCCGGGCAGGGCCAGTTCCAGCCCCACGCTGCCCACGGCCCCGGGCGGCGGTGTCACAACTGCATCGGTCGGCGCCCCGGGGGCCGCGAAGAACTCCACCGCGGCGATGGTCGCGGCCGAGCCGGTGAGGTCCTGGAAGCGGTCCAGAAGCCCTTCGAAAAAGACCTCGTAGAGCGCGGCGCGCAGTTCCGGATCCAGGGACGCGGCCTGGGCGGTCGCGTCCGCGTGTTCTCCGGCCCCGGCCCCGGCTCCGGCCCCAGTTCCAGCGACAAGGCGGTCCGGCACCAGGGTGGAGGCCAGGTCCACGGCCAGGAGCGCGCCCTCGCAATCCAGGGTGATGCGCAACGCGGGCCGCATGGGGGCCGCGTGCGCCAAAAGGCGCAGGGAGAACTGCCCGTCGCGGCCAGCGAGGGCCAGGGGGCCGCAACGGTAGAATATCCCGTTGCGCAGCGCCGATTCCTCGGCGTCCAGGCGTATCAGTTCCAACGGCTTCTCCATGTATACTCCATGGCGCTCTTCGCGCCGGGCATGCTCCAGACGCGCCTGCGCCGGGCGGCGCGGAGCGCCCTGCGCCGGGGCCGACGGGTCACGGGGCCGCCGTCGCTGCTGCCCCGTCAAACCGCGGCCGACCCGCGCTGTTCCGATCCGTCTCCTCTCCCTCGCCCGGTCCCCGGCCGATCACCGGCCGGCGCCCGATCCGCCCCCGCCCCCGGTCCAGGACCCGCTCCCGATCGGACCTCGATCAACTCCCGATCAACTCCCGGTCAGCTCTCGATCAACTCTCGATCAACTCTCGTCTTGGGGCACGTACTCCCCGCGCGAGCGACCCTCGTTCTGTTCGCGGTCCTGGAAGCTCAGGTTGACCTTCACGTCCTCGCCCAGGCTCTGTCTGAGCTGGTTCTCCAGCCCGTCCTTGTTCTGGTTGATGAGCATGTGCGAGGTGTTGGAGGAGGTGTTGAATTCGATCTGCACGCCGCCGCCGTGGCGGGTGATGGTCACCTCGGTGCCGGGCAGCACGGAATCGCGCAGGAAGATGCGCACCTCCTGGCGGCCGCTTTCCGGGGTGGACACGAGCACGCGGTCGGCCACGGCCTCCACGGCCTTGGAAAGCTGCTCGGCCGACGGCCCTGCGGGCTGGCCGGGCTGGCCCTGCACGGGCTGGTGCATCAGGTTCAGGCTGCGCAGGATGGCGTCGCCGAGCTGCTGGGAGCCCTGCTGGGCCGCGGCCTGCTCGGAAGCGCCCTTGGTCTCCTGCGGATCCCCGGTCCCGCCGTCCACGCGGCCGGCGGGGTCCCCGCCCTGTGCGCCTTGGGCCCCCGGTACACCGGATGCGCCGGGAGCGCCCTGGCCGCCTTGCCCCCCTTGAACGCCCTGGCCGCCCTGCGCGCCGAACGCGCCTTGACCGCCCTGGCCGGACTGGCCGGACTGGCCGGGTTGTCCCCCCTGACCGCCCTGGCCCGTCCCCGCGCCCTGGCCGGGCGCTCCCGGAGGCACGAACGCGCCCGGAACGCCCGTCGCTCCCCCGGCTCCGGTCGCCCCGGGGGTGCCGGTCCCACCCTGGGTCCCGGTTCCGCCCTGGGTGCCAGTCGTGCCGGTCGTACCGGCCGTACCGGTCGTACCGGTCGTACCGGTCGCGCCCGCCTTGGCCGCGGCCAGGGCCGCGCCCAGGGCCGCGCCGAGATGCCCTCCCGGCCTGGGCCCGGCGCCGGGGGCGCCCGTGGCCCCGCCCGTGGCCCCGGTTGTTCCGGCCGGGCCGGTGCTCTGCGTCCCGCTCAGGCCCTGTGCGCCGCTCGTGCCGCCCGTGCCGGTCGCACCGGTCGCACCGGTCGGGCCGGTCGCACCGGTCGGGCCGGTCGCACCGGTCGGGCCGGTCGGGCCCTGCGCGCCGGGTGTGGCCGCCGAGCCGGGTGCGCCAGGGGTGGTGGAAGATCCGGAGGCACCCGAAATCCCCGAGGTCCCCAGGGTCCCGGAGGGCGCGGATGCGCCGGGCGTGGTCGAGCCGCCTTGCGGCCCGGGCGTTCCGGGCATACCGGGCGCGCCGGGCGTTCCCTGCTGGCCGGTCGCGCCGGTCGTACCGGTCGCACCGGTCGTACCGGTCGCACCGGGCGTACCGGTCGCACCGGGCGTACCGGTCGCACCGGTCGTACCGGTCGCACCGGGCGTTCCGGGCGTACCGGATGCGCCGAACGTTCCGGGTTGCCCCTGCGTTCCGGCCGCGCCCTGCGGCGTTCCTGCACCGGGCGCTCCGGGCGCACCAGGCGTTCCCGGCTGGCCGGTCGCACCGGGCGTACCGGGCGCACCGGACGCGCCGGACGCACCGGATTGCCCCTGGGTTCCGGCCGCGCCCTGCGGCATTCCCGCGCCGGGCGTTCCGGGCGTTCCCTGCTGACCGGTCGTGCCGGGCGCGCCGGGTGTACCGGGCGTGCCGGGTTGCCCCTGGGTTCCGGCCCCGCCCTGCGGCGTTCCCGCGCCGGGCGCACCGGCCGTTCCAGGTGCTCCGGGCGTGCCGGGCGTTCCAGACATTCCGCCCTGCTGGCCGCCCGCCCCCTGGGGGCCGCCCTGGCCGCTCGCACCGGTCGCACCGGTCGCACCGGGCGCACCGGGCGCACCGGGCGCACCGGGCGCACCCGCACCGCCGGTGCCTCCCGGCGCGCCGGTCGTGCCGGGCGCGCCGCTGCGGCCCAGGCCCGTGGAGGTGCCCGAGGCATCCTTGTTGGCCGTCTGGCGCTGCACCGCGCCCTCCTGCTGCTCCTGCTGCTGCTGCAGCTTCTTGAGCATGGCCTGGCGCGCCTTTTCCTCCTCCGGATCCTTGCGCTCGGCCTGGAAGTCGAAGGAATACTTGAACTCGAACTCTTCCTCGGCGGTCAGCGTATCCGCGCCGCCGGTGCCGGTTCCCTGGGAGTCGTTGCCGCCCACCAGGTTCTCGAACTGTTGGGACTCGCCCTGCAGATCGCGGCCGGAACCGGCCACGGGCTCTTGCGAACCCGCGGAACCAGCGCCGCCCGTATCCACGGGTGGCAGCCCGTCATTGATCCTCGGCATCTTCTTCCTCCTCCAACGCGTCCCTGTCCGGCGCCCTGAAATCTTCCAATTCCTTGTCCGCCGCAAATTCGGCGGCCTTGCGTTCCTCTTCCAGCCAGATCTTGCGGTGCTCCTCGATCTTGGCCTTGTCGCGGGCCGCGGTCCGGTGGCGTTCCTGCGCCGTGGCCACCTCCCCCTGCCGTTTGTCCCGCTCCGATTCGGCGTCCAGCACGCGCTGCTCGTGCTCGGCCTCGCGTTCGCGCAGCAGCGCGATCTTCTGCTTGAGATCGTCCAGGTCGTTCAGGTGCACCATCCGCCCGGTGATCCCGTCGAACAGCTCGCCCTCCCGGTTCACGCGCCAGCCGTGGTATTCCGCCAACTCGCGCGTGCGGGCCGCGATGGCGCGCTCGGCCTCCTCCAGCCGCCTGCGGCAGGCCGCGACCTCGTTGGCCGCGGTGGTCTCGCGGAAGTTGCGGACCCGCAGGAGGTCCTTGAGGGCGTAGTCGGCGCTCATTTCACCAGATCGAGCAGCCCCTTGACGTTCTCTTCAAAGCCGCCGCGCTCGTTGAGCCCCTGCTTGAGATAGGCGTTGATGCGCTCCATCTTGGCGATGGCCTCGTCGGCCTGGGCGTCCGAGCCCTTCTTGTATTCGCCGATCTGCAGGAGCAGTTCCACCTCGCGGAACTTGGCCATCAGCGCGCGCACGCGGTTGGCGGCCTCCTTGTGCTCCTTGGGCACGATGGCGTTCATCACGCGGCTGACGCTGGCGAGCACGTCGATGGCCGGATAGTGGTTCTGCGACGCGAGCTTGCGCGAAAGGATGATGTGCCCGTCCAGGATCGACCGCGTCTCGTCGGCGATGGGCTCGGTCATGTCGTCGCCCTCCACGAGCACGGTGTAGAGCGCGGTGATCGAGCCCTTGTCCGAGTTGCCCGCGCGCTCCATGAGCTTGGGCAGGCTGGAGAAGACCGAGGGCGGAAAGCCCCGGCGCGTGGGCGGCTCGCCCGCGGCCAGCCCGATCTCGCGCAGGGCGCGGCCGAAGCGCGTCACCGAGTCCATGAGCAGCAAAACCTTCTTGCCCTTGTCGCGGAAATATTCGGCCACGGCCGTGGCCACGTAGGAGGCCTTGAGCCGCTCCATGGACGAACGGTCCGAGGTGGAGACCACGAGCACGGACTTCTTGAGCCCCTCGGGCCCCAGGTCGTGCTCGATGAACTCGCGCACCTCGCGGCCCCGCTCGCCGATGAGCGCGAGCACGGTCACGTCCACGGCCGCGCCCTTGACCAGGCAGGAGAGCAGCGTGGACTTGCCGCCGCCCGCGGCCGCGAAGATGCCCATGCGCTGGCCCTCGCCGCAGGTGAGCATGCCGTCGAGCACGCGCAGCCCCAGGGGCACCGGCTTGTCGATGATCCGCCGGGTCATGGGATTGGGCGGGTCGGCGTAGACCGGATACTCGGCCTCGGCGAAGACCGGCGCGCCGCCGTCGATGGGCCGCCCCAGGCCGTCGAGCACGCGGCCCAGCAGGCCCGGGCCCACGGACACGGAATGGACCCGCCCCGAGGGCACCACCTCGGTGGAGGAGGAGATGCCCTGGATGTCGCCCAGCGGCGTGAGCAGCGCGCACTGCTTGGAAAAGCCGACCACCTCGGCCTCCAGCGTCCAGCTCTCCCAGGGGTTCTTCAGCGTGCACAGCTCGCCGATCTTCACGCCCGGCACCACGGCCTTGATGATCGTGCCCACGACCTGGACCACCCGGCCGCGCACCTCGATGGGCAGGGCCTCGTCCAGGGCCTGGTTCAGGATGCCGCTGATGTACTTGAACTCGCTCATGCCGGTCCCCGCGCCGCCCGCGCTACTCCGCCCGCTTGATGCGCTTGAGCAGCGACTTGCGGATCGCCTCGATCTGGATGTCCACCGAGGCCTCGACCACGCCGATCTCGCTCTCCAGGATGCACCCGCCCGGGGACAGCCGCGAATCCGCGGACACGTCCAGGAAGGCGATGCCCGGATAGCCGGAAAGGATCTCGTCCACCGCGCCCTTGACGCGCTCGGCGTCCTTGGGGCTCACGCGGGCCGTGACGCGGTTCTGGTTGCGGACCACGGCCAGGGCGTTGCGCACCACGCGCACGATGCGCTCGCGGTCGTCCATCTCGCCCACGATCTTGCGCAGCGCCTGGATGACCACGTCCGTGACCGACTCCTCCACGGAGCCCAGGTAGTCCACGGTCTGGCCCACGGTATCCATCATCCGCTCGGCGATCTCCATGCGCCCCTTGTCCAGGCCGTCCTCGTAGCCGCGCGTGCGCTCGGCCTCGTAGACGCGGCGCGCCTCCTCCTGGATGCGCCGCGCCTGCGCGCGGGCCATCTCCACGATCTCGCCCGCCTGCACCAGCTCGCCGTACTCCTCGGCCCTGAGCACCTTGGTGCCCGGCGCGAGGTCGAAGGAATCCTTGGTTATGCGAACAAAGCCGCCCACTCCGGGGACACCTCCCTGGACAGGATGCGCCGCAGGACATTGCCCGCCGCCTCCCGGTCCGGATGCGGTTCATCGGAAAACTTCGGGCCCCGGTCCGGCGCGAAGCGCAGGGCCACCCGGGCCAGCAGGCCGGGGGCCTCGCCCGAAAGGCAGGCCGCCAGCAGCCGCGCGCCGCTGCGCCGGGCCGCGCCCGCGGGGTCGGCCGCGGCGTCCGGGTCGGCGAAGGGTGCGGCCGCGGGCCCGGCCAGCAGCGGCGCCCGGCGCAGGGCAAAGGCGTAGTCCGCCTCGCCCAGGGCCGCGCGCAGCGCGGCCACATGGTCGCGGTCGATGACCTTCGCCAGGGCCGCGCCGTTGGCCGCCAGCCCGGCCAGGAATACGGCCCGCTCCAGGGCCGCGCCGTCCACCAGGGCCAGGCGCAGGCGCGCATCGCGGAAGTCCCAGACCGGCCCGCCCAGATCGCGCGCGCGCGCCAGACGGCGCGAGAGCGCGCGGCGGCCCCGCGCGCTGGCCAGGAGCCGCTCCCGCACGAACGGCGGCGCGAGCTCCTCCAGCCAGCCCGGCGCGGCGTAGGCGGCCGGGTCGGTGTTGAAGGCCGCCAACCGGGCGAGCAGGGCGCGGTTGCGACGGCGCAGGGACTTCAGGAACGTCTTGGGCACGGCCTTTCTCCTCGACTCCTCAACGCTTCGATCTTCCCCGGTGCGCCCGCTCAGGCGTTGCCGCCCTCGCCCGCCGCGTTGCCGGACGATTTGCCGGACGCCCCACCGGACGCGCCCGGCCCGGCCTTGCGGCCGCGCACGAAGAGCCACGCCGCGACGCCGCACCCGAGCAGAGCCAGACCGGCCAGCGCGCCCACGATGGCCCAGAACGGGCCCACCGAACCCGCCTCCAGGCGCAGTCCCAGGGCCGAGGCCATCTGCGGCGCGGCCACCTGCCCGCCCACGAGCTCCTGCGACGGCACGAGCACCACGGTGACCTTGTCGTAGGCCAGGCCTTCGATGGAATCGACCACCAGCCGCTTGATCTGGGGGATGAAGGCGTCCACCTCGGAGTCCTGGCGGTGCTTGACGAAAACCGCGGCCGAGGAGGGCGTGATCGTGTCGCTGAAGGGGTTGTTCTCGGGAATGACCACGTGCACGCGCGCGGAGATGACCCCGTCGATCTCGGAGATGGTCTTGGCCAGCTCCTGGGACAGGGCGTAGATGAAGCGCACGCGCTCCTCCAGGGGCGAGGAGATCAGGCCTTCCTTCTTGAAGACCTCGCCCATGCTGGCGAAGTCGTCGCGCGGCAGCCCGGCGGCCCCGAGGCGCTCCACCGCGGCGGCGAAGCGGGCCTCGTCCACGTTGAGCACCCACTTGCCCTCTTCCCCGGCAACCTTCTCGGTGTCGATCCCCGCCGTGAGCAGGGCGGCCATCATGTCGTTGGCCTCCTGCTCGGTGAGGTTGGAGTACAGGGCCACCTTGCATCCCGTCAGCGCCATGCACAGCGCCAGGACGCACAAGATCGTTGCGATTCGGTTGCGCTTCACGGTTCTCCACCGCTCCGCCGCCTCCGCGCGGGGACGTGACGAACGCCGCGCAGAGGCTAGGAGCTTCTGTTGAACAGGGTCTTCACGCCCTTGCCGGTTTCGTCGGCCACGGTCTTGGTCAACTGCTGCCCGAAGGTCACCTGCATGACGTCGAAGTGCAGGCTGATCAGTTCCGTCGGGCTCAGGTTCTTGCCCATGGCATCCTTGATATGCTCGATGCGGGCCTTGTGGCCGTCGGCGAAATCCTGCGCCTGCTGCGCCACGGAAGGCCCGTGCACCGCGTCGGCCCCATGCGCTCCGTGCGGCCCCTGGGTCCCGTCCACGTGGCCCGGTCCCTGCGCGCCGTCCACCCGGTCGGGCGCCTGGCCGGGATCCACCTGGCCCGGTCCCTGCGCCCCTTCCACCTGGCCCGCGCCGGCCGCCCCCTGCCCGGCCTGCCCGCCGTCCATGGCCGCCTCGAAGCGGGCCACGTTCTCGGGACTGGCCGGGCCGGGAGTGACCTGCTGGGTCCCGGAGCTCTCCGCGACCTTGCGCGTGGCCTCGTTGACCACCTGTTGCAGCATCAGGTCGGACATGTCCGTCCTCCTTGTGGGCCGCCGTTAGGCCCCCAACTCCTCGATCACGCCCTTGGCCATGGCCACGGCCGCCTCGTCGCTGCCGTTCTCGACCACGAAGTCGGCCGCCGCCTTGGCCTCCACGGGCTTGCCCGCCAGCTTGTAGCACAGCGCGGCGAAGCTCTTGGCCAGGTCGCTTTCGGGGTTGATGGTCAGGGCCTTTTCCAGGAGCAGCTCCAGGGCCTCGTCGTAGCTGCCGGAGTTCATCTTGGCCATGGCCATGCCGATGTACGGCGTCTCCTGGTCCGGGCGCACGGCCACGAGGCCCTCGAAAATGGCCTCGGCCTCCTTGACCTGCCCGTAGTTGGACGCCAGCAGGCCGATCTCGGTCACCTTCTGCAAAAGCTCTTTCCTGATCTCCATTGGTCTCGGACTCCTTGAGCCTCTCCCGCCCGTTGCGCGGCCCGGGCCGCGCCGGCGCGGCGTAAGGTTAGCCGATGTTGCGGGCGATGGCCTTCTGGCCGTCCCCGAGGGCCTTGAGCATGTTGCTGCCCACGTTGGTCATCACGCTGTACTTGGCCAGCTCGAACTGCAGGGCCTGCATCTCGGTGTCGGTCAGGTTCTTGATCTGCTTCTTGCCGCCCACTTCCTCGTACAGGGTGTCCTCGATTTCCTTCTGCTTGGCTTCGGTCGCGTTGATCGTCGCCTGCTTGACCGCATCCATGAAGTCCGCGCTCATGTCCGTCTCCTTGGTCCCGTCGTGTTCCGGGAGCTACTTGTTCATCACGCCCCAGACCGTGTCCACGGTCGTGCGTGCCGCCTCCAGGGCGACCCTGAACTTCTCGGCCTTGGCGAAGTCCTCGCCGGAGAGCCCCGCGTCCATGGTCCGGCGCAGGCTGCTCAGCCCGTCGAAGAGCTCGTCCTCGAGCTGCTTCTTGAAGGTGCCGTTGAAGTCGCCCTTGAGGCCTTCCTCCACATCCAACAGCGGCGTGCGTTCTTCCATCCCCTAATCTCCTCCTATGCGGTAGGTTACGACCGCCTCGCCCTTGGCCAGGACGATCCGGTCGGCCATGATCTCGCGTATAACATACCCGTCGGGCAGCCGCCCACCCTCGAAATAGCGCTTGCCGTTCTTGAGCGTCATGAACCGCGCCGCGCCCAGGCTCACGCTCTGCACGGCCAGCCTGGGGCCGCGCGGCGCGCCGCCGGAACGGATGCCCGACGTGGCGGCCACGGGCGCGGCGACCGCGGCCACCGGCGCGCCGCCCACGTCCAGCCCCACGCGGCGCAGGGAATCGGCCACCAGGCCGGAGCGCGAGGCCGCGCGCGGCGCGCGCACGGCGCGCACCGCGCCGGAAAAATTCTCGCGCAGGTCCACGAACCCCTCGTAGCGGCGCATGACCGGCTCCTTGGCCCGGGTCCAGGCCGCGAGTTGGTCGTCCGTGAGCCGCCCGGCGGCCAGCACGTAGCCCGGGTAGGCGGAGATGGCCACGCGCCCGGCCAGCCCCTGGGCCCGCGCGGCCTCGGCCAGCTCGCGCACCGCGTCGTGCGCCGTGAGCAGGTCCAGGTCCACGCCCGCGACGCCGCGCACGTCGCGCAGGGACTCGTCCACGGCGCGCTGCGCGGTCTCGCGGTCCGCGGCGTAGCCCACGACCTTGAGCCGCCCGCCGCCCACGTAGCGCACGCCCAGGTCCAGCCCGTGCATGGCCAGGGATTCGTGCAGCCCCGCGGCCATGGACTCGCCGTCGCGCACGCGCAGGCTCACGGGATACCCGGCCGCGCGCATCTCGGCGAAGAGCTTCCTGCGGTCCGCCCGCTCGGGAACATAGCCGTCCAGCGTGACGACTCCATTGCCGACCTGCACCGTGACCTCCGTGAAGCCCAGGTCCTTGACCAGGGCCGTGGCCGCCGCAACGGCCCGCTCCTTCTCCAACGCCAACCCAGTTGGCGACGGTCCGTAAACGTACACGAAGATGAGCAAGATGAGGGCCAAAAGCAGGACACCGACGATGGACAACAGGAAAAGTCGCTTGCCCCGCACCCGACTATTCGAATTTTCAGCTTTTAAGTCGGCATTTTGCAGCGATACAGTTCCTTCCTGCTCCGCAACGAAAAACTCCCCATCTGCTGCGGAAGCGGCTGTTCCCTCCCCGGCACTGGATTCGTCACCGCCGCCGTCCGCCAACTCGGTTGGCAGAGGCAGGAGAATATTCGGCCAGGGTTGGTCCGCCGGGCCCAAGGCCAGATGCGTGGCCCCCATGGCCAGGGGGGCGAACGGGGGCAGTTCGCCGCCGAAAAAGGGCCGCCCCGCCAGATGCAACCCACCGTCCAGGGGTTGCGCCAGGACCGCACCGCCCCGCACGCGCAGGGACACGTGCCGCGCGGCCACCGTGGCGTCGGCCAGAACCACGTCGCAGGCCTCCCCGGCGCCGAGCACGTAGTCGCCGTCGCCAAGGGGCAGTTCGCCGCCCGCGTTGGGTCCGGCGAGGATGCGCAGGAGCAGGGTCCGTGGGGTGGTCTGGTCGGTCATGGGCGTCCGCTTGGCCTGTCGTTGTGGCCTGTCCGTTGGGGCCTGATGGCAGGGCCGCCCGTCAGGGGGCCTGTCCTTCACTACGTCACCGGAAAAACGTCACCGGCAAAGGCGATCGGCGCCCGGGACCGGAGGCCCGGACCGCCGCACGGCGCGCCGGTCGGCACGGGATCGGTCGGCGCGGGAACAAGAGCGGAGCAGTCCGAAGCCGGGGCAGGGTCGCGATCCGCTCCGGGATCAGTAGGCCACGGTCCTGCTCGCGAGCACTTCCGCATCCATGCGCCGCAGCAGCGGCGCATGGCCCAGGGCCCGGCCCACGGTCTCGGCCTGGGCCCGCGCCCAGGCGCGGTCCGCCGTGGCCGTACCGGCGCGGACCACGAACCACGCGGCCCCGTCGTCGCCGAAAAGCTTGAAGACCGAGGCCTCGAACCCGGCGGCGCGCACGCGCCCGGCCAGGGCCGCGGCCTGGTCCAGCGCCCGGAAGGAACCGGCCTGGACCACGTACACCGGCCCGGCCTCGGGCTCGTTCTGCGCAGCAGCAGGTGCAGCGGTGGGCGCGGCAGGGGACGGTGTGGCCCCGTTCGCGGAACCGCCCGCCGACGTCGCGGCCGGAGCCTCGGGCATGCCGCGCTCCGCCGGGGCGGGTTGCGGAACCGCGGCGGCCGCCCCGGCAGAAGCCCGCAAGGGCCCGGAGAACGCGGGGGGCGACGCGGCCTCGACGGCCGGGCCCGCAGCCCGGAGTTCTCCCTCGTTCAGGCCGCGCTCGCTGGGCGGAACCAGATGAAAGCCATCGTCCTGCGCACCGCCGGAGGCGGGCTCGGGCTCCGAGGCCACGGCATAGCCCGGCGCGGCGTCGGACGCGGTGTCGGCCGGAGCCGGAACCGGCTCGGCCGTCAGCGCGGGGCCCGCCCCGTTCTGCGCAGCGGGTGGGGCCGACGCCTCCGCCCCCGTCGCGCCGCCGAAGGGCACGCTGCCGACGGGCGCGCCAGACGCTGGCACGGACACGGGCACGGCCCCGGGCACGCGCTGCATGCGCACAAAGGGCCTGCGGCCGTGGGCCGCGTAGAACCTGTCGGCCACGGCGCGGGCCTCGGCGCGCGTGGCGAAGCTGCCCAGGTGCACCACCTGGATGCTGCGGCCGTCCTGGTACACGGGCTCGATGCGCGGGGCGTAGCCCTGGCGCTCCAGGGCGCGCACGGCCTCGCGCGCCTCGGCCGGGACGGCGTAGGCCGCCACCTGCACCAGCCAGCGCAGGCCATCGGCGTCGGGTCCGGCGGCCGCACCGGCGGCCGGGCCGTCCTGCAGCGTCCCGGCCGCGTCGAACGGCGCAAAGCCGCCCGCCCTTTCGGGCGCGGCGGCTCCGGATGCCGCAACAGCTCCGGATGCCCCTGAAATTCCTGATGCCCCGGATGTTCCTGACGCCGCCTGCGCGCCGAGCGCGACTTCCGCGCCCTGCGCCGCCGCACCGGCCCCGGCCGCGTCGGAGATCGGCGGCGTCGCGGCCCCCTGCTCCCGGGGCGGCCCGGCCCTGTCCGGACGGTAAATATTCGGCGGCGCGGGCAGCGGCGGGGCCGAGGTGCCCATGGCCGGTACGCCGCCCCGCAGCCCGATGCGCGCGGGATCCTGTTCCGGATCGATGGTCGTGGCCACGGGCGCGCCCTCCCCCTCTTCGTCCAGGGTCACGATCCTGGGCGAAATCAAGAACATGCGCTCCATCTTGGTGTCCACCTTGCGCGTGGTGCGGAAGAGATGGCCCAGGATCGGAATGTCGCCGAGCAGGGGCACCTTCTGCACCGCGTCGGTCTTGCTGTCGATCCAGAACCCGCCGATGAGCAGGGACTGGCTCTCCTTGACCACGGCCTGGGTGTTGATGGTGCTCTTCTGCACGCGGGGCACGTCGTCCACAGTGGTGTCCAGGGGCTGACCGTCCTCGATGGTCACGGTGAGCTTGATCTTGGTGCCCGGGGCGTCGTAGATGATGTGCGGCTGCACGCGCAGCACGATGCCCGAGGAGACGTCGTAGAGGTCCACCTCCTGGTCGCCCTGGACGCGCACGTAGAAGGTTTCGGTGCGCTCCAGCTGGGCCTCCATGTTGTTGATCGTGAGCACCGAGGAGCGCGTGACCACGCGGGCCTCGCCGTCCTCCTGCAGGGCGTTGATCTTGGCCATGAAGTATTCGCCGTTGTGCTCCAGCACCGTGGACAGGGCCAACCCCTCGCCCACGGCCAGGTCCGCGGCCCCGGTGGTGAAGTCCTCGGTGGCCCCGAACCCGGCGTAGGTCTTCACCGCGCTGTTGGGATTGCCGCCCAGGCCGCGCCACTGGATGCCCAGGGTGCGCAGGTAGTCCGTGGACACGTCCATGATCACGGCGTCGATCTGGACCAGCCCCACGGGCACGTCCACGGCGCGGATGAGGTCCTCGTAATAGGGCATCTTCTGGCGCACGTCGCGCACGATCACGGCGTTCAGGCGCCCGTCGGCCATGATGCTGGCCGCGCCCGCGGACTGCGCCCCGGACTCCTCCGCCTTCTCCACGCCCGAGCCGCCCTCCGCGGCCAGCTTCTTGCGCGCCTCCAGCCCCTTGCCCTTGAGCTTCTCCACCGTGGGCGAGAGCACCTTCTGCTGCTTGCCGTCGATGACCCCGGGCATGGGCTTGCCCGCCAACAGGTTGCGCAGCACCGTGACCACGCCGGGCACCTCGATGGACTTGTCCATGAAGTCAAAGGTCACGTCGTCGGCCCAGGCGTACTTGAGCGGAAAGATGCGCACCACGTCGAAGTCGCCCTTCTGTTCGGCCTGCATGTCCACCAGGGCCGCGGTCTCGGCCACCAGATCCACGTAGCGCGCCGGGCCCGAGAGATAGACCACGCCCATGTCGTCCAGGGCGCGCCAGCCGAAGCGCACGTCGTAGATGCCGAGGCGGTCGAGCACGGTGCGCAGGTGCGAGGGGGTGATGAATTTCAGGCTGAGGATCCTGGTGCTCAGTTCGTCGGCCGCGTACACGTAGAGCGCGCTGCCGTCGAAATACCAGGTCAAGCCGTAGGCCGTGCAGAGTTGGTCCAGAAAGGCCGTGGGGGCCATGTCCACGAAACGGCCGTTGACCGTGCCCTGGACCTTGGGGCTGACCACGGCCACGAGCCCCTGGTTGGCCGCGAAGTCGCGCAGGACCGCGGCCAGGGGCGCGTCGTCGGCCACGTGGGTGTACACGGGCGAACGCCAGGGGATCTCCGCGGCGCGCGCCGCGCACGGGGCCGAGGCCAGGGCGCACGCCCCCAGCCCCAGCAGCAGAACCAGCGCCCAGATTGTCTTCACGTGCGTCATGCGTGCGGCGGCCTTTGGCGTCCCTAGGGACGGACCATGCTGAACGGGGAAACCGGGCCGGACCCGGCCCGCTCCCCCCCGGTGTTGGTCTTCCAGAAATCCAGCGCGTTGAGGAAGCGCTCCATGACCGCGTCGAATCCGTCGTGGTCCATTGCGTCGGTGCGTACCTTGGCGAAGAGCACGATCTCCCCGGTGGCGCGGTCCGCGGCAAGCACCTCGCGCTGGCGCGAGGCCCGGCCGAGGTTCAGGGCGAGCAGCCGCTTGAGGGCGTCGTCGCCGCCCGGCAGGGAGGCGGCCACCACGGCCGAGACGAGCACCTCCTGGCGGCCCGTGACCCGGCAGCGCACGGCAAGCCCGTCCTCGAAGGCCAGTTCGCACCCTTCCCGCAGGTCCTGCTGCGGCTCGTCGAACTCCATGCGCCGGGCGAAATCGAGAATCAGGTCCTGCGGGTCCACGCTGCGCTCCTTCCCGTTTCAGGTAGCTGGATCAGTATATCATTCCCCGAGAAAATACCAGCAGTTAAGAGTCTGCTCCGCACCGTCTGCCGCGTTCACGACCGCGAGGCCGGGGGGCAGACGCGACAGTACCCGTTTTGACATTATCACTCAAAAAAATAAAAATGGCATAACCCGTTGCCATCGAGAGAGAATAGGCTCCCTCACGGTGCTCAGACGCGTAGCATCCAGCCCACGGTGCGGCGTATCCCGCGCGCCGCCCCGGCGCGCCCGCGCGTCAGGCGATGATCTTCTGCTTGGTCTGGAAGTCCGTGTCCAGCATGGACGACAGCGCGTCCAGGACCTTTTTGGCCGCCTCGATCTGCGACCGCTGGAAATCCGCGGCCATGTCCGCCATGGAGCTGAACTTCTTGGACTCGGCCTCGTGGGTCTTTTCCGAGGCCGTGAACATGGAGGCCCCGAAGTTGAAGCCCGAGGAGCCCAGGGTGCCGATGGACTGGCCGAAGCCGCTGGCCGCGTCCCAGCCCGCGGACTTGATGCGCGCCTGCTGCGCGGTGAGCGAGGCGTCCTGGCCCTTGGGCGCGCCCTTCAGCGCCTTGGCGCCCGCGCCCGCCGACCCCAGGGTCATGGCCCCGGAAAAGGCCTGCGAGGCCGCCGTGCACATGCCCGCGGCGAAGGTCATCCACGCGGCGCTCTTGAAATCCTCGATGGCCTTGGCCATCTCGCTCCACTCCATCTTCTTGGCGGCCATCTTGGTTTCGCGCGCGTCCTGTTGGCTGCTGAGCTCCAGTTCGATGAACAGAATCATGATCGCGGCGATGGTCACCTTGACGTCGCGCATCAACTGCCCGGCCGCGTCCTTGGCCGTGATGTAGTCGCCGACCCGGAACTCGCCCTGGTACTTCTCGATGGCCGGGCCCAGCAGGGTCAACGTGCCCTTGTCCGTGGTCACGACCAGCTTGTCGTCCTGCAGGACCACGCCGGTGATTTTCCCAAGGTCGCCGGTCTGCGACGCCTTGGCGGCCTCCTCGCTGGCGGGGGTATAGGAAATGTACGGATTGTTGCTGACGTTTATCTCGACCATGTCGTCGTCTCCTTGTGGTGGCGTGCACGGCGCAGGTCAGGCCATGGCCTGGCCCATCTTCATCCGGGTGTTGGTGTTGGCGTCCAGGGCCTTCATCACGGTGCCAGTGTCCTTGAGCAGCGCCTCAATGATCTCGTCGAGTTGGTCGATGGCGTCATCGATGAGCTGCTGGATCTGCTGGATGTACTTTTCCATGGTCATGGCGTCGGCCTGCGCGTCGGCTGCCTGCTTGTTCTTTACCGTGTTGTCCACCGTGGCCCCGGCCTGGCCCAGCATGGCCAACCCGCCCGCCGCCTTGGCGATCTGGTTGACGTAGTTGGAGACCTTCACGACCTTTTCCGCCGTCTCCACGGACATCTTGGTAAGCTTGGTGAGCGTGTTCGCCGCGTTGGCCGTGGAGGCGCCCGCGCTCAGGATCATGCAGGTGATGTCCACGGCCAGGACCACGGCGATGAGCACCACGTGGCCGATGATCTTGGCGGTCTTCTCGTCCACGCCCATGGCCTCGAAGACCTTGCCGATGCCCTCGGCGATCTTGTCCGAGGCCCCGGTTTCGTCAAGGATCATCATCCCGATGGAAAAGATGGCGGCCACAAGGAGCGGCGCGGCCGACCCTCCCGTGGCGATGGTCGCGGCCACCGCCGCGATGAGCATGATGCCCGCCACCACCCAGCCGAAGATCTTCATGAAGAGCCCGCTCTTCTTGGACTCCTGCATCTTTTTGATGGCCTCGTGGATCTTTTCCAGCTTTTCGTCGATGGCCGCCTGCTTCTGGACCTGATCCGCGCGGATGTTCTCCACGCCGAAGGATTTCATGAGCTCGGCGAGCTTGTTGCGGGCCTCGAGCAGCGCGGCGAGCAGTTCGGTCTTGTCCAGGCCGGGCTTTTCCAACTCCTGGCGGACCTTGTCCTGGGCCTCCTGCAGTTCGCCGCCCTTTTCCTGGAGCACCTTGATGTAGTTCTCCAGGCTGCCCATGACCTTCTGGTTGAGCTGGTCCGGCGCATCGGAGCCGTAGATTTGCGGAGTCTGGCCGGAGCCCACTCCGCCGACGCCGTTGCTCATCACTTGCCTCCCTTGGACGCATCGCGGTTCTTGAGCAGTTCCAACACGGCCTGGGCCTTGGAGCGCACGTCGGCGAACTCGGGCTTGCCCTCGGAGAAATGGATCGCACCGTTGAGCGCGCTCTCGGCCTCCTCGAACTTCTCCATGGCCAGGAAGCAGTCCGCGGCCTGCAGCGGCGCGCGCGGGTCCTCCACGTCGAGCACGCTGGCGTAGGCGTAGGCCTGCACCGCGCCCTCGAAGTTCTTCATCATCTGGCGGCAGGCGCCCAGGGCCATCCAGTACTTGCGCACCAAATGGTCGTTGAGGCACAGGAAACGGAATATATCGTGGGCATCGTCGTACTTGCTGTTGTTGTAGTAGGTGTAGCCCAGGCTGTAGATGGCCTCCATGGACCGCTCGTCGATGCCCTTGATGGAGCGGAATGTGCCGCCCTCGGTGAGCATCTTGATGACCACGTCGCTGACTTGCTTCTGTTCGGCCTCGGTAAGGTTGAGCATGTTCGCCTCCGTTGCGGATCCTATTATTTCGTAAGAGTTGTTGCCGTATCATCACGGGCGGGCCGGACCTCCGGGTCCGGCCCGCGGCTAGGACATGTTCCGGGCGCAGGTGTTGCCCGCGTCCTTGATGGCGTCGATGAGCTTGGTCGCGGTCTGGAAGCCGAGATCCTGCTGGCGCATCAGGTCGTTCATGTTCGTCATGGCCACCTGCTGGTCGCTGTTGAGCTTGGTCACCAGCCCGCGCACCAGTTCCATGTTGGCCATGATCGACTCCTTGGTCAGCTTGCCGCCGGTCAGGGTCACGCCCTGTTCGGCGAACCACTGGATCATCTCCACCGAGGGCGTACCCCCGTCCTTCTGCATGGCCGTCAGCTCGGCCAGATAGGTGTTGGCCTGCTGGATCGTCTCGTTGCGCTTGGTGATGTCGTCGATATAGTCCTTGATCTCGTCGTTCTTCACCTGGGCGTAGACCAGGGAGGCCAGGAGCACGGCCTCGTCGAAGCTCAGGCTCTCGAAGACCGTGGTCAGTTCGGTGTTGAGCTCCGCTATCCGGGCCTGCTCCTCGGTGGTGGGGGATTCCTTCTCCTGCAGCGCGGCCAGTTCGGCCATCTTCTGGGCGTAATCCTGGATGTTGGCTATGGAGCCGCTGATGCCTTCCGTCATGACCGTCTCTCCGTGGTGCGGCGCGACCGATTTGCTGGTTGCCGGGTTTACTGGTTGTCCCCGGTGTTCCCGGTGTTCCCGATGTTCGATGGACAAGGGCGGATCAGATCCGAATCGCCCCCCGGCGGCCCATGCCCCGGGGCTTGCGGCCCTCGTTGCGCGCCTCTCGCAACTGCCTGCGCGCCTCGTCGTCGATGTTGCGCATCTGCAGGTTCACGAGCTGCTGGTTGCCCGGGGGCACGTCGTGGCGCTTCAGGTAATTACGCACCTGGTCCTCGCTCACGCCCAGCTTCGTCAGCATCTCCTGGTGGCGGCCGACGCGCTTTTCGGCCTCCTCCACCAGCAGTCGGGCCTGCCGGACGATCTCCTGGGACGCCTCTTCGGGCGGACGCTGGTCGCTCATCTGCGTGCTCCTCGTTTTCCGGCCTTGGGGGCCTGTTCTTCCCGATCCGGCATCGATCCCGGCGGGTCGCGCCGCCCCGTCCCCCCCACCGGGTCGCGGAGGCGGGATTCCTGTTTTCACGACCAGATACCAGATTCACCTCAATGTGCAAACCCTTCCGCCCTTGCGCCGTCTTCCGCCGCCGCGCGCGCGAATCGGAAGAAGGACATTAGGACCTGAGCACGATCCATGCCACGGCGGCCAATTTTCCAACGCAAGGGTCATAGCGCCGATCCAATCATCTGGAATAACGGATAGTCTTGTCGTCCTCTCCCGCCCTCGCGTCCTGCGGCGTCCCCGCCGCGCGGGCGTGAGGGGTAACGCCTCGCGCCACAATCGTCAACGAAGTGGGCAGCACCAACCAACAAAAAACCCGTCCGAGGGCGGACGGGTTCCACGACCCCGAAGGGCGCCGGGAAGGCGCAGGCTACATGGTGCAGCCGCAGCACTCCTCAATCACGGCGTTGGAGTCGGAACGGCGAACCTTGCCCACGTAGGTCCCGCTGTTCGAATATTTCTTGCAGTCGTCCGAGGTGATGCTCTGCTTGCAGCGGCAGTAGTAGGAGCTGGTCTTGCACTTGATCTTCCAGTAGAAACCGTCCGTATCGTCCTTGGTCATGTCGTAGCTGCACCGGTTGCCTTCACTGTCCTTGTCGTCGTCGCCGCCGCCGGCCAGGGCCGCACCGGAGAACAGCAAGGTGGCCAGCGCCAGCGCGGCCAGCAGGAAAAACCACTTCTTCATCGCCCACCTCCAAGGTGTTTTCAGGGTTCCCGGCGGCCGTCCGCTCCCCCGACCGAAGGCCGCCCACAGCGACGTCCAGAGCGCGTCACGCGCCGATCAAAGCACGATTCGTGCCAGCCGCAACCGAGGTCCCACCGGGGATCGCTGCCAGCCGACCGCAGGCCCCCTCAGTCAGTCCCGCCCGCAAGAGAACCGAAGCCGGAAAAAGACCGCCGCGCACTCCGCCCGGACCAGCGACCGTGGCGGACAACGCCCCTGGGCAGCGGTATTTGCTTTTGCAAATCCCCTGGAAATATCATAAACAATCAGCTAATGGACCTATCACGTTTCGGGGTTTTCCGTATACAGGAAAAAATCCCTGTTCCGCCACGGCGCACGGGCGCGGCCCTGCGGGGATTCCGGCCGCGCAGCCCCGCCGCCCCCACGGCGCGAAAGCGTGGTACGTTCCTTGCTCATGTTGGGGAGATGGACCCGAAAGCCAACTTCGTTGGCAGGGACAACGGACTGCAACCCTCCATCGGAAACGATCGACCATGACCAGAATCGGCGAAGGCATGCAGCTGCAGCAGATGGCGCAGCACGCGGACCAGGCGCGCTCCGGCCAGGCCACCGGGTCGCACCGCGGCGAGCAGGTCTCCCAGGTGCAGGACGCCATGTCCCTGCTGGCCGACGCGGCCGAGGAGCTGACCTTCAGCGCCAGCGAGACCGTGGAGAAGAAGACCACCGAGCGCAAGGCCAAGAAGAAGGGCCGCGACGGCCTGGAACGCGTGCAGTTCTACGTGGACAAGCTCCCGGACATGGGCGACCCGCGCAAGCTGCGCCAGCTGTGGATGAACGTGAAGTCCCAGCCGCCCAAGTCGGCCAAGGACCTGCGCCAGCAGGTGGGCCGCGAGTACGGCGACGTCTCCCACCAGCACGCGGCCCTGTCCTACATGCTGGAGATGGCCGAGGAAGAGGGCAACGTCGGGCTCAAGGACCTCTGCGCCCAGGCCCTGGCCGAGCTGGAGAAAGAGCACGGGCCGGAGATCCGCGCCGGCTACAACGTCACGGTCACGGCCAAGGAATTCGAGGACCGCGGACTCGGCGACACGGGCTCCCTGCGCGATCTCTACCGCCGTCAGGTCCTGGGCCACGACGCCCTGTCCGACGCCTACCGCTCGGTCATGGACCGCTACGGGGAGAAGGAGTTCGGCAAGGCCGTGAGCTTCCTGATCAAGGCCCTGGGCGCGGACATGCAGGCCAAGGGGCCCTCCACGGAACCGGCCGAACTCAAGCGCATCAACGACGACCTCTTCCAACTCGAGGTCATGGGCAACATCCACCGCGATTGCGGCGAACTGCTGGAGCGCATGGACCGGGTCTACGGCCAGAAGACGTCCATGAACGCCCACGGGCTCATGGACCGGACCCTGACCCTCAAGGACGACAAGTGGATCCGCGGGGACAACGTGGCCGACCTGGTGCGCGACGCCGGGGTGCGCGACACCGAGGCCCAGGTGCACTTCCTGCGCGAATACGGCGGACTGTGCCGCCAGTTGCCCCTGAAGGTCTTCAACGAACCCGAGAACCGTTCCACCCTGCTCGACGCCGTGCAGGAGGCCCAGGACGCGGCCATCGAACGCGAAGAGGAGGAACTCGGATGAACTGGATCAAGGACACGGTGCGCGATTTCGGCCGCTCCATGGGGTTGGACGGCCTGGAGCCCAACGACCGCGGCGTGGTCTGCCTGGCCTTCGAGCGGCTGGGCACGCTGTTCATCGAGCAGGAGGACGACGACGTGCTCGTCTACGCGGCGCGCGGGCTGCCGCCCTATTCCGGCGCGGCGTGGCGCGCGGCCCTGGAGGCCTGCCACTGGACCGAGGGGCTGCCCTGGCCCGTGAACGCCGGGATGCGCGGGGACGACGTGCTCGTGTTCCTCGCGCGCCTGCCGGGCCGCGAGTTCGCCCTGCCCGCCCTGGAGCGGACCCTGGAGATGCTCGGAAAACTGCACGACGCCGCCGCCGAGGCGGCGCGCTAGCCGGAGACGGACATGGCCGACATGCTCGGGAACCTGACGGCCTTCAACGTGGGCATCGAACGCGTGTTCACCTCTGGCGCGGCCGAGGCGCAGTCCTCGCGCCTGCCCGAGGGCGTGCCCTCGCCCAGCGCGCACGTGCCGCAGCAGCACCTGGAGCGGGCCATCACCTCGCCCGCCCTGGACAATTCGCTCCTCAACGCCCTGCGCTCCGCGCCCAACGACCCGGCCCTGCTGATGCCCTCGCGCTTCAACCCGGTGCTGCGCTCGCTGGCGGCCAAGCTGCGCGAGCGCAAACGCCGGAGAGGGGACGACCGGCGCGGCGGCGGAAAAAGGGACGACCGGAGCGCGCGCGAGGAACGGCTGGAGCGGCTGGCCGAACTGCTGGACGAGGACGAAAGCCTGCGCGACCTGCTCAGCGCCTATCGGGGGCTGCTGCTCGGCGGATAGCGCCGGGCGGCCGGGTCGATGGCCGGGCAACGGAACGGATGATCACCGGGACGGGAGAAGGCGCGCGGGCCGCGCGTACGACAGACGAACGGCGCCGCGCGACGCGCCGGAGAGAGCACCATGGCCGGAGAGACCATCATGACGGACGCGAGGGACAAGGATTTGGAACGGGAGCGGCAGGACCAGGAACGGCTCGCCGACCGGCTGGAACGCGCCGAGCGCTTCGCACGGCGGGCCCAGGCGGTGCGCGCCGCGATGAACGACGTGCGCGAGGGGCGGCGCAAGGCCGCGCTCCGGCTCACCGTGGCGCGCGACCGCGCGCAACGGCGGGGCGCGCCCGTGAACGGGCCGCTGCCGACGAATCTCGACGCCGCCGAGGCCGCGCGCTGCGCGGCCCTGCGGGCGTCCATCGAAAAGGGAACCGGCGCCGACGGCCAGGGGGGGGCGCGCCGGGAAACAGGACATGCGCACTCGGCCATCTGCCGGGGCAGAAACCTGATCTGAACACAGCCACGCCGACCGCGTCGCCGCGGAAACCGCACGCCGCGCCGACAACCAAGGAAACGCACCATGAGCGACTTCACCGTCACCAACCGCCCTTCCTCCCAACAGGTGGATTCCACCGGAGCCACCGGCACCGATTCTTCGATCCAGGCCCAGCACGACGCCATGACCGCCAACGAGGCGGCCAACGCCATCGAGGAACTGCTGGCCAAGGGCCTGGAAGGCATCGAATCGCGCATCGAACTCATCGCCTTCATCCAGGCCCTGCTCAGCGAGGCCGGCAAGGCCCTGCGCTCCGCCAAACAGGACGAGGCCCAGCAGGTCAAGCTCGAGGACCTGAACAAGATGAAGGAGATCATGGAGCGCAACGATCCCGGGGGCGGCGTGGTGCGCCTCTCCGGCGACGACATGGCCTTCTGGCTCGAATTCCGCGATGCCTACGTGCTCACCGGCCTGGTCAAGGATCCCTTCTGCTCCGGCCCCTCGGACGTCATGGGCATCGGCTCCGACGGCATCTACGTGCGCGCCGAGTACGACGCCTTCATGAACAGCCTGGACACGGCCATCGGCCAGACCCAGGCCGCGCTCAACGGCGCGCGCATCGACGTGGCCCCGGAAAACTACTTTTCCACCCTCTCGGACGTCACGGCCATGGACAAGGCCCTGGAGGCCTTCGAGAACAGCCCGCCCTGGGTCCAGGCGCGCGGCTTCGACACCTTCCTGGAAGGCTACGCCCGGCGCGAGGGGCTCGGCCCGGACTTCCAGGCGCGGTTCATGGCCTCGTGCGAGGCCGCGGGCATCTCCTTCTCCTTCGGCGCCACCCTGGAAGGCGGCGAGATCGGCGCGCTGCGCAGCGTGCTCGCCGGGGCGCGCGAGGCCATCACCCAAAACCCGCCCGCCGAAGTGCGCATGGAGATGCTGCGCGACATGGAGCGCATGCAGGACATCCTGGAGAACAATCCGCCGAACGGGTTCTGGTGCTTCGGCAACACGCGCCTTTCCGGCGAGGACAAGGCCTTCTGGAACGAATTCCGCGACAAGTACGTGCTCACCGGCCTCGTGCCCGACCCCATGAACAACGGCGTCTTCGACCGGCACGGCATCGGCAGCGACGCGGCCTACACGCGCACGGAGTACCAGGCCTTCATGAACAGCCTGAACGCGGCCATCGGCCAGGTGCGGTCGGCCGGGCCCATGAGCGAGCTGCTGGCCGGCAAGGTGGACGCCTTCAACTACTTCCCGGTCATGGAGGACCTCTCCTCCATGAACAAGCTCCTGGACGCCTACGAGAGCCGCCCCTGGTGGCAGCAGTCCATGAGCCTGGAACAGTACGCGGACCGCTACGGCGAGCGCATGGGGCTGGGCGAGAAGTTCCTGGGCCGGTTCATGGCCCAGTGCGCGGACTCGGGCATCCTCCCGGCCGACTTCCGCGCCCAGCTCGAACGCGGCGACATCGAGGGCATGCGCGCCTCGCTGGCCTTCACCGCCGACCTGCTCGCCTCCTCGCCGCCGCCTTCCGCGCGCTCGCAGATGGTGCGCGACATGGAGCGCATGCAGGAGATCATGAACAACCACGAGCCCGGCCGCTGGGGCGTGGAGGCCTTCAACGAGCGGGAAATGGCCTTCTGGACCGACTTCCGCGAGCGCTACGTGCTCACGGGCATTGTCGAGGACCCCTTCAACAGGGGGACCAACGACGTGCGCGGCGTGGGCGCGGACGGCGTGTTCACCCGGTTCGAGTGGGAGGGCTTCATGGACAGCCTGGGCGGCGCCCTGGCCCAGGCCCGCGCCGCCCTGCCCTCGGAAATGGGGCTCATGGAGTACAACAGCCAAGTCGCCGACCTCGCGACCATGCAGTCCCTGCTCGCGGACTTCCGGAACGCCTCCCACTTCGAGCGCGCCATGGGCTTCGAGACCTACGCCAAGGCCCACGCGACGGAATACGGCGTGACGCCGGACTTCGTGGAGAACTTCACCCGCGACTACGTGGACACGGGGCTGGTGGACTTCGACCCGGGCAGCCGCATCTCGCGCCGCGACGCGGACCGGCTCCTGGATTCCGTGGGCCGGGCCCTGGACGCGATGCGCGCCGCCCCGCCCCGCGAGCTGCACGAGGCCATGCTCACGGACATGGAGCACATGATGGAGATCATGGCCCGGCACATGCCCGGACCGGGCGGCACCGGCAACATGATCGAATCCTTCACGCCCGAGGAGATGGCCTTCTGGAACGACTTCCGCGCCGCCTACGTGGACACCGGGCTGGTTGCCGATCCCATGAGCCTGCCCTGGGCCCCGCAGATGGGCATCGGCACGGACGGCGTGTTCGTGCGCAGCGAGTGGTCGGCCTTCGTGCTCTCCCTGGGTTCGGCCATGCAGGACGTGCGCGCGGCCATCGCGGCCGAGTCCGCGCCCCGGCCCTCGGCCGAGACCTACGTGGCCGCCCTGGGCGACCTGCAGAAGATGGATGCGCTGCTTTCGAGCTACGAAATGCGGCCCTGGTGGCAGCGGAACATGAGCCTGGAACAGTTCGCAGCCATGGAGGGCCCGCGCATGGGCCTCGCGCCCGGCTTCGTGGACGCCTTCAAGGCGCAGTACGTGGACACGGGGCTGGTGCCCTTCGACTTCGGCGCGAACCTGGACGCCTTCGAGGCCGGCGCGTTCCACGCCGCGGTCCGGGAGGCGCGGGAGTCCCTGCGCACCTCGCCGCCGCCGGACATCCAGGTGCGGATGCTCGCGGACATGCAGCAGATGGCCGAGATCCTGGAGCGCCACAAGCCCGCAGAATTCGGCGGACCGGACAGCGTGCAGTCCTTCACGCCCGAGGAGATGGCCTTCTGGAACGACTTCCGCGCCAACTACGTGCTCACGGGCATCGTGGACGACCCCATGAACCGGGGGAACATGGACAGCCTGGGCATCGGCTCGGACGGCGTGTTCGTGCGCTCGGAATGGGACGCCTTCCGCGAATCGCTCCTGGGCACCATGGAGCAGATGCGCGAGGCCAGCCCCCTGGCCACGGTGCAGGCCGACCGCTACGTGGAAACCATGAGCGAGTTGCAGCAGATGAACCGCGTGCTCGACGCCTTCCGGAACGAGCCCTGGTTCGTGCAGGCCTCGGGACTGGAAAACTACATCGCGAACAACTACGAGCGGCTGGGCGTGAGCGAGCAGTTCTTCGGCGACTTCAAGCGCGACCACATGGATTCGGGCCGCGTCAGCTACGACTACGGCCACCGGCTCACGGGTGACGAGGTCGCGGGTTTCCGCGCCGCCCTGGCCGAGGCCGCGCGCACCGAGCGCGCCAACCCGCCCGTGGTCCTGCACACGGCCATGCTCGCAGACATGGAGAAGATGGCCGGGATCATGGAGAGCCACCGCCCCGGCCCGTACGGCTCGACGAACATGGTGGAATCCTTCACGCCCGGGGAGATGGCCTTCTGGAACGACTTCCGCGCGACCTACGTGGAGACGGGCATCGTGCCCGACCCCTTCGACCGCGGCGGGTCGGACGTCTCGGGCATCGGCTCGGACGGCGTGTTCGTGCGCGCCGAGTGGGACGCCTTCATGAACAGCCTGAACGGGGCCATGGCCGACCTCTCGGCCACGCGGCCCTCGCCGCTGCAGGAGATGCGCGCCGAGATGGAGCAGCTCGCCCTGCTCTATCCCGAGACCGCGGACGCGACCCGGGCCGTGCTCGGCGGCGACACCGCGCGGCTGGAGGAGCTCATCGAACTGCTGACCAGGCTGCTGGAGATGCTCCTGCCCGACGCCGAGGCCGAGGCGGCCCGGCTGCAGGGGCTGGTGGACGGCCTGGACCGGGCCGCCCAGGTGATGGAAGGTTCCGTGGGCTAGCCCGCGGCGGGCCACGAACGGACGCAAGGACGACGACGCGCGAGCAGGAAACCGGACACGAACATGGAACTGACCAGGGACGAACGCGACGTGCTCCAGGTAATGGGCTACGTCTACCTGAGAAACGGCAAGGACGAGAAGGCCCTGGCCCTGTTCGAGGGCCTGGAGGCCATCGACCCCGGCGACGCGCACACCGAGCGCAGCCTGGCCTACGTGCATCTGCGCGCGGGGCGCGCCGAAGAGGCCTTGGCCGCGGCCCAGAAGGCCCTGGCCATTGCGCCCAAGGCCCCGGAAAACTGGACCATGCACCTGGTGCGCTCGCGCGCATTGCTCGCGCTCGACCGTTCCGACGAGTCGCGCGCGGCCGCGGCGGCCTTCCTCACCTTCCGACGGGAGCACGACAATGGCTGACCTGGGGCGCATCCAAGACCTCATCCAGCGCGGCACGCGCTACAACGACATCATCCTGGCCGGACTGCTGGTGGCGATCATCGCCCTGATGATCCTGCCGCTGCCCACGGTGCTCGTGGACGGGCTCATCGCCACGAACCTGTCCATCGCCGTGATCCTGATGATGCTCTCCATGTACATCGCCTCGGCGCTGGAGCTCTCGGTCTTCCCCACCCTGCTGCTCTTCACCACGCTCTTCCGCCTGTCCCTGAACATCACCACCACGCGGCTGATCCTGCTCAAGGCCAACGCGGGCGCGATCATCTACACCTTCGGCAACTTCGTGGTCGCGGGCAACCTGGTCGTCGGCGGCGTCATCTTCCTGATCCTGACCATCGTGCAGTTCATGGTCATCGCCAAGGGCTCCGAGCGCGTGGCCGAGGTCGGCGCGCGCTTCACCCTGGACGCCATGCCCGGCAAGCAGATGTCCATCGACGCGGACCTGCGCGCGGGCGTCATCGACATGGACCAGGCCAAGGAGCGCCGCGAGCGCGTGCAGATGGAGTCGCAGCTCTACGGGGCCATGGACGGGGCCATGAAGTTCGTCAAGGGCGACGCCGTGGCCGGGCTGATCATCACCGCGGTCAACGTGCTCGGCGGCGTGGCCATCGGCACGCTGCAGCGCGGCATGCCCGTGGCCGACGCCCTGCAGAAGTACGCCATCCTGACCATCGGCGACGGCCTGGTCTCCCAGATCCCGGCCCTGCTCATCTCCATCACCGCGGGCATCGTGGTCACGCGCGTCTCGGGCGAAAACGCGCCCAACCTGGGCAGCGAGATCGGCCAGCAGATCCTGGCCCAGCCCAAGGCCCTGGCCATCGCGGGCGTGCTGCTCTTCCTCTTCGCGCTGATCCCGGGCTTTCCCAAGCCGCAGTTCCTGATGCTCGCCACCGTGGTCGGCGGCGTGGGCTACGTGCTCTTCCGCCTGAGCAAGCGCCCGCAGCGCGCCGAGGCCGACGACGCCCCGGCCATGGCCCCGGCCGGACAGAAGGCCACGCCCAAGAAGCGCAAGGAGGGCGACGAGTTCTCCATCACCGTGCCCCTGCTCATCGACGTGGCCCAGGACGTGCAAAAGGCCATCCGCTACGACGAGCTCAACGACGAGCTGATCAAGGTGCGCCGGGCCCTGTACCTGGACCTGGGCGTGCCCTTCCCGGGCATCCACCTGCGCTTCAACGAATCGGTCTCCGGCGGGCAGTACGTGATCCTGCTCCAGGAGATCCCCATGTCCCAGGGCCGCATCCTGCCCGGCAAGCTCATCGTGCGCGACAAGCCCGCCAACCTGGACGTGCTCGGCGTGCGCTACGAGACGGGCGAGGACTTCCTGCCCAAGATTCCGACCATCTGGGTGGACGAGAGCTACCGCGACCAGTTGAAGCGCGCCTCGGTGCCCTTCATGGAATCCGCCCAGATCCTCACCTACCACCTCTCCTTCGTGCTCAAGAAGCACGCGGACACCTTCATCGGCCTGCAGGAGACGCGCTACCTGCTGGACCAGATGGAGGCGGGCTATCCCGAACTGGTCAAGGAGGTGCAGCGCGTCATGCCGCTGCAGAAGATCGCCGAGGTGCTCCAGCGCATGGTCCAGGAGGAGATCTCCATCCGCGACCTGCGCAACATCATGGAGACGCTCATCGACTGGGGCCAGAAGGAAAAGGACCCGGTGCTGCTCACGGAGTACGTGCGCATCTCCCTGAAGCGCTCCATCAGCTACCGCTACAGCGGCGGGCAGAACATCCTGGCCGTCTACCTCCTGGAGCCCGACGCCGAGGAGACCGTGCGCAAGGCCATCCGCCAGACCTCGTCCGGCTCCTACCTGGCCCTGGACCCGAACACCTCGCACAAGTTCGTCAAGGCCGTGAAGGAGGAGCTCGGCGATACGCGGGACCAGTCCCGCCTGCCCGCCCTGCTGACCTCCATGGACATACGTCGCTACGTGAAGAAGCTCATCGAACTGGAAATCCCGGAGATGCCGGTGCTCTCCTACCAGGAACTGACCCCGGAGATCACCGTGCAGCCCCTGGGCAGGATCCGCCTGGAGTAGCCGGGCCGGGCGCCCCCCACATTCACCGCCGCCACCGTTGGACGCGAACGTGGCCCAAGGAGAGAAAAGATGTCAGCACAACATGTCGCATCCCTGTTGAGGGAGTTCGGGAAAAGCGTGGGCATGGACGACCTGGCTCTGGACGAGACCGGGTTGTGCACCCTGGGCTTCGACGAACAGATCGTGAACATCCATTTCGACGAGCGTTCGTCCAACCTGGTGCTCTTCGCCGCCCTGGGCAGCCTGCCCGTGGAAGGACGCGAACGGGCGCTGGCCCTGCTCATGGAGGCCAACCTCTTCTGGTCCGGCACGGGCGGCGCCACCCTTGCGCTGGAGCCCGGCGCGAACGTGGTCATGCTCCACCACCAGGTGCGCGCGGACATGGAACAGGCGGATTTCGAGGCCCTGCTGCAGCAGTTCGTGGACCTCTCCGACTACTGGTCCGGAAAGCTTGCGGACGGAGGCGGCGCCGCGCCCACGACGGGCGAGGCCGACGGCCCCGTGGCCCCGGGGATGCGCGTGTAGTTTCCGCCACGACCACAACGCAGGGGCCGAGGGAATACACGCGGCCCCGCCATGGAGGCACACATGACTCCTCCCGTCAATCTGCACGGCTTCCGGGAGATCGCCCGCACGGGCGGCGACCGGCTGCTCGTCAACAACGGCGCGGGCACGGTGCAAAAAGGCACCACGTCTTTCAAGGAAAAGGTCGTGGCCTGGTTTCGCGGCGGCTACACCGGCCAGACGCGCATCGACAACCGCGCGGCCATCCGTTCCTTCGCCCAGGCGCTGCAACGCTCCTACGGCACCCGCGTCGCCCGCCTCTCCCTCGGAGGCCTGCCCGGCGACTTCCACACCGGCAAGCCCCTTTCCACGTCCGCGATAAAGACGGCCATCGCCACGGCCGACATGCTGGCCGACGTCCTACGCGGCGCCAACGCGGAGCGCGCCACGGGCATCCTGAATACGGAGATCAACACGATCTTCCAGCAGACGACGCACCAGACACTGGCGACCACCCTGACCGGGGGCGAACGGGCCGAGCTGAACATGCTGGCGATGCGGATGGTCCGCGACGACCCCGGCTTTTCGCGCAATCGCATGAGCCGAAACGACATCCGCCAGATCGTCGGCGACGCCGTCCTGCGGTTCTACGCGACCAAGGGGCGCGAGTTCCAGGCCCGCTTTCCGCATCTGGCGGGACTCCCGACGGCCGTGGGCAAGCCCCACAGCCTGGAGAACGTGCTCGGCCCGGCCATCGACCAGGTCGCGATCACCAACCGCCCCCAGGCCCGGGCCATGGACAGCTGCATCACCAAGCTGGGCGAGACCCTGGACCTGCTCTCGGAATGCCCGGTGAGCGGCCAGGAAATGCAGGATTTCAGGGCGCGGGCCAACCAGCACATCCTCGACCTCCAGACCATCAGGGGCCAGCTGGACGGCGGCGGCCCGCAGGGACCCGTCCGCCAGGCCATGCAGCAGGAGATCGACGGCCAGGTCGCCGAACTGGGCCGCAAGCTCAACCATCTGACCGTCATCGGCGACTCCGTGCCCACGTCCACGACCGCCGTGGTCCAGGCGCGCGCGCTCTGGTACGATTCCGCCCTGGACGTCCTGGACCAGGAAATCCATGACCTCCAGCAGCAGGCGCCCCCCCCGCACGACGGACTGGACGCGCCCCTGCTGCCTCCGCCGGACCCGCGCCTGACCGCGCTGCAGGACCTGCGCGCCGCCCTGGTGCTCGAACGGCAGCAGGACCAGCTCCTCGCCCAGCCGGGCGTCCAGGAGGGGGACATGACGGGCCGGGTCAAGGAGTTCCCCAAGGCGCTCAACGCGCGGCTCAAGACTGTCTTCCAGGCCAACGGCCTGGCCACGGACACGCTCTCCGGCCGCCTGTCCGAGGCGCACCTGGAGCGGATCAACGGCCAGCCGTGGAACACGGTGCAGAAGGAACTGCACTTCGTGGGCGGCGACGGCGCGCCCCACCGCTTCGGCAGCGAGATCCGCCCCGCCGGACAACTCGGGAACATCTTCACCAACGCCTACAACGGCCACGGCGTGTCCTGCTCCACCTACGACGAGGCGCACCACACCGTGAACCTGTGCCGCACCCGCCTGACCGACGACGGGGGCCAGGTGCTCTTCTCCGCCCTGCGCCACGGCGTGCACTCGGCCTTCGGCATCCCCAACCCCGTGACCCGGCACCAGGCCAACCTGGACCGCGCCAAGGAATCCCTGCAGGCCGTGCTGCTCGAGCACCCCGCCCTGCTCGCCCAGGCCCTTGGCGGGCAGACCGTGGACCTGGACGTCTCCTCCATCTCCCTGCTCACGCCGGACGACGCGCGGGACCTGATCAATTCCAAGCACTCCAACGAAAAGCGGCAATGGCAGGAGCAGCGCGCGGTCTGGGAGCAGCTCTCCGACCCGGCCAACCATCCCGTGACCCTGCAGGTGCGCGATGCGCTCGGGCAGGTGCAGCAGGTCCAGGTCCGGCCCAACGTGCTGGCCTTCAACTTCGGGGTCAATCGGGGCGCGGTGAGCGGCCTGGGCCCGCTGCCCAGTTCCTTGGACCTGATCGGCGGCTGGGGCAACGTGCGCGAGACCAACGCCAAGGCCATGGAGAAGCTCCTGGGCGACACCACGCCGGGCTCGCCCATGGGCGGCCGCGTGGACCAGTGGCTGCAGGCCAATCCGCTCCATCCCAAGGCGCCGCTCGTGCGCAAGCTGACGGAGCAGATCCGCGGCATATGGGTCAGCGACGCCTTCATGACCCAGGGACACGAGCACACCAAGCTCGTCTCGCGGCTGGCCGTGCTCACGCACATGATCGGCGACACGGCCATGTGGAACTGCAAGTCTGGCAAGGACCGCACCGGCCTGCTGGACGTGGAGGCCAAGTTCCTGGCCGCGCAAATCGCGCTGACCGGCGACGTGCCCGATCCCGACCACGTGCTCACGGAGTCGGAGCAGGCCATGTGGCGCGAGTTCGCCATCAGTTCGGGCAACCTGGAGATCCAACAGATGAACACCGGCCTCGGCGGCTTCAAGACCGAGGGCGTGGACGTGATCAACGAACGCATCGGCGGCTCGGGGACCCCGGGCCGGGACTACTACCGCGGCGGGTCGCACTTCGTGAAGGAATAGTCCTCGCGAACCCTCGCCACGCAATCCAAGGAGATCGTAATGAAGAGGTTTCTGAACGTGATCGTCGCTGCGGCCTTCCTTATCCTGGCCGCCAGCGCGGAGGCCGCCTCCCTGCCCACCCAGAGCTGCGGCGTGACCATCCCCGAAGGCCGCTACCGCTCCAGTTGCCGCAACATCGGCTGGTCGGACAAGGACACCCTCACCGCCAACTGCCACTACTCCGAACGGATGCCCAACGGCGGGTCGGCGAGCAAGGCCTTCACGGCCAGCATCGGTTGCCGGAAGGTCCAGACGTGCAACTTCAAGCTGGCCTTGAAGCGCAACCCCTCCACCGGAGAGCACCAACTGGACTGCGACGATTAGGGGCACCGGGGCGGGCCATGGGCCCGCCCCGCGCCGTTCGTCCCGCTGCTTGCGGGGGCGAAACGGCGTCAACGGCAACAAGGCGGCGGCCGAACCGCCCAGGGACGCATCCCGCCGAAAGGCAAGGAAAAACCATGAAACGTCTACTGATGCCGCTGGTGCTCGCCGCCGTGGCGGCCCTGGCGGGGTCGGCCCTGGACGCCCCGAATGCGCGGGCGGAAGACAACCCCGCCCTGCAGTGCGGTCGGGATATCCCCGTCGGCGACTATCGCAAGGAGTGCGACACGCCCAAATGGGAATCGCTCTCGACCTTCACCGCCATCTGCACGGTGACCCATGTGAACAGGGAGCGGAACGCCGTGAGCACGAGCATAGTGCTCCCGACCTTGAGCTGCGCCGAGGTCAAGGCCTGCGACTTCCGGCTGGCCCTGTTCAAGGAGCACCTCGTGTGCCAATGAGCGGTCGGCCGCCTGCGGACGACGTCGAAAAGGGCCGGGCCATCCCGGCCCTTTCTCGTGCGCGCCCTGCGCGCGCGGCGGAGTTCGCAGTCCCCTCCCGTCGGCCCGCGGCCACGGCCGCGGCGACCGTCGCGCACAGCGGGCATGCGGCGCCGGGTGCGGGCCGCTCATGGACCTGAAGCCGCGTCCCTCCACCCCGTGTTCCTGAACGCGGGCGCCGCGTGACAAGCACCCGAAATGGCGTCACGGCGTTGACAGACTTCTGGAGTTGGTTCAAGATTTCATCATTCGCGGCACGCGCTGCGTGCCCGGCCCGCACCGCCCGCGCCCGGGCCAGGGGGGAAATACCGCAGACCACGGCCGCCCGCGGAAGCGCCCGGCATGCCGCCCACGGCGGGAGCAGAAAACCGCTGGTCCTCGCGGCCGGATACGTCCGGCCCAATACCCCAGAATGCCACCGGCGGCCGGAACGCGATCGGGCCGGGGCGCACCCGGCGGCCTGAACACGGATTTCGACAGCAGACCTCCGGAGTGCTTGCGCGCCGGCATGCGGAGGCGGAGCCTTTGCGCGGGGGCGCCAAGGCGGTCCCGGCATGGACATTCGGTAAGGCCGCGGGACGAGGGAACGAATGAACGGACACGGGAGGAAAGCGCCCCTGAGCGAACGGCCGCATGGTTCGCGGCGGCATGCCGTGGCAAGGGGCCGACGTTCCCCCGAATCGGGCGCACCGGCAGCGGCCTGGGCCGCGATCCTGCTCCTGCTCCTGCTCGTCTGGCCCGCCGCCTTGCGTGCCGCCCCCCCCGCCGGGGCCGCCGCCGAGGCCTCCACGACCGGTTCCTCCACCACCCCCGGCATCGCGCCGACCTCCCCGCCCGCCTCCGCGCCTTCCGCCCCTTCCGGCGAGCCCATCCACCTCGCGGGCATCTTCGCCCTCACCGGCGTAGCCACCTCCGCCAACGCCGGAGCCACAAACGGACTGCGCGCCGCGATCAACGAGATCAACAAACGCGGCGGCGTGCTGGGCCGCCCGCTGGTCCTGGAGCTGTTCGACAACCAGAGCACGCCCATCGGCTCCATGGTCGCCGCGCGCAAGGCCGTGGCCGCGGGGGTGGCCGCCATTCTCGGCCCGTCCTGGAGCTCCCACGCGCTGGCCGTGGCCCGCGTGGCCCAGGACGCCAAGGTGCCCATGCTCGCGACCATCGCCACCAATCCGAACGTGACCGAGGTCGGCGACCACATCTTCCGCGCCTGCTTCACGGACCGTTTCCAGGGCCGCGTCATGGCCGACTTCGCCCGGCGCGAACTGCACGCCGCCACGGCCCTGCTCTTCACCGACGTGGCCAGCGACTTCAGCATCGGCCTGTCCGGCGAATTCCGATCCGCCTTCGCCGGGCACGGCGGCAAGGTGCTCGGCGAACTGGACTACAAGACACGGCGCACCGACTTCACCCCCCTGGCCGCGCAGGCCCGCGCCTCGGACGCGGACGTCTGCTTCCTCTCGGGCCACGACGAGGCGGGGCTGATCGTAACCGACCTGGCCCAGGCCAAGGCCTCCTGCCTGCCCCTGGGCGGCGACGGATGGGACGTCCCCATCTTCTTCCAGAAGGGCGGAAACCGCCTCAAGCGGGGCTACTACTGCACGCACTGGTCCAAGGAAGCCACGGACCAGATCACACGCGAGCTGGTGCGCCGCTACGCCTCCCAGGGCCCGCTGGACGCCTCCTTCGCCCTGTCCTACGACGCGGCGTACCTGATCGCCGACGCCCTGCGCCGCGCGGGCACCGAGGAGCACGCCGCCCTGCGCGACGCCCTGGCGACCACGCGCGACTTCACGGGCGTAACCGGCCGGATCTCCTTCAACCAGAACGGCGACCCCATCAAGAGCGCCGTGATCATGGAAATCCGCAACGGCGAGGAACGGTTCTACAAACGTATCGATCCCGTCCGCTGACGCCGCAGCCCCATGCAAGCCACCCTCCGCGTCAAGATCAACCTGGCGATCCTCTTCACCTGCATCCTCGCCGGGTTGGCCGCGGGCATGCTCCTCTACACCTTCGAGTCCAACCGCCGCCAGGCCCGCTTCGAAGAAGCCCGGGCCATCCTGGAGAACGTCTTCCGCCAGCACGAGAGCGACCTGGCCAACGAGATGTTCTCGGCCAAGCGGCTGGCCCTGCGCCAATCCCTGGACGAAATGATGCGCTTCAAGGGCGTGTGCGCGGCCACGATCTACGACGGCGAGGGCCGCATGGTCCTGGCCACGGACCCCACCCTGCAGCCGCCCCTGCCCCCGGAGGAGCGCGCCGTGCTGGACAGGAACGCGACCTTTGAGCACACCCTGACACCGGGGCGGACGCTTGCCCATTATTCCAACAAGATCGAAGTGATGGGCACGCACGTGGGCTACATCGACGTCTACTACGACCTGAGCGGCATCGAGGAGGAGAGCCGCATGACCCTGGTGCTCTTCTTCTCCTCCATCACCGGGCTGCTCCTGTGCATGTCCCTGCTGCTCAATTCCCTGCTGGACCATTCCATGATCCGCCCGGTGCGGCGGCTGGCCGAGGCCATGCGCAGCGTGGGCGAGGGCGACGTGGGCCGCACGGTCAAGGCCGAGGGCGACGACGAGATCGGCCAGATGACCGAGGCCTTCAACGCCATGTCCACGGACCTGCGGCTGGCGGCCATGGCCAAGGACGACAACGCCCGCCAGCTCGAGGAGATCAACCGCCAGCTCTCGCTCAAGGCCGCCGAGCTGGCCCGGGCCAACACCCGCCTGCGCGAGCTGGACCGCATGAAGTCCGCGTTCCTTTCCTCGGTCTCCCACGAACTGCGCACGCCGCTGACCTCGGTGCGCGGGTTCTCCAAGCTCATCCACAAGGACTACCGCACGGTCTGCGCCGCCCTGAACGCCTGCGACGACAAGACCCGGCGCAAGATCGAACGCATCGAGACCAACCTGGAAATCATCGAGAAGGAGAGCGAACGGCTCACGGTCATGGTCAACGACGTGCTCGACCTCTCGCGCATCGAGGAGGGCAGGGCCCAGTGGCGCGACGTGCTCCTGGACACGCGCGCCTTCCTGCTGGAGACCGCGCGCACGGCCCAGGGCTTTCTGGCCGAGACCCCGGAAGTGGCCTTCGCCACGGACCTGCCCGACAACCTGCCGCCGGTCATGGCCGACCCGGACCGGCTCCACCAGGTGCTCGTCAACCTGCTCTCCAACGCCGCCAAGTTTACGCTTCGCGGCGAGGTGCGCCTCCTTGCCGAGGCGCGCGGCGACATGGTGCGCATGGGCGTGCGCGACACGGGCGTGGGCGTGCCCGAGGGCGAATGGCAGAAGATCTTCGACAAGTTCCATCAGGCCGCCAAGGGCGACCAGATCGAGAACAAGCCCAAGGGCACCGGCCTGGGTCTGGCCATCTCCCGGAACATCGTGGCCCACTACGGCGGGCGCATCTGGGCCGAGCCCGCCCCGGGCGGCGGCAGCATGTTCCTCTTCGAACTGCCCGCGGCCCAGTCGCTCCCGGCGGCCGAAGCGGACGACTGAACCACGCCCGGCGCCGCCGGTGGGCGCTCCCCGCTCCGCTCCCTGCCACAGCCGCTCCCCCGGCTTTCCTCAGCCCCCGTCTTCCGTCTCTGCCGTCGGCCACCGTTCGAACAAATTCAATTTGTTATGCAAATTCCAGTGAAAAAATCTATAATGTACCCGCGCCGGGATGCGCGGCTATGCTCGGGGCAAGTTTTTCCCACAGCGCCGGGGGGAATCGCCCGGCGCGGAGAAAACGGAGCCGCAATGTCCTTCCAGGTCGTCGTTTTCTGCAGCAACCACCGCGCGCCCGTTCCGGGGCTGGGGGAGCTCATGCCCTACGCCCTTCTGCCCGTGGGCGGCAGGGAGGCCCTCTTCCACCTGCTGGACCGCTTGGGGGCCTTCGGCCTGCGCCGCGTGCTGCTGATCGCGGACCGCTTTGCGGACCAGATCGGCGCGGCCGTGGGCACGGGCAACCGCTGGGGCGTCCGCGCAAAGGTCGTTGCGCAGCCGTCCTTCGCGGGGCTGGGCGAAAGCCTCGTCAAGATCGCCCCGCACCTGGACGCGGAGTTCCTGCTCTTTCCGCGCCTGGCCCTGCCGGGCGCGGACCTGCCGGGCATGATCCGCGAGCATGCGGAAAAACGCGCGTCCCTGACTTGGCTTGCGGACCTGCGCCCACCCTCCGGCCCCCAGGCCTATCCGGAACACCGCCACGCGGCCCTGTGCATGCGCAAGAGCCTCCTGGAACACCACCTGCCGCAGGGCAGCCGCTCCTGCGACGAACTCGTCGCCGGATTCCGCGACCGCGCCTGCGAATACGAACACTTCCGCACCGCCTCCTATCCCTCGGCCGCGGCCACTCCGGTCCTGGACGACCTGGAAACCCTGTGGCGCGCCAACCGCGCCGCCCTGGACGGCGGCCTGCCCTTTCTCCGGCTCCCTCCGGCCGCGGACGAAGACGGCGTGCGCCAGGGCCGGGACTGCTCCATCGCCCGGTCCGCGCGCATCCAAGGCCCCGCCGTCCTGGGCGACGGCTGCGTGGTGGCCGCGGGGGCCTGCGTCGGCCCCCACGTGGCCCTGGCCCCGGGCTGCGAGGTGGGCAGCGGCGCGTGCGTGGCCGACGCCGTGGTCCTGGGCGGGGAGCGCGTGCCGCCGGGCGTGGAACTGCGCGGCGGCCTGCTGGGCCAGGGTCTGGTGGTGCGCCGCAACGGTTCGGTCGAGCCCGCGCCCCGGGCCTGACCCCGACGCCGCGCGCCCCGGGCCTGACCCCGACGCCGCGCGCCCCGGGCGCACGCAGTTCGGGCAAAGTCCCCTTCCGGCCTTCACTTTGTGCGCTGGAAACGGTATCCTCCCGCGTCGAGGCATTCCTTCCAAGACCATAAAGCGCACAACGGAGTCGCCATGGCCCGCACCCAGGAATTCTATACCAGCTACGTCAGGGCCCTGTTCCGCCGGGGCAAGGCCGACACCCTGCCCAACGACTACATCGAAACCGAAGCCGCCAAGGTGCTCCGGGGCGAGATGGACGACTTCCGCGCGGCCCTCGACCGGATGGTCGCCAGCGGCATGGTCTCCCGCGAGGGCGACAGCTACACCCTGCATCCCGAGGCCTGACCCGGCCCCCACGGCCCCCGCCCGGGCCCGGTTCCGCCCGGCCCGGAGGAACGCGATGCACAGACGCACGGCCCTGGCCCTGGCCGCCCTCTGGCCCCTGGCCGTCCTGTTCGGCCGGGACGGCGTGGCGCGCGCCCAGGAACTGCGGCGCATCCGTCTGGCCAGCCTCTACTGGCCGCCCTACACCGGGCCGGACCTGGAAGGCCAGGGCATCACCGCGACGATCCTGCGCCGGGCCATGTTCGCCGCCGGACTGGAGCCGATCCTGAGCTTCCTGCCCTGGCAGCGCGCCCTGCACCTCGCCCGCCAGGGCGAGGTGGACGGCGTCTTTCCCGAATACCATTCCTTCGAGCGGGCCATGGACTTTCTGTTCACCGGCCCCGTGGGCTACAGCGACCTGGGCTTTGCCGAGCGCGTGGACGCGCCCGTGCGCTGGTCGGACCTGTCGGACCTGACCGGAACGGCCATCGGCGTGGTGGCCGGCTACGTCAACGCCGAGCCGTTCGACGCCATGGCCGCGCGCGGCGAGCTCTCCGTGGACGCCGCGCCCGACGACGCCCTGAACCTGCTCAAGCTCCTGCACGGCCGCGTGCGCCTGGCCGTGGTGGACCGCTACGTCTTCGCCCACCTGATGCGCCACGACCCGCGCCTGGCCCCGCAGCGCGAGAAACTGCGCTTCAACGACCGCCTCCTGCGGGTCAATCCCCTGTACGTGTGCCTGCGCCGCCGCCCGGGCGCGGAGCGGATGGTCGCGGCCATCAACGCCGGTCTGGCCACCCTGTCCGTGCGCCGGGAGCAGGAGGCCCTGTTCGCCACCCAGGCCGCCCTGCCCGCGCCGTCGGTGTTCAGCCTGCGCGCCACGGACTGACTCCGCCCGCCCCGCGCCGGAGCCCGCTCCGGCCCTCTTCCGGTCCTTCCGGCCCTGCGCCCGGCCGGGAACCTCTGCCGCTGGCAGGGTTCTTGCTCCATGCCCGTGCGGCGGCACCGCCCGGCAAACCCTGCCCACCGCGCGACCCGGACGGCGCCGCTCCCCCAACCCATGCCCCAACCCATGATCCGGAGGCGACCATGAAAATCGACGCGCAACTGGCCAACCAATACATCTGGTGGAACGACTCCTCCTCTTCGAGCTCGGGAGCCGCCTCCTTCTGGGACGAGGACGACACCCAGGGCCTCGGCTCCATGTCCTCCGACCTCTCCGTGGTCAAGGACCAGCTCGACCAACTCACCGCGAGCATCGCGGCCAAGGTCTCGGCCGCCAACGTGCAGACCGACGCCGACGAAAAGACCACTGCCTTTGCCGAGGAACTGCGTACGGCCCTGGAGGAGAAAGGCATCGACCTGGGCGAGGGCGTGACCCTGACCCTGGACGATTCCGGCATGGTCCGCGTGGTCGGCGAGCACGAGGACAAGGAGGCCATCGAGGAGTTCTTCTCCTCCGACGAGGAGTGGAGCGAAAAATACGCGGACGTGCACCTGCGCAACGACCTGGCGCGCAAGCTGGCCCAGGCCAAGCAACTGGGCAACACCGCCAACAACCCGTATCTCAAGAACCTTCTGGCCTGGGAAAAGACCACCGTGACCGTCACGCCCGACGGCGTCACCGTGGGCACGGCCTGATGCCCACGCAAAAGCGGGACGCGTCGAGTTGACTTGCGTCGCGCAATGGTATTTATTCTAGGGAAAGCGGCCTTCCCACGGCCGCTGCAAAGGAGGTCCACCTTGAAAGCGTATTCCCGTTCCTTCGCGGCCGCCGCGTGCGCAGCCGCCCTGTTGCTGGCCGGCATGCTGCTGGCATCGGCCCCGGCCTCGGCCATGGACGCTCCGGCCGCCCCCCTGAAACTGGCCTATTTCCCCAACAAGGTCGTGATGTACCCGCATGCGGCCCACGCCAAGCTCGAGTGCAAGCAGTGCCACCACAAGCTGGACGCCGCGGGCAATCCCCAGAAGTGTAGCGCCAAGGGCTGCCACGACGTGTTCGACAAAAAGGACAAGTCCGAGAAGTCCTTCTACCGCATCGTGCACGACACCAAGTTGGAGACGATGCAGTCCTGCCTGATGTGCCACAAGGCCGAGGGCGCCAAGCTGGACAAGGCCGCAAAGAAGGCCCTGACCGGCTGCGCCAAGTCCCGCTGCCATCCGTAGGCGCGGCCACCGAGCTCCGCCCCGGGCGGAGCGCACGGCCGGCGAACGCAAAAGCGCCGCCCCCTCACGGGGGCGGCGCTTTTTTTCGGCGTGCATGCCGCGCGGGCATGGCGTCAACAGTCCGTTCTCCGCCAACGCCCCCCGCCGGAGGCCGCCACGCAAGGGGCTCCCCCGTGCGCGGCGAATGCCCTACTCCGCGTCGGCCAGCACCTCGACGCGCTCCAGGTATTCGTTGTAGTGCGCCAGGTAAAAACTCAAGGCCTTGGAGAAGTTGCGGCCCACCAGGCCGTCCAGAAAGAGCTGGGTGATCTCCCGTTCGCGGCGCAGCACGTGCTGGGACAGGAGCAGGGCCCTGCGCTCCTCCATGGTCATGGCCCGGAAGCGGCGGCGGAACACGTCGCGCGCGCGCGGCTGGTACATCCAGAAGTACATCAGATCCAGGGCGTTGACGATGATGATGCGCAGCAGGTCGCGGTGCTCGTACTTGAGCGTCTGGGTGATCTGGTGCGAGGATTCCAGCAGGGAGAGCACGTCCTCCTGGGGAAAGAGCATCTCCAGCCGGGCGTAGGTGTCGAAGACGCGCTCGAGCTTGTTGGCGTAGTCCAGGGCGCGACGGCGCAGATAGGCGGCGCGGTCGGCGAGGCCCTCGATGATCCCGGCCACGCAGTCCGAGGCCAGCTTGGAGATGATCGCCGCCCACTTCTGGAGCACCACGTCCGCCGCCGCCGCGCCCGCGGCCATGCCCACGCCCACCAGGGCCAGCCCGGCCAGGTAGTTGAACCCCACGGCCAGGGGCACGGAGAGCACACAGCGAAATATGTTGGCCAGGGCCGCGGAGCGCGGCAGCCCCCGGAAGAGGTTGTGCGTGGTGATGTAGGCCCCGTTGACCAGCCCCATGCCCAAATACACGGCCAGGGGATGCGTGCCCACTGTCATGCCCAGGACGTCTTCCATGAAGAGCGTCTTGACCAGATAATCCAGCAGCGGCACGGAGATGCCCGTGTACATCAGCGAATCCGCCAGCCGGTTCCAGCTCACGTAGCTGTTCCAGCGCACCAGGGCCGGACGCCGCAGCCCGCCGCACCCGAGCACCGCCTGGATGATGTTGCGCACGCCGGTGATGGCGAACCAGATCAGCGCCCCGCCGTAGGCCAGCAGCCACCACTGCTTGGTCAGCAGGAAGGTCAGGAACGCGGGAATGAACCCGAGCAGGACCTTCAGCCCGATCTTCAGCCCGGTCTTGAGGTAGCGCGGCGACCACGCGCCCTCGTGGTCCCTGGGCCGCGCGCACGCGCCCTCCCGGCGCGCCCCGCCCAGGGTGAAAAGGTTGCCCCGGCCGGGCGCGGCGGGCTCCACCCGGCGCAGCACCCACTCCTCCTGCCCGCGATAGGTCAGCCGCCCCAGGCCGGGCACAAAGCGCGCCGCGCGCAGCAGCAGCCCCGGGAACGCGGACGCGCATTCGCGCGGCACCCGGGTGACGCGGCGGAACGCGGTCATGAACAGGGGCAGGGCGCGGTGCATGGACGAGGGATCGGACAGGGTGCGCTGCGCGCGCCAGGAGAGCGAGGGCCGCAGCACCAGCCCCATGCCGTGCAGCCGCCCGGACTGGCCCGTGGAATCCGTGCCGATGGAGGAGCGCAGCGGCTTGGCCGTATAGAAGGAATGCAGGGTCGGGATGTCGAAGAGGATGTCCACGAGCTTGTCGCAACGGGCGCGCGCCTCCAGCCTTGCGCGGTTCCCGCCGCCCCCGGAGTCCCCGCCGCCCCCGCAGCCCTCGGCGTCGGCGGCCTCCAGCTCCTGGATGATCCCCGCGATGTGCCGCTTGAGGCGCACCACGTTGTTTGAATTGATGGCCGCCTGCAGTTCCAGGATGGCGTCGTTGTCCGGGCAGCGGCCCAGGATGTGGTCCTTGAGGTTGAAGATCTCCAGGTGCGTGACCATGCCACGGCAGTCGTAGAGGATCTCCAGCACGTCGGCCGTGGTCAGGCCGTACAGGTTCAGGGTGATGCGCATGCGCGGATGGATGGCGCGCAGACGGCGCATGAGCGCGTCCGGCGGCAGGAAGAGCAGGTCCGGGACCTCGGCCGGGGAGAGCGCGGCGGACGTTGCGGGCGCATCCGACGCATCCGGCGCGTCCGGCACACCCGGCGCGGCCGGAGCGCTCGGGGGGCGCATGGGGTCGGGCAGGTCCGGGTTGGCCGCCGGACGCAGCCAAGCCTCCATGACCGCGTCCGCATCGAGGTCCGCCAGCAGCCGGGCGGCACGCGCCGCCTCGTCCGAATCCGGATCCCGCGTCGCGAGCTCCTCCACGCGCGCGGCCAGCAGCGGCCGCAGCCGCTCGCACACGTAGGTGCCCAGGTGGCGCAAGGAGGCCTGGCCCGGGCCCACGAACTCCCGGAAGCGGGTTTCGTCCAGGGGTTCGAACTCCACGCCGTAGGCCGCCCGCACCGCGGCCAGGTGGCGTCCGTTGAAGGCCTGGAAGACGCGCATGACGTGGCGGTCCATGTAGGCGGATATCTCGCGCCCCTGGTCCATGAGCGCGCGCACCCCGGGCTCCGCGAGGAAATGCTGGAAGGACTCCACTTCCGTGAGCCCGCGCGGCACCCAGATGACCTTGACCGGCTTGCCCCGCAGCGCGGCCAGGTATTCGATGCCCACGGTCACCTTGATGTCCATGATCGCGGCGGCCTCCAGCAGTTCGCGCGCGGCCTCCGGGGCGATGAAGTTGTAGTAGACCACCGTGAGCCGCCGGATGCCCTTGATCCAGGCGTCCATGATCAGGTGCGTGGGCGACTTGCGGCCCTTGGTGTTGGCGTCGTGCACGTGGTCGTCGAAGGCCACCTGGTTCCAGGCCTCGGGCATCTCCACGAGGTGGTAGGCCTTGAGCTGGGCGCGCACCAGGCGCGGGTTGCCCGAGGCCACGGCGCGGAAGTCGTGGGCCAGCTCCAGCTGGCGCTGGTAGTCGCCCTGGCTGCGCAGCAGCTCCTTCATCATCTCCAGGAGGATGCGCGCCGTGTTTTTGCGCAGCGGGCTCATGGAGGTGTAGAGCACCTCGTCGCGCAGGGTGCTCAGGGCGTGCAGCCGCTCCTGGGGCGAGCCCTTTTCCAGGGTGCCGAGCAGGTGGGCCAGGGCGTAGGCGATGCGCAGCCCCTGCGGGGCGGCCATCTCCTTGATGCCGTGGGGGTGGAGGTAGGGCGCGAGCAGCCGCTTGTAGGCCGCGTAGTTCTTGCGCTCGGCGATGTCGCCCACGATACGGATGAGCTCGTGGTCGCGCTCGTCGAAAAAGGCGCGGGGCACGTCGTGCGGGTCCAGGGCGGGGTGCTTGTCGGGCCGGGCCTCGCCGGGACGGCGAGGCGAGCCGATCTCGCGGACCTCGCCGTCCCGGCGCGAGCCGACCTGAAGGGCGTCGTCTTCGTGCGCCGGGCCGCTCATGCCCGCACCTCGCTGTAACCAAATCGTAACATCATAGTCCCTCTTTTCACAATATCAGCCCGGCCGCAAGAATAAAAACGTTCGTTATTTCGGCAAAATAGAACGAAAGGCCCCGTTGCGGAGCCCGTGCTGGAAAACGAACGGGAACGTTCAAAGGCCGCGCAGGGACTCGGGTTTCAGGGCCACGCGGCCGTCCAGGGCCCGGGCGATGTGCGCCAGGGCCGCCGCCTTGTCGCGCGGCAGGCGCAGGCGCATGGGCAGGTAGTTGGAGGCGTGGTCGGCCAGGAACAGGCCGCGCTCCAGGTGGATGTGTTCCAGCAGTTCGGCCAGTTCGGCGAGCAGCCCGGCGGGCGTGGGCAGGGTGAAGGCGCCCTCGTCGATCCAGCGCGCCAGGGGCGTACCCGGAATGGGCGTGAGCGCCAGGGCCGCGGTCTGCTCCGGCCGCATCCGCGTGAGCAGCTCGCCCGTGGCCCGGGCGTGGGCCAGGGAATCCTCCACGCCGCCCGCGCCCAGGAGCACGGTGACGCTCAGCCGCATCCCGGCGGCGCGGACCCGCGCGGCCTGGGCCAGGATGCATTCGGGATCGCCCTTCTTGTTCATGCGCTCGAGCGTGGGCGCGTGGCCGGACTCCAGCCCCATGTACACGAGCCCCACCCCCAGCTCGCGCAGCCGGGCCAGCTCGGCGTCGGTCTTCATGGCCACGGCCTTGGCGTTGGCGTAGGAGGCCACGCGCGCCACGCGCGGCAGCCGCTCGCGGATGCGCAGGAGCAGTTCCTCCAGCCGGGCCTGGGGCATGACCAGGGCGTCCCCGTCGCACAGGAAGAGCCGCCGGTTGCCGCCCATGTGCCGTGCCGCGAATTCGATGTCCGCGAACACGGTGGCGCGGTCCTTGATGGCGAAGCGCACCCTTTGGTAGGCCCCGCAGAAGGCGCACTTGTTGTGCGAGCAGCCCACCGTGGCCTGCAGCAGGATGCTGTCCGCCTCGCTGGGCGGGCGGATGATGTCGCCGACGTAGTCCATGTGTCCCTCCGCTCTCATGCTAGGTCCGGCGGCGGCGGGGCGCAAGACGATTCCGGCCTGTCGGGAGATTGAGTTGCCCACGGTTTTCGGGCATAGTGGCAACGTTACAAATTCTTCTACCACCCCGGAACGCCATGCACGAGCACAGGAAACCATCCCAGGCCCCACTGCTGCTGGAAATCAGGGCGGCGGACCGTTTTTCCGTACTCGAACGGCGCATCGCCGAGAAACAGCACGACTTCGACCGCTACCAGTTCACCGAGGAAGAACGCCGCGCGCTGAACATCTTCTTCGACCTCTCCCAGGAGTTCGAGGCCATCGACGACTTCTATTCCATCTGCGTGCTGCTGCCCAAGGTCTGCTTCGGCGTCCAGGCCTGCCTCTACCTGCTGGGCGAGGACCAGCGCTTCGAGCGCGTGCGCTGCTCGGCCTTTCCCTCGTCCCAGCCCGGGCCCTGGACCGGCGATCCGGAGGCCCTGCGCCAGGGCTCGCACCTCGCCGGCCGCGCCCTGCAGGTGTCCATCCGCGCCAACCCGCACCTGGCCGAGCAACTGCCCTTCCGGCCCGCGGGCGACACCATCGGCATCCTGGAGCTGCACGCGGACGGGGAGTTCACCCCGCACCGGCGCCTGTTCTTCGAAAAGCTCGCCAACCGCATCGGCTTCCAGCTCTGCAACAAGCTGCTCTTTCTCAAGAACAAGGAACACATCAAGTTCATCCGCGACCTGGTGCGCGACATCGGCCACAACGTCATCGTGCCGAACATGTACTTCAAGCTGCTCTTCAAGCAGCTCGACGGCAAGATCCAGGCCCTGACCGCCCTGCGCGAGGAGATGGACGACGAGCGTCCGGGCTCCAGCGCCGCGGCCGCCCTCTCGCCCTACGCCATGAAGCTGGGCTACGTGGCCGAACGGCTGGAGGAGCAGTTCAACGAGATCTACAACCACTACGAGCAAACCAGCCTGTTCCTGGAGACCCTGCTGCGCAGCAGCCACTTCGAAAAGGGCAAGTACGTGCTCGTCAAGCAGGACTGCGACCTCTGGGAGCGCATTATCCAGCCCCAGGTGGACCGCTTCGTCTCGCGCTTCGAGGAGCGCGGCATCGGCGTGGCCCGCGATTCCGGCCCCCAGGGCGATCCGCCGCGCTCCGTGCCCGCGGACGTGGGCCTGGTCAGCCAGGTGCTGGCCAACTTCTTCTCCAACGCCGTGAAGTACACCCGCGAGACGCGCGTGGGCGGGCGGCCGGAAAAGTCCGTGCGCTACCGCTGGCGCGTGGAACCGGACTACTTCGGCCCGGGCCGCGACGGCATGCGCGTGGAGGTGCAGACCACCGGCCCGCTGATTCCGGCCGAGGACCGGCCCCGGCTCTTCGAGCCCGAGTACCGCGGCCACGACACGGACGGCGAATACGGCACGGGCCACGGGCTCTACTTCGTGCGCGGGATCGTGGCCCTGCACGGCGGGGACGCGGGCTACGAGCCCTGGGAGGGCGGCAACTGCTTCTACTTCGTGCTGCCCCTGGAACGCCAGCAAGCCCGCCCCGGCGAGCCATGAGCGGCCCGCGCGCCATCCGCCTGCTCGTGGTCGCGCCCGACCCGGCCACGCGCGAGGGGCTGCGCGAACGGCTCGAGCGCCAGGGCTACGCCGTGGACGGGGCACCGGGCCTGGAGGAGGCCCTGGCCGCCTTCCGCGCCGACCCGGCCGACGTGGTCCTGCTCGATCCCGGCGCGGACGCGCGCGGCGCGGCCGCCTTCATGGACACCGTGCACCGCGAGGTCCCGGGCACCTCGGTCATCGTGCTCTCGGCCAGCGGCGACCTGGACGAGGCCCTGGCCGCCTTCCGCGCCGGAGCCTGCGACTTCGTGACCATGCCCGTGGAGCACCCCGAGGTGCTGGAGAAGAACATCCGCAACTGCCTGGAGCGCCGCGCCCTGGCCCAGGAGGTGGACGCGGCCGAATCGCGCTACTTTCAGCTCATCCAGAACCTGCCCATCGTCATCTTCGCCCTGGACCGCGACTTTTGCCTGGAGTTCATCAACCGCACCTGCGAAGCCGTGCTCGGGTTCGAGCCCGCCGAGGCCGTGGGCACGCCGGGCTGGTTCCTGGAACGCATCCCCGAGCCGCAGCGCGACGCCGTGCGCGCGGCCTTTGCCCAGTGCCGGGCCGGGGACGCCCCGCCCCAGGACATCGAATTCGACTTCGAGCACGCCAAGGGCTACCTGGTGCGCCTGGCGGCACGGCCCATGCCCTGCAACGACGTGCACCTGCCCGAACGCTGGCGCCGCGTGGAGGGCATCCTCATGGACGTCACCCGGCGCGCCTACCTGGACCGGGTCATGGTCCAGCGCGAAAAGCTCAACGCCCTGGGCGCGCTCTCGGCCGAGCTGGCCCACGAGATGCGCAATCCGCTGGTCTCCCTGGGCGGCTTCGCGCGGCGGCTGGCCGAGCGCCACCCGGACCTGCCCGAGGCGGCCATCATCCTGGAGGAGGCCAAGCGGCTGGAGGGCGTGCTGGACAAGATCCGCAACTACCTGCGCCCGGTGCCCACGCGCGCCGAGGAGGTCCACGTCAACGCGGTGCTGACCTTCTGCCAGAGCCTGACGGCCCCGCGTTTCGAACGCGAGGGGCTGCGCACCGACGTGCACGCCGACCCGCGCGTGGCCCCGCTGGTCTCGGACCAAGGGGTGCTCACCCAGGTCTTCGTCTCCCTGTTCAACGCCATCCGCGAGCGCATGCGCCCGGGCGACGTGCTCGAGGTGGCCACCGGCGAGGACGCGCGCAACGTGGAGGTTTCCTTCCGCGTGCACGGCTCCGACCTTACGGTCGAGGACCCGGAACTGCTCTTCCTACCCTTTGACGAGGACGGCGACCGGCTCAACCTGGCCCTGCCCTACCGGCTGGTGCAGTCCGTGGGCGGGCTGATCTCCTACGACGAGGGCCAGCGCCGCTCGGGCGGGGTGCCCGGCTTCTCCGTGCACCTGCCCAAGGACCGCTGCCCCATTTAGGGACCAAGCGGTAAATCAGGCGGCAAATCGGGTGCCGAATCGGGCGCAATTTATCATCCCGAAATAACGCTCCGGGGGTTGCCCGGCCCAACGGCCCGACCTATATGTGGGGTGACTGGAACGCTCGTCAGGGCTGGCAGGTCGCCGGGCTTACACTACCAAACAAGTACCGGCGCGCTGAGCGCAACGGCGGATTCGGGTCGAGGAACCGGGCCATGGCCCGGTTCTTTCCTGCGCAAAAAGGAAGGGCCCCGCTCGGCGGGGCCCTTCCTTTTTGCGTGCCGGCGCGGCCGGGTCAGCCGTCCTGCATGGTGCAGTGGTCCCGGTTGCCCGTGCGCACGCAGTTGCGGCCGCTACGCTTGGCGTCGTACAGAGCGCAGTCGGCCATGTTCACCAGGGACTCGGGAGTCACGCTCCGGTCGGCCTTGATGCTCATCATGCCGAGGGAGATGGTCAGCATGGGCCCGATGCGCGAGGCTCCGTGCTCGATCTCCAGGGCCGCCACGTTCTCCTGGATGCGCTCGGCCACCTCGCGCGCGCCCTCCCAGCCCGTGCCGGGCAAAAGGACCACGAACTCCTCGCCGCCGAAGCGGGCCACCTGGTCGCCGGGCCTGAGCGCGGCGCGGGTGATGGCCCCGGCCACCTCCTTGAGGCAGTCGTCGCCGCGCAGGTGGCCGTAGGTGTCGTTGTAGTCCTTGAAATAATCCACGTCCGCCAGGAGCACGGCGATCTCCGTGCCCTCGCGCAGGGCGCGCTGGTATTCGCGCTGCAGGAGCTTGTCGAAGTAGCGGCGGTTGGCCACGCCGGTGAGCCCGTCGAGGTTGGAGAGCTCCTCCAGCTTGCGGTTGGCCTCGCCCAGGCGGCGCGCCAGGTCCATGAGCTCGCGCTCGCGGGCCTTGCGCGCGTCCGTCTCCTCCTTCAGGCGCAGGGCCGAGGCCACGCGCGCGCGCAGCTCGGTCTTGCGCACGGGCTTCTTGATGTAGTCCGCGGCGCCGGCCTGAAAGGCGGCGGCCAGGGTCTCCTCGTCGTCGCTGACCGTGACCATGATGATCGGCACGTCGCGCAGCAGCGGATTGCTCTTGATGACCGAGGCGGCCTCGACGCCGTTCATGCCCGGCATGAGCACGTCCATGAGCACGAGGTCCAGGTCGGGCTCGCCCGCGTGCGGGTTGCCCACGTCCAGGATATCGAAGGCCTCGGCCGCCGATTCGGCGAAGGCCAGGTCGCAGTACCCCGCGTTGCCGAGCACGGTGGCCAGCAGCAGGCGCGAGGTTTCGGAGTCGTCCACGATGAGGATTTTCAAGATGCCCCCCTGCGGCGGTCCGCTCCGTCCCCCCAAGGGATCAGACGAAGACCACCCTTGCAAGATAGTCGATTGCCTCGCGCGCGATGCGCAGGGCGTCGGCGCCGCGCCGCTCCAGGGCGGCGTTGCGCAGGTCCCAGCCCAGCTCGCCCAGCCCCGTGAGGTCGAAGGTCCCCCCCTCGCCCCGCAGATCGTGGCCCAGGCGGCGCACCTCGTCCCATTCCCCCCGGTTCACTTGGCCGAGAGCCTGTTCCAGCCGCTCGGTGAGCTTGGACACCACCCACGGGGCCAGATCCATGAATTCCGGGTCGGGATGGACCTCGATGGCGTCCCGGGGCGGCACCGTCTTATGCTCGTCCCGGGGGGAGGCGTCAAGCGGGCCAGGTGGGCGGACCGCAAGGGGGATCGCCCGCCCCGGAGCATCGGGCAGCTCGAGCGAGGTGAACTGCTCGAGCACCTCCAGCAGGGCCTGGCGGTTCACCGGCTTGGTCAGCGCGCCGTCGAAACCCGCCCCGCGCAGGGAGGCGAATTCCGAGTCCGGCACAAAGGCCGAAAGCGCCACGATGGGCACGGGGTCGCTCCCACGGTTGCGCTCCATGGCGCGCATGCGCGCCACGGCGGCGACCCCGTCGAGCACCGGCATCTGCAGGTCCATGAAGACCAGCGCGTAGCGGCGTTCGGCAAAGAACCCGAGGGCCTGCCCACCGTTCTCGGCCGCGTCGATGGGGCAGCCGAGCACGCGCAGCAGCCGGGTGATGACCAGCAGGTTGGTCTCGTTGTCGTCGACTACGAGGATCCGGCCCCGGAAGTTGCCCGGGGATGGTTCCGGAGAGGCCGCCGGGGCCGGGCCGGGATCGGGAGAGGACGGAGGGCTCATGCGGTCACTCTACACGGCGACGAGAATTTTTGTCGAGCCCCAAGGCGCCGAATGCTACTTCTCAAATAATAACGGGATTCCATTTCCCAACGCCTTGCGATACGATGCGGGAAACCTCTTTTCGGAGCGATCCAATGGACATCCAATCCCAGAAACACGGAAACTGCCTGGTGCTGCGCGTCAACGCCGACTCCATCGACTACACCACCTGCGACGAATTCAAGAACGCGGCCCTCGGGACATTGAAGACCAAGGACTTCAGCGTATTGCTCATCAATCTCAAGGACGTCGGGTTCATGGACTCCATGACCATCGGGGCCATGGTCGGCATCAAGAACGCCCTGACCGAGGCGGGCAAGCGGCTGGCGATCACCAACGTGCACCCCTACGTGCGCAAGATCATCAGCGTGGTCACGCTCAACGCCATCTTCGACCTCCACGAAACCCAGGCCGACGCGCTCAAGGAACTGTGCTCGGAGTGAGCTTTCTCCTTGACCGGTGGCGGCGGAAGTCTTATTTTAGGATCGAAGGCAAAGTCGATGCGGATGCACCTCAACGGAGGATAGTCACCGTTAATACTTTGCTCCCATACCGGGCAGCAGGATGCCCCCAAAAGGATTCGCCAAGGTAAGCGAGTTCCCAGGCCACAAGGCGGGAAACTGCCGGTTATGCCGGTCAGGGCGCGGACAGAAGGCGAATTCCTTTTTGTTGTTGCGCCGTTCCGCCCTACCCCTCTTCCCGCTGTCCCCCTGCTCCGCTGTCCCTCTTCCCGCTGTCCCATTGTCCCGCTATCCCATTGTCCCGCCGCCGCTCCGCGCCCCCAGGCAATCGCCGCCCGGTTCGTTTGCCCGCTCCCCCTGCTCCATCTCCGGCTCGTCCGCCCGCGACGCAGCCGCGTCGCGGGCTCTCGGGCTTTTTGGGCCCCTCGCCCCTTCCAGCACCGCTCTTCCTCCAGCCGAGATCCGGGAACCGACCTTCCCGGTGTGCCGAAGCGCCCGGAAAAACCACTCGCAGTCCCCCACTACCGGGCCGCTCGGCCTTAATCCCCGCCCTCCGGCAGCAGTTCCGGACGGTACTCGAAATGCATGGTGTCGTAATGGTGCCACTTGCCGCCCCAGATGAAGCCGTGGCGCTCGAATATCTCCACGATGGCCCAGGGCACGTGGTTGGCGTAGGGCACGGTGTCGGCCTCGCCGGCCCGGGGGTGGTCCCAGCGCCAGTAGTCGCAGGCCCTGGCGTCCAGGTCCACGGCGATGCCGAAGCTGTGCATGGAGAGCCGGTCCGTGCCCGCGATGGTGCGCCAATAAAACGCGCCGGCCGGGTGCGCGAGCCAGGTGCGCCGCAGGGGTTCGGGCAGCGCGGCCAGCTCGCGCGCCGCCGCGGCCAGGCGGCGGTCCACGCCGTTGACCGTGGTCACGAGCAGGGTCGCGCCCGGCCCGCCCGCGGGCCAGGGCACGGCCGCCAGCCGCGCGCGCACCTCGGCCTCGCCACCGCCGTACAGGTGGCGGAAAAAGGCGTCGCAGCGCACGCGGCCCGGGTCCTGTCCGGGAGGCGGCGGCGCCGTGGGCTCGCCCGCAGGGTAGGCCTGGGCCATCTGGTCCGCCAGGCGCGGGGCGGCGAAGAGTTCGGCGGGGGTGCGCGGGGCCGGGCCGTCGGCCCAGGCCATGCGCGTGCCGTCGGCCCAGGTCAGGCCGTCGGGATCGGCGGCCGCGATCCGGCCGGGGTAGGCCCGGGCAAGGCGCGCCAAGGGCGCGGGCGTGCCCGGGGCCACGCGCACGGCGGAACGCTGCGGCTGCGGCCCCGCCCCATCCAGATCGGAAGCGGCCGGAGCGGCCGGGGCCACGGCCGGAACCGGGGCCGAAGAAGGCCGCGGAGCCGTGCGCGCGCAGCCCAGGAGCAGCGCGACCGCGCAACACAAGACCGCCAGACGCGACGGGGAATGAAGGACATTCATCGGAGGGAGGGTGCCCGCAACCCGCCCGGCGCATTCGCCCACGCGGCTTCGCACCGGTCCGGCCCGGCAAGGCTGCCTGGGCCGCCGAGCCGCGACGTCCGGACGGAGGCGCCGCGACGGCTCACGCGTCGTTGCCGGCGCAGTAATCGCACACGCCGAAGAATTCCAGACTGGAGCCGGTGATGGTGAACCCGTCCACGTTGCAATCCAGGATCCTCGGAGGCTGCACCTTGGCGTGCACGTCGGCCACCCGGCCGCAGCGCACGCAACGCACGTGGTAGTGGTCCTCGGCGTTGCCGTCGAAACGCATTTGCGCCCCGGCGCGTTCGAGCTTGAGAATCTCCCCGCTCTCGGCCAGCAGGTCCAGGTTGCGGTACACGGTGCCCAGGCTCACGCGCGGCAACCGGCGGCGGACCATCTCATAGACCTCGTCGGCGGTGGGGTGGGAAGTAACCTTGCGCAGTTCCTCCAGGATCACCCGACGCTGGATGGTCATCCGTTTGGCAGATTGACGTTCCATCGTGTCTCCTCCTCTAATAGGAACTATTCTTATCCGATCTTTCTGTCAAGCCAAGAAAAAGAAAAGGGCGGATATCCGCGCCCGGTCCGGGCCCATCCCGACCCGGCGCCCTCCCTGGCTGCCACGACCGCCTATCCTCCTGAAAAAGCTTGCCTAACCTGCCGGTTTCATGGAATAGAAGACGGGCGATCCGCGGCGCGACCGCCGTTTCGCAGCACATCCGCACCGCAAGCGATGCGGCGCCCCCGAGTTTGCCGGCCGGATTTCCGGGCCGGGATTCCGGGCCGCCGTTCAGAAACCGGCACAGGCCAAACCGCGTCCGGCCTCCGACCGCCATGGGCGGCCGTGGCCGACCGGAACCTGGGCAGCCCGGACCGATGGTCCAGTGCGCCCGGACCGCGCGGGCGGGCCACGGCCACGCCCCGGGGAGCGGTGCAGACGCTCCCCGGCGGCCACAGAGGGGAGGTCGCATGCCCGAAGCGTTGCACGATGTTTCCGTCCTGCTTGTGGAAGAAACCCCGTTCGTCCGCGAGCAGGCCGCGACCGCTTTGCGCCGGCTCGCCCGCACCGTGCACGCTCCCGGCGACCTCGCCGAAGCCGTCGCCCTGCTGCGCAGGCCCCCATCCGGCGTGCGCCCCGAACGCCCCGGCGATCCGCCTGCGGACGCCCCGCCCGCCCCACCCGACATCGCGATCGTCGCCGCCCTTCCCGCGCTGGACGACGAACTCGGCCTGGGTGCGGCCCTGGCGCGCAGGCGCCCGGCCCTGCCCCTTCTGCTGGCCTGCCCGGCAGACCAGCCCGCCCTGCTGCGCCGCGCCGCGGCGGCCGACGCCGACGGCCTGCTGCCCATCCCCTGCCCGCCCGAGGTGCTGGCCCGCGCCGTGGACAACCTGGCCGAACTGGCCCTGCTGCGCCGCGCCAAGGCCCAGGAGGACCGAACCCTGGGCCGCCTGCTCGACCTCGCGCCGGACCCGGCCCTGATCGCCGAAGGCGGGCGCGTGCTCTGCGCCAATCCCGCCCTGCTGCGCGCCGTGGGGCTGCTCTCCTTCCAAGGACTCGCGGCCGTTGCGCGCGGGTTCGACGCCTTTGTGGCCGAGTGCGGGCACACACCCTACGCCGGGAACGGCGGCGCGTGGCTCGCGGCCCTGCGCGACGCCCCGGATGCGTTGCGCGTGCTGCGCCTGGCCCACCCCGAGCACGCGGAGTTGCCGGGGCACGCGTTCCAGGCCGTGATCGAGCCGCTCCCGGGGGCGGACCGCGCACTGGTGCGTTTCGCGAAGGCGGAGGCCGCCGAGGACGAGGCTCCGGCCCACTGCCTGGCGGAGGGGGCCGACCCCCTGACCGGCGCATGCAACCGGGCCGGATTCATGGACCTGCTGGAGCGCGAACAGCGCCAGACCGACGGCCGCGCCGCCGGTTTTTCCCTGGTCATGTTCGATGTGGACCGCTTCCAGGACGTCATCGACGGCTTCGGCCGCAAGACCGGGGACAGGGTGCTCCGGGAGGTGGCCTCGCGGGTGCGCGAGAATATGCGCGACCGCGACGTGCTGGCGCGCTGGGGCGGCGACGTCTTCCTGGTCCTGGCGCCCGGCTCGGATCTGGCGCGGGCCACGCGCATAGCGGAGCGGTTGCGGCGCAAGATCGAGGCCCACGACTTCGAGGGCGTGCCCTCGGTGGTCACGGCCAGCTTCGGCGTGGCGCGGCACGAGGCCGGGGAATCCGTGGAGGACCTGCTGCGGCGCGTGGATGCGGCCCTGCGCCGGGCCCGGGCTGGGGGCCGCAACCGCGTGGTGGTGGCCGATCCGGAAACGCGGCGGGTGAGCTGACCCCGGCGCCGCCGCCCGGGCGGGACGCCACCGGCCGGGAAGAACCGGCCCATCGCCTGGCCCCGACGTGCCCGCCCCGCCGCCTGCGCCCGACGGCGGGCGCAAAAAAACCGGACGGATCCGGGAGTTCGGCCCAACCGGCCGGGCGGCCCCTGCGGCCGGTTCCATTTCTCTGTTTCCGCCCGACGCCGACGGTTCGCCCCACCCCTTCCGCGCCCCCGGATATCCCGGCCTGACCGGCAGGCCGGAGCGCCACCGGCGGACCGCCGGCCCCGCGCCTTCCCCCGGCATCGGGCCGGATCGCCCGGGCGGCTAGTCCTCGGACAGGGGCAGGCCGGAATCCGCGCCCATGAGCAGCCCCGCCTCGCGGGCCCAGGCCACGAGCCGGGCCACGGAATGCACGCCCGCCTTGCGCAGGATGTTCGAGCGGTGCTTCTCCACGGTCTTGACGCTGATGAACAGCCGCTCGGCGATGTCCTTGCTCTTGAGCCCCCGGGCAACCAGCTCCAGGACCTCGAGCTCCCGGCGCGTGAGCACGTGCCGCTGCGAGTCCGTGCGCTCCACCGCCGCGGCCAGGGTCTTGTCCACGTAGGTGCCGCCCGCGAGCACCGTATCGATGGCCTGCGCCAGCTCCTTCTGGTCCGCGCTCTTGTGCACGAATCCGTTGGCCCCGGCGTCCATGGCCATGCGATAGAGGGTGGCGTCCTCATAGCCCGTGAGAATGAGCACGCGGCAAGGGGACTCGGCCGCGCGGATGGCCCGGGTGGCGTCGATGCCGTTCATCACCGGCATGTTCACGTCCACCAGGACCACGTCCGGATCGTACTCGGCCACGGCCTGCACGAGATCGCGGCCGTTGCCGACCTCGGCGATGATGGAGAGGTCGGGGTTGTGCGCGGCCAGAAGATGGCGCACTCCCTGCCGGAGCAGGGCGTGGTCCTCGGCTATCACCAGTTTGATCCGGCTCACTGCGTCGCGCCCCCTGTACAGCCGCGATCTCCGATTCAGGCTTGCGAACGGTGGCGGGGTGTTAGGCCCCCCTTCGCCACAATGCATACATTCTAATATGTTGTCTTACCCTTTTTCCCACACCACCGCAACTCCCCCTGGAGCCGACCGCATAAACCCACCAAAATACCTCACGCTTTTTCCCAAAAGAAAAATTCCATAAAAAAACCCGCGCGGTTACGACCACGACGGGCAGTGGCGGGCGAACCGCCGGGAGCTTCAATCGGCCCTTCCGTCGCGAAGCCACCCCCCAATGGTGGGCCTTGCGGCGCTGGCTCCGCGACGGATGAAAGCCGATACTCCAAATATGGCCCCCCCATATTACCCGCGCCGGGCGGCGGGCAAAGTAGGGAAACTACGTATTTTCATGCGCATGCCGGTTTTCATTCCTTCAGCGCGGTGCTATCGTCGACCCGCCCGCTCAACCCCGGCGACCGACCATGAACCACGAACCTCCCGTAGCTCGAATCGACTATGGCCTGAAGGCCATCATCCCGGCATTCTTCCAGAACCTGCGCGACGACATGGAGCGCATCCGCGCGGCCATGGCCGCACGCGCCCCGTCCGAGGCCGGGCGCGTTGCCCACGGCCTCAAGGGCGCGTGCCTGGGCTTCGGGTTTGCCCATGCCGCGGAACTGGCCCGGCGCTTGGAAACCGCCATCGCCGGCAGCCACGTCCTGACCGCCCCGCCGGGCAACGGCCGCGCCGAAAACGGCGGGGGCGCCGCCCTGTCGAGCGACGCCCCCTGGCAGATTGCCCTGCGCGACCTGGCCCACCACGTGGACACCGTGCGCGTGGAATACGTGGACACCGGCCAGTTCTAGGACAGGCCCGCCGCCCCTCGGCCCGGCCCGGACGCCCTGCCCAGCGGGCGCCCGGCGCGACCCCCGGCGGACCTTCCGGCCCCCCCGCAAAAACCTACATGGCCGCCTGCAGTTCCTTCTCGCCCTTGCGCATCAGGTAGCCGCCGGCCTCCAGCGGGCTCACCAGGGCCTCGCGCACGGAGCGGCGCTCCTCCACCAGGGCGTAGCCGAGTTCGCGGGCCATCTGCAGCAGCGGCTCCACATTGCCCGTGATCCTCATGATCTCCAGCAGCGTCTCGGCACCCAGCTTCGCCCCTTCGTCATAAGAATTCAGCTCACGCATCAGGGTCGGGTACGGCTTGCCGATCTCCAGCGCAACGGCCTTGGCGGGCATGCGGCCTTCGAGAACGACTTCCTGGACGATCTTGGTGAGTTCTGCATTCTTCATGATGGTTCCCCCTTGGAAGAATAGGTGCAATCGATGCCTCTCCTCTTGGAAGAACCGTGCCGAAAATATCGATTTCCAATATCCCACTGATTATTAAGAAATTTATCTCGCAAATTCATACCGTGCCCGGATACGGAAGTCTGGCAACTTTTGTCCATGCCCAACGCGCGGCAACGAGCCCGGCGCCGCGCCGACGTCCCGGGGCCCTGCATTCACGGCACGTTGCCCGCGCCTGCCCGGTGGTGCCCAAGGTTGCCGTGCGGACAAAAGTTGCCACGGTTTTATACGCTCTATCGCCGCTGCAAAGGGATTGATATCAAAGAACTTCGATGCTCGTTATTTTTTTTATCTATACGCCCCATGGCACGACGGCCCCGGCCCGGCCGCCCGGGAACACGCCCCCGGCCCTGCGTTCCACGTCCCTGCGGAGGGACGCGAAACGGCCGCGGATCAGGAACCGGAGCGGCGCAGCCGCTTGGAGAGGGCCTGGTGGGAGATGCCGAGCATGGCGGCGGCGATGCGCAGATTGTGGTCCGAACGGTTCAAGGCCTCGTTCACCAGGCTTTCCGTGGCCTGGCGGATGGTCGGCAGCCGGGGCATGGAGGCCCACAACCCCGCGCCGTCGTCCTCGCCGTCTCTTCCGCCCTGGCCACCCGGGCCCTGGCCGGACGCTTCCGCCTCGCACAGTTCGCCGCTCTGGCGCATGTGCTCCTTGAAGACCTCCATGGACAGGGTGCGCGAGGAGTGGCGCGAGAGGGCGTCGTAGATCATGGCGCGCAGCTCGCGCACGTTGCCCGTGAAGTGGCAGGTGCGCAACAGGGTCAGCAGTTCCGCGGGATAGGCCGGCCGCTTCTTGCCGAACTCGCGGGCGGCCTGCTCCAGGAAGTGCTCCAGGAGCAGGGGAATGTCGTCGGCGCGGTCGCGCAGGGGCGGGATGCGGATGTGGTGGGTGGTCAGCCGGTAGTAGAGGTCGCGGCGGAAGGTGCCCGCGGCCTGCAGGTCGCGCACATCCTTGTGCGTGGCCGCGATGATGCGCGCGTCCGTGGGCCGCGGCGCGTCCGCGCCCAGGGGCATGTACTCGCGCTCCTGCAGTACGCGCAGCAGCTTGATCTGCGAGGCCTCGGGCAGGTCGCCGATCTCGTCCAGGAACAGGGTGCCGGACGCCGCGCTCTCGATGAGCCCGGGCCGGGCCGTTTCCGCACCCGTGAACGCGCCCTTGCGGTGGCCGAAGAGCGTGTCCGCGAAGACCTGGTCGTCCAGCCCGGCCGCGTTCACGGCCACGAACTCGCCGCTGCGCTCGGACAGGTCGTGCAGGGCGCGGGCGAAGAGTTCCTTGCCCGTGCCGGTCTCGCCGGTGATGAGCACGGGCTCCTGGCCCGGGGCCACGGCCTCGCAGTAGCGGAAGATGGCCCGCATCTTGGCCGTGCAGGTCAGGATGCGCGAAAAGGCCCCGGGGTTGCGCAGCTCCTCGTCCAGCAGGGAGCGCGAGAGCATGTCGTTCTGCAGGCGCAACCGGCGCATCTGCACGGCGCGGGCCACGCTGGCCGTGAGCCGGTCGCGGTCCAGGGGCTTGAGGATGTAGTCGAAGGCCCCGCGGTGCATGCAGGCCACGGCGGTCTCCACGTCGTTGACCCCGGTGATGACCAGCACGGGAATGTCCGGGTGCTCCCGGGAGAGATGCTCGAGCACCTGCTCTCCGGGCATGGCGGGCATGATCAGGTCCAGGAGCACGGCCACGACCCCGCCCTCGGCCACGATCTCCAGCCCCTCGCGCGCGTCGGTCACGGCCACCGTGTCCTCGAAGCCCACGCCCCACAGCGCGGTCTCGTAGCTCATGAGCGCCTGACGCTCGTCGTCGATGAGCAGGATGCGTTCCCTGACAGGGGAGCCGGAAGGAGCGACGGAGGCGGAGGGGGAGGCGGTCATGCGGCGTCCTTTGGCTGCGCGCCCCGGGCAGGCCCGGACGGCGGAGATTGCTTCGTTTTCCGCCTCCCGTGCAGGTGGGCTGCGGGCAGGGAAATGGTCACGCACGTCCCCTTGCCGGGTGTGGATTCGAAGATCAGGTCGCCGCCGTGCTCCTTGATGATCGTGTTGGAGATGGACAGCCCCAGGCCCATGCCGCCCTGCTCGCGCTTGGTGGTGAAGAAGGGGTCGAAGACGCGGGCCAGGTCCTGCGGGGCGATGCCCTCGCCCTGGTCCTGCACGGCCACGCACACGCGCCCGGCGTCCGCTTCGTAGGAGGTGCGCACGGACAGGGCCCGGTCCGGCGCGGGCAGGGCCTGGCAGGCGTTGAGCAGCACGTTGACGAAGACCTGTTCCAGGCGGCCGAAATTGCCGCGCACCATGGGCAGCGTCTCGGCGTAGTCCGCGAAAAAATGCGCGGTGGAGCGTTTGAGGGTGTTGGCCAGCAGGGTCAGGCTGGCGTGGATGAGTTCGTTGACGTCCACCTCGCCGTCCAGGGAGGGCGAATCGTCCTGGCGCGCGAAGTCCTTCATGCTGTGGACGATGTCCTTGATGCGCCGCGCGCCCTCCTTGATGCCGTCCACGAGCAGGGGAATGCGGTCGCGCATCTTGGAAAAGGGCACGCCCGCCAGGCGGAAGGGCCCATGCTCCGCGGCATAGGCGTCGAGCAGCGGCAGGGCAGCGCTCCAGGCGTCCTCCAGGATGGGCACGTTGACCATGATGAAGTTGTTGGGATTGTTGACCTCGTGGGCCACGCCCGCGGAGAGGATGCCCAGGGAGATCATCTTGTCCGCGTGGATGAGCTGCTGCTCGCGCTGGCGCGCGGCCTCCTCGGCGCGCAGCAGCGGGGTGATCTCGTTGGCGTACACGTTGATGTAGCCGCCGTCCGGGAACGGGGCCAGGGCCAGGGAATAGGCCCGGCCGTCGGCAAAGCGCAGTTCCGAGGTGGCCAGCCCCTGGCGCCTGAAGGCCGCGCGCACCTCGTCGCCGAACTCGCCCCCGGCGCGGCCGCCCAGGGAGAGCTTCAGCGCCGCCAGCAGGTGTTCGCTGGCCTTGTTGGCGAAGAGCAGCACCCCGTCGGGCGACAGGCGCAGCACCGGATTGGGGTTCTCGCTGGGAAAGCGCGCCAGGTTGCGCATCTCGTCCTCGGCGGCCTTGCGCGCGGTGATGTCGCGGGCCACGGCCACGACCGTCTCCACCGCCCCGGCCACGTCTCGCTCCGGGGCCACCACGCACTGATAGTGCCGCCGCCCGCCGCGAACCTCCAGGGCAAACTCCACCGTGCGCAGCCGCCCGAAGGCGAAGACCTCCTCGCGGGTCCGGTCCCAGCCGTCCTCGCCCTTGATCAGGCAGATCTCGCTGCAGGTCCGGCCGACGACGCGCGAGGGATCGAGCCCCGTGGCCTCGACCACCGCGGGGTTGGTGTAGAGCAGGCGGCCCGTGCGGTCCAGGCGCATGATCAGGTCCGGCGAGTTCTCCGCCAGGGCCTTGAACTCCTTGCGGCTCTGCTCCAGGGCCTCCTCGGCCTGCTTGCGCTCGGTGATGTCCACGGCGCAGCCGATGTAGCGCAGGCTCCCGTCCAGCCAGTCGTCGGCGCGGCGGCCGCGGATCTGCATCCAGCGGAGCTCGCCGTCGCGGGTGATGACCCGGAGTTCGTGGGCCAGGGGCGCGTGCGTGCCCGTGCCCATGCGCGCGGCGAACTGCCGCAGCGGGGGCAGGTCGCCGGCGGGCACCAGGGCCGTCCACTCGGCCAACTCCGGGCCCAGTTCCTCCTCGGCAAAGCCGAGCAACCGCTTGAGATTGATGTCCCCGCCGAAACGGCGGCGACGCGGCCAGTATTCCCAGACGCCGGTGTTGCCGTGGGCCATGGCCTGGGAAAACAGTTCGCGGCTGCGGCGCACGGCCTGCTCGGCCAAACGGCGGCGGGTCATGTCGCGCACGAAGACCGCGGCCATGTCCGGCACGCCCTCGGCGTTGCAGATCGGCGTGATCTGCACGTCGGTGTAATGCTGGTCGAACTGCTCCTCGAAGCGCACCGCGGTGTTGGAACGAATCACCGTGCGGATGCGCTCCAGGCGCTGGTCGTAGAGATTTTCCGGATACAGGCTGCGCGCCTCGCGGCCCACGATCTCTGCGGCGGTCATGCCGAAACGCCGGGCGTAGCGCTCGTTGGTCGCGCGGATGACGCCGCCCGCGTCGATGAGGTAGGCCATGTCCATGGTCGCGTTGAGCAGCGTCCAGACCGTGCGTTCGCGCTGGCGCAGCACCTCCTGCACGCGCTTGCGCTCGGCCACCTCGGCCTCCAGGGCCTCGTTGCGCGCCATAAGCGCACGGGTGCGTCCGGTGGCCTGTCGCCCTTCCGAGGCCTCGCGGTCCGTGGCGTCCTCCACGAGCATGGTCACGCGGCCGCCTTCGCCCGGGGCCAGGCTCAGCTGCAGCCAGCCGTCCCGGCCGCCGAATCCGAGCATCGCCTTGGTCTCGCGGCGCACGATGCGCCCGGTCGTCGCGCAAAGCTCCAGGTCCTCGACGACCTCGGGCCGCCCCGCGAGCAGCTCCGCCGCCGCGCCGCCCACCAGGCCGCCCACCGAGCCGCCCGTGCGCATCAACGCGGCGCGGTTGCAGCCGCCGAGCACGAAGCCGTTCCCGGTGCGCTCCCAGATGAGCAGCGGGGCGACCACGATGTCGTAGCGACTGGCCGCGCGGGACTCGGGCGAACCGTCCTCGGCCAGTCGGCCTCCCGCGTCGAGCAACCCCTCCAACTCGGCCACGCGGTTGCGCAGCCGCTCGAGCTCCAGGGCCGTCTCGGGCATGCCGGGCCCCCCGGGAATCGCCTCGCCAGTGCGAACCGCACCGCCGGAGACGGCCCCGTCCGGGACAGGATGCGGTGGATACACGGATTTCATATCATTATATCCTTACCTCAATTACCGCTGCTTTCCTAGCCCCGGCGGACCTTGGGGCGTTTGCACCCACGACCGTCTTGGTCTAGGGTGCGGGCACACCCCAACCGCAATAAGGAGAACTCCATGCCCGCAGCCAAGAAGGGCGACCGCGTCCAGGTCCACTACACCGGCACCTTTCCGGACGGAGAGCAGTTCGACACCTCGCGGGGAGCCGAGCCCCTGGAATTCGTCCTCGGAGAGGGCACGCTGATCCCCGGGTTCGAAAAGTGTCTCGTCGGCATGTCGCCCGGCGACACCAAGACCGTGACCATCCCGCCCGAGGACGCCTACGGCGAGCGCAGCGAAGCCTCCGTGGCCACCGTGGAGCGCGACCGCCTGCCCGACGATATCGCGCCCGAACTGGGCATGATGCTCCAACTGACCACCGAAGACGGACAGGTGGCCCACGCCTTCATCGCCGAGGTCACGGAGACCGAGGTCACGCTGGACGCCAACCACCCCCTGGCCGGACGCGAACTGGTCTTCGAGATCAGCCTGGAAGCCATTCTCTAGCCTGCGCCGAGCGGCGCCTCCCGTGTCCGCGGCCGACGCGCCCGGATACCGAAACGGCGCGGACCGCGCCCGCGCGATCGAAAACGGGGCGGCTCGCACCCACTCCCCCCGGGCAGTGGGTGCGAGCCGTCCCGTTTTCATCTCCCAGGAGGCCTGCGAAACGACCCTACCTCCGCGCCGGTGCGGCCGGACATGATTTTCTGCGTTCCGCCCGCAACCTTTTCCAACCATTCTCGCCGCCTGCCGGGCCCGGCCGGCGGCCTGCGGCGCGCTGCCCTCCTGCGCGCCCCGGGCCGCGGACACAAAAAAAAGGGCCGGGGGTGAGGCCCGGCCCTTGCAAGGTCGAAGGAAGCGTCGCGCCGCGGGCTACATCTGCTTGGCGGGCACGAACTTCTGGTTGCGCACGGTCTTGACGAACGCGGGCTTCTGGCAATCGCCGTTGGCGTCGAAATAGGTGTTGCCGGTGATGCCCTTGTAGCCCTTCTCCGGGCCGTCGATGGAGGCCAGGTAGTCGCGGACCTTGGCGCGGTCCGGCCCAACGGCGGCGATGGCCTGGAGCAGCAGCCCCGCGGCGTCGTAGGCGTTGGCGCTCATCCAGTCGAGGTCGCGGCCGAAGCGCTTCTTGAACTTGGCGATGAAGGCCTGGGCCCCGGGGCCGGCGGCCTCGGCCAGGAAGGGCACGGTCAGGTAGGTGCCGTCGGCCGCGTCCTTGGCCAAGTTGATATAGTCGGCATTGTCCAGGCCGTCGGCGCCGAACTTGGCGACGTTCATGCCCAGCTTCTTGGCCTGGGAGGCGATCAACGCGCCCTCGGTGTAGTAGCCGGAGATGAACAGGCCGTCGGGGTTCTGGCCCTTGAGCTTGGTCAACTGCGGGGTGAAATCCTGGGCGCCCTTGATGTAGGCCTCCTCGCCCACGACCGCGAGGCCGATGGCCTTGGCCTGGCCCACGAAGGCGTCCTTGAGGCCGATGCCGTAGTCGTTGTTCTCGTAGAACACGGCGATCTTCTTCAGGCCCAGGACCTTCTTGGCGTAGTCGGCCAGGAACTTGCCCTGGAAGTCGTCACGATAGACGGTGCGGAAGGACCAGACCAGTCCCTTGCGGTCCTTGTTCTTGTCGCTGATGGTCACGTTGGTGGCCGTGGGCGTGATGGAGGGCACGCCCTTGCGCACGTAGGTGGGCAGGGCGGCGAGGTGCGCCGAGGAGCAGAGGTGGCCGACGAGGCCGGGGATGTCCTCCTCCATGACGATCTTGGAGGCCACGGTGGCCGCCTCGCGGGGCTCGCACTGCTCGTCCATGTACACGACCTCGATCTGGTCGCCGTTCAGGCCGCCGGCCGCGTTGACCTCGTCCACCTTCATGGACACGCCGGCCTTGATGTTGTCGCCGTAGGCGGCGGCGCCGCCGGTGAAGGGCGAAGCCACAGCGATGCGGATGGTCTTGGCGTAGGCCGCCCCGGCCATCAGGGTGAGAGCGCAGCAGACCAGCAGCGCGCCCTTGATCGTTTTGCCGAACATGCACCTTCCTCCTTGGTGTTGCGGGAACAATGGCCTCCGGCGCCGCGCCGCGCGGCGTCGGGGTTTTCGCACGAAGGCTTGAAATTGCCACCGGAATCACGTTTCTGTCAAATGAAAACCACCCGCGCAGGCCCGGCCGGACGCGGATTCAGGCAGCGTCGGCCGGGCCCGGCCCCGACTCGAGGGCGGCCCCGGCGCGGGTCCGGGCGCAGCCCCTGGTGCCCGGGCGGTGGATTCGACAACGGCCCCCCAGGCGGGACATCCCGGCGTTGATTCCCCTTCTTTTTGGCGGTAAATATCCCTATCGTCGGCCACACACAACGGAGAGGAACGACATGGAAAAGATTCTGGTGATGGGGTGTCAGAGAACGATGAATTCCATCTGCGTGGCGTGCTCGCGCTGCCTGGTGGCCTTCAACCGCCGCGAGGGGGCCTTTGCCCGCTACAAGGACAAGGAGGCGGAGATCATCGGCTTTCTGGGCTGCGGCGACTGTCCGGGCCAGGGCGTGGTCGTGCGCATGGCGCAGTTGGCGCAGTGGAACGCCAAGCTGGGGGAAAAGCCCACGGTCATCCACCTGGGGCCGTGCCTGACCGGACACTGTCCGTATGCGGACGAACTGGTGACCAAGATCAAGGCCAAGGCGGGGTGCGAGGTGGTGGAAGGCGCGCATCCGTATCTGCCGGAAAACGTGTTCGCCTAGTCGGCCGCCCGCTCGCGGGCGCGGCGGCCGTCGCGTTCGCGGATGCGGCCCGGTGGGAAGGCCCGCCCGAAAGGGCCGGAGAAACGCCGCCCTGAAGGCGCAAAAAGGGGCGCGCGGCAGAGTGCCGTGCGCCCCTTCATGACGGTGCATTAGGAAGGGCGGGCCGTCCCGCGACGCCACCCCCTCCCCTACTCCTCGACGGGACCGCGCCGGTCGCGCACGAAGGAGTTGCCCTCGATGGTCTTGGCGAACTTCTTCATCTCCGCGGAGCGCTGGGCGATGGTGCCCAGGCTGCAGCCCCGGCCGCAATCGACCATGGCCAGGGACACCGAGACCAGCGGAAACTCGCGCTCCACGCCGTTGCGGTCCTTGCCCACGACCATGCCGCGGGCGCGGTCCTGCTCGTTGTAGTGCCCGGGCGCGAGCCGCTTGAAGCAGCGGGTCACGGAGAGGCAGATGCGCTCGGCCTCCAGGATGGGCACGATGCCCACGAAATCGTCGCCGCCCACGTGGCCGAGAAAGGAACTTTCGCCGCCGTGCTTGCGCACGGCCCAGGCCAGGATGCGCGCCAGCAGCAGGATGATGTTGTCGCCGTGCTTGAAGCCGTAGATGTCGTTGTAGACCTTGAAGTTGTCCAGGTCGGCATAGACGATGGTGAAGCCGCATTCGGCCGAGGCGCGGGCCTCGATCTCGCGCTCGATGGAGAGGTTGCCGGGCAGGCCGGTGAGCGGGTTGGCGCCCTTGGCCATCTCCACCTGCACCGCGGCCAGGGTGTCGAGCATCTTCTGCACGGAGACGATGCCCGTGAGCTTGCCGGCGCGCGTGACCAGGATGTGGTCGTAGATCTTGCTGCGCTCGCGGTTCATGGCCCGCTTGGCCACGACCTCCACGGGCGTGCGCTCGTCCACCACCAGGGGCGAGGCGTCCATGATGCGGTCCACGGTGCGGTGGTAGTAGAGGCTCATGCCGTACTGGGAGCTCAGGGCGCGGTCCAGGTGGTGGCTCATGACCAACCCCACGGGCTTGCCGTCGTCGGTCACGGCCAGGGCGCTGATGGCCTCCTCGCCCGCGCACAGGGTGCGCACCTCGCGGACCACGCCGCCGGGCGGCACCTGGTAGGGGGGCTCGGCCACCTCGGAGACGGGGATGGAGCACTTGACCTCGCGCGCCGGGCTGGAGCGGCGCAGGGACCAGGCCGGGAGCTGGATGTCCACCTGCGGCTTGGGAAAGGCCGGACGGGAGAGGTGGAAGCCCTGGCCGAAGTGGGTGTTCATGGACATCAGGCTGGAGAGCTCGGTGGGCGTCTCGATGCCCTCGGCGATGATCTTGCAGCCGATCTTCTCGGCAAAGGTGACGAAGGTCTCCACCAGGGCGCGCTTGACCGGGTCGGAGTCGATGCCGCGCACGAAGGACATGTCGATCTTGAGGAAGTCCGGGCGGATCTCGGCGATGGAGGCCAGACCGGAGTAGCCGGTGCCCACGTCGTCCACCGCGACCATGTAGCCCTGGTTCCGGTAGTGGGCCAGGGTCTCGTAGAAAAGCGTGAAGTCGCGGATGGCGTGGCGTTCGGTGATCTCGAAGACCACGTCCTCGGGGCTCAGCCCGGCGCGGTCCAGGAGCTTCCTGGTCTCGCCGGGGCTGAAGGCCGGATCGACCATGGTCTTGGGGTGGATGTTGAGGAAGAGCTTCTGGCCGGGCTGAAAGGGCCCGAAACTACCGATGGCCGCCTCGCGGCAGCGCTTTTCGAGCATGAAGATCTCGCCGATGTCCTCGGCGTAGTCGAAAAGGGCCGTGGGGCTCTGGAAGACGCTGTTCTCCGGCCCGCGCACCAGGGCCTCCCAGGCGAAGATGCGGCCCGAGGAGAGGTTCACGATGGGCTGGTAGACCGGGCGGATGAGCGGGGTCTCGACGATGTCCATGAACTCGCGCAGCACGCCGGGGTCCTGGCGCTCGTACTGGCCGCGGGCCATGCGCTGGGCCTGGCACAGGGCGTTGTAGAGCGCGGCCTCGGGACCCAGGTCGCCGTACTGGGAGAGCACCGAGGCCCCGGCGAGCAGGTCGAAGCCGCCCTCGCCGGTGAGGCCGCGCGCCTCGCTCTTGAGGCGGCCCTTGAGAAGCAGGCGCATGGTGGTGCAGCGGTCGGAGAGGTCCTCGCAGCAGGCGCTTTCCGGACCGCAAAGCAGCAGGAACTGGCCGGGCCCGGGCTGGTCCATCAGGCGGGTGTCCTTGAGCCATTCGCTGTCCGCGATCATGCGCTCCAGGGCCTCGTGGGCCACGTGCACGATGCGCGCGGCGAACCGCTCGCCAAAGAGGCTGCTCATGGCGAAGTAGTTTTCGATCTCGAAGAAGAACAGGTTCAGGGATTCGCCCGGCCGGATCACGGATCCGGCCAGGAAGGCGTTGCTGAGCGCGGGCAACCCGCCGTTGTCCCGCCTGCCCGACGCTGGGCCGTAGTCCCCCCTGCCCGACGAACGTCGGTATTCCAAGCCGGTAGCAATCATAATTGGACGCCTCGTAGTGTGCATGGACAGCCCCCCTGACGCCGGTCCGGGCGACGGTGCCGAACCTGCGGCGGCAGCCCCGAAAGCTACGCTTCGGGCGGGCCGGGCAAGTGACGGACCGGTGACGATTGAACGAAGGTTCGGACAAGGCGGGCCCGGCCGGGTTCACGGACGAAGCCGGGAATGCGAAGCGCTGCAGGGAGTTGGACGGTCGGGCCGGGGACGCGCCCCGACCTGCCCGCAACGGAATTTTGTCAAGTTCCCGCCCTCCCTCGCGCGCCGGACAAGGGCCCGGGGGATCCCCCGGCGGCGTCAGGCCAGGGCGGCGTGTTCGAAGAGCACGCCGAGGAGGTCGGCCTTTTTGACGGGCTTGGCCAGGTAGCCGCTGCACCCGGCGCGCAGGCAACGGTCCACGTCGTCCTTGTAGGCATGCGCCGTGAGGGCGACGATGGGCACGGGGTCGCGGCCCTTTTCGCGTTCCCAGGCGCGGATGGCGGCGGTGGCCGTGAAGCCGTCCATGACGGGCATCTGCATGTCCATGAGCACCACGTCCGCGCCCCGGCGCTTGAAGATTTCCAGGCCCTGGAGCCCGTTTTCGGCCATGGTCAGCTCGCAGCCGCTGCCGCGCAGGTAGAGGTCCACGAGGGCGCGGTTGGAGCGGATGTCCTCCACGAGGAGCACGCGCAACGCGCCCTCGGCCCCGCGCGGCACGGGGAGGATGCCGGACGGCGGCGGCGCGTCCCGGAAGACGTGGGCCAGGGCCTCCTCGAGGGCGCGGCGGCCCACGGGCCGGTCCAGCACCCGGGCGGCCCCGAGGCCCGCGGTCCGCGCCGCGCCGCGCCGGGCGGCGGGGGGCCCCGGCGTGGTGTCGGACGGTGACGGCACGAGGAGGAGCACGGCGGGGAGCGGAGCCACACCGCGCACCGCGGCCATGGCGGGCGGAACGTCGGCGGGCAGTCCGGGCAGGGCGGAGTCCAGGAGCACGGCGGCGAAGGGGTCGCCCGCGTCCGCGGCCTCGGCCAGGAACAGGCGCGCCTCGTCGAAGTCGTCCACATCCTCCACGCGCGCGCCCATGAGCAGCAGATTTTCCGCGACCACGGTGCGCTCGGTAGGGTCGGCCAGGAGCACGAGCACGCGCACGGCCGGGGGCACGGCGGAGGCGTGCTCCGCGGCGGCCCCGCAGGAGCCCGGAGCGGCGAAGGGCAGGACCACGGTGAAGGTGGAGCCCCGGCCGGGCTCGCTCTCCACCCACACCGAGCCGCCCATGAGCTCCACGAGGTGGCGGGTGATGCTCAGGCCGAGGCCCGTGCCGCCGTAGCGCCGGGTGGTGGTGGAGTCGGCCTGGGTGAAGGAGTCGAAGATGCGGGCCTGCATGTCCGCGGGGATGCCCACGCCGCTGTCGGTGCAGGTGAAGCGCAGGCCGTTTTCGCCGAGCCCGGGTTCGCGGCGCACGCGCAGGCGCACGAACCCGGCCTCGGTGAACTTAACGGCGTTGCCCAGGAGATTGCCGAGGATCTGCTTGAGGCGCACGGGGTCGCCCACGAGACGCCCGGGCGCATCCGGGGCCACGTCGCGCTCCAGGGCCAGCCCCTTTTCGCGGGCGGCGTAGGCGGCCATCTCCCAGGCCCCGTCGAGGATCTCGGCAAGGCTGAACTCGATGCGCTCCAGCTCCACCTTGCCCGCCTCGACCTTGGTCAGGTCGAGGATGTCGTTGAGCAGTTCCATGAGCATCTCGCCCGAGGTGCGGAAGACATCCACGTAGCGCTGCTGCTCCGTGGTCAGGCGCGTCTCCGAGAGCATGTCGGCCATGCCGAGGATGGCGTTCATGGGCGTGCGGATCTCGTGGCTCATGGAGGCCAGGAACTTGCTCTTGGCCATGGCCGCACTCTCGGCGGCCTCCTTGGCCTGGGCCAGTTCGGCCTGGGCGCGCACGCGCTCGGCCACCTCCACCTCCAGGGCGCGGTTGGCCTCCTCCAGGTCGCGGGCGTAAAGCGCGGTGCGGTTCAGGACCATGCCGAGGCGCTCCACGGCCAGGCGGATGGCGTCCATCTCGCGCAGCCGGTTGGCGGGCAGGAGCACGGCGCGGCGTTCGCGCTGCACGCGGTCCAGGCCGCGGGTGGCGGCCATGATCGGCTCCACGACGTGACGGCGCGCCAGGGCGGCGAGGACCACGACCAGGATCACGATGACGGCCACGCTGCCCGCGCTCAGCCACATGGCGCGCAGGGCGAACTCGTGGATCTCGGTGAAGCGGTCCGCGGCGATGGAGGCGGCGTCGGAGGTCAGGCCGCTGGAAAGCTCGCCCAGGTAGTGCTTGGCCTCGTCCCAGAGGCTGGCGGCCTCCGTGTCCATGCCCAGGATGGAACCCTGCAGGGCGTAGGCCCCGGCCGCCTCCTGCACGGCGGCGCGCACGTCGCCCGGGGCGGGGCCGCCGGAGCGTTCCAGCGGCCGCAGGACCCCGGCGTCCAGGGCCGTGACCACGTCGCGCGCCACCACCTTGAAGAACTCCCTGTCGGTGCGCAGTTCGACGGGATCGCGCAGGGCGTCCACCCGGCCGAGGAGCAGCCGCAGGCGGTAGAGGTCGCGCAGCACGGAGTGGCGCGCAATGGCGGCGCGGCCGTCGAGGACAACCTCGTGCCGGGTCTCCAGGGACTCGATGAGCCGCGTCAGGGTGCCGAGACGTTCGGTGATGGTGCGGCGCAGGCGGTCCTGTTCCTCGCGGAACCGCTCCACGGAGCTGATGTTCTCGAAGACGCGCTCGATGCCTTCGAGGGTCTTGGTGCTCTTTTCGAAGGCGGCATCCTGGGCCAGGATGCGCGCGGCGATGCGTGCGGTGCGCCGCGCCGCGGGGTCGGCGCTGGAATAGACGGTTTCGCCGAAGCGGGCCAGCCGCTCCACGTTGATGGCCGTGCGCTGGTGCACGAGGACCACGGGCAGCACCTCGTCGCGCGTGGTGCGGGCGAGGTCGGCGATGGATTGCTGGAAATGGACGATGAGCAGGCCGAGGCACAGGCCGATGAGGATGACGCCGGAACCGGCCACGGCCACGGTGGGCGCGAGCCCGGGACGGGAACGGCCGTCCGGGGGCCGGGGACCGCCGGGCGCGGCGTCGAATGCATCGCCGGAGGCGGGCCGTTCGGCCGCCGGAGCCCGTTCCCGCGCGTCAGTAGACGCTGAAGGGGAAGTAGCTGCGGTTGATCGCGTCGTATTCGCCATTGAGCCTGATTTCCCGCAAGGCATTGTTGATGCGCACGAGCAGTTCTTCGTCCCCCTCGCGCACCGCGATGTGGGAGGAAGAGGTGTCGTCGGCGGCGGGCAGGGCTTCGCCCACGAAGTCGAAGCCCCTGCCGCGGGGGCCGGTCAGGAACCCGTAGAGCTGCAGGCTGTCGGAGAGGATCGCGTCCGCGCGCCCGGCGACCAGGGCGTCGTAGGCCGCGTTCATGTCCTCGGTCAGGAGCACGTCGGCGATGTCGGCGTAGTTGTCGGTCAGATACCTGGCCTGCTCGGTGCCCTTCTGGGTGACGAGGACCTTGCCCCGCAGGGCGTCGGGCAGGGCCGTGCCGCTCAATGTCTCCCGGGCCACGAAGGCCGACCGCGAGCGGTAGTAGCTGTCCGAGAAGTCCACCAGCCGGTCGCGCTCAGGGGTCTTGGCCATGCTGGCCACGACCATCTGGTACTTGTTCTTGACCAGGCCGTCGAGGATCTCCCCCCAAGGCACGGCCAGCAGTTCGCAACGGACCCGCAGGACCCGGCACAGGGCGCGGGCGATGTCCACGTCGAAACCGGCCAGTTCGCCCTTGTCGTTCATGAAGCTGAAGGGCGGATAGGTCCCTTCCGTGGCCACACGCAGGACCTCGCCCTCGGCGGCGCGGGCCGGGCCCGCGCCGGAGGCGGCCAGAACGAACACCGCCAGCAGGCAACCCAACGCGGCCAGTCGCGGCATGGTCGATCCCTCCGTTCGATATCAACGCGCAACATATTCAATACGTTCGCGCGCCGTTCCTGTAAAGCGCGCCCCCCGCGCCGGGACTGTGGACAACCCCCGGGCCTTCTGCTAGTGACCGCCGATACGGGTGGCCACGCGGAGCGTCTCCGCACGGCCTCAAAAGGGAACCCGGTGCGAATCCGGGGCGGACCCGCCGCTGTCATTCCGGCCCGACGCGCAGGCGTCGGGAAGTTTTTCGGCCCAGCACGCCACTGCCCCCGGGGCGGGAAGGCGGGCCGCGAACCGGGAGAGCCAGAAGACCTGCCCGACCGGACCCGAGGGGTCCGTTTCCTCCCGCCGCGCGGCCGGGCCATGCCGCAACGGGAAGCAACTGCAAGGATCGCCGAACACGGGGCGGTCCCGGCGCACGCCGGGGCCGCCCCTTTTTTCGTTCACCCGCGACGGGCGCGGCCCAACCCTGTCGCACACCCCAGGAGGTTCGCATGAACACCCCAAGCGCCGCGCCCCGGTCCGGCTTCCTCTCCGTCCTCGACCTGCGCCGCCTGTTGCGCCTGGCCCTGCTGCTGGCCCTGGCCTCGGCCGTGGCCATTCCCCTGATCGTTCCGCTGGCCGCCGGTTCGGCCCAGGCCGGGCACGGCGCGGCCAAGGCCGAAAAATCCTGCATCCTGCTCGTGGCCTTCGGATCGAGCATGGACGAGGCCCAGGCCTCCTTCGACAACATCGACCGCAAGGTGCGCGCCGCGTTCCCGGACACGGACGTGCGCTGGGCCTACACCTCGCGCATCATCCGCAAGAAGCTCGCGGCCCGCGGCCGCGTGATCCCCTCCCCGGCCGAGGCCCTGGCCACCCTGCTCGACGAAGGGTACACCCGGGTGGCCGTGCAGTCGCTGCACACCATCCCGGGCCAGGAATACGGCGACCTGGAGCGGACCATCGAGGCCTTCCGGCGCATGCCCGAGGGCTTTGCGCGCCTGACCCTGGGCCGCCCGCTGCTCTCCTCCACCGAGGACCTGGAGCGCGTGGCCGACCTGCTGATCACCCTCGCGCCCAAGCAGCGCAAGGCCGAGCAGGCCCTGGTCTTCATGGGCCACGGCACCGAGCACCCGGCCAACGTGTACTACGAGGCCATGGCCGCGCGCCTGGCGCACCTGGACGGGCGCGCCTTCCTGGGCACGGTGGAGGGCTATCCGACCCTGGAGGACGTGGCCAGGCAGCTGGACGCGGCCAAGATCAAGCAGGCCTACCTGCTGCCGTTCATGTCCGTGGCCGGGGACCACGCCCGCAACGACATGGCCGGGGACGAGGACGATTCGTGGAAATCCGTGCTGACCAAGCGCGGCGTGGCCTGCACGCCCGTGCTCAAGGGCACGGCGGAATACGACGCCGTGGTGGACGTGTGGCTCGACCACCTCTCCGTGGCGGTCGAGGCACTCCGGTAGCCGATCGAGATCACCGCCCCGCCCGGCCGCGCCGGGCGGGGCCGACCGCCGCCGCACGGCGGCCGGGAGGGACACGGGCGCGGGGCCGCCGACGGACGCCGGATGCCGCCCCGGGCCGACGGAACAAAAGGACGACGGACGGACGACGAAGCCTCGACGGGCCGACCGAAGCGCGGCCGCGCGCGGAGTAAGGCGGCGCGGAGCGGGGACGGCTTGCGGAACCTTGGGAACAGGCGTAACACGTTTGCAAAACGAGGAACACCGCATGCATATCTCCGAAGGCGTCTTATCCGCCCCGGTGCTCATCACCGGCGCCGTGCTGGCCGCCGGTGGCGTGGCCATCGGCCTCCGGCGCATGGACCACGACCGGATCATGACCACGGCCATCCTGGCGGCGGCCTTTTTCGTGGCCTCGCTGGTGCACGTGCCGCTGGGGCCGGGCTCGGTCCACCTGCTGCTGCTGGGGCTGCTCGGGGCCTTCCTGGGCTGGGGCACGTTTCCGGCGCTGCTCGTGGGGCTGGCGCTGCAGGCCGTGCTCTTCCAGTTCGGCGGGCTCACGGTGCTGGGGGTGAACACCTTCTGCATGGCCGCCCCGGCCGTGGCCTCGCAGGCGATCTTCGCGCGGCTCCTGGCCGCCGACGGCCGCCGCCGGGCCCTGGGCGCCTTCGGATGCGGCTTCGTCGCGGTGCTGCTCTCCGCCCTGTGCATGTCCGCCGCGCTGACCTTCACGGACGAGGGATTCCTCTCCGCGGCGGAACTGCTGGTGGCCGCGCACGTGCCGATCATGGTCATCGAGGGGTTCATCACCATGTTCGCGGTCACCTTCGTGGCCCGCGTGCGGCCCGAGCTCCTGCAGCAGCATGCCTAACCCGTCCACGCCACGTTCCGGAGGCACCATGTCCCTTTCCCGTGTTCGTCCCATGGCCCTGGCCGCCTGCGCGGCCGTGGCCCTGTTGCTGACCGTTCTGGCCCCGCGCCCGGCCCAGGCGCACCGCGTCAACGTCTTCGCTTATGTCGATGGCGGTACGGTGCGCGCGGAGAGCTCGTTTTCCAGCGGCAACCCGGCCATGAACGCCGCCATCCACGCCGAGGACGCGGCCACGGGCGCGGTGCTGGCCAAGGGAACCACCAACGGAAAGGGCGAATGGTCCTTTCCGGTGCCGCCCCAGGTGCCGGACAAGGGCGTCAAGGTGGTCATCGACGCGGGCGGCGGGCATCGCGGCGAATGGACCGTGGAGCCCGACGAATTTGCCCAGGCCGCAGGCGCGGGTCCGGCCGCGACGCCCTCGGAGGCGGCCCCGGCCGTGACGACGGCTCCGGCCGCCACTGCGGGAGTGGCCCCGACGGTCCCGGCCGCGACCCGGCTCCCGGCCGACCAGGCCGAACTGGCGCGCGTCGTGGAGGCGGCCGTGGACCGCGCCCTGGAGCGCCGCCTGGGCGGGCTGATGCGCACGCTCACGCGCATGGAGTCCGGCCCGGGACTGACGGAGATCCTGGGCGGCATCGGTTGGATTTTCGGCCTGATGGGCGTGGCCGCCTATTTCAGGTACAGGAAGAACTGACCCCCGGCCGCGCCGCGCGCGGGACGGGAGTCCCGGAGACGCGGTGCGGCAGATCCCCCTTTCCGGCAGGCGCCATGCGCCCGCCCTCGCCATCCTGGCGGTCCTCAGCCTGGGCTCGGCCCTGGCCGGGTGCCTGTTCGGCCCCCTGCGCCTGGACCCGGCCACGGTGCTGCACGTCGTCTGGGCGCGCCTGAGCGGCGACGCCGCCGACCCAGCGCTTTCGACCATCGTGGTGGACATCCGTTTGGCGCGCTCGTGCCTGGCCTGGCTCACGGGCGCGGCCCTGGCCGTGGCGGGCGCCGTGTTCCAGGGCATCCTGCGCAACCCGCTGGCCGATCCCTTTACCATCGGCGTGTCCACGGGCGCGGCCTTCGGCGCGTCGCTGGCCATCGCCGCGGGCGCGGCCGGGCTGGGCGGGGCGCTGGGCATGGGACTTTTGCCCGTGGCGGCCATGGCCGGGGCCCTGGCCGCGCTGGCGGCCGTGCTCCTACTCGGCCGCGCGGGCGGGCGACTGCGGCGCGAGACCGTGGTCCTGGCGGGCATCGTGGTCGCCACCTTCCTCTCCGCGCTGATCTCCCTGCTCAAGTCCCTGGACGAGGAATCCCTGTCCTCCATCGTCTTCTGGGTCATGGGCAGTTTCCAGGGCCGCACCTGGACGCACGCGACCTTTCTCCTGCCCTACCTGCTGGCCGGACTGGCGGCCGTGGTCCTGTACTCGCGCGAGCTGGACATCCTCAGCCTGGGCGACGACCAAGCGCGCATGGTCGGCGTGGACGCGGACCGCGCGCGGCTGGTGCTGCTCGTGGCCGCCAGCCTGATCACGGGCGCGGCCGTGTCCGTGGCCGGGGTCATCGGCTTCGTGGGGCTGGTGGCCCCGCACCTGGTGCGCCTGGTGGTCGGCGCGGAGCACCGCCCGCTGCTGGCCTACGCCGGGCTGGTCGGCGGCGCGGCCCTGGTCTGGTCCGACGTGCTCGCGCGCGTGCTCCTGCCCGAGGGCCAGGAACTGCCCGTGGGCGTGATCACGGCGCTCGCGGGCGGTCCGTTCTTCTGTCTGCTGCTGCGGCGCAAGGCGCGTGGGGAGGAGCCATGATCCGCCTGGAGAACCTGGCCTGCGGCCACGGCCGGACCGAGGTGCTGCGCGGCGTGAACCTCTCCGTGGCGCGCGGCGAGGTCTGCGGCCTGCTGGGGCCCAACGGCGCGGGCAAGTCCACCCTGCTCAAGACCCTGGCCGGGCTGTTGCCCGTGCGCGCCGGATCCGTGCGCATCGCCGGGCAGGACCCGGCCGCGCTCTCCGCACGAGAGCGCGCACGGCTGGCGGCCTCGGTGCCGCAGCGCGCCGAGGTGCCCTTTCCCCTGACCTGCCTGACCGTGGCGCTCATGGGCCGCTACGCGCACCTGTCCCCCCTGGGCAACTACGGCCCGGCGGACCGCGAGGCCGCGCTGGACGCCATGCGCGCCACGGGCTGCGCCCACCTGGCGGACCGCCCGGCCGACGCGGTGTCCGGCGGCGAGCTGCAGCGCGTGCTCATCGCCCGCGCCCTGGCCCAGGACGCGGACGTGCTCCTGCTCGACGAGCCCGCCGCCAGCCTGGACCTGGCCGCGACCACGGCGCTCTTTGATCTGCTGCGCGCGCGCGCCGCGCGCGGGGCCGTGCTCTGCGCCGTGCACGACCTCAACCTCGCCGCGCTCTACTGCGACCGGCTCGTGTTTCTCAAGGACGGAACCGTGGCCGCCGAAGGCCCCACGGACGCGGTCTTCACCGAGGACGTGCTCGGCCGGGTCTACGGCGTGCCCCTGCGCGTGGGCCCGCACCCGGCCCCGGAGACCGGCGGCGCGCCCCAGGCCCATTTCGTGCCCGCAACCCCCAGACGGCGCGCCTGAGCGCGCGCAGGAGGCGGCCGCCGCGCGGCCGTGCGACGATGTCCAACCCGACGCCCCACACCCCGGAAAACCACAACGGTTCGCGTCCCTCCACCCTCCGGCGGCTGGCGGCCGCGTTCGCGGCCGTGCTGCTGCTCGCGGCCGCGGGCCCGGCGACAGCGGGCCTTGCGGCCACGGCCCGGGCGGCCGACGCGCCCGCCGCAAAGCCCATTGCCGCACAGCCCGCCCCCGGCACCGCGACCGCCCTGCACGCCACCGACGGCCTGGGCCGCGAGGTGGCCCTGGCCGGTCCGGCCCGGCGCGTCATCTCGCTGTACGCGGCCTTCAACGAGACCCTGCTGGCCATGGACCTGGGCGATCGCATCGTGGCGCGGACCAAGGCCGACGGCGAGGAGCCGCGCCTGGCGGACCTGCCCGCCGTGGGCACGCACCTGCGGCCCAACGTGGAGCTGACCCTGGCCATGCGGCCGGACCTGGTGCTCCAGCTCGGCGGCCGCAGCACGGCCCTGGCCCCGGTGGAGCGCATCGAGCAGGCCGGGGTGCCGGTGGCGGTCTTCAACCCCGTGAGCCTGGAGGACTACTTCGCCCTGGTGCGCACCCTGGGCGAGCTGCTGGGCGCGGCGGAACAGGCCCGCGACCTGGAGGCCGGGCTGCGCGCTCGGCTGGCGCGCGTGGCCCACGTGCTCGCGCACGATCCCCGCGCCGCCGCGCGGCCCACGGTCTTCTTCGAGGTCCGCTCGCCCGACCTGCTCGCCGCCGGGGCCAAGTCCATCGTCAACGACGTCATCCGCCTGGCCGGTGGAGCAAATTGCGTGAAAACGTCCAAAAAGCTTGTCAAACTTGGCGACGAAACGCTTATCGGACTCGATCCAGAGGTCTATATCGTGCAGCGCGGGCCCATGAATCCCGCCCCCGCCCCCCTGGACCGGCGACCTCTGCTGGCCCCGCTCGCGGCCGTGCAAAACGGCCGCTGGCTGGAAGTGGACGAGGCCGAATTCTCGCGCCCTGGCCCGCGCGTGGTCGATGCCGTGGAAAAACTGGCGCGCCGGCTGCACCCGGAAGCGGACTGGGGCCCGGAAACGTCCGGCGCGCCGACGTCCGATGCGCCGACGCCCCCCGCGCAACAGGAAATGTAACCGCAACCTCTGCACAAGGAACGACGCACCCATGTACGGAACCGTCTACGGCGTGGGCGTGGGTCCCGGCGACCCCGACCTGCTGACCCTCAAGGCCGCCAAGCTGCTCCAGGAGGCCGAGCGCATCTACGCGGCGCGCTCCACCAGGAACACCTACTCCGTGGCCCACGACATCGTGGCCCCGCACCTGCGCGAAGGCGTGGAGATCGAGACCCTGGCCTTTCCCATGACCCGCGACAGGCAAACACTGGAAACCGCATGGCGCGAGAACGCCGAACGCGTCATCACGGACTCGCGCGCCGGGCGCACGGTCTGCTTCCTCACCCTCGGCGACCCCATGACCTACTCGACCTTCGGCTACCTGATGCGCACGGTGCGCGCGCTGGATGCGCAGGTGCCCTTTGCCGTGGTCCCGGGCGTGACCAGCTTCGCCGCGGCCGCGGCCGAGTCCATGACCGTGCTCGCCGAGCGCGAGGAGACGCTGGCCGTGGTCTCCGGAGCCGACGGCGGCGAACGGCTGGAGGCCGCCGCGGCCGCGGCCGACACCGTGGTGGTGCTCAAGGCCTACAAGCGCTTCGACGCCATCCGCGAGACCCTGGCTCGGCTGGGCTGGGAACGATCCAGCGTGCTGCTGAGCAACTGCACCATGCCCGCCCGCCCGGACGGAGCGGGAAGCTGCGAGATCCGCGACTTGGCCTCGGTCACGGAGCAGCCCGGCTACTTCACCCTGGTCCTGGCCCGCCGCCCGCGCGGCTAGGGCATTTTCGGATGGCCTCCGGCGGCCGGAGAACCCTTTGAAAAGGGTTCTCCGGACTCTCCCAAACTTTTTCACGCGCCTGCGGCGGGGGGCGCTCGCGGAAAAACGCTGTTTCGTACAGCACGTGCCGGAGCGGGGCGGGCCGAAAACAGGCGCACAAAAAGGGCGCGCCCAACCGGGCGCGCCCTTTCCTGTCCAGGACGATGCGATAATCCGTTCCGGCGGCCTGCGCGGCCGCGCCGCCCTAGCCGTCCTTGCAGGGCCTGTGCGAGGAGGCCAGTTCGGCGAAGGTCACCGCGTCGAGCTTGGCGTACATGGCCTGGCTGGCGTCGATCCAGATCTGGCGGGTGAGACAGTCCTCGGAACTGGTGCAGACCTTGCCGTTGACCACGCACTCCACCAGGGCCAGATCCCCCTCCAGAAGCCGCACCACCTCGCCCACGGTGATGCCCTCGGCCGGGCGCGCGAGCATGTGCCCGCCCTTGGGCCCCCGGCGGCTCTTGATGTACTTGGCCTTCTTCAGGGGTCTGATCAATTTTTCCAGATACTTGACAGAAACGCCCTGGCGCTTGGAAATATCGCTGATGCGCACCGGGCCATCGTGGCCGTGGATGGCGATGTCCAGCACCATCCGTGTCCCGTAGCGGCTGCGTGTGGAAAGCTTCATGAACCCTCGCTTGTTTCCGGCCCGGGGGCCGCGTGTGCGCAAGGTCGCCCGTGCCGGCGGACATTCCCTACCCTTGCGGTACAAAATAGAGCGCAGAGCCGACGTTTTGTCAAGGGGATTGGCGCAATTCGGGTCGAATTCGGCATAAAAAGTATCCGTTTTTGACGATGGCGGACGGCCGCACGGACCAGCCCCAGGGCGAACGCCCTAGAAAGGAAGAGGAAACCGGGCCGTCGGGAAAAAGCAAGGCCGTCCCGGGCCGGGCGGTCAGGGCATGTCCCGCTCGTGGCCGGACGCGCCAAGACGATCGGCCAGGGTGAGCACGGTCTCGATGTAGGTGCGGCTGTGGTTGTAGCGGTAGAGCACCTTGCGCATGGAGGCGCGGTTCATGCGCCCTTTCCAGCCGTTGGCCTGCAGGAAGCGGCCCATGGAATGCAGGGCGTCGGCGCGCGTAAAGAGGTTCACCCGGCCGTCGCCGTCGCCGTCCACGCCGAAACGCACGGCGTTGGAGGGCATGAACTGGCAGATGCCGATGGCCCCGTAGGCCGAGCCCGGCAGTTCCAGCGGATCGAGGCCGTTGCCCAGGGCGTGGTCCAGCAGGGCCGTGAGCTCCTCGTAGGCCCAGTCGGCCTTTTCCGCCTGGCGGCGCGCCAGCCAGGCGCGGCGGCCGCTCGTGAGCCCCTTTTCGACGAAGAGGTCGGCCACCTGGCTCCACTCGTCCGTGGCCGCCATGCACGCCAGGGTCACGAAGGCCGACGTGGTGCCGAGCACGCGGCCGATGCGCGTCTCCACGGAGAGGATGGCCACGGCCAGTTCGCGCGGCACGCCCCAGCGGCTGACGAAACGGTTGAGCAGGAAATGGTTGCCGTAGAGAAAATCGCGGGCCTCGCTCATGCGCTCGGGCGTGAGGCACTGTTTGTAGACGGGCGGGGTGCGCTGTGCGGTCGCGCGCTTGGCCGCCGGGGCGCGCTCGTACTTGCGCCGGTACAGGGCCAGAAGCTTGCGGCCCATGTATTCCGAAGAATAGTGCTGCTCCTCGGGCCCCTGCTGCACGCGGGCGAACAGGGCGGCCACGGTGGCGCGGTCGTAGCCGTCGGCCGCCAAACGCCGGATGAGGCCGTCCCAAGGGTTGGAGGCCGCAGCCGATGCCGCGAGGGCTACGCCGCCCCCGACCGGCGCGGCCCACGACGCGCACAGCGCCAGCAGCCAGAACAGGGCGAACCGGGCGAGCGGTGCGCCGTTCACGCCGCGTGCGGAGCGGCGGGCGGTGCCGTAGGTGCTCATGTGTGCGTCTTCCTTCCGTGGGTGGAGCGACGCGGGCGCGCGCGGAGCCATCATCCGCCGCCGGCGCCGTTCGGGCCTTGACCGTCCCGGCCGTCCGGACTGCCCGGCCCGGTCCGGCCGCGCGCCGCCTCCCGCAGCCTGCGCGCCAGCTCCTGAAATTCCTCACGCGTCAGGCCGCCGCGGCGGTACAGGACCTTGATCCCCTCCAGGGCCTCGTCCAGGGACAGGGTCCGGTCCACGAGCCCGCGGCGCAGGGCCGCCGCACCGGCGTGGTCCAGCAGGGCCTGCCCCGTGCGGCGCGCCGCCGGACCGGCGACGCGGGCGACCGTGCGCCCGGCCTGCCCGCCGATTCGGCGGAGCAGTTCCGCCCAATGCTGCGTCGCGTCTTTCGCGTCCATGTGTCGTTCCGATGCGTCCGGGTGTCGTTCCGATGGCCGTTGGGCGCACGCGCCGCAGGACGGCGGGCGCACCGGGGCCGGGTCCATGCTAGCCCATCCGCGCGCCGATGCAAAGGCCCGCGCACACTTGGCGCGCCGCAGGCTGCGACCGGGCCGCCCGCACCGATTTATCATTGCCGCGGCGGCCCGGGTATCCTACTGTGCAATCGTGGGCGGCCTCCTGCCCGAGACAAAGACCCCGCCCACGGGGGAACAGCATGCAGCACCGGTTTTCGCTTTTGGCCGTGGAGCAGGCCATCGACCGGATGGCGCTGGCCCTGCATACCGCTTCCAGTCTCGATCTCCCGGTGGACCACCGGGCCATGGCGGAACCCGCCGCGACGAACCTTGCGTTGCGCGCCGGACCGCACGCCGCGCCCCTTGGCTCCTGGGCCCGCAGTGGGACGGACCTTGCACCCGCCGGATCCGTCCAGGCCCGCCCCATTCCCTCCGGCGCGCCCAGCCCGCGCTCGCGCATCGTGCACGCCACCGCGCCCGGCCGGGGCTGGTGGGTGCTGGCCCTGGGCGACAACCTGGACGAAAACGACTTCGCACAGCGCGAGGCTTCGCGCGGACGGCTGCGCAAGGCCGTCAGCGACGCCGGGGTGGCCCCGCGGGAGTACTGCTGGGTCTGGGACCGCACCGGCGTGGCGCAGCTCGTGCTCGGCACCTACGCCGACCGCCCCCAGGCCGAGACGCAGGCCGTGCGCTTCGCCGGGCTGGGGTTGCGCGTGCGCGTGACCAGGGAATTCACCTAGCGCGCCGGGCCGCTTCAGGCGGCGCGGGCGCGCCGCCCCGGGCATCAGCCGGGCATTCCCAGGCATCCGGCATTGCGCCCCGCCCGACCCCATGCGCAACGCGCCTGCGCGCGCTCCGGACACCACGCCCACATTTTCCCCGACGTGCGCCACCGCACCCGCGCCCCCGCCCCCACACCGGAGGCTTTCCGGACAACGCATGGCCGCGCGATCCCGCGCAACGCACAACGGCGCGCCGTGGCGCGCCGCTCGAACATCCTGACGAAAAAGGGGGAAACGTGTCCCGGAGAGGAGGCCGGGACGCCATCCTTGGCGTGAATGCGGAACCCGGCGACTTAGGGGGGCGTGGTCCAAACCGCGGCACCCGCGCTTGTTCCAAATCCGGCGCGGGTACTTGATGACCTCATCGGCGCGCCGCTGTCCGATCTTTACCCGCCCTGCGCCCCCGTGTCCGCCACGCGGCGCAAAAGCGAAACATCCCGCGCCACAAGCCCTAAAAAATTTTCGGCCAGCGCCCGGAAAAATCCAGAGCCCAGCCCCACCGCGTTGCGGAAAACGGGACGCGGGCGCAGGAGCGCGTGGGCGTGCGCCCGATGCCGCACGGCGCACGACGCACGGGCCCCGCGAACGGCGGGAGCAGGAGGGATGCTGCGCCGAGGGAGGAACCCGCTCAGGCTTTGCGGCGGGCCCAGTGCACCAGGGCATCCAGGCCGCAGCCCAGCCCCAGGACCCACAAAAACCAGTCGCCCCACTGGGCCGCGAGCGTGGGACGGCCGCCCGGGGCGAGCGCGGCCACAGCCTGCGCGCTGCGCCCGCGCGGCAGCTCGACCGTGATGCGCCCGGCCGGATCCACGGCCGCGCTCACGCCCGTGTTGGCCACGCGCACCAGGGGCGCGCGGAACTCCACGGCGCGCGGCAGGGCCAGGGCGAAGTTCCAGTCCATGCCCGCGCCCGGGCCGAACCAGGCGTCGTCCGACTGGACCACGATCACGGCGTTCCGTGGTGCAAAGGCGCGCACGTGGCTGCTGAAGGCCGCCTCGTAGCACAGGGCCGGGACGATCCGGACCCGCCCGGCGTTCGGGGACGCGCTCGAAAACGCGTCCAGATCCACGTCCAGGGGCGCGGCCGGGCCGCCGGGCGCATAGTGCTTGACCCCGGGCAGCAGACGCCGCAGCCAGGGAAGCCGGTCCTCCAGGGGCAGGTACTCGGCAAAGGGCATGAGCACGCGCTTGTCGTAGACCTGCGCGGGCCCCTGGCCCGGAGCCAGGAGCACGGCGGCGTTGCGCACGCGGCGTGCGCCGTCGGCCGCGCGGTCCGCTTCCTCAACGCGGTGGCCGCACTGGGTCAGCAGCCGGGTGGCGGAGTCCGCGATCACCAGGAAGTTGGCGTAGGCGTCCGGCGAACTGATCGTGCAGTCCAGCCAGCCCGGGGTCTCGGGCCACACGGCCAGGTCCACCGGGCCGGAGGCCATGGCCCGGCGCGTCAGCTCGCGCGCCTTGTCCCAGGAGTTGGCGCGGTCCGCCGGGGCCACATCGGCCTCGCGGCCGCGCACCGGGATGGCCGGTTGGATCAGGGCCACGCGCAGGCCGCGCGTCCCGTCCGGGAGCCCAGGGACAAAGGTCGCCAATCGCGCCGCGCCCCACCCCGCCACCGCCGCCAGGACCAGCGCCCCGGCCAGCGCGGGCCGCCAGGCGGCCGGCACAGCGAGCGGCGCACCCGACTCGCGCCGGATGCGCCGCAGGGTTTCGCCGCAGCAGGCGTTGACCAGGAACACGAGAAAGAGCAGCAGCGGCATGCCGCCCAGCTCCAGGGGCTGCAGGAACAGGGGGGAGCGGTACAGGGCATGGGCCAGATAACCGGGCAGGAGAAACGGATAGACGCCGACCAGGGTCGCCAGCCACGCCGCCCGGCGCAACGGCCCCCACGGGCCGCCCCCCAGCCGCGCGTGCAGCGCGCCGTAGGCCGCGTAGGGCACGGCCCCGTAGACGCAGAGCGCGAGCACGGCGGCCACGCCCGCCACCGGCCCCATGTGCAGCCAGGCGTCCACGCCGATGGCCACCCACCAGATGGAGCCCAGCCAGCCGAACACGGCGTAACCGCCCGCCAGCAGCGCGCCGCGCCGGGCGCTCACGCCGCCCAGGGCCGCGAAGAACGGGGCCATGGCCACCCAGGCCACGCAGCCCGCCGCCGGTCCGGCCAGCAAGCCCGCCGCGCCGCCCGTGGCCGTCCAGCCGGAGACCAGCCGACCCGCCAGCGCCAGCAGCCCGCCCGGGGTGCAGGCCCAGAACAGGAGCACCGCCGTCCCCATGAGCAACCATCGTCCGAGCATGGGCCGAACCTACCCCACCACCCCGAATTTGTGAACAAAGCGGACGGAGCGGGGCGGGGCGGGCAGGGCCCGCTGCCGGTGGGCGAACGGCTGGTGCTGCGGGAAGGATGAGGTTTCCCCCCGTTCGCGTCTGAAGGCGTCGGGAGGCGTCAAGAAACGGCGGGAGGTCGGGCAGCCCGTTGCGGCCCGGCGTGGGGGCAAACGGCGCGCCGAGCCGCTACGATCCGCCGTGGTGCGCGGCCAGGCCGTTGTAGGCGTCGATGATCTCGTCGTACCAGCGCAGCTTGGCCAGCAGGCGGCTGATCAACTCGGCCGGGGGCATGCCCTCGGACCCGCCCGCCCCGTGCATGGCCTTGAGGTCGTTGCGGGCAAAGGAGGCCAACTGCATGAGCAGCAGCCGCGCGAACTGCGTGGGGTTCAGGCGCAGTTCGGACAGGGGGCCGATGTCGAACAGGGCCAGATCGGCCACCAGGTCCTTGTCGCGCAGCGCGGCCTCCGTGGGCGAGGACAACTGCGTGGAGGCCAGGACCTTGAGCACCTCGGTCAGGGAACGGGCGCGCAGCTCGGCCATGGCCTCGGCCAGGGGGCGCAATTCCTCCGGGACCTGCACCGGCCCACTCGCCCCGCCATTGCCGGTGCCCTCGCCCGCGCCCGAAAGGTTGCGCACAAAGCCGTCATAGTTGCGCAACACGTCGTGCACGGCCACGTCCCTGTGCACCACCCCGCGGTCCTGCAGGCCGAGGAAGGCGCGGTGCACGGGCCGCACCAGGGCGTACACGGCCTTCTTCATGTCCTCGGACTCGAGCACGCCGTTGAGGTAGAAGAGCAGCCGCTCCGGCGTGCCGAAGAGCCGCTCCACGGTCAAATCCTCGCCGGCCAGAACCCTGAGCACGGCGATGTCAGCCTTGAGATCGCGTGAGCGCACCTTGCGCCGCGCCCGGGAGAGCACGCCGTCCACCAGCCGCAGGTACTTGTCGTCCAGGTCGCTGAGGATCTGGTGGACCTGGTCCGAATGCGCGGCCAGGATGTGTTCCTCCAGGGCCTCCAGCCGCTTGGCGAAATCCGTGATCACCTGGCGCACCCGGCCGGTCTGCTCCTCGCCGCCCCCCATCTGTGCGTTTTCGTGGCTAACAACCATAAAATACAGAAGCTTTTCCATATTCTGGCGGTAGGAGTCCGCGTGCTGCTCCAGGAACCCCTTGCCCAGGCCCAGGCGCAGGCAGACGCGGTTGAGCTTCATGTGCACGTAGGCCTTGAGCTCCGGGGGCAGTTCCTTGCGCGGCGCGGTGGGCGCGGCCGAAACCGCGGCCTCCTCGCGTTCCTGCTCCACGCTCTCCATGCGCCGAAGGCGCAGGGTCACGGCGTTGAAGGCCTGGAGCACGGAGTGGTCCCACTCCAGGCGCCGCACGAGAAAACGGATGAACTCGGACGGCTTGCGCGTACGCAAGGCATGGGCCACCACCTGCGCGCCCACGCCCAACCCCTCGCCCTTGCCCGCGAGCACGCGCTGGGCCTCGTCGATGCTGCGCGCCGCCGGGGAAAACAGCGCCACGCGGTAGACCTCGGGCATCACGCGCGGCGCGTCCGGGACCTCGTCCACAGGTCCCTTGAAGGAATAGAGCGCGCTGAGCAGCCGCTTGTCCGCGGCACTGTCCGGGGCCGCACCGTCTTCGGCCCCGTCGGCCGCGCGGGCCAGTTCCGGGCTCACGGCGATGTCGCGCAGCACGCGCGTGGGCGGGGTGGATTCCAGGGTGCGGAAGCCGGACTCCAGGGCCTTGAGCGCCGCGCCCGCGGCCCCGGATACGGCCTTCTTGCGGAACACGGTGAACACGGCTCCGGGCCGCGTGAGCAGGTGCATGAAGCGCACGCGCGCGCCCAGGCCGGTGCTGGCGGCGATGAGGTCGAAATTGGTCTTGAGCTGCGCCAGGGCGGCGAGCACCGCGCGCTGGCCGGGCCGCGAAACCAGCAGCCGGCTGAGCAGCAGCAGGGTGCGCGTGCCCGAGGGCAGAAGGTCGTCGCTGGTCACGTCGTCCTCCAGGCGGCGCAGGAAGGCCAGGTCGGCCTTGACCTGCCGCTCGTCGCAGGCCGTGCGCGGCAGGCTGTTGGCCGCGGCCACGGCCGCCAGGGCGCGTTCGCCCAGCAGGTCGAGCATGATGCGGATGTTGGGCTCGTCCGGATTGGGGCCGTAGACGTTGCGCTCCAGGTCCTGCAGGATGCGCAGCACCTCGGCGATCTCGTTGCCCCCCTGCCGGGGGTCCGCATCGCCCGCGGCGCAGGCGGCAACCCCGGCCTCGACCAGACGCCGGCATTCGCGCTCCAACAGACGCAGGTAGCCCGCGATCTTGCGGAGGTTGAAGCCGACCTTGCGCGGGTGGTTGATCGCGTAGCCCGCGCCCACGCCGATGAGCAGGCAGAACCGCTCCAGCTTGTGGTTGATCTCGTCCAGCAGTTGCGGGTTCAGCGAGGAGCGCGCCAGGGGCTGCCACTCGCTCTGCTCCCAGACGTAGGTTCCGGCCCCGTCGCGCCCGCGCAGCAGGTGGACCACGCCGCCCTCGCCGCGCTCCTCGGCCAGTTCGAAAAGCTCGCGCCCGGCGCGCAGCAGCCGACCGGAACCGGCCATCCAGCGCAGCAGCCGCTCCGGAGGCGCGGAAAGGTCCTCCACGAACTTGACGCCCGCCAGGGTCAGGGGGCCGCGGAAGCGGATCGGCGGCGGTTTGTGGCGCAGCAGGGCCGAGTTCACGGTCAGCCCGCCGAGCACCTCCAGTTCGTGCGCGAAGCCCTTGTTCACGACCCGCGCTCCGCGCGCCACCAGGTCGCCCTCCACGCGGCGGATGTCCTCGATGACGTGGAACGAACGCACGTCGTCGGCGAGCATCAGGCTGCCCAACCACACGCCGCCGCGAAAGAGCAGCCCCACGGCCTTGGTCTGCGGGTCCTCGCCCAGGCGCGTCTTGGGCGCGATGGTCTCCACGAAGGAAAGCCAGCGCTCGTAGGCGTCTCCCTGGTTGGCGATGCGCACGCCGGGAAAGAACGGCAAGGAATAGTTTCCGGTCCTGGTCTCGATGTCCAGGGCGGAAAAGTGGGTATCTGTGGGAGCCGGCCGTACCACGCGCCTAACCTTCCTTGCGCCGCCCGGCAAGCTCGGTCGGCGTCCTCGGCGCGCCGCTCCCGACGCGCCGCGTGAAGCCCCCCCCCGGCGACGATGCGGCATGATCCCGCAATGCCGTGCATTGCGTTCAGTTCTTCATTGTTACAGGGAAATCGGCCGCAAGGCAATGTCGGAATGTTTTTCCGCATCCAGGCGGGGATCGCGAGAAAACGGCAACATCACCGCAGGAGGGCCGCAGACGCGGCCGTTCCTCAGGGCGCTACGGCGAGGGGGGGCATGCACCCTCCTCCACCCGGTTCCCGGCCTGTGCTTCGGGAGCCCGGCCCGGCGCGAAGCGCGCGTAGACCCAGCCGTCCACCCAGCGGTCCTCGCAGCGGTAGTGGTTCCTGAGCACGGCCTCGCGGTGGAAACCGGCCTTCTCAAAGGCCCGGCCCGAGGCGAGGTTCACGGAATAGCAGCCGCTGACGAGCTTGGTGAGGCCCAGCGCGCCGAAGGCGTACTCGGCCACCAGGACGATGGTTTCGGTGCCGATGCCGCGGCCGTGGCGGGACGTGTCCCCGATGAACAGGGATATTTCGCCGCGCTCGTGCACGGCCTGGAAACACTCGAGCTTGATGATACCGATGTGGCGGCCCGTGTCCGGGTCCTCCATGGCGAAGAAGTGCTCGTTGGGGTCGGCCAAGGTCTTGCGCACGTAGTCGGTCACGCTCGCCAGGGTATGCCCGCACGAGCACACCTCCAGGTGGCGGCTCACGGCCGCGTCGTTGAGCCAGCGCACGTAGTCGGGCGTCAGGTGGCGCGCGGCAAAAGGCGCAAGGCGGATGCGCCCGCCCGTGAGCGTTGGACGCCGAGGTGGGGCGTTCGGATCAGGCATACGGGACTCCTCCGGCATGCATGGAGTGGACCTCGATGGGCGCTGGCCCGTGAAGTGAAAGACGGACGCGGCCGGGCCTCAGCCCGCGACCACGCCGCGCAGGGCCGCGAGCAACTCGTCGAAGTTGATGGGCTTGGACACGTAGCCGTTCATTCCCGCCTCCAGAAAGCTCTCCCGGTCGCCCTTCATGGCGTAGGCCGTGAGCGCGATCACGGGAATGGCCGGGTCGCACCCGGCCACCTGGCCGGAGCGGATGGCCCGCGTGGCCTGCAGGCCGTCCATGCCCGGCATCTGCACGTCCATGAGCACGGCGTCGAAGGCGTGCTCCGCCAGGGCGTCCAGGGCCTGCCGCCCGTTCATTGCGGCGATGACGCGGTGGCCGGACTGCTCCAAAAAATGCTTGATGAACAGCAGGTTGACGGCGTTGTCCTCGGCCAGGAGCACGTTCAGGGCCCGCCCGGCCCCGGTCTCAGTCTGCGCCGGGGCCCCGCGCGACGGCGCGGCGGTGGAGGGCGGTTCGGCTCCGGAAGGCGGCGCGGGCGCTCCGTTCGGCTTCCCGGCCACGGCCGCCTCCTGCTCCGCGCGCAGGGCCACGGCCCGCCGCCCCAGGGCGTCGGCCAGGGGCAGCTCCAGGGCCACGGTGAACACCGTGCCCTCGCCGATGCGGCTGGTCACGCGGATGTCGCCGCCCATGCGCTCCACGAGTTGGCGGCAAATGGCCAGCCCCAGCCCGGCGCCGGGCTGCCGCCGCACATGCGGCGCGTCCACGCGCGCAAAGCTCTCGAAGATCGCCCCGGCCTCGGCTCCGCTCATGCCCACGCCCGTGTCGCGCACGCTGAATTCCAGCCGCGCCTTCTGCGCCCCACCGTCAGGCGTGCCCTGGCCCGGCCCGGCGGCCGCCACCCGCCCCCGGACCTCCACGGTCCCGACGTCCGTGTACTTGAGCGCGTTGGCCGTTAGATTGCGCAGGACCTGCAGGAGCCGGTCCTCGTCGCCCACCAGGGCCACGGGCCCGCCGCCGTCCGCACCGCCCAGGCCGTCGGCCTGGTCCTCCCCGGCGCGCACGATGAGCTCCACGCCCCGTTCCTCGGCCTCCGGGACGAACTCGCGGCGCACGCGCGCCAGCAGCAGGGCGGGGCCGAAAGGCGCCGCGCGCAGTTCCAGCCGCCCGGCCTCGATGCGCGAGAGGTCCAGGATGTCGTCGATAATGCGCAGCAGGGACCGCGCCGAGGAACGGATCATGGCCAACCGCCCGGCGTCGGCCTCGTCCGCGCGCGTCAGGAGCATCTCCGTCACGCCCAGGATGCCGCTGATGGGCGTGCGCACCTCGTGGCTCATGTTCGCCAGGAACGCGCTCTTGGCCATGCTGGCCTGCTCGGCCTGCATGCGCGCCTCCTGGAGCTGCTCCTCCACGGCCTTGCGCGCGGAGATATCCGTCTGGGTGCCGACCACGCGGCGCGGCGCGCCCTCGGGATCACGCGCCACCACCCGGCCGCGCACGTCCATCCAAGCCCAGTCGCCGGCCGCCGTGCGCATGCGCACCTCGATCTCGAAGCTATCCTCGGCATCCCGCAGCAGCCGGTCGCGCGCAAACGCCGCGCGTTCGCGGTCCTCCGGGTGAACCATCTCCAGCCATCTTTCGCGCGTGGCGGGAAAGGCGTCGGGCTCGTAGCCGAGCATGGAATACCAGCGCGGTCCCCAGTAGCCCTCGCCCGTGCGCGGATCGAAATCCCAGACCCCGTCGTGGGACGCGGTCAGGGCGAACTGCAGCCGCTCCTCGCTCACGGTCAGGGCACGCTCGGCGCACTTGTAGGCCGTGATGTCGCGGTTGGAGGCGCGGCGGCCGGCATACTGGCCGCCCTTGCCCCACACGGGCTGGCACACGTGGCCGATCCAGCGTTCCTCGCCGCTGCGGGTCAGGATGCGGAAGTCGAAGGCCGCGATGGCGTGTTCGCCCTGCGGGTCCTCCAGGGCCGGCTCCCGGGCCAGGACCGCGGACAGGTGGCGGTGCACCACGTCGCGGTCCTCGGGATGGGTGATGCGCTCGAGCAGGAGCGGATCGTTCATGAACTCCGCGGGCGCATAGCCGGTGATGCGCTCGCAGGAAGGCGAGGTGTAGATGCAGCAGCCGTCCGGGCCGATCCAGTATTCCCAGTCGTAGGCGTAGTCCAGGATGGTGCGCAGCCGCCGTTCGCTCTCCAGGAGCATCTCCTCGGCCCGGCGGCGCTCGGTCATGTCGCGCACGAGCAGGTGCACGCCGAGCCAGTGTCCCGCGCCAGCGCCCGGGCCCATCCAGCCCCGCGCCACGCCCGGAAAGCGCAGCCCGTCCCGCCGCGCGAACTCGATGGAGCGCTCGTCCGCGAACCCTTCGGCGCGGATGGCCTCGAAGAGCTCCCCGGCCTCCGCGCCGCCGCCGAGCACGGCCAGCAGGTCGCTGCCCGCGGCCTCCTCGGGCGCAAGGCCGAACATGCGCAGAAAGGCCGGATTGGCCGCGGTGACCACGCCCGAAGCATCCGTGAGCACGATGCCGTCGCGGCTGGCTTCGAAGATGCCCCGGTGCAGCCCCTCGGAGGCGCGCACCACGCGCTCGGCGCGGCGGCGGTAGAAGAGCACGCCCGCCAGCGCGGCGATGACCGCGAACATGGCCACGGCCACGGCCGTGCCGGCCAGCACCAGGGCCCTGTTCTCGCGGTAGAAGGAGTACGGCCGGTTGATGACCTCGCTGCCCTCGGGCAGGCGGGCCCCGTCGATATCGAAGCGCGCCAGGGCCGCATGGTCGAAGAGGAAACGGCCCCTGGCGCCGATGGACACCGGAATGTCCCCGGGCGCCTCCCCGTTCAGGATGCGCAGGGCCAGGCGCGCGGCCTCGGCCCCCTGGCTGCGGCCGCCGACCACGCTGCCGCCGACCACGCCCGTGCCCAGGTAAAAGTCCCAGAGGCAGAACACGGGCACGGAGCTGCGGCCGCTGACCAGCCGCCCGGCCTCGCCGCCCGTGTAGGCCCTGCCCTCGCGGTCGCGGAAAAAGGAGATCAGCAGGACCACGCAATCCTGCGGCAAGGCCGCCAGGGCCACGGTCAGCTCGTTCGCGCCGAGGTTCGCCAAAGGCAGCAGGGACACGGGCCGCGAGAGCCGACCGGCAACCTCCTCCACCTCTCCGAGCACGGCCCGAGAGGTGGGCGTGTCGTCGGCCACCAGGACCACGCGCCGCGTGCCGGGCCAGATCCGGAAGGCCGCCTCCAGGGTCCCGGCGATGTCCGTCTGCTCGGCCACGCCGGTCACGCCGCGCACGTCGGCCAGCCTCGCGTGGGGCACGTCGTTGATGCCGCAGAAGACCACCGGCACGCCCGCAAACAGCTCCGCGCGATGGCGCAGGACGAAATCCAGGGCATTGTTGTCCGAGACCACGACCACGTCGGGCTTGCGCCGCTTGTAGCGCGCGGCATAGAGGGCCACGAGCTCCGGCTCCGTTTCGCCGAGTTGCTGGCGCTTGGTGTCCATGTGCTCGACCATGAGTTCGGGCGGATTGTTCCGACCGAGCAACACGGAACGCACCCCGGCGGTGATGGCGTCGGTCCAGGCGTAGCCCGTGTGGTAGGAATGGAGCAGGAGCACCCGGCCGGACGCGGCCTGGGCCGTGGACACGGCGCAGGCCAGGACCAGCGCCACGACCAGAACCAGGGACGGGACGGCCGAGAACAGCACGCCACGCCGCCGCAGACTCCGCGCGGGCCCTCCGAGAAGCCGGGTCGGGCCGTTCCTCGCGTCAAGCCGCGCGGAGGCGGGGGCGGAGCGGAAGGCGAAAAGCATGGCGCGATAGTGCCCGGTTCCGCCTTGCGCATCAAGCCCCGCACCCGGGCCCGGGCACAGTCCGCAACGCGACCCGGGAGGCCCTGGGCGGCGTATGTCCCGCACCCCGGACGCACGGCTGGAACGCGCGGGGCCGCCGCCCGTGGGGCTGCGCGCTCCGCTTGCCTTGCGTGGGCAAATGGTTACTTTATCAAAATGCGCGGGCGGCCGGAATTGGGCCGAAACCGGGCGGGACCCGAAGCAGTCGGGAAAACGGCCCAAACGGCGGCGCAGTGCGGATCAGCGGCGCACCCAGGACCACAGGGCCCCGACCGCGCTGAGGACCAGCCCGGCCCCGAGCCCGGCCAGGGCCAGTTTCGGGCGGTCGGCGGGCAGGCAGACGAGCCCCCCGGCCAGCAGCAGGCCGCCCGCCACGGACAGGGTCGAGGGCCCGGACCGGCGCGAAGGCGGCGGAGGCGGCGCATCGGCGGGCGGGCCCGCGGCCGGGCCGACCTCCATGGGCCGCCCGCAGTGGATGCAGGCGGGCGCCCGGTCGGAAATCTGATGGTTGCAGTCTGGACAGCGCACGAGGCCCATGGGAAATCGCCTTTCCCGGCGGCGCGTGCGGGCCGAAACGGCGCGCGTAGCGGATTCCGGGTTCCTTCGGCCACTACAGCAACCCCTGCCGAAAGGCAAGACGACGGCCGTAGCGCAGGCCGGGGAGGGCGTTCCCATGAGCGACGACACGAAACACTGGCGCCTCGTCAAGACCATCGCCGAAAACGAGCAGATCACGTCCGTGGTCATCGCCCCGCCCGAGGGCGAGGCGGCCGCGACCGCCGAGCGCATGCGCCACCGCAAGCCCGGTCAGTTCGCCTCCCTCAGGGTCATGACCAACACCGGCTGGAGCGAGCCGCACCCCTTCACCATCTCCTGCGACACGGACAGCGAGGAAGTCTGCTTCACCATCAAGAAGAGCGGCGAATTCACCGCGTCCCTGCGCGACCTGGCGCCGGGCACGCCGGTGCGCTGCGAGGGCCCCTTCGGGACCTTCTGCGCGGACATTTCCGAACACCACGACGTGGTGCTCATCGCAGGCGGGGTGGGCATCACCCCGTTCCTCTCGGTGCTGCGCAACTTCCGCGTGCACGAAAGCGGCCACCGCGTGACCCTGTTCTGGTCCAACCGCACTCTGGCCGACGCCTTTGCCGCGGACGAACTGGCGGAGATGACCCGGGGCCTGGACCTCGTGGTCGTGCACTGCATCACGCGCGAAGATCCGCCCGCGTCGTCCACGCCGCGCGTGCACTTTGAGAAGGGCCGCTTCGGCCGCCAGCTGTTGCAGAAATACGCTCCGAACCCGTCGGCCGCCTTCTACCTCTGCGGCCCCCCCGCCATGCAGGAGGCCGTGCTCCAAGAGCTCTCCTCGTGCGGCATCGCGCCGGACGCAGTGCAGAAGGAGGCCTTTGTTTACGGGGGCAACCGAGGCGGAGGCGACAAAAGCGGGAGCGGCAGCGGCCGCAAGAACGGCGCGTCCGGCCCCGCCGGGGGCGGCGGAAGCGCGGCGTAGGCCCGGACAGGACCAGCGCGGGGGAGGCGCAAAGGAGCGGGGGATCCGCGCCTGGGACGCGCCGGGGCCGGGCCGCGACACCGGAAACGGCCCACGCCGGACAGCGCGCGGCCGCCGGCCGAAAGGTGCGGCCAGAGGATCCAGAAGAAGGCGTCTGAAGAAGTTTTATTTTTTGAGTGAAAACGTCAATAATCAAAGGACGCCAAAATGATAAAGATCGTCAAAAGCTGCAAGGACTGTCCGTTCTGTTGCACGGGAGGGACGCCGGAAGCGCCCCAGTGGGGCTGCAACGTATCCACCCCGGCCCTGCGTCTCGTGGACCCGGAGGCCGAACGGCCCAGGTGGTGCATTCTGCGCAACGAGCAGTACATCGTGCGCGAATTCGCCTGATCCCCCGGGTGGTCTCGCCGCCCGCAACGACGAAAGCCCGCCGGAAGGCGGGCTTTCGTCGTTGCGGGTTCGGTCCGGCGCCCCCCGTTGCGGCCCGGCCGGGCTGCAACGCAGCACCGCGCATCCTCAGTGCTGGCCGTGCTCGGCCAGTCGGCCGGAGAGGTCGTTGAGCACCTCCACCATCGCGGTCAGGGATGCGCGCGCGGAAGGTCCCTCGGACAGACGCCGCGCCGTCCACCTTGCCACGTACAGGGCCTCGGCCTCGTCCAGGGTCGGCCCGCGGCGCGGGCGCGCCTTGGCGATCAGGCCGGTGCGCATCTGCTCGCGGTGGCGGATGGCCTGCTGATAGGCCTTGCCCGCGGCCTCCATGGCCAGCCGCGCCTTTTCCACCTGCTGGGGGTCCACGCCCTGCTGCTGCTGGGCCGCGTCGCGCAGTTCCTCATAGACCTGGAGCACGTTGATGAAGTGCTCGTTGGCGTCCAGGGTCGCCTCGATGGCGTCGTGGTAGGCGGCCACGCGGGCCTGGAGGTCGTCCAGGCCCGCGCAGGTCTCCAACACGGCGGCCAGTCCGGCCGCATGCTGCGAGGCCAGGGAGAAGAGTTCCGCCACCTGCGCGTCCGTGAGCGGCGCGGTGCCCGCCCCGGCATCGCGGACCTGCTCGCGCGCGTGGGCCTCCACCGCGCCCAGGAAACGGTCCGCGTACATCCCGTAGAGCATCCGCAGCACCGTGGGCGGCATGACGTACTCGTAGACCAGCCGCCGCGCGGCCACGGGGTTTTCCGAACGCACGCGCAGGCCGGTCATGCGCGTGCCGTAGTGCATGTTCAGCCGCTTGGCGTCGAGGACCAGCACGCCGTGCTTGCGCGCCTCGGGGTGCGCGCCCTTGGGGAAGTAGGATTCGGCCACCAGCCGGGCCAGGGAGTCGCCGAAGGCCCAGGTGACGATGCGGTCCTCGCGCGGGCCCTGGTCGGAGCCGTTGGCCTGTTCGACCTCGGGCGCCTGCTGCTCGATGGGCTGTGCCGGTGCGGCGGGCCGTTCGGGCTCGGGCGGCGGCGAGGTGCGGTTGAGGGCGAAGAGGAGCATGTCCTTGGGCACGCGCTCGGAGCGCGGCGGCTCCACGCGCGTGGCGTTGGCTTCGCCCATGCGCACCCGCTCCCACACCGGGCTGTCGCCCCGGCCGTAGAAATGGTTCCAGATCAGTCCGCCCGCCAGGGCGAGCAGCGCCACGGCACCAGCCGAGAGCCAGAAAACTTTCTTATTTTTCATAAATTATTCAACCGGTTAGATTCACTCTTCAGGGGCGTGAAAAACGGGTTCACGAGGTGGGAATGTACACGCATCCGACGGCGATGTCACCGCCGGGGAAAAATGCGGGGAAAGCCACGGCCCGCGCGGGTTGCCGGCCGTCTGCCCGCAACCGGTCAGGCGGCGGAAGCGCCCTTTCGTCCGGAGGCGGCGGCCCGCGCCAGGGCGCTGGCCAGTTCGTCCAAGTCCGGGGGCCGATCGGCAGCCACGTCGGCCCGGCCGCATTGCGCGGCCGGATCGCCGCCGCCGCCGATGGTCAGGACCGCCACGGGCCGTGCAACCGCTTCGGGATCGAAACCGAAAGCGCCCGTGGGACTCAGGCCGCATCCGAGTACGGTCAGATCGAAATCCCCGAGAGGCCCCTCTGCCCCGCCGCCCGAAAATGCGCCTTCCCCGGACCCGCGATCCGGGACCACGGGGACGAAGCCGCGCAGCTCCAGTCCAAGGCGCAGGTATTCGCACACCGCCCTGTTGGGCTCGAGCACGACCACCCTGCGGCCGAGGCCCACGGGCTCCAGGGGCGGAAGATGCCCCACGGCCAGGTCGCGCAGCACCCCGGGCACGGCCATGGGCAGGAGCGCCGCCGCAAAGGAGCCCTTGTCCGGCTCGCCTTCTATGGACAACATCCCGCCCATGAGCTCCACGGCGCGGCGGCAGGTGGCCAGGCCGATGCCGATGCCGCCGAACTGCCGCGTCCAGGAGCCGTCGGCCTGGTGGAACGGCGTGTACAGCCGGTCCAGTTCCTCGCGGGTCATGCCCGGACCCGTGTCCGCCACGGTGATCAGAAACGACTCGAAGCAATCGGCCCCGCCCCCCGGCGCCGCCCCTCCCCCGGCGCGGGAGCCGCCCACGGCGCGCACGCGCACGCGCACGGCGCCGTATTCCGTAAACTTCACCGCGTTGCCCACCAGGTTTTCCAGGACCACGCGCAACAGCCCCACGTCGCAGTTCAGGGCGCGGGGGACCTCCGCACCCACCTCCCACTCCAGATGCACCCCCTTGAGGGCCGCCTCCTCGGCCAGAGGCCCGAGCACGACGCGCAGCGTGGAGAGCAGGTCGAAGGATTCGGCCCCGGGCCGCACCCGCCCGGCCTCCAGGCCGGTGTACATGAGGATGCGGTCCAGCAGGCGCAAAAGGCGCCGCCCGGAGTCGCGGATGTCGTCGACCATGGCCCCGGCGCGATCCGTGAGCCGGGCCTCGGCCAGCACACCGGCCGCGCCGATGATGCCGTTGAGCGGGGTGCGCAGTTCGTGGGTCATGGTGTCCAGGAACACGGTCTTGGCCCGGCTGGCCAGTTCGGCGCGCTCGCGGGCGGCCAGGAGTTCGCGCTGCTGAGCCCAGTGCGCGCTCATGTCCCGGCACAACAGCACCACGTTGCCGTCGGAGACCATGGTGGCCACGGATTCCAGCGGAAAGGTGCCGCCGCCGCGCCTGATCGCCTCGCGTTCGCTGCGCACCACCTCCCCGCGCCGCAACCGATCGAGCTGCGGCGGCTGGCGCTCCATGGAGCGCGTCTCGAAGAGCTGCTCAAGGGGAACGCCGCGCAGTTCTTTCGGCTCGAAGCCGAACATGGCCGCGGCCACGGGGTTGGCGTCGAGCACGACGCCCTCCGTGTCGGTGCGCAAAATGCCTTCGCCCGCCTGCTCGAACAGGGTGCGGTAGCCCTGCTCGCTTGCGGCCAGCTTGCGTTCCGCGCGCAGCACCGAACGGGTCACGGACACGGCCGAGAGCACGCCCACGATCGCGGCCAGCAGCCCGATGACGATCACGAGCCCCATGGCGTCGGTGCCCGTGGTCCGGGCCTCGCGGGCCATGGCGCGGGTGCGCTCCAGGATGGCCGGACGCAGCTGCCCGTCCATAAAGGCGCGCACGGACGCCTTGGCGGCCATGAACGACTGCAGGGCCGTTTCGAACCGCCGGAGGCCGTCCGCGAACCGCCTGCGCTCCCCGGACAGGGCCTCGAACCGCCGGGACGCCTCCACCAACAGCGCGGCCGAGGCCCTGTCCCCGGTCGGCCCCGGGCGCAACAGGCCGTGCAGCGCCGTCAGGGCCCGGCGGAAATCGTCCGCGGCCGCGCTCATGCGCCGGTCCGCCCCGCGCGTGGGGGCGGCCGTGTAGACGAGCAGCGCGTCGCTCAGCCTGTTCAGGGCCCCGGCCATGGCCACGAGCAGTTCCGTCGCCCGCCGTTGCCCTTCGGCCAGGACCGGTTCCGCCCCCAGTCGGCCGACCATCTCGTGCAGATCGGCATGGCGCTGCAGCAGATCCGCCGCGCTGCCCTCGTTGGCGCGCACGATCTCCAGCACGTCCCAGGCCTCGGCCTCCAGGTGCAGCGTCAGGGCATCGAGCCGCCCCATGGTCGCCTGCAGCCGTTCGTCGCTCACCAACCGGTCCACGTCCACCCCCGTGGCGCGCAGTTCGGTCAAGGCGTCGCGCACCCGCGAGCGGACCGCCGGGTCGCGCGTGCGCGCGTACTCGTAGATGCCCCCGGCGACCTCGTCCAGGGCTCCCTGGAGCCGCGCCAGATCCGTGACCAGCGGCGTCTCCACCTCCACGAGGTGGGCGGTGTGCGCGTTGAGCCGATGAATGAACAGGGTGGCCACGAGGACCATGGTCACCAGGGCGGTCACGAGCACGCCGAACCCCAGCCACAGCGAAAGCGCCGTGGGAGAGGCCCCGCGCGCTTCGGCGCGGATGCGCACCGAGGGACCGCGCGGCGGGCCGGGCGCTGCGCCCGGGTCAGCCGCCGTGGAGCGGCCGGATGTTTCGGAGGTACTGATGTCCATTTTCCTAAGATAGGACGCGTGCGTTTCCAGGGCAAGACTCCTCACGCTCCAGAACCGCCGCGCGTTTCGCCGCGCCCACCGCCGCGAACGGCCAGCGCCGCGGCCAGAAGCCACGCCGCGCACAGCACATGCAGAAACACGTCCCCGCGCGCGGCATACGTCGAGCCGATCTCCACCAGGCGCACCCGCGCCGCAACCCCGCCCACGCCAGCCGACGCGGGCGACCCGGCGACGAATTCGCCGGTGGGCAGGATCACGGCCGAGGCCGCATCGTTGCCCGCGCGCACCAGGGGCACGCGGAACTCCACGGCGCGCGGCAGGACCATGGACAGGTGCACGGCCGCGGCGCGCGCACTGGCGAACCACGCGTCGTCGGCCATGGCCGCCAGGACCTCGGCCCCGCCGTTGACCAGATCGCGCACCTCGCCCGGGAACAGGGATTCGTAGCAGAGCAACGGCCCCACGCGCAGGCCCGCGTCCGTGCGCAGGACCACCGCCGCCGCGCCCGGCGCATAGGGCCGCGCCGAGGGCGTGAACCGCGCCAGCCACGGCAGCAGGTCGGAAAAGGGCACGCGCTCGCCGAAAGGCACCAGCCGCCGCTTGACGTAGAGATCGGGATCGTCGGCAGGGGCGGCGGGAGAGGCGCCCGGCGCGGAAGCCGAGGCGTCGGAAGGCTTAGCGGCAGCGGAGGAAAGGCCGGAAACCGCGCCCGCGTCGCCCTGTGCCCGCGCGTCGGCGTTCGCCCCGCCATCCGGCGCGGCGTCCGGCCCCGGCGACGGAGCCCGTTCGCCCCCGCCGCCGACCGAAAGACGGCGCGGCCGCACCAGGCGCGCCGCGTTGATCCATGCGCCGTCCCCACGCGGGGCCACGCAGTTGGCCAGCACCGGCGTGCGCAGGACCGCCGCCGCGGCCGCCAGCAAGCGCTGCTCGCGGCCGGCGGGATCGCAGGGGACGTCCAGGGGCAGCTCCGGCAGCACCAGGAGCGCCGCCTCCGGTGCGCGGCGCGCGACCTCGCCGCTCAGGGCCAACGTCCGGGAAAACTGCGCGTCCGGGCCGCCTCCGGCCTCGATGGCCTCCGGCCGCACGGGCACGTCCGGCTGCACGGCCGCCAGCGTGGCCTCGGCCCGGGCCGGAATCGCGCGCACCTCGGCCAGCCGCAGCCAGCCGTACCCGGCCCAGAACAGGACCAGAAGCGAAAAACACCCCGAAAGCGCGGCCACCCTGCGCACCCGGACCACGGGACCGCCCAACCCCACCGCGCGCCCGAACCGCGCGCAGGCCAGCCGCTCGGCCGCCAGCCAGGAACACGCCGCCAGCAAAAACAACAGCAGCGGCACCCCGCCCAGGTCAAGCACCTGCAGAAAAAGCGGAAACCGGTACAGCGCATGCGCCGCGTTGCCCGGAAACACCACCGGCACCAGCGACACGGCCACGGTCAGCCCGGCCGCGGACCACAGACACCAGCGCGCCCCGCGCCACCCCGCGCGCCAGCCCAACCCGGCCGCCCAACCGGCCGCCAGATACGGCAGCGCCTGCCAGGCGCAGAACACGCCGGTCCACCCCCAGGCCGCCACCGGCCCCAGCCCGGTCTTGACCGCCAACGCGTTGGACACCCACCAATCCGTGACCAAAATAAAAAGAAAACCGTACACGAACCCCACGCGCGCGCCGTCGCCCGGCCCGGCCCCGCGCAACGCCCAGGCCAGCGGCACCAGATGCACCCACGCCAGCACCGGCGCGGGCCCACCGGGCGAACCCAACCAAAACAACGCCACCGACAGGCATATCCAGCCCAGACGCGCACGCATCCCCCGCTCTACCCCGCCGCCCGCGCCCGCGCAAGCGCGGGCGGCGGGGCGGGACGGAGAGGCGAAGAGCCGGGGGGAGGCGGGGAGGGGAGGACCCTTTTTCGGCGAAAAA
>JACCQO010000031.1 GCA_015709205.1 Desulfovibrionaceae bacterium
GCACCCCCCTCCACCCCACCTCTCCCCTAAAAACTGCTGGTTGGAGTGTCGGAAGGAATTGTGACGCGGACGCCCCCGCGACTGCAGAACACTCGGAAACGCGGAGGAGGCGAGCGCGGAAGACGCGAGCGGGTGGAAAGAGAGAGGACGCGCCGGGCTGCCGCCGCCTTTGGCGGCGGATGCGCCCTGGGGGGGGATGGGGAGGAGCCTGGCGGCTCCTTTTTTTGCGCATACGGACGGATCACTCCGGCACCGATTCCCCACTGGCCCGCATGCGGCGCAGCCGCGAGGGCGGCGCGCCTACGTCCTCCCGACCCTTCTCTCGTCCTGCGCGTCCGCACCTGTCCATCCCACAATGCCCCTTCGACCCTGTGCCGCGCAGCGCAGCGGAGCGGCACGCGGCGACGTGCGAGCGTTCCGGGTCGGGGGCGGGGTGGTTCGGGGAGGAGGCCGTCTTCGGCCTCACGCCCGAACCACCCCGCTCCCGACCCGGGACTGTTCGTGCGCCGGAGTAAACCCAGGCCAACGCACCCACCCTCGCGCCCCCCCGACCGGGGGGCCCGGGGGGGATGATCCCCCCCGGCGGGGTCCGGGGCAGCGCCCCGGCAGGGTCTGGGACAGCGTCCCAGCGGGGTGTGGGGCGGAGCCCCACCGGGGTTCGGGGCAGCGCCCCGACGTCGCCCCAGCGCGCGACGATCTTGCTTCGGGGTCGGATAGGGGCTACGACCGTTCGGAAAACCTGGAATCGGGGGAGTTGCATGCGTCTTTTGTTCGCGATTTGCCACTACTATCATCCGGAAGGCGGCAAGTACGCGTCGTTGCGGAAGAATCCGAAGCCGCGCATTGCGGCGCTGACGCGCCAGATTCTGGCGCTGCATCAGTTGTTCGGGCCGCGGCGGTGCATGCTGGACATCGGTGCGCGCTTGGCGGTGCCTGCGGGGCAGGCGCTGGCGGCGGAGGTGGGGGTCGTGGTGTGCACGACGAAGGGGCGCCATCTGCTGGAGCAGCTGCCGTTGCCGGAGGGCATGTACGAGCACGTGGCCACGGACGCGGAGCCGACGGCGCTGGGCTACGAGTGCCATGCGGCGCTGGCCGAGCGGTTGGGCACGTGGGACTACTATTGCTATCTGGAGGACGACCTGATCCTGCACGATCCGATGTTTTTCCTGAAGCAGGCGTGGTTCAACCGCAACGTGGGAAACATCGGAATGCTGCAGCCGTGCCGGTACGAGGTGACGGCCAAGGGGCCGTTCCATCGGGTGTATGTGGACGGCGAATTGGCCCCGGAGGTGACGGCGGAGTATCAGGACGTGTCCGAGGCGGCGGTGGTGCAGGGCCGGGTGTTGGGCATGCCGGTGCGGTTCGGGCGCGCACGCAACCCGCATGCGGGGTGTTTTTTCCTGACGCAGGACCAGATGCGGCATTTTGCGGGACGGCCGTATTTCCTGGACCGGTCCGCGGCGTTCGTGGGTCCGCTGGAGAGCGCGGCGACGCTGGGGGTGATGCGCACGTTCCGGGTCTACAAGCCCGCGGCGCCGTTTGCGCCATTTTTGGAGATCGAGCATGCGGGCACGGCGTACGCGTCGCTGATCGGCTCGGTGGTCAAGGTGGGGCCGCAGTTCGGGACGGCGGACGTCTCGATCTCCTGACGCGGCGAGCGGGGTTGGGGAAAATGTTTCGGCCCGGCGGAGCGTTGCTCCGCCGGGCCGTTGTCGTCAAGGGATGCCCGAAGCGGTCAGCCGAAGAGGTTGCCGGAGCGGCGGTCGAAGTTGACGTCGGGCGGCGCGGACACGGCCACGCCTTCGAGGGGATGGCGGTGCGCGGCGAGGTTGGCGACCAGGCGCAGGTGGCCGGGCAGCAGTTGCGCGAGGTCGTAGCGCCGGAGCACGGTTGCGCGGGCCGCGGCGCGCAGGGATTCGAACTCGCGGCGGCGCTCCAGGGCCTCGTCCACGCGATCGGCGATGGCCTGGGCCGAGAAGAAGTCGGTGAGCAGGCCGTTGACGCCGTCGCGGACGACCTCGCGCACGGGCGGGGTGTCGGAGCTGACCACGAGGCAGCCGCAGGCCATGGCTTCGAGCAGGGACCAGGAGAGCACGAAGGGCCGCGTGAGGTAGACATGCACGGTGGAGGCCTGGAGCAGGGTCCGGTAGTGGCGGTAGGCCAGGGGGCCGGTGAAGTGCACGCGGGCGGGGTCGAGCTTGAGTCGTTCCAGGGCGGCCTGCTTGTAGGTCTTGCCGTCGGCGCGTTTCTTTCCGTAGCAGACGCGGTCCTCTCCGGCGACGACCACGTGCAGGTTGGGGCGGCGCTCCAGGAGCAGTTCCACGGCCTGCATGAACTGGGGGAAGCCGCGGTAGGGCTCCATGCCGCGCGTGGCGTAGGTGACGATCTCGTCCTCCAGGGAGAGGTCCAGGCCCGGGAGCACGAGGCGCTGGTGCGGGTCCGGGACGAAAAAGCGGGTGTCGATGCCGTCGTGGCGCACGGTGATGCGCGGCCGGAAGGGTTGGGGGAGCTGGCGGTGCTGCCAGAAGGTGGGGCAGTAGCCGAAGTCGCAGGCCTCCATGTCCACGAGGATGGGGATGTTCTTGGTGCGCAGGGAGACGCGGCCCTGGGCGCTCAGCGGGTCGGCCGGGTCGAAGTTCACGTCCGCGCCCTCGGCGCGGTAGAACCATTCGAAGTAGCAGAGCATGGGCGTGCGGGGAAAGGCGTCCTTGAGGAACATGGTCGTGCCCCAGCCCGAGTGGCCGACCACGACGTCGGGGGTGAAGCCGTTCTTTTGCAGTTCGCGGGCCAGGAAGTAGGCGGCCTCGCCCTTCATGGCGGCCTCCTGGAAGGGAGCGGCGAGGAAGTGCGCGCCCTCGGGCGGCTTGGCCTTGAGGCCGAAGACGGCCTTGCGCACGCCGGGGATCTTCCATTCCGGGCGTTCGTTCATGGTCGCGAAGACGACCTGGTTCCGGGCGTTCGCGCCCAGGGCGGCGGCCATGTGCCGGAACTGGGCCGGAAAGTTGGGATGGATGAAGAGGACTCGCATGGGCTGGTGGTCGGCGGGGCCGCGTCTCCTAAGGTGGTGTCGTTGCGGGGAATCGTGCCACAGTTGCGCTGCGCGCTCAAGGGGCCCGATCCGGTGCGCCGGTCCGGTGCGCCGGGCGGGCCGGGGCCGGATCAGCGTTCGTGCAGGGCCACGGACAGGGATTCGGCCAGGGGCGAGAACACGGACTCCCAGACCGTGCGCTTGCCGGTGTGGATGTAGGCCAGCAGCTTCATGCCCGGGTAGAGCCTGTAGGTCGCGCCGCGGCCCTCGAAGACGTCCTTGGTGGTCACGATGCGCACGGCGTAGTAGGTGCGGCCCTGCTCGTTGGTGAAGGTGTCGGGGCTGATGTTGTCCACCACGCCGTCGAGCTGGCCGAAACGGCGCGCGTCGCGGGTGGGCAGCTTGACGATGGCGCGCTGGCCCTTCTGCACGTAGCCGATGTCCTGGATGGGCAGGTGGGCCTGGATCACGAGGCGTTCGTCCGAGGGCACGACCTCGAGCAGGGTGCCGCCGGGCTTGACGACCTCGCCGGGGCTGGCCACGGCCAGGGCCTTGACCACGCCGTCCACGGGCGAGCGGATCACGGTGCGCTCCAGGGAGTCGGAATACTTGCGTTCGCGCTGGCGGAATTCGTCGAGCTCCTGGACGACCTTCTTGTGCTCGTCGCGCGCGTCCTCGCCAAAGACGCTGGTCAGGCGCGTGAGCTTTTCGCGGCCCTCCTGCAGGGCGGCGCGGGCCCGGGCCAGGGCGGCCTGGTCCTCGCCGATGCGGCCGCGCAGGTTGGCGGCCTCGCGCAGGAGCTGGAGGTGCTTGACCTCGGTGGTCAGGTTCTCCTTGCGCAGCTCCACGCTGATGGCCAGTTCCTTTTCCAGGAGCGTGAGCGCGTCGCGCGAGTTGCTCAGGCGCGCGGAGATCTTCTCGATGTCCTTGGTGCGGGCCTCGATGTCCGCGCGCTGCCCGGCGAGCTCGTTCCGCAGGCGGCTCTGGCGAACGCCGTAGAGCTTCATGGCCTGGGTCACGAGGTCCGGGCGGCGCTCGGCCACGTCGGGCGGAAATTCGGGCGCGCGGCCCTCGGCCTCGGCCTCCAGGCGCGCGGCCTCCACGGCCAGCGAATCCATCCGCACCTGGACCTCCTGCAGCGAGGAGCCCTGGATGGTCTCCTCGAGCACGACCAGGGGCTGGTCGCGGCGCACGGTGTCGCCCTCGCGCACCAGGATCTCGCGCACGATGCCGCCCTCCAGGTGGTCCACGGGCTTGACCTTGCCCGAGGGCACGACCTCCCCGTCCACGGTGCTGACCACGTCGATCTCGCCGTACCAGGCCCAGACGCAGAAGAGCGCGGTCATGGCCAGGAGCAGGGCCAGGAAGAGCTGCATGGCGCGCGAGACGATGCGCTGGGTCTGCTGGTCGGCGGAGGGCTGCATGGGGCTATCTTCCCAGGGGCGCGGACGCGAGGAGCGGACCGGCGGCAGCGTTCGTACCGGGCGAGCCCTGCGATCCCGCCGCGCCGCTCATCGCGGGCCGCAGCTGCTCGATCTGGGGCACGGGCTTGCGGTTGAGGTTGATGCGCAGCCCCGCGCCCTTGACGATGTTCGGGTCGTGGGTGGCGGCCAGGATGGTGCGGCCCTCGCGCGCCAGCCGGTTGAGCAGCGCGTACATGGCCCGGCAGCCGTCGGCGTCCAACCCCTCGGTGGGCTCGTCCAGGAGCACGAGGCGGCCGTCGGTGGCCAGGGCGCGGGCCAGGGCCAGCCTGCGGCGCACGCCCAGGGACAGGGTCCGGCCCGAGTCCGTGACCGGCGTGTCCAGCCCATCGGGCCGGGAATGCAGGAAGCGGCCCAGGTCGGCCTCGTTGACGATGCGGTTGAGCCGTTCGTCGCCCAGCTCCGGGTTGGCGGCCAGGATGTTCTCGCGCATGGTCGCGTTGAGAAAGGCCGGTTCCTGCGGCATGTAGACGAACTGCTTGCGCCACCAGGCCGGGTCGAGCTGGCGCACGTTGACGCCGTCGGCCAGGATCTCGCCGCGGTCCGGGTCGATGAGCCCCGTGACCAGGCGCATGAGCGAGGTCTTGCCCGCGCCGTTGTGCCCGGCGACCACGACCACGCTGCCGGGCTCCAGGTGCACGCTCAGGTTCTCGTAGAGCGGCCCCGTGGCCCCGGGAAAGGCGAGGCTCACGTCCTTGAAGGTCAGGCGGCCGAGGTATTCGCGCAGCACGGTGCCCTCTTCCGTTTCCACGGGCAGGGTCGTGAACTCGTGCAGTTCGGCCAGGGCCTCGTCCGCGCGCTTGAGCTGGGTGTAGGTCATCACGAAGCGCGAGATGGTCTGCATGGCGCGGCCCACGAGGATGTTCACGCCGATGAGCGCGCCCATGGACAGGGTTCCGGAGACCACCTCGCGCGCGCCCAGGGCGTAGATGAGCACGCTCATGCCGATGATCACGGTCTGGGAGACGTTCTGGAACAGGCCGCGGTTCTCGGCCATGCGCATGCGCAGGTCCGTGAAGCGCAGCACCTGCCGCCCCCACAGGGCGCGCAGCATGGACTCCCCGCGAAAGGCGCGCACGGTGTCCACGCCGTAGAGTGCGCCCAGGGCCTGGGCGCGCTGCTCGGCCGCGGCCAGGCGCACGTCCTTGAGCAACCGGCGCGAGGAGCCCAGGGCCAGCCAGCCCGAGCCGAGCATCAGCCCCATGCCCACGAGCCCCACGATGGCCAGCCCCGGCGAAAGCAGCAGCGCCGCGATCACGTAGAGCATGGAGAACGGCGCGTCGAGCACCGAGGTGACGTTCTGGGCCTCGTAGCCGGTCTGCACGTGCTGCAGTTGCTGCGGCAGCTCCTGCACGCGGGTCTTGGTCACGTGGTCCAGGGCCTGGGACCTGACCCGGGTCATGGACCGGTAGACCTCCTCGGCCAGCTCCTGGTCCGGGATCACGCTCACGGCCAGGGCCAGCTTGGTGCGCACCATCAGGAACCCGAGCAGCAGCGCCAGGGCGATGCACATGCCCACGGTCAGGGTCAGCAGGGTGCCGTCGAGCCCGAAGGTGACGTAGAGGTTGAGCACCTGGATGACGAACAGCGGCGAGGCGAGGTTGAGGAACGTCACCACCAGGGTGGCGGTGAGCAGCTGCGCCGCCAGGAGCGGCCGCAGGGTCAGGCGGCGGAAGAGTTCCTTCATGGGAATGCGGGGTCCTTGGGACAGTCCTTGGGACAGCCGGGCCTTGCGCGGCCGGTCATCGGTGGGCCGGAGCGGGGCCGCAAGGTCTCGTGGTTCTACCGCATCGCCACGGCCATTGCAACGCGCCGCGCGCGGCGGCGGCCCTCTCCGCTCCGCCGTTGCTCCCGGCGCGCGCAAAAAAAGCGCGCCGCCCGGGGGGCGGCGCGCCGTCATGCGTCGTTCGAAATCCCGAAACGTCCCGCGGCTACTTGAACATCCCCACGTTCAGGCCGCTGGTGGTGCGCAGCAGGGTGTAGGCCGCGAGCATGGTGTCCACCTCGGCGGAGATGGCGTCGCTCTCGGCGTTGATGGAATCGACCTCGCCGATCAAGATGTTCAGCAGGGTGGTGGAGCCGCCCAGCTTGCGGTCCTTGCGGGCCAGCTCCAGGAACGCGGCCTGCAGGTCGGCCTGGTTGCGCAGGAATTCGGCGTTGGCGCGGAAGGTGATCAGGTTCTGCCAGGCCACGCGGACCTGCTCCTCCACGGTGCGGCGCTGGTCGAAGAGCGTGAACTTGGCCTGCTGCAGGCCGACCTTGGCGGCCTTGTAGGCGGCGGTGTCGCCGCCGCCCGCGTAGGGCACCCAGGTCACGCGCACGCCCTCGGTATTCTCGTCGCGCACGCCGGAGGTGCCGGCGTCGTTCTCCTTGCGTTTGACGTCGGTGTACAGCGAGAAGGAGGGATAGAAGCGCGCGTCGGTCTGGGCGATGACCTGTTCGGCGATGTCCAGGTTCAGCTTGGCCAGTTTGAGCTGGTTGTTGCCGGCCAGGGCCTCGTTCACGGCCGCGTCCAGGCTGGCGGGCAGCTTGGCGAAGGGCGCGGGCGGCCGCACGAAGGTCTTGGCCTCCTGCTCGCTCACGCCGGAGCCGAATACGGCCTGGAAGCGGTTGCCCGCGTTGGCCAGTTCGCCCTCGCTGGTGATCCGCCGCGCGCTGGCCTGGGACAGCTTGGCCTTGGCCTGGAGCACGTCCTGGCTCAGCCCGGCGCCGCGCTCGACCATGGCCTCTTCAATGCCGGTCTGGCGCTTGAAATTCTCCTCGGACTTGCGCGCGTAGGACAGCTTCTCGTAGGCGCGCAGGGTGTTCAGGTAGGCGGTCACGCCTTCGAGGATGATGGCCTGCCTGGTGTCGTCCAGAGACACGGCGGCCTGGTCGCGGGCCCGCTTGGCCTGCTCCGCCGTGGCCTCCTGCAGGCCAAAATCGTAGAGCATCTGGGTCAGGGACAGGGTCTGCGTATTCTTGACCGTGTCGTACTGGTCCGGATTGCTGTTGTTGTTGGGCTTGTTGATCTCCTCGCGCGCGCCCTCGCCCGTGAAGCTCACGGTGGGGAACCACCCGGCCCGGGCCTGGCGGACCGAATGCTCGGCGACCTCCAAGGCACTCTGCGCGGCCTTGATCCGGTCGTGCGACGTGAGCAGGTCGGGAAGCAGCTCTCCCAGCGTCTTGGCCTGCCCGACCGCTGCGCCGGCGAGCAGTATCCCCCCGATAACCAATGCAAGAAGGCCATGCCTCTTCAAGGTCTTTTCTCCCTTTGCATGTGAATATTCTACCACGCTGTACTGGTCCTGTCCCCCAAAGTCAACAATTCGGCTTCTTGGCAGGGTACTTTTTTTCGCTTCCTTTGAGGACTGGCGCGACTTTCCGGCGCCCCGCCCCCACGGCGCGCGCGCCCGGACCCCACGGGTCCGTCCGCTTGAAAAACGCGGCCCAATTCCGTATCCTCCCGTCCGGAATACACGGGCAACACGCCCGTATAGCAAACAATCGCCTTCCGAAGCGAGGCCACATGTCGGCGGTCAACATTCTGGTGGTCGATGACGAGCACATCGTCGCCCTGGATATCCGTAATACTCTCGAACGGTTGGGCTACTCCGTCTGCGAAGTGGCCGCCACCGGGGAGGCCGCCGTGGCCGCGGCCGAGCGCCACGCCCCCGACCTCGTGCTCATGGACATCAAGCTCAAGGGCGGTATGGACGGCATCCAGGCCGCCCAACGCATCAACGAGCAGCGGCCCACCCCCGTCGTCTACCTCACCGCCTTTTCCGACGACGGCACCCTGGGCCGTGCCAAGGCCTCCGGTCCCTTCGGCTACCTCATCAAGCCCTTCGAGGAACGCGAACTCCACTCCACCATCGAGATCGCCCTCTACAAGTTCCGCAGCGAAAAGGAACTGCGCAGCGCCAAGCGCGCCGCCGAAGAGGCCAGCGTGGCCAAGTCCCTCTTCCTCGCGAACATGAGCCACGAGATCCGCACGAGCATGAACGGCATCATCGGCATGACCGAGCTCACCCTGGAGACCAAACTCGACGACGAACAGCGCGACTACCTGGAAACCGTGCGCCAGTCCGCCGACACCCTGCTGGAGATCATCAACGACATCCTCGACTTCTCCAAGATCGAGGCGCGCAAGCTGCGCCTGGCCGAACGCGACTTCGACCCGCGCCAGGTCGTGGGCAAGGTCGTCAAGTCCCTCTCGCCCGTGGCGCGGCGCAAGGGGCTCACCCTCTCCCACTTCGTCAGCCCCTCCGTGCCCGACCGCTTGCGCGGCGACCCGAACCGCCTCGGCCAGGTCCTCTCCAACCTCGTGGGCAACGCCATCAAGTTCACGGACTCCGGCAGCGTGGAGGTGGAGGCCAACCTCGTCGGCACCGAGGAAAACGGCACCCCGCCCGCGGCGCGCCTGCTCTTCTCCGTGCGCGACAACGGCTGCGGCATCGCCGAGGAAGACCAGCAGCGCATCTTCGAGACCTACCGCCAGGTCGATTTCCTCGACGAAAAAAACCCCGGCGGCACCGGACTCGGCCTGACCATCTGCCGCGAACTCGTCGCCCTCATGAACGGTTCCATCTGGGTGCGCAGCCGCCTGGGCCAGGGCGCCACCTTCCACTTCACCGCCTCCTTCCGCCAACTCCCGGCCCAGGACGCCTTCGCCGCGGCAGCCGCCACGCCCGAACGCCTCCCGCGCAAAAAACTCAAGGTCCTTGTGGCCGAAGACAACCTCATCAGCCAGAAGCTCGCCGTGCGCCTGCTCGAAAAGCAGGGCCACGAAACCGTCTGCGTGATCGACGGCGCCCAGGCCCTGGAACAACTCGCCGCCCGGCCCTACGACCTCGTGCTCATGAACATCCAGATGCGCGGCATGGGCGGCGTGGAGGCCGTGCACGCCATCCGCCGGGGCAGCGACGTGCTCGATCCCTCCGTGCCCGTCATCGCCATGACCGCCCACGCCCTCAAGGGCGACCGCCAACGCTTCCTCGACGCGGGCATGGACGGCTTCATCCCCAAGCCCATCAACTCCATCATCTTCCAGCGCGCCATCACCCGCGCCGTCGAACACTCCCCGCAGGATCCCGTGCCCGCCCCCGGCGACCCCGCTCCCGGCGACCACCCCCTGCTCGACCCCCAGGAGGCCCTGGCCCGCCTCGAAGGCGACCTCGGCCTGCTGCACGAGGTCTGGACCGCCTACCTGGACACCATCCCCGCAGACCTGAACGGCCTGCAGTCCGCCCTGGCCGCGGACGACCGCGACGCCGCCTACCGCCACGCGCACACCATCAAGGGCGCCTCCGCCAACATCGGCGCCAAGGCCGCCCAGGCCCTCGCCGCGCACGTCGAACGCGCCGTGCTGCGCAACGATCCCCCGACCGCCGCCGCCCTGCTCGCCACCCTGCGCGACTGCGTCGCCCACACCTGCGCCGCCCTGCGCGCCGCCGACGCGTAGCGGGGCTCCGCCCCGCACCCCGCTGGGGCGCTGCCCCAGACCCTGCCGGGGGGGATCATCCCCCCCGGGCCCCCTGTTTCGGGCGCGCACGGGGCAGGGCCCGGACGCCGGGGCCGTTGACCTTGTGTGCGAAAACGAACATAGTGGCCGCAACCCCGAAGCCACCATGAGCGACACCCCCAACGAAATCGCCACGCCGCCGCCCGGCGCCACCGTCCTCGAACGCGCCTTCCTCGGCCGCAACGAAGCCGTGGTGGCCGCCTCGGGCCGCTCCGGGCACTGGGCCTGGAATCCCCGCGACGGCTCCTTCCTGCTCGACGATGTGCTCCGCTCCCTGCTCGGGCCGCCGGACGCCGAACTCCCCGACACCGCCGCCGGGCTCCTGGAACTCATCGCCCCCCGGGACCGCCGCCGCGTGGAACGCGAATTCCTGCGCCTGCTCTCCGGACAGGTCTCCACCCTGGAGGTCGAGCACCAGGCCCTGACCCTGCGCGACGAGGAACTCTGGGTCCTCACGCGCGGCGCGGTGCTGCGCGCCCCGGGCCCCGGCCCCAGCCTGGTCATCGGCACCTGCGTGGACATCACCGCGCGCCACGCCGCCGAAACCGTGCTCCGCGCCGAACGCGACCGCCTCTACTCCGTGCTCGACCGGTTGCCCGTATTCCTCGCGCTCATCGCGCCCGACCACACCCTGCGCTTCACCAACCACCTCTTTCGCGAGGAATTCGGCGCAACGCAGCCCGAAACCTGCCACTTCGCCCTGCACCGCCGCCGCACGCCCTGCGAGGTCTGCCCCACCTTCGACGTCTTCGAGACCAAGAGCCTCACCGTCTGGGACACCGCCATCCGCGGCAGGCACTACCAGATCTTCGACTACCCCTTCCAGGACGGCGACGGTTCGCCCCTGGTCCTACAGCTCGGCTTCGACGTCACCCGCATGTACAAGGCCCAGCGCGCCATGCAGGCCAGCGAGGAACGCTACCGCTCGATCACCGACAACCTCGCCCTGGGCATCGCGGTGCTCGGGCCGGACCTGCGCGTCCAGGCCGCCAACCCCAAGATGCGCCAGTGGTTCGACGTGGAACCCGCGCACGAGCCCCTGTGCCACGAGGCCACCCGTTTCTGCGTCGCGCCCGGCCCGTGCCAGGGCTGCCCCTGCCTGCTCAGCTTCGTGGACGGCGCCATCCACGAAACCCTTTTCGAGAACGTCGGCCCCGAGGGCCGCAGCTACCGCGTGGTCGCCTGCCCCATCTTCGGCGAGGCCGCCGACGGCACGGCCAAGGGCCGCGTGGACGCGGTCATCGAGATGGTCGACGACGTCACCGAAAAGCTCGAAGTCCAGTCGCGCCTGCGCCTGGCCGAAAAGGTCCAGGCCCTGGGCACCCTGGCGGGCGGCCTGGCCCACGAGATCAACCAGCCCCTCAACGCCCTGCACCTCTACGCCTCGGGCCTGGAAATGCTCCTGGAAAAGGACGTGGGACCGGACCGCCAGACCCTGCGCACGCGCATCGGCTGGATCGTCAGCGAGACCGAGAAGATCCGCCAGACCATCACGCACATGCGCGCCCTGGCGCGCGACGGCGAGGTCACCGTCGGCCCCACCAACCTCAACGCCGCGGTAATGCGCTCGCTCAAGCTCATCTCCGCCCAGCTCGAGGCCCACGGCACCGGCCTGGACCTGGACCTGGACCCCGACCTGCCCCGCGTGGCCGCCAACCCCGTGCAGCTCGAACAGGTCCTGCTCAACCTCGTCATCAACGCCATGCACGCCCTGGACGACATGGAGCACCGCGACAAGCGCGTGACCATCAGCGCCGCCCCGGACCCCGGCGCCCCCTCGCGCGTGCTCCTCGTGGTCGCGGACAACGGCCCCGGCCTCGGCGGCCGCGCCGACCGCATCTTCGACCCATTCTACACCACCAAGGACGCCGGCCGCGGCATGGGTCTGGGCCTGTCCCTGGTGCACACCTTCGTCACCTCCTGGGGCGGCTCGGTGACCGCCCGCGACCGCGCCGAGGGCGGCGCGGTGTTCACCGTGCGCCTCGCCGCCACGGCCGACGACTGAACCGCGGCGCGACCGCCGCGCCGCACAACGGACACCGAAGCATGCGCATCCTCATCGTGGACGACAGCGAAAACAGCCTCCAGGGCCTCGGCGTGGTGCTCCAGGACCTGGGCTACGACCCCGTGCCCTGCCGCAGCGCCGAAGAGGCCCTGGAGGCCGCGGAGCGCGAGGCCTTTCCCCTGGTCATCACCGACATCCGCATGCCCGGCATGGACGGCATCGAACTGCTCGCGCGGCTCAAGGCCGACGAGCGCTCGCGCCTGTCCGACATCGTCATCATCACCGGCCACGGCGACATGGAAACCGCCATCGAGGCCCTGCGCAAGGGGGCCTACGACTACCTCAACAAGCCCATCAACGCCCGCGAGCTGGCCGCCATCGTGCGCCGCAGCGCCGAACACCAGGCCCTGCTGCGCGAAAACCGCGACTGGCGCAAGCGCTTCACCCGCCGCGTGGACGAGGCCACCGAGGAGGTCCGCCGCGACCTCGACCGGGTGCGCGACCAACTGCGCTCCGCCACCGGCATCGGCAGCATCGTGGCCCAGTCCCAGGCCATGCGCCGCCTGGTGGAGGAAACCCGCCTCTACCACTCGAACCCCGAGGTTCCCGTGCTCCTGGAGGGCGAAACCGGCACCGGCAAGGAAGTCCTGGCCCGCCTGATCCACTTCGGCGAGCGCGGCAACGACGCCCCCTTCGTGGCCATCAACTGCTCCGCCATCCCCGCCAATCTCTTCGAGAGCGAGCTCTTCGGCCACGCGCCCGGGGCCTACACCGGCAGCACCCGCAAGGGCGCGCAGGGCAAGCTCGAACTGGCGGGCACCGGCACCCTCTTCCTCGACGAAGTCGCGGAAATGCCCCTGGAACTGCAGCCCAAGCTCCTGCGCGTGCTCGAATCCCGGCGCTTCTTCCGCGTCGGCGGCGTGCGCGAAGTCGAGTTTCAGGCCCGCGTCATCTGCGCCGCCAACCGCAACCTCGACGAACTCGTGACCAAGGGGAGCTTCCGCCGCGACCTCTACCACCGCCTCAAGGTCGGGCACATGGTCATCCCGCCCCTGCGCCAGCGCACCGAAGACCTGGCCCCCCTGGCCCAGAACTTCCTGGAACGCGAGGCCGTACGCAAGCGCAAGCGCTTTCAGGCCATCTCCCTGGAAGCCCTGCACCTGCTCGCCGCCCACGATTGGCCCGGCAACGTGCGCGAACTCGAAAACACCATCGAACGCGCCGTGCTCACCTGCGACGACGTGGAGCTCAAGCCCGAACACGTCGCCTTCCTGACCCGCGACTCCGCCGCCGCACCTCCAGCCGCGGCCCCCTCCCTGGCCCCGGGCCGCATGACCCTGCCCGACGACAGGCTCGATCTCGAGGAACTCATCGACACCGTGGTGCGCCTGGCCCTGGAAAAATGCCGCGGCAACAAGAGCCGCACCGCCGAATACCTCGGCATCTCCCGCTTCGCCCTGCACCGCCGCCTGCAAAAGGACCGCTGACGTCGGCGGGGCAACGCCCGCCCCACGCGGCCCGACGCGACGGGCCGGGAAGGGAGGGACGCGGCCGGGGAGCCCGGAAAGCAGATCCTCTCCCGAATTCAGAGTTCCCGCTGGCAGTACACCACGTCGAACAGCGTGCCGTTCTTCTCCCCGACCCGCTCCAGCCGACCGCATTGCCGGAAGCCGTTCTTCAGGTGAAACCGGATGCTGCCCTCGTTCAGGGAGGAGATGCAGGCCAGCACCATGGCGATGCCCGCCTCGCGCGCCCGGGCGAGAAGATGCGCCAGAAGTCGGCCGCCCAGCCCCAGGCCGGTCTCCCCGGGCGCGATGAAGTACGCGACCTCGGCGGTCCGCGCAAAGGTCGGGATGGGGTTGTAGGGCCGCAGCAGGCCGAACCCGACGACCTCGCCCGCGCCGTTCCTGACGGTCGCCGAGGGAAAGCGCCGACAGATTTCCAGGAACGTTGCAAAGGCTTCCTCCGGGAGCCGCTTTTCCGGGAAGGCCGCAAAGCCGTTTTCGATGTAGTGGTTGAAGATGGCCATGATCGGCCCCGCGTCCCCGGGGCCGATGGGCGTGAAGGTGTCGTCGCGCATCACGGTTCCTTGTTGTCGCCCCTTGGTTGTCAGGGTCCCTTGGTTATCAGGGTTCTGAAGACGTTCCAGGTCGCCCGCACCCGGTCCTGCATGTCGGCCGCGGTGCAGGAACTGCGGCACTCGAGGATCTCGGTGAGGAAGATCCCCATGAACAGCCGGACCAGCACATCGCGGTCGTGCGCCCCCCCGAGACGTCCCTCGCGCTGCGCTTCCGCAAGAAGGGCCGCGACCGCATTGCGCAGGGGCAGCGTGTTCCGCAGGATCCGCGCCTTCTTCTCCGGATGTCGCGAAAGGATCTCCAGGGTGACGAAATGCCTGCCCGCCCCGAGACGTTCCACCAGAAAGGCGACATGCGCCATGAGGACGGCCTCCAGTTTTTCCAGCGGATCGCCCGGCCCGGCGCAGATCGCGTCCAGACCGGCCTGCAGGGCCTCGCCCACGAGGTCGAGGACGGCGTCCACGATCTCCTCCTTGCCGGCGAAATGCCGGTAGGCCGCGGACGGGGTCGTGCCGATGGCGGCTGCCACCTTGCGGAGGGTCAGTCCGTCGATGCCCTCCCGCGCGATGAGCGCAAGCCCGGCCTCCGCGATCTGCTCCCTCCGGGCTGCGCCCGATGCGTAAGGCCTTTTCGCGACCTTCCTTGTCACGCGGTCTCCCTCCCGGATCTCCTCAAAAGTAGACTGCTGTTCACTTCTTCCCCTACCGCCCCGGGCCAATGCCGTCAATCGCCCACCGCCATGGATCGGGCGGATTCCGTGCCCGCCCCTGTCCCGCGGCCCAGTCCCGCAGCCCGGCCCGGGTGACGAACCAGTTAAATCTTCTATACGTTTTAGCGCTCGGTATCGGATTGCTTGCTATCCGGAATATTTCCTAGTAACTAATCCTTCAACGCAGCAATGCCCGAATTCCCGTCCTGGGAATTCAACACGTTGGGCCCGCCGAGAATCTCCCATCGAAGATTCCCGAGACTCTACATAAAACCTAATGAGGAAACGAACGTGGGTACTCTGTCCATCCGCGGGAAACTGCTCGTCCTGTTTTTCATCGCCTGTTTCGTCACCGTGGCCATCATCGGCATCGGCGTCTTCTTTTCCTACAAGCTGACGGACCTGGAAGTGGCCAAGGCCCAGGAGCTCATGCTCGAGGGCCAGCGCGAAAAGATCCGCGTGGCCACGGACTCCATGGCCGAGGCCCTGTCCAAGGCCGTGGCCGACGCGCCGGACGACGCCGCCAGGATCGAAACGATCCGCCGGCTGATCAAGGACGCCTTCTTCGAGAAGGACCGCTCCGGCTACTACTACGTCTACCGGGGCACCACCAACGTGGCGCACCCGGTCAAGCCCGCCCTGCAGGGCAAGGACCTGAACGACCTCAAGGGCAAGGACGGCGTGTACTCGGTGCGCGAGCTGGCCCGCAAGGCGCAGTCCGGCGGCGGATTCGTGGACTTCGTGTGGGACAAGCCCGGCAAGGACAAGCCCATGCCCAAGCTCGGCTACGCCGCCATGATCCCGGGCACCCCCTTCTGGGTCGGCACCGGGGTCTACGTGGACAACATCGACGAGCGCGCCGCCGCGATCCGCCGGGAGATGATGCAGACGAGCAACGCGAACGTCATGATCCAGGTCGGGGCCGCCGTGGCCCTGATCCTGCTCCTGCTGCTGCCCTTCAGCCTGGTCGTCTCCCGCAACATCATCAATCCGCTGCGCAGGACCAAGCAGGCCGCGCAGCAGATCGCCTCCGGCGACATGAACGTGGTCCTGGAGGCCGAGCACCGGGACGAAATCGGCGAGCTGCAGCAGGCGCTGTCCGTGATGGCCGAAGAATTGCGCCGGAACATGGCCGAGATGGCCGCAAAGGGACAGGAGGCCGCGCGCAAGGCCGAAGAGGCCGAGCGCGCCAGCCGCGAGGCCCAGGCGGCGAACCAGCGGGCGGAGTCCCAGACCGCGGAGCTGCTCGAGGCCGCCGCGCGGCTCGATCAGGTGGTGGTCTCGGTCACGGCGGCCTCGGAAAGCCTCATGGTCCAGATCGAGCAGTCCAGCGCCGGAGCCTCGGAGCAGTCCCAGCGGGTGGACGAGACGGCCACGGCCATGGAGCAGATGAGCGCCACGGTCCTGGAGGTGGCCTCCAACGCGTCGCACGCTTCGGAGGCCGTGTCCCGGGCCCGGGACAGGGCCGAGGCGGGCGCCGACGTGGTCAACCGCGCCGTGGCCGCCATCGAGCAGGTCTCGGGCCAGTCCCGGCAGCTCATGGCCGACATGAACGCCCTGGGCGGCCAGGCCGAGGGCATCGGCCGGATCATGGACGTGATCAACGACATCGCGGACCAGACCAACCTCTTGGCCCTCAACGCCGCCATCGAGGCCGCCCGCGCGGGCGAGGCGGGCCGGGGCTTCGCCGTGGTGGCCGACGAGGTGCGCCGGTTGGCGGAAAAGACCATGACAGCCACCCGCGACGTGGCCAGCGCCATCAAGGCCATCCAGGACGGCACGCGCAAGAACATCGACAACACGGTCCACTCCGTGGAGACCATCGAACAGGCCACGACGCTGGCCGGCGAGTCCGGGGATTCGCTGCGCCGGATCGTGGCGCTGGTGGGCGACGCCGCGGGCCAGGTCCAGTCCATCGCCGCCGCCGCGGAGGAGCAGTCCGCGGCGTCGGAGGAGATCGGCCGCAGCATCGATGGCATCAACGGCATCTCCGGCGAGACCGCCCGGGCCATGGAATCCTCGCGGCGGGTGGTGGCCGACCTGACCGAGCAGATCAGGACGCTGCACGAGCTGACCGAGCGGATGAAGTCGTAGGAGGGACAAAAAATAAGGAAGCCGCCCTGTGGCTTCCGATTGAAAGCGGCCAGTGCGCGAAGGTCCGGGGGGGGTGGCCCTTCGGGCACATGGCCGCTTTCGAAAGCCGCAGGGCGGCTACCCTGCATGGTGATCATGGCAGCGGGGGGGGGGTGTAGCCGAAGCTACGTCCGCCATGAACGCGCTGTAGTTAGCAAGCTATGTGCCGTTCCACCCTGCGGCGTCGTTTCATACCGCATCTCTTTGATTTGGCAGACGATCATTGCCACAACTCCGTAACGTTCCGAAAAGGTTCCGTCGGCTTTACGTGCGACTTCGCGCGAACGATCGTGCGTTATCGCACGCACCTCTTCGGGCCCGAGCGCGGAACCTCCCCAATCGTGAGGCTCCGCAGCCCCGCGGCGCTCTTCCCCTCTCCCCTCTCCCCTTCCACCCTGTGCCGCGTAGCGGCACGCGGCGGCGAGCGAGCGTTCCGGGTCCCCCGACCAGGGGGCCCTGGGAGGGTGATCCCCCGGCGGGGTCTGGGACGGAGCCCCAGCCGCCCCACCGGCCTCAGCGGCGGTCCTGGGTGCGGGCGAGGACCAGGGCGTCGACGCGGGCGGCCCCGGCGCGCAGCAGGGTACGGGCGGTTTCGTGCAGGGTGGAGCAGGTGGTGGCCACGTCGTCCACCACGAGGATGCGCTTGCCGCGCAGGGCGGAGGGGTCGGTGGCGGCAAAGGCGTTCTTGAGGTTGGTCTGGCGTTCGGCCAGGGGCAGGTTGGTCTGCGGCGTGGTGTGGCGCACGCGGGCGAGCAGGTGCGGCGCGAGCCGCGACAGGGGCGGAGACGGCAGGGGCGCTCGGGCGCCGTCGGGGTGGCGGCGCGCCGTGGCGGCCAGGACGCGGAGCATGGTGCGCGCGAGCTCGAGGCTCTGGTTGAAGCCGCGCCAGCGCAGGCGCGCTGCGTGCAGCGGCACGGGCACGACCAGGTCGTGGACCAAGGGAGCCCCGGCGACGTCCGGTTCGGGCCCGATCGCCCCCGGCAAGGGGGGCACGGCGAAAAAGGCGCGCGCGTAGGCGTCGGCGAGGAGCGCGCCGAGCAGGTGCTGGCGGCCCAGGTCGCGGTGGAGCTTGAAAAGCAGGATGTGCTCGCGCAGGTCGCCGTCGTAGGGGCCGTGGAAGGCCAGACGCGTCCAGGGCCGGGGCGCGAGGCGGCAGGGCCCGCAGAGATGTGCGCTTTCGCACGCGGCGACATCGAAAAGGACGCCGGGCCATGCGGCCGCCGGGCCGGGAGCGGGCTCACCGACGGGAGCGCAAGTCGTGGCCGGGCCGGGCGCGCCGAAAGTCCCTGGAGCCGCGCCCGCATCGGCCTCCGGATCCGGAGCCGGGTCCGGAGCCGGGGCCGTGCCCTCCTCGGCCGCTCCACGCGGCGCGTAGGCCGACGAATAGCGCGCGCCGCACATGGGACAGCAGCCCTGCGCGTCGGGGGCCAGGGCGCGGGCGCAGTCCGGGCAGAGCGCGCCGCCCTCGGCCAGGGCGTGGCCGCAGGCCGGGCAGCGGCGGCGGTCGGCGCCCACGGCGCGGGCCAGGGCGGCGAGCAGGGAGCGCGGAAAGGCGGTGGCGGCGGACATGGCGCTGGGTCTTGCGAGGATCGGGACGGATCGAGGATCGCCGGGCGGGCATCAGGGCCGGGCGGCGGCCTCGCGAGCTGCGAGACTGCCGCTGGCTTCGAGCTGCTCGCACGCGGCCTCCAGGGCGCCCAGGTCGCCGGGCTCGTCCACGCCGCGGTAGAGATGGGTTCCGGCCAGTTCCAGATTGAAGGGTTCGAGGAAGTACTTGAGGGTCAACACCGCTCCGTCGAAAAGGCGCTCGCCCGCCGGACGCCCGGCCACCAGGGCAACCCAGGCCTTGCGGCGCGGCAGGGCGGCCAGGACGGCGTCGCCCGCGCGGCGGCGCTGGTAGAAGCTCTGGCCGCGATCGATGAAGGCCTTGAGGTGCGCGGGCAGGTGGTAGAAGAAGATCGGCGCGGCGAAGCAGACGAACGGGGCGCGGCACAGGGCGTCGAACAGGGGCGCGCTCTGGTCGCGGAGCGCGAGGGGGCAGCGGCCGTCCGGATCGTCGGCGCAGCAGGAGCAGGCCAGGCAGGGCAGCACCTGGTGGTCGCGCAGGTGGATGACGTGCGCCGCGGCCCCGGCCCGGACCGCGCCGCGGGCGAAGTGTTCGGCGGCGGCGTCCGAATTGCCGCCCGCGCGCGGGCTGCAGGCAAAGACCGCGCCGGTGCGGGCCCAGTCCACCTGGGCGGCGTCGATGCGCGTGTCGGGCATGCGATTCCTTTGGTTGCGGTGGCGCGCCGGCGGGCGCGGCGGAGGACGGCCAGCCCACCCGACGCCGGACGGGACCGTCCATCCAAAGAGTATAGCAGGAAGGGCGCGTTCCGGGAAGCCGGAACGCCATTTCGGAAAACCGCGCGCCCGGGGGCGCGCCGGTCGCGGTGCGCGCTCCCCTCCCCGACCCTGCCCGGCGTCCGTCAAAGGCGGCTCCGGGCCGGTTCCGGGCCAGTTTCAGGGCAGCCTCGGGGCACCTCGGGACAGCCTCGGGCCAGTCCGGTCCCTACTTGCGGGTGAAGCGGGCCAGCAGGCCGCCGCCCGCGTCGTCGGCCGGACCGGTGCTCATGCGCCAGTCCGTCTCCACGTAGAGCATGTGTTCGAGCTGGTCCAGGGAGCTTTCCTTGACCAGGGCCTCGACCACGTCACGCCGCCCGAATCGGAGGTACCAACTTACCTCCATGCCCACGCCTCAACACTTGTCGCGCAGGTCCACCCGCAAGGGTTCCGGTGTCCGGCTCATAGATCGTTCCTGCTCATGAACTGGGTGAAGAAGGGGTTGTGCAGCCGCTCCTCGTGCACCGTGGTGGCCGGGCCGTGGCCGGAATGGAGCGCGGTTTCGCCCGGCAGGGTGAAGATGCGCTCGCGCACCGAGGCCAGCAGGTCCTCCAGGCTGCCGCCGGGAAAGTCCGTGCGGCCGATGGACTGGCGGAAGATGAGGTCGCCCACGAAGGCCACGGCCGCGTCCGGAAAGTGGAAGGTCAGGCTCCCGGGCGTGTGCCCGGGCGTGGGCAGCACGTCGCAGGGTTGGCCCAGGAACTCGGTGCGGCCCGGGGCCAGGGGTTGCCAGTCGAAGGGCTCCACGCGCGGCGTGCCCATGAACCCGCCCATGCCCAGTTCGTTCTCCAGGAGGAAGGCGTCGTCCTGCGGGCCCAGGATGGGCGCGGACGTGGCCGCGGCCAGGGCGCGGCAGCCGTAGACGTGGTCGAAGTGGAAGTGGGTCACGAGGATGTGCGTCAGGCCCAGGCCGTTGGCCTTGAGGTGCCTGAGGACCGGCGCGGGGTCGCCCCCGGGGTCCACGACCACGGCGCCTTCATCCTGGCTGGCCACGAAACAGTTGGTCTGCAGCGGACCGATGGAAAAGACGGCGACCTTCATGCGCAACGGGCTCCTTGCGGGCTAGAATTGTTCGAGCAGGAATTCGGAGAAGTCGCGCCGCGAGGACGCGCCCTTGGCCGCGGGGCGGCCCATGGCCACCACGGCCTGCAACTCGTAGCGCTCCGCGTCCAGGCCGAGGTCGGCGAGGACCTCCTTCTCGCGGGCCAGGATCTCGCCGATCCAGACCGCGCCGTAGCCCAGGGAGTGGGCGGCGAGCAGGATGTTCTGCAGGCACGCGCCCGCGGACTGGTGGTCCTTGCGCGTGTCGTAGGTCAGGGTGTTGTCCAGGAACACGCAGATGAGCGCGGCGGCGTTCTCGAGCATGGCCGTGTACTTGGTGCGCGAGGCCACGGTCTTCTTGCGCTCGTCCCCGGCGAAAAGCACCTGGAACTTCAGGGGCTGGTTGTTCTTGCCCGTGGGGGCCCAGCGCCCGGCGTCGAGGATGCGGAGCATGTCGTCGCGGGAAACGGATTCGTCGGTGAACTTGCGGATCGAGCGCCGCTCGTGGATGGCGGCGAGCACGGGGGTGGGCTGGGTGGTCATTGCGTCTCCGGGGTTCTGTTGGCGGACGCCGCGAAAAAGGGACCTGCGCCGGATACGGTGGACGCGGGCGCGCGGCGCTGTCCCAAAGGGATAAAACACCGGTGCGGCCCTGGCAAGGCCATGCGGACCTGGCGAAAATCGCGCGCGGGGCGACAGCCCGGGGCCAGGTCGGGACTGCGCGCCGACGGGGACGGGCCCGGGCCGGGGGCGGCCCGGACGGCGACGCCCCGGAGCCCGCGCGCGGCCCCATGCAGTTTGGCGGTTGTGCAAATCCGTCACTGACGATATGACATCCCTCCATGAAGGCCGCCAAGGACATCTTCTTCAGTCCCAAGGTAACGCTGACCCGGCGCGACCTCATCGACTTCGAGCCCGTGCTCGAGGACGCCATGGCCGGGTTTCTTCCCTTCGAGACCTACAGTCTGTACTTCCCGCAGACCCTGGAGGGCCAGGAGCTGGCCCCGGACCGCGCCGTGCTGCTGCCGGACGAGCGCAAGGCCCTGGTGCCCTTGACCCTGGACGCCGAGCTCATGGGCGTGTTCGTGGCCCGCGGGGCGCACGTGCAGGCCCCGCGCACCATGGAGCGCCTCCTGCCCCAGGTGGCCACCCTGTGCCTGGAGAAGCTGCTGCTCTACAAGATGGGCATCACCGACCCGCTGACCGGGCTGGCCAACGGCCGCCGCCTGCTGGAGACCCTGGCCCGGGAGATCCGCATCGTGCGCGATTGCCTGCGCCCCGCGTCGCGCCCGGGCACGGCGGAGCTGCCCGAGCCCTGCTACCGCGCGCGGCTCGCCGTGGCCCTGCTGCGACTGGACAACCTGGAGCGCGTGAACCACGCGCACGGCTTTCCCCTGGGCGACGCGCTCATCGCGCGCACGGCCGAGGCGCTGGCCCCGCACCTGCCCCCCCAGGCCGTGGCCGGGCGCAAGGACGACTGCTTTGTGGTCTGCCTGCCGGACGGATCGCCGGGCCAGGCGCGCAGGCTGCTGGAGGCGGCCATGGCCGACATGGCCGAGGTGCGCCTGGCGGACACGCTCACGGGCGAGCGCGTGCGCGCGGACATTTCCGGCGGCTTCGCGGCCTACCCGCGGGACATGGAGGGCCGCCTCTTCGAGCGGCCCGTGGCCGAACAGGCGCGCATGCTCCTGCGCAAGGCCAAGAAGGCCGCGCAGGTCTGCCGCGAAAACGGCGGCCGCCAGCCCTTCGGCTTCAGCCAGATCCTGGGCGAGGGCGGCAAGGTGGTGGAATCGCTCCCGGCCGAACGGCTGGTGGTCAACCTGGGCCGCGAGGTGGACGTGCGCGAGGGCCAGCGCTTCCTGGCCTGGTCGCCGGACGCGGACCCGGCCGGGACCAACGGCGACCGCCGCTCCCCGGCCTACAAGGGCGAACTCATCGTCATGGAGACGGGCGAGCGCCAGTCCCTGGCCGAAATCATCCACCACGCGGACCCGGCCTGGCCCATCGGGCCCGGCGACCGGCTGACCCTGCTTTCCGAGCGCGGCGGCCAGGCCGACCCGGCCGCGCGCGACGCCGGGGCCAACGGCGACGAGGCCAAGCGCGACCCGCTCACCGGGCTCTACTCCTACCGCGCCTTCCTGCGCCGCTGGACGCGCGAGCGGGAGAACTGCGCGCGGTTCGCCCTGGCCCTGGTGCGCCTGGAGGGCGACGTGGCCGGGGCCGACGACGTCCACGCCAACGCCGGGCAGCGCGCGGCCGAGGCCGCGGACCTGGCCGCGCGCGTGCTGGGCGAAAAGGCGCTCGGCGGCCGCCACGGCCTGGGCAGCCTGATCTATTTCGTGCCCGACGCGGACCAGGCCGGGGCCATGCGCGCCTTCAACGAGCTGCACCGGCGCATCGGCGAGGAGTTGGGCGTGGAGGCCGTGATCGGCGCGTACTGCCACCCGTTCCTCAACTACCGCATGGCCGACGCGCCGGACAACGCGCGCAAGGCCCTGGAATACGCCGCGCTGCTGCCGCCGCCGCGCGTGGGGCTGTTCGACTCGCTGGCCGTGACCATCAGCGCGGACCGGCTCTTCAGCCGGGGCGACCTCTACGGGGCCATCGAGGAGTACAAGATCGCCCTGCTGGCCGATGAGGGCAACAACCTGGCGCGCAACTCCCTGGGCATCTGCCAGGCGCGCCTGGGCCGCCTGCTGGAGGCGCGCAACCTCTTCGAGGAGGCCGTGCGCCGCGACCCAGCGGACGTCATGGCCCTGTACAACCTGGGCTTCGCCTGCCACAAGCTGGCCGAGGACGACGAGGCCCGCGCGGCCTACCTGCGCTGCCTGGAACTGCAGCCCGGACACCTTTTCGCCCACATCCGCCTGGGCCGCCTGGCCGAGCGCGCCGGGGACCTCCCGGCCGCGCGCCGGCGCTACGAGACCGCGGCGGCCATCGAGGGCGGCCAGGGCATCACGCGGCGCTACCTGGCGCGCCTGGCCCTGCTGGAAGGCGACGCCGAGGGCGCGCGCGAGCTGCTGCACCAAGCCCTGATCCACGATCCGCGCGACGCGGCCAGCCTGCACCTGATGGCCAAGATCTGCCTGGACGCGGGCGACGACCCCGAAGTGGCCGAGGCCTTCGCGCGCCAGAGCGCGGCGCTGAGCCCGGCGAACAAGGCCTTCTGGCTGGAGCTGGCCCGGGCCTGCGAGGCCACGGGCAAGACCGCCGACGCCTCCGCCGCCATGGCCAAGGCCATGGCCCTGTAACCGGTTTCCGGCCCCTCAACCCCCAACCCCAGGAACCGTCATGCGCCTGCTCATCGCCGTGCTCGTGGCCTTGCTGCTCTCCCCGCTGGCCTTTGCCGACAACGAAACCGCGGTCCCGGACACCCCGGCCGCGCCCCAGGCCGCGACCGCGCAGGCCGACGGAACGCCCCCCGTTCCGGCGGACAAGGACCTGCTCTGGCAGGTCTCGACCATCGACGCCCTGCTCTCCGGGGTCTACGACGGGCACACGACCTTTGCCGAACTGGCCCGACACGGCGGCTTCGGCATCGGCACCTTCGACGCGCTGGACGGCGAGATGGTCGCCACCGGCGGCAAGTTCTTCCAGGTGCGCGCCGACGGCCGCGCCAGCCTGGTGGACATGAAGCAGACCACGCCCTTTGCCTGCGTCACGCACTTCGACCCGGAAATCTTCATCGCCGTGGACAAGGTCGAAAGCCTGAAGGACCTGCTCGCGCGCATCGATCCCTACCTGCCGGGCCGGAACATGTTCTACGCCATCAAGGTCACCGGGGCCTTCGACCACGTGAAGACGCGCTCGGTGCCGCGCCAGGAGAAGCCCTACCCGCCGCTGGCCGAGGTGACCAAGCACCAGCCCGAGTTCGAGATCGAGAACCGCGGCGGCGACATCGTGGGCATCTTCTCTCCGCCGTTCGTCAAGCAGATCGGCGTGCCCGGCTACCACCTGCACTACATCACCGAGGACAGGCTCGCGGGCGGGCACCTGCTGGACGTGCGCGGCCACGACCTGGTGGTCGCCGTGGACGTGACCCCGCGCTTCACCCTGGTGCTGCCGGACCAGGAACAGTTCCAGAAGGTGGACTATTCCAAGGACAAGAGCGAGGAGCTCAAGAAGGTCGAAAAGTAGCGGTCGGCCCCGGTCGGAATCGTCAAAAAATGCAGGGCGCGCCCGGCCGGACCGGACGCGCCCTTTTTTTCGGCGCGAAGATCGAGGCGCGGACCGGACGTCAGAGCGCGCGCACGGCCTTGGCCAGCAGCGCGGCCAGGATCGCCGCCTCGCCGGGCTCCAGGGCCGCGGTGATCTCCGCGGTCAACCGGCGGTGCTGACGGTCGTGCTCGGCGAAATACTCGCTCCCGCGCGCCGTGAGCTCCACGAAGACCACGCGCCGGTCGCGCGCGTCGCGCCTGCGCTCGGCCAGGCCGCGCGCCTCCAGCTTATCCACGACCACGGTCATGGTCCCGGTGGTCACGCCCATGCGCCCGGCCAGTTCCTTCATGCGCAGCGGCCCCTGCGCGCCCAGGATCTCCACCGCGTGCATCTGCGGCAGGGTCACGCCCTTGCCGCGCACCACCCCGTGCTCCCACGACGACAGCTTCTCATAGAACTCCACAAGCACGTCCGTAAGGACGCGATCGGCCCCGGCGTCGAGCTGCGCGCCCTCCGGCCCGGAGGCGTTGCTACGCCCGGTGGATTCAGGGTATCCCGTCGCTACCGCGGGGGCCAGCCCCGCGCGTCCGTCCTCTCGTCTCATGTCCCGTCCCTCGTGTTGCGGCCGCCGCGCCGGGCGGGCGGCGGCCCGTCGGTCCGCGTTCAGGCCAGATCGGCAAGCAGCGAATACACGCCAAAGCCCACGGTCAGCAACCCCACCACGCGCATGATCACTGCCTCGACCCACTCGCCCCGCAGCCGGCGCACCAGCGCCACGGCGCCGAACAGGGCCCAGATCACCCCGCCCACGGCCAGGGCCGTGGTCAGCGCATAGGCCCCGAACACCGCCGTGCCGCGCCACGCGCTGCCCGACTCCACGGCATAGGAATACATCATCGCCAGCGTGGGGCACGGCACGATCATGTTCACGAACCCGAGCACCAGCAGCCCGCCCGCCGTGGCCCGCGTCCAGGGCCCGCCCGGGCCGTGCACCGCCCCCCCGCACGACGGGCCGTGGTCCTCATGGGCATGGTCATGCTCGTGGTCATGGTCATGCTCGCGATCGTGGTCATGGGAATGCAGCAGCCCCGGCCGCACCACGAGCACCAACCCGAGCAAAATGATCACGCCGTTGGCGATCGCGTCGGCCCAGCGGCGCACCTCCTCGGTGAACAGGGCCGAAACCGCGCCCAGGCTCATGCCGATGAGCAGACAGGCCGCGGCCGTGCCCGCCAGAAACGCGCCGGTCAGCAGGGCCACCCGCGCCCCGCGCCGCTCGCCGGAAACGAACGGCGCAAGCATCAGCCACGAATGCCCACACGGATTGACCCCGTGCAGCACCCCGAGCGCCAACCCGCTCTGCACAGCCACCCAAAACACCTGATCCGTCGTCTGCATCTTCCGTCCTTTATTTCGTGTCTCAAACTACCTACTCAACGAATATTTTGAATGTCAAATAAAATTCCGCACGAGACGGCGTGAGGAAAGAGGGCGAAGAGCCGGGGGGGTCCGGCGCCGGGCGCTCGGGAACGGTTGAGATGGAACCGGGCTTGCCGGGCTGCCGCCGCCTTGCGGCGGATGCGCCCGGGGGAAGCAAGGAAAAAGAGGTGACGGATACGACGTGACGGAGCCGGACGCGGGCGGTGGAACGCTGAAACTGCCACCACGACATGCGATGCCCACTAAAAAGCGGAACAGCATTGGTTCCGAACGGGCTGGCAGCATTGCGCCCCGCTACGGGGGGGCTCTTTTCGTGGCTGGTCGATCGAGACGGGACGGCGGCACCGGACCCGCCTCGGTCGAAACGCCTGCGAAAAGAGCCTCCCTCCACTGGTCGCGGTTGCGCGCCGGGAGGGAGACGGACTGAACGCGAAGAACGTGGCGACGGTGCAGAGTTGATGGTGCTGGCGCGGCGAGCGCGGGTAGGCGGACGCCCAGTGGCGCTTCAGGCGGGCTGCTTTCGTAGCGCCCGCCCAGGGCAGTGCTGAAAAGAAAAAGAGATGAGGGATGTCGGTTACGCAAAAGGAACCATGCACTGGCCGTGAATGGCCCCTCCTCCGATGCGGCCTCTCAAACCGCAATCCCCTCCGGCCACCGACGGCCCGCCCGAACCCGGCGCCATCCTGCTCCCACGATTCCCCTTCGACCCTGTGCCGCGCAGCGAAGCGAAGCGGCACGCGGCGACGTGCGAGCGTTCCGGGGCGGGGCGGGGCGGTTCGTGCGTCGGAGTAGATCCGGCCCACGGGCCCCCACCCCGAGCAGGGGGCCGGGGGGGGGATGATCCTCCCCGGCAGGGTCCGGGACGGCGTCCCGGCGGGGTGTGGGGCAGCGCCCCACCTACGGGCGCTGGTGCCGCAGCCAGGCCTGGAACATGAGCACGTCCCAGAGGACGTGTTTCCAGTCGCGGCCGCCGGAGACGTGTTCGCGCCAGCGGGTGAGGATGGGGGTGGGCCGCAGGAAGCCGTCTTCGCGCAGGCGGCGTTCGTCGAGCAGGTCTTCGGCCCAGTCGCGCAGGGGACCGCGCAGCCAGTCGGCGAGGGGCACGGTGAAGCCCATCTTGGGCCGGTCCACGAGTTCGCGGGGCACGTGGCGGTAGAGCAGGCGGCGCAGGACCTGTTTGCCGTCGTTGTCCGCGTCGCCGGCGACCTTGAGGTTCAGGGGCAGCCGCCAGGCGAATTCCACGACGCGGTGGTCGATGAGCGGGGCGCGCGATTCCAGGGACACGGCCATGGCGGCGCGGTCCACCTTGGCGAGGATGTCGTCGGGCAGGTAGCGCACGCTGTCGCAGTATTGCAGGCGCGGGATGTAGTGGTCGAAGGCCGGGGTCTCGTCGGGAAAGGCGTAGGGCATGGACGGGTCCGGCGCTTCGCCGCCGAGCACGAGAGCGCCGGGTTTGCGCCAGTGGCCGGTGAGGCGCACGAAGAGTTCCTCGGGGGTCTGGGCGCGCAGGACCTCGGCGAGCAGGTGCACGCGGTGGCCGGTGCGGCGGCCGCCGCCAAAGGGCGCGCCCAGGGCGTCCCAGGCGCGGGGGGGCAGCAGCTTGAGCAGGGCGAAGGCGCGGCGCGCGGGCGCGGGCAGCGCGCCGATGCGCCGCCAGAGGGCGCGCACCCAGAAGTAGGAGCGGTACCCGGCGAAGAATTCGTCGCCGCCGTCGGCCGAGAGGCTGACGGTGACGTGCCTGCGCGTGAGCGCGGCCACGAGGTGCGTGGGAATGGCCGAGTAGTCGGCGAAGGGCTCGTCCCAGATGCGCGGCAGGTCGGGGATGAGGCGCAGGGCGTCGTCGGGCGTGGCGGTGAGGTCGGTGTGCGCCGTGCCCAGGTGGCGGGCCACGGCGCGGGCGTGTTCGGCCTCGTTGAACTCCTTTTCGCCGAAGCCCACGGTGAAGGTGCGCACGGGGCGGGCGGAGCGGGCCTGCATGAGCGCGACCACGGTGGAGGAGTCGATGCCGCCGGAGAGGAACGCGCCCAGGGGCACGTCGGCGATCATCTGCTCCTCGACCACGCGGGAGAGGATGCGTTCGAGTTCGTCGGCGGCCTCGTCCATGGAGCCGGTGAAGGGATCGTCGCGCCCGGCGATGGCGGCCGCGCGCATGGACCAGTAGACCGTGGGCCGGGGCAGCGGCCCGGCGAGGTCCGCGGCGCGCAGGGTCAGGAAGGTGGCGGGCGGCAGCTTGAAGACGTGTTCGTGGATGGACAGGGGCGCGGGGATGTAGCCCAGGCCGAAGTAGGCGGAAAGCGCGCGGCGGTCCAGGGGGCGGTCGAAGGCCGGGTGGGCGCGCAGGGCCTTGAGTTCGGAGCCGAAGAGCAGCGCGCGGGCGTCGCCCGCGCCGCAGACGCCGAAGTAGAGGGGCTTTTCGCCCACGCGGTCGCGCGCCAGGGTCAGGGTGCGTTCGGTGCGGTCCCAGAGGGCGAAGGCGAACATGCCCGCGGCGCGGTGCAGGGTCTCCTCCAGCCCCCAGGCCTCGATGGCCTCCAGGAGCACGGCGGTGTCCGAGCCGCCGCGCACGGGACGGCCCTCGCGGTCCAGGGCGCGGCGCAGTTCCCGGAAGTTGTAGATTTCGCCGTTGTAGACGATGACGAGTCGCCCGGAGGCGGAGTGCATGGGCTGCGCCCCGGCCTCGGTGAGGTCGATGATGGCCAGGCGGCGGTGCGCCAGGGCGATTCCGGCCTCGACGTCGGCCCAGGCGCGGCCGTCGTCGGGCCCGCGGTGGCGCAGGGCGTCGGCCATGGCCGTGGCGCGCGCGGTCAATTCGCCTGTAGAATCAGCGCGTGAAAACGTCAATATCCCCGCGATTCCGCACATTCAATTGCTCGAAACAAGCTGTGAAAGGATCTTTTCCGTGTCCGCTATCAGTCGGTCGAGGCTGAAGCGCGCAAGGATGCGCCCGCGGGCGGCCTCGCCGGGGCCGGGATGGTGGTCGACGCGCGCATCGTACACCCGCGCGGCGGTTTCCAGGATGGCCACGGCCAGGGCCTGGGTGTCGCCCGGCGAGGCAACCACGCCGGTGGCGCCGACGAGGTGCGCGGAGTCGCCCACGTCGGTCACGGCACAGGGCACGCCGCAGGCCATGGCCTCGGCCAGGGCGTTGGAGAACCCCTCGCCGCGCGAGGAGGAGCAGGCCACGTCCAGCGCCGAATAGGCGGCGCGCATGTCGCGCACCTCCCCGGCCCAGACGAGCTTGTCCGCCAGGCCCAGGTCGCGGGCCATGAAGGCGAGCCGTTCGGCGTACTCCGCCGGGCCGCCGCCGATACAGACGAACCGCAGGCGCTCGTCGTCGCGCGCTGCGCGCGCCGCGGCGCGCAGAAAGGCGGGATGGTCCTTCATGGCGTCCAGCCGCCCCACGAGCCCCACGAGCACCACGGGCTCGGGCCGGGGCGCGACGGCGGCCGGGGCCTTGGCCGGGTTCCCGTCCGCGTCGACGCAGGGACAGCCTTCACCCGCCGCGCATGCGGTGGCGCCGCGCCGCCCGGCGCCACCGCGCCCCGTGTTGCTGCGCCCCGGCTTGCCGCGCTCCGGATTGCCGCGCTCCGGATTGCCGCGCTCCGGATTGCCGCGGGCGCGGCCCTGCTCCGTGGCCACGGGCGGCGCCGCGCCGGGATCGCAGGCGGACGGCGCGCCCAAGGCGCCGGAAAGGTCGTCGGAAAGATCGCCGGGGAGTCCGTAGGGCGCGCCCACGCCCCATTGGGCGCGCAGCTGCGCGCCCGCCTCGGGGTCGGGATAGAAGCGCGTGGTATCGATGCCGTTGCGCACCACGGCCATGACCTCCGAACGCATGCCGCGGCGGCGCGCCTCGCGCAGCCCGGCCTCGGAGTTGGCGATGATCGCGTGCGCCAGGGGCGAAAGCTTGGTCTCCAGCCAATAGCACAAACGCGAGGCCGCGCCGTAGCGCGAAAGATCCATGAACGAGGCGCGCACGCCGAGCACCACGCGCGTGGGGTGCACGAAGGAGGCGATCATGCAGCAGAGCGCGTTGGGCACCGGCAGGTAGCCGTGCAGCACGTCGGGCCGCTCGCGCCGCGTCCAGGCCGCGAGCCGCAACAGCGCCAGGGGCAGCCCCAGCCGCCCGCGCTTGTCCAGGCGCACCAGACGCACGCCCGAGTTTGCCAGGTCCGCCTCCAGCGCGCCGCCCGCGGCGAACACGAGCACGGACACGCCGTGCCCCCGCCGGGCCAGCCCCCCGGCCAGGGCCGCGAGCTGCCGCTCTGCCCCGCCGGTGTGCAGGGAGGGGATCACAAAGGCGATGTTCATGCGCGCCCCCCGTCGTTTTCGCCCGATGCGCCCGCCCCGCCCGGCGCCCCCGGCCCACCGGTCCCATCCGCCGAGCGCCCGGCCAAGTCCTCGTAGAGCGCCATGTACCGCGCGGCCATGGCTTCCAGGGAATATTCCGCCTTGGCGCGCTCGCGCGCCGCGCGGCCCAGGCGTTCGCGCTCCGCGCCTTCCAGCGACGCCAGCGCGACCATGGCCTCGGCCAGGGCCGCCGGATCGCGCACGGGCACCACGCGGCCCGTGTCGCCGACCATGAGCGCGGCGTCGCCCACGTCGGTCACGGCGCAGGGCACGCCGCAGGCCATGGCCTCCACCACCACGTTGGGAAAGCTCTCGCCGTGCGAGGACAGGCAGGCCACGTCCAGGGCCGCGGTCACGCGGTTCACGTCCACGCGGCGGCCCAGCAGCCGGCAGCGGTCGCGCACCCCGGCCTCGATGCTGAGCCGCGCGAGCCGGGCATTGTCGCGGTCCGCGCCCTCGCCGCAGAGCACGAAGAGCGCGCGCGGCATGCGCTCCAGCACGCGCCGCGCCGCGCGGAAGAACACGTCGTGGCCCTTCATATGGTCCCAGCGGGCCACCAGGCCGAAGACCGGATCGCCCTCCTCCGCGCCCCATTCCGCGCGCAACGCGCACCGCGCCTCGGCATCGGGCCTGAACTCGGCACTGTCCACGCCGTTGGGGATGACCTCGAAGCGCCGCGCGCGGTAGCCCAGGGCGCGGTGGTAGTCCACCGCGGCGCGCGAATTGGAGACGACGGCCGCCGGAAAGCGCGAGAGCAGCGCGCAGGCCGAACGCACCCGCCGGGTCATGGGGCTGTAGTGCTCCAGCTCCATGGACGAGCAGCGCAGGTTCCAGACCACGCGCCGCGCGCCGTTGCAGCACCCGGCCAGCAGGCCGAGCAGGTCGGCGTGGTACATCCAGGTCTGGAGGATGTCCGCCTTCCAGGAGCGCAGGTGGGAACGGAAGAAGAGCAGGGCCGAAAGCGAAGGCGTGGAGCGCGTCAGGCCGAGGTCGTCCACGGGCACGCGCAGGGAGCGGATGCGCGGGGCGAGTTGGCCGTCGGGCGTCAGGCTGGTCACGCGGCAGGCGAACCTGCCCCGGTCCAACCGTTTCAACAGCCTGTAGAGCGAAGTCTCGGCCCCGCCCGCCCCCAGGCCGGTGATGAGATGGTGCACGCGGATCAGCCCGTCGGGATCGCGTGCCGCGCGTTTGGCCATGGCCGGAGAATCCGTTATCGCCGTGGGGATGTCAACGTTGGAACGCAACGCGCGCACCACGCGCGGAAGGGGAAAACGGCTGCAAGCAAGGCAGGTTGCGGATGCACGGTCGCAAAGAAAAGAGCGCCCGGGGCGCACGCAACACGTTGCACGGCGGCGCAACGCGACGATAAACGCGACGGTGCGCGGGCGGCAATCGGCAAAACCCGGGCCGCAGCGGGACGCCGGTGCCGGTCCCGGACCGGACGCATCGTCCCACGGGTTCCTGCGCCGCCCTACCTCACCCCGCGACGGGGACAGACGTCGGCCAGCTCGCACGCGCCGCAGAGCGGCTTGCGCGCCGCGCAGACCTCGCGCCCGAAAAAGACCAGATAATGGTTCACGTCGCCCCAGCGCTCGCGCGCGAAGAGCGGCATGAGGTCGCGCTCGATGACCAGCGGATCCTCGGAATCCGTGAGCCCGAGGCGGAAGGAGATGCGCTTGACGTGGGTGTCCACGGCTATGCCCTCGTGCACGCCGAAGGCGTTGGAAAGCACGATGTTGGCCGTCTTGCGCGCCACGCCGGGCAGGGCCGTGAGCTCCTCCATGGTCCGGGGCACCGCGCCGCCGTGGCGCTCCATGATCAGCCGCGCCGCGCCGATCAGGTTCCTGGCCTTGTTGCGGAAAAAGCCCGTGGAGCGCACGGCCTCCTCCATGTCCGCCTGCGCGGCGCGCGCGGTCTCGGCCGGGCCGGGCCAGCGCGCGAAGACCCCGGGCGTGACCTTGTTCACGCGCTCGTCCGTGCACTGGGCCGAGAGCACCGTGGCCACGAGCAGTTCCCACGGGTCGCGCCAGTGCAGCGCGGGCCCCACCTGCGGATAGCGCGCGGCCAGCCGCCCGGCCACCACGTCGGCGCGCGCGGCCCGCTCCGGCGACGGCGCGGCGGACGCGGAGTTCGGCGCGGCCTTGGCCTTCGGGCCGTTTTTGGACGCTGTCTTGGGCGCTGTCTTGGGCGCGGTCTTGGGCCGTGCGGCCTTGGCCTGCGTTCCTGCCGTCGTCCCTGCCTTCGCCCCTGCCGTCTTGGGTCCGGTCTTGCTGGTGCTCATGACCGCGAGGTAGCCCACACCGCGCCGGAAGACAAGCGCGCGCTTTTGGGGTAAGCAAGACCCGCGCCGTGCGCGGGAAGCCGCAGGATTCCCCGACGCCGCGCACGAAAAGCGGACCGCGCGCCCACGAACGACTCCATGACCCACTGCATCGTCTACATGACCGCCGCCTCCGAGGCCGAGGCTGAACGCATCTGCCGCACCCTGGTGGACGCGCGCCTGGCCGCCTGCGCCAACATCCTCGGCCCGATCCGCTCCTTTTTCCGCTGGAAGGGCGCGGTGCACGACGAGCCCGAAATCGCGTTCATCGCCAAGACCACGGCCGAGCGCTTCCCCGCCCTGGCCGCCGAGGCGCGCCGCCTGCATTCCTACGAGGTTCCGTGCATCGTGGCCCTGCCCCTTTGCGACGGCGACCCGGACTTTCTGGCCTGGATCGCCGCCGAGACCGGGGTCGAGGCCCCGGGCGCCCCCGCAGCCGCCTCGCCCGAAACCGGCGCACCGCAAACCGACTCTCCCCAAAACAACGCCCCCAAGGAGTAGCCCCGCATGAACATCTTCGTCTCCGGCTCCCTGGCCTTCGACCGGATCATGACCTTTCCCGGCAAGTTCTCCGACCACATCCTGCCGGACAAGATCCACATCCTCAACGTCTGCTTCCTGGTCGACGGCATGGACGAGAAGTTCGGCGGAACCGCCGGCAACATCGCCTACAACCTCGCCCTGCTCGGCGAAAAGCCGCTGATCCTCAGCGCCGTGGGCAGGGACTTCGCCCGCTACGAGCAGCGCTTGCGCAAACTCGGCCTCTCCCTGGAGGGCATCCGCACCATCGAGAACGAATTCACCGCCGGGGCCTACATCACCACGGACAAGTCCGACAACCAGATCACCGGCTTCAACCCCGGGGCCATGCGCCAGCCCTCGAACTTCGCCTTCGACCGCATGCACCCCGCCGACGCCGCCCTGGCCGTGATCGCGCCCGGCAACGTGGAGGACATGCTCGGCTACGCCGCCAGGTACCGCGAGCTGGGCATCCCCTACATCTTCGACCCCGGCCAGCAGATCACCGCGCTCAGCGGCGAGCAGATGGTCGCGGCCTTCACCGGCTCCAAGATCCTCATCTCCAACGACTACGAGCTGGAACTGATCATGAACGCCACGTCCATGACCAAGCCCGAGATCATGAACCGCACCGGCGCGCTGATCACCACCCTGGGCGAGAACGGCTCCGTGGTCGCCAACGGCGGCGGCGAAACGCGCATCCCCGCCGCACGCATCTCCCGCGCCGTGGACCCCACGGGCGCGGGCGACGCCTACCGCTCCGGGCTGATCAAGGGCCTGTCCCAGGGCCGCGACCTGGTGGAAAGCGCCAAGGTCGGCGCCACCTGCGCGGCCTACTGCGTGGAATCCCACGGCACCCAGGACCACGCCTTCACCGAGGAGGAGTTCTGGGCCCGACACACCGAGAACTTCGGCTAACCGGCCCCGAGCCCGCACCCCAGGAGCGCCCATGAGCACCCCGGAACATCCCGACGGCCCCGAAACCACCCCCGAGCGCGCGGACGAGACCGCCGCGTCCTCCTTTGCGCGCTCCGCGCCCGGCCCCGGCGGCCGCGTGCTCTGGATCGCCGGCCCGGACGCGGCCAACCGCGACGCCCTGGCCGAGGCCCTGGCCGCCGTGCTCGCGGAGCAGGGGGCCATGGTCCTGCTCCTGCCCGACGCGGGCGAGACGCCCGCCGAGCCCGAACTGGCCAAGGCCGCGGCCCAGGCCGCCGCGAACGGCATCAGCGCCGTGGTGCGCTGCGCGGGCGCGGACCCCGCCGCCCTGGAAAGCCTGCGCAAGGCCGCCAAGGGCGTGGTCGTCGCGCGCGTCTACGACTCCGCCCAGGGCCAGGATCCGGACCACGCCGCGGCCATCGACATCCGCCTGGACAGCGCCGTGCTCGACGGCGCGAGCGCCTGCGAACTCTGCCTGGCCTACCTGGATTCCTGGAAATGATCCCCGCGCGCCCGGCCCCGGCCGGGCGCGCGATCAACCCCTCGCCCGCGCCCCGGCCCGGCTCCGCCAGGCCCGCCTGACCGCCGCCCGGCCCCGGACGCGCCCCGAACGCATGAACTTCCACATCGTCACCTTCGGCTGCCAGATGAACGCCAACGACTCGGACTGGCTGGCACGCGCGCTCATCGAGCGCGGCTTCACGCCCACCGGCCCGGAAGACGCCGACGTCGTCATCCTGAACACCTGCTCGGTGCGCGAAAAGCCCGAACTCAAGGTCTACAGCGAACTCGGGCGCATCAAGCGCTTCCTGGACGAACGGCCCGGCGCGTTCGCCGCCGTGGGCGGGTGCGTGGCGCAGCAGATCGGCGCGGGCTTCTTCGGCCGCTTCCCCTTCGTGCGCCTGGTCTTCGGCACGGACGGAACCGCCCACGCCCCCCGGGCCATCGAACGCCTGCTCCAGGAGCGCGACCTGCGCATCAGCCTCATCGACTTCACCGCCGCCTACCCCGAACGCGACCCGGCCCTGGACACCGCGCCCGCGCCCGGCGCGCAGGCCTTCGTGACCATCATGCAGGGCTGCGACAACTACTGCGCCTACTGCATCGTGCCCTACACGCGCGGCCGCCAGAAGTCGCGCGCCGCCGCCGCCGTGCTCGCCGAATGCCGCCGCCTCGTGGAGCTCGGCGCGCGCCAGATCACCCTGCTCGGCCAGAACGTCAACTCCTACGGCCTGGACAAGCACGGCGACGGCACGACCTTCGCCGAACTGCTGCGCGGCGTGGCGGCCATCGACGGCCTCGACCGGCTGCGCTTCACCACCTCGCACCCCAAGGACATCGCCGACGAGGTCATCGCCGCCTTCGGCGAGTTGCCCACCCTCTGCCCGCACCTGCACCTGCCGCTGCAGTCCGGCTCCGACCGCATCCTGAAAGCCATGGGCCGCAGGTACGACATGGCCCGCTACCTCTCCATCGTCGAACGGTTGCGCGCCGCCCGGCCGGACATCGCCCTGGGCACGGACCTCATCGTCGGCTTCCCCGGCGAGACCGACGCCGACTTCGAACAAACCCTGGACGCCATGCGCACCGTGCGCTTCGAATCCTCCTTCTCCTTCCGCTACTCCGACCGCCCCGGCACCCGCGCCGCGCGGCTGCCCGTCAAGGTGCCCGAGGAGGTGGCCGCCGACCGCCTCCTGCGCCTCCAGGCCCTGCAGGACGGCTTCACTTCCGAGGCGCTCGCGCATATGGTAGGCAGAGACATAGCCGTCCTCGTGGAAGGGCCCAGCAAGAAGAGCGCGCCGAACATTCACGGCCGCGCCGCCGCAACGGGCGGAGCGACGTCCTGGCGCGGGCACGACCCCTACAACCACGTGGTCAACGTCGTCTGCGCCGCGTCCGGCGACCGCACCGGGACCACCGTGCGCGCACACGTCCGGGAGGCCAAGAAGCACTCCCTCCTGGCAACCGAGAGGTGAACCATGACCACCATGCTGCCCATGAAGGTGTTCGGACTGGCGATGGACGAGGATACCCAGGTCCCCGTGCTCATCCTCAAGGACGAGGAGGAAAAGACCGTCCTGCCCATCTGGATCGGGGCCATGGAGGCCATGGCCATCTCCCTGGCCCTCAACGGCGTGGAACTCCCCCGCCCCATGACCCACGACCTGCTGCTCAAGGCCATCGACACCCTGGACTCCAAGGTCCTCGCCGTCCAGGTCGTGGACCTCAAGGACGGCACCTACTACGCGGAAATCGAAGTGGCCCAGGGCGAGAAGACCAAGCGCATCGACTGCCGCCCCTCCGACGCCATCGCCCTGGCCCTGCGCGCCCAGGCCCCCATCTCCGTGAGCCAGGAGGTCATCGACATGGCCCACGCCTCGCCCAGGCCGCGCACCTCCCCCGTGATCCCCGGCGAACAGGCCGACAAATGGGCCGACCTGCTCGAAGACCTCTCCCCCGACGACCTCAAATACAAGATGTGAGCCCGAAGGCCACACGCACGCCACCCCCATGATCGACCTGCACACCCACACCACCTTCAGCGACGGCGTGCTCATCCCCGCGGAATCCGCCCGCCGCGCCAAACAGGCCGGCTACGAGGCCATCGCCTTCACCGACCACGCCGACCACTCCAACCTGCACCTCATCCTCGACAACGTCCGCAAGGTCGCCGACGCCTACTCGCCCTACGCGAACATCGACCTCTTCCACGGCGTGGAGATCACCCACGTGCCCGCCGGGCTCATCGCCGACCTCACCGCCCGCGCCCGCCGCGCCGGGGCGCAGCTCGTGGTGGTCCACGGCGAAACCCCGGTCGAACCCGTGGAGCCCGGCACCAACCTCGCGGCCATCAACGCGGGCGTGAACATCCTCGCCCACCCCGGCCTGATCACCGCCGACGAAACGCGCTTGGCCGCCGAACGCGGCGTGTACCTGGAGATCACCACCCGCAAGGGCCACAGCCTGACCAACGGCCACGTGGCCAAGATGGCGCGCGAATACGGGGCCAAGCTCGTCATCAACAACGACTTCCACGAACCCGGCGACTACGTGTCCAAGGAACTGCGCAAGACCGTGGCCCTCGGCGCGGGCCTGACCCCCGAGGAATACCTCCAGGCCGAAGCCAACTCCCGCGCCATCCTCCAGTCCCTCATCAGCCTGGTGGCGTAGCGGGCGGGAGGAGGAGGCGAAGAGGCGAAGAGCCGGGGGGAGGCGGGGAGAGGCGGAACCTTTTTCGGCGAAAAAAGGTTCCGCCTCTCCCCGCCTCCCCCCGGACCCCCCTCCACCCCTCTCCACCTCCAAAAACTGCTGGTTGGATGAGGG
>JACCQO010000032.1 GCA_015709205.1 Desulfovibrionaceae bacterium
GACCTCTTTGTAAAGAGGTCCCCCCCCCCCGCCTCCTCCGGCTCTTCGCCGCGAACGCCGCCGTGGCCTGCGCACTCGCCTTGCCGCGGTACACTTACTTCCGGGTAAGTACTTACCATTGCCGTGGGCGGGTGCTAGGCTTCGGGGGCTTTCCCCAACCGAAAGGAGGACCATCCATGATCACCATCACCGGAGCCTCGGGACAACTCGGCCGCCTGGTCATCGCCGCCTTGCTTGAATCCGTTCCCGCAGATCAAATCGTAGCGGCCGTGCGCAACCCGGACCGGGTCCGCGATTTGGCCGGGCGCGGTGTCCTGGTGCGGCTCGCCGACTACGACCGCCCCGAAACTTTGGAGCCCGCCTTCAAGGGGGCGGAGCGGCTGCTGCTCATTTCGTCCAGCGCGGTCGGGCGGCGCGGGCCGCAGCACAAGGCCGTGATCGACGCCGCCGCGCGTGTCGGGGTGGGCCTCATGGCCTACACCAGCATTCTGCACGCGGACACCTCCCCCATGGGACTGGCCGTGGAACACAGGGAGACGGAGGCGTACCTGCGCGCTTCGGGCGTGCCGTTCGTGCTGCTGCGCAACGGCTGGTACACGGAAAACAACATCGGTCGGGTCACGGCCGCAGCGCAGAGCGGCGTTCTGGCGGGCTGCGCCGGGCAGGGACGGATCGCCTCGGCCGCGCGCGCGGACTACGCGGCTGCGGCCGCCGCCGTGCTCACCCGCGACGGCCAGGCCGGGCGCGTCTATGAACTGGCGGGCGATGCGGCCTACACTCTCGCCGACCTGGCGGATGAGACCGGTCGGTTGGCCGGTCGGCGCGTGGTCTACCGCCATCTGACCGAAGTGGAATACCAGGAGCAACTCGTGGCCGCCGGACTGCCCGAGGGGCTGGCCGCCATGCTGGCGGATTCGGATACCGGTACTTCCAAAGGCGGTCTTTTTGACGACGGCCGGCAACTGTCCGGTCTCATCGGTCGCCCTACCGCGTCCTGGATTGCCATGGTCCAGGCCGCGCTCTGACGAGCGGATTGCCCGCGCGGCCGCTTGGCTTTTCGAAACGCGACGGCCCGTCCCCCAGGGGGCGGGCCGTCGCGTTTTTTGTGGCAGTACGACGCTCCGAGGGGCCCGTCCCCCTCTCGTCAGCAGTACCGCACCCTGTTGCGTGAAATGTCGCAATGCTAACGGATCAGGAATTGTGGCATTTCGCAGTGTCGACGCTTTGCACTCTTTATTATTATTTAAAATCAATGCGTTGAAAATAGGAACAGGTCTTGCTCAATGGGCCGCATGTTGCCCTAGCGTTCGCCGAGGGCAAGGTCGTGGCACACCTCCCGCCGCGTGACGGAGAGGCCACCTGGCCGAAGATGAACGGCCACACGGCCGGCGTCGAGCGAAGCGGGATGCGGCGAACGGCCAATGACGAGCGATGCGGCACCGCCGGAAGCGGATGTCTTGAAGGTTAACGTCACGCAGTGCGCCCCGCCGGGGAGAAGACGGCGTTCCGCACTCGTTTTTCCGTCCGGGAAAATGGAGAACTGGCGCTGGGCGCCGCCTCCCATCGCTCGCCTTTCGCAGACAATGGCGGAGTACCCTACCTGCAAGGAGGAAAAGGAAAAATGAAACGTGACCCTCGCCGGAAGGCGGCAAATACGCCGACGAAATCCCGGCGCGACGCATTGAAGAACATGATGGCGATGGCCGGGGCGGCCGTTGTGGGCGTGGCGGCACCGGCCCGGGCCATGTCCCCGGGCGCGTCCGGCAGCGCGTCCGGCAGCGTGTCGTGGGACCGGGAATTCGACGTCGTGATCGTAGGCAGCGGTTTCGCGGGCAGCGCCGCGGCCATCGAGGCCCGGCGCGCCGGAGCCGACGTCATTGTCCTGGAAAAGATGCCCTATTTCGGGGGCAACTCGGCAATCAACGGCGGCGCGTTCGCCGTGGCCAACAGCAGGCTGCAGGCAACACTCGGCATCAAGGACTCCGTGGACACCATGATCGCGGACATGCTCAAGGCCGGGCGCGGAACGAACCACGTCGATCTTCTGCGCGTCATCTGCGAAGGCACGGCCTCGGCGTATGAATTCACGCTCGAATACGGCGTCAAGTATCTGGACAAGGTCTTGCAGTTCGGCGGTCATTCCGTGCCCCGCACCATGCAGACCCGCAACTACAGCGGTGGAGACATCGTCGTTCCCCTGCGGCAGGGAGCCAAGAAGCTCGGGGCGTTTTTCAAGAACAAATGCAAGCTGGAGCGGATCGTTCTCAACGTCCAGGGGGATGTCGAAGGCGTGGCGGTCCGGGAAGGGTATGCCTTTCCCGACGAGAATTCCGGCGTCATCCGCCATTACAGGATCCGGCGGGGCCTGATCATGTGCTCCGGCGGCTTTTCCAGGGACCTGTTCTATCGCAAGTCCCAGATCCCGACGCTGGACGAAAGCGTGGACAGCACCAACCATCTCGGCGCGACCGCCGAAGGCTTCCACGCCATGCTGGCCGTCAACGCCATGCCCGTGAACTCGTCGTCGTTCCAGTTGGGACCGTGGGCCTCGCCCGACGAGGGCGGGTTCGGCTATGCCCCCCAATTCAACCAGCAGGGCACCTTTCCCTACGGCATCATGGTCGATGCGCGCACGGGCAAGCGCTTCGTCAACGAAATGGCCGACCGCAAGACCCGCGCCGACGCGGAACTCAAGCTCCGGGATGCACAGGGCAAGCCCGTCTACCCGGTCACGATCTGCACCACGGCCGGCACCAAGGACATCCCCGACACGACGCTCAAGGCGGCCCTGCGCTTCGGCGTGGCCAGGAAATACGAGTCCATCGAAGCCTTGGCCGAGCACAACAACATTCCCCTGGAGCCGCTCAAGGAACAGATCGCCCGGTACAACAAGGCGGTGGAAAAGGGCGTGGACGAGGAATTCGGCAAGCCGATCCGGGCCAAGATCTTTTTGGACAAGCCGCCGTTCCTCTCCATGCGCTGCTGGCCGAAGGTGCATTTCGCCCAGGGCGGCGTGCGCATCAACACCCGGGCGGAGGTCCTGAACATGAGCACCGGAAAGCCCATCGCCGGATTGTTCGCCGCCGGGGAAGTGGTCGGCGGCCCCCACGGGGAAAGCCGGTTGGGCAGTTGCTCCATCGCCGACTGCCTGGTCATGGGCCGCATCGCCGGCAGGAACGCGGGCAGCCGCAGCGCCTAACTCTCTCATTTTCGATCCGGAGCCGATATGAAACGCATCATCAGATATCTCACGCCGCTGTTTTTCCTCGCCGCGCTGGTCACGACCGTGTCGGCCCTGGGCGTTTCCCCGAGCGCCCCATCGCAGGCCGCCGAGGAGTCCGCCCCCAAGGAGGAGCTGGCCTACCATCCCTCGGCCCAGGCCCGCTTGAACATGTGGATGCAACAGAAGCTCGGGGAACGCACCCTCAAGAAATACCACTACAAGGTCCACCAGAACGGGGTGTCCTGCGAACTGTGCCACAACGGGCAGAACCCGACCGCACCGGCCGATGACGCCAACTGCATCCGTTGCCACGGTTCGGCCAGCGACATGGCCAAGCTGACCGAGGAACGCGCCAAGGAAAACGACCTGCCGAATCCGCATCTGACGAAGCACTTCGGCGAGGACGTGCCCTGCACGACCTGTCACAAGGAACACAAGAAGTCGGAACTGCTGTGCGCCAACTGCCACAAGTACACCTACGAAAAATTCCAATAGGGCAGCCGAGGCCACAAATGGCGTTGTTCTGGAGGACACGATGCATTCGAAATATCTTCTCGTGATACTTACGCTTGTCCTGGGGCTGTGGGGCGGAAGGGCCGCCGCCGGGGAGCTCCCCACCGGCATCGTCCAGGGCGCGGCCGCCGCGAAGCATTCCGATGCGGTCCCCGGGCCCGTTCCCATCGACAGCACGACCTGCCTGAAATGCCACGGCAAGCCGGATATCCAGGGCGTCACGCCCCGGGGCATGACCCTGCGTCTGCATATCCCGGAACAGGAATACGTCCGCAGCGCCCATGGAGGCTTCAGGTGCGTGGAATGCCATGTCGGCAGCCAGGGGGCCAAGAGTTTCGACGTGGTGCCCCACAAGCTGTCGGCGGAAGAGAGCCCCACCTGTCTGAACTGCCACCAAAAGGGGTTCGACCATGTCGTGGAAGACGTCCGCGCCAGCCAGCACTACAAGAAGGTCGGCGGCAAGGTCGGTTGCGCCGACTGCCATGAGGCGCACGCCCAACCCCGCAAGATGCCGGAAGATCGTTACGAGGACGCCGTTGAGGGGGACAACCGCCCCTGCGTCGCCTGCCATACCAACCTGACCCGGTTCAAGACCATTGCCGGACGGGCGGTCTTTACGCAGAACCTGTCCCACGAGTTCCTGCCCGAGAAGGAAAAGCACTTCCGGTCCGTGCGGTGCGTGGAGTGCCACACCCCCACCTCGGCCAAGGCGGTGCACCGCATCCTGCCCAAGGAGGAATCCCTCAAGGACTGCACGGCCTGTCACACCGAAAGGGACTCCTTGTACGTCGCCGCGGTCCGCACCTATGCCGACGACGCGCCGGGCGCAGGCGGATTTCTGGGCAGGAACCTCTTCGACGAAGCCGATCTGGTCAAGCGCTTGGCCCAGGCCGGCGTGGTCCTGCAGCCGGACCGCCCGTTGCGGGCACGGGAAATACCCGAGGCGCAAGCGCTGGCGGCACTGGCCGACGCCTATGCGCCCGGCCTTGTGCGGCAGGCCGGCATGGACCGCAGGGGCGGCCTGGTCCTGGCGGCCGTGTTGGCGCTGTGCCTTTGCCACGGCGCTGCCCGCATGGCGGGCCGGAAGAAGGGCGGCGAGCTCCGGTCGGAATACGTCTACCCCCTGGGCGTCCGGCTTCTGCACTGGCTGAACGCGGTCCTGTTCCTCGTTCTCGTGGCCACGGGCCTGAGCATCCGTTTCCCCGAGGCCGCCTTGAGCCTGGGCATGGGCGGCAGCGTCCTCGTGCACGACGCCGCGGCCGTCCTGCTGGTCGCCAACTTCGCGGCCTTCCTGCTCCTGGAGCTCGCCACGGGCGATATCCGGCAGTACGCGCCGCGGTGCCGCGGCCTGTCCGAACGGTTGGCTCGCCAGCTCCGGTACTATCTCTGGGATATCTTCAGGGGCGGCCCCAAGCCGTATCCGATCACGCGCGAACAGCGCTTCAACCCCCTGCAGCAGCTCACCTACGTCATCGTGTTCTGGATCGGCATCCCGGTGCTCGCGCTCACCGGCGCGCCCCTGCTCGTCTCCGGCCTGGCGCCGGAAACGAGCAGGGCTTGGTTGGCCGCGCTGCACTATGCGGCCGCCCTGTTCTACATGGCCTTCCTCATCCTGCACGTCTATCTGAGCACGACGGGCGACAAGCCGTCCTCGCTCCTGCGCGGGATGATCACCGGGCGCCACGAGCACGTCGAAGAGCGCCCGGCGGCACAAAACACGCTGGAATCCTGATCACCGGCGAGGCAGCTCGCTCGGCCGCCCGGAACAACGGATTCCGGGCGGCCTTTTTTGTTGGGGGGGCCGCCGGGGCGGCGAGCCGCGCTTCAGGCGCGGACGCCGCCCGGCGCCGCGCGGCGCTCAATAGACGGCCTTGCAGTGGCGGCCGAACGGGATGCTGAGCTTTTTCATCCTGCTCCGCAGGGTGCTGGGATTGACGTCGAGGAGATTCGCGGCGCCACCCGGCCCGTTGATGCGCCCCTTGGTTTCGCGCAGGGTGGCCAGGATCTGGTCCCGCATGCCATCGTTCAGGGATTTTCCGGAAGCGTTCTCCTGGGCCGCCACGACATCGGGCTGCGGTTCGAAGAAGAGCCTGTCTCCGGATTGCATGATCAGGGCCCGCTCGATGACGGCGCGCATCTCCCGGACATTGCCGGGCCAGGCATACCGACAGAGCATGGCCATGGCATTCGGGTCGATCCGGGGGTAGTCGTCGATGCCGAGCCGGGCCGCGACGGCATCGAGCAGGTACGAGGCCAGGACGGGGATGTCCTCCTGGCGCTCCCGCAACGGAGGGATGGACATGACGAACCCCATCAAGCGGTAGAACAGGTCCCTGCGGAACGTCCCCTCGTGAACCATGCGTTCCAGATTCTGGTTCGTGGCGGCTATGAGGCGGAAATCCAGAGGAATGATCTCCTTGCCCCCGACCCGGCGCACGGCCCGGCTCTCCAGGACCTGTAGCAGGCGCGGTTGCATGTGCAAGGGGAATTCGCCGATCTCGTCCAGATAGATGGTGCCTTGATGCGCCTGTTCGAAAAGTCCCTTTCGGGCGGCTGTGGCGCCCGTGAAGGCGCCCCGTTCGTGGCCGAACAATTCGGAGTCCACGAGCGATTCCGTGAGCGCTCCGCAGTTGACGTGGATGAAGGGCTGCTTGCGCCGGGGGGACAGGTCGTGGATTATGCGGGCGACCATGTTCTTGCCCGTGCCCGTTTCGCCCAGCAGCAGGACGTTGCTCGGCAGACCGGCGATGCGCCGCACCTGGCCCAGCAGGTTCTTCATGGTTTCGGAAGCCCAGACGAGCCCGTCGGCTCCGCCCCATCCCGCATCGTCGAGGACCGACCCTTGAGCGCCGGGCGTCCCGTTTGCGGACGGATGCAGCAGCCCGCGGGTCAGAAGCTGGTTGGCCACGCAAAGCGAAATCGGCTCCCGGATGTCCATCAACGGCCCGCGCAGCTTTTCGACATCGCTTTTGTTTTTCGCGTAGGCGCCGAGAATGGCCATGTGCTCGCCGTCCATGCGCAAGCGCATCTCCAGGACGGGGTTGCGGTCGGGAACGATGGCGCCCATGACCGATTTCATGCCCGGGAACTCGTCCACCGTGCCCCAGATACGGCTTTCCGGCCGCGATGGGGACATGAGGTAGTCGTGGTACGCGCCCAGCACCGGCCGCTCGTCGTCCAGCAGCCGCTCGGTGCTGCTGTTCACGTCGGCCAGGTGCACGACGCGGTGCTTGTCGTGCAGGTATTTCCCGATGAAAAGGCCTTCTATCGGCGCGATCGAGTTGAGCATGGACCGACAGTGCCCCAACACCTTCACGATGTTCAACGTCGAGCAGATGCTTTTGGTGACGGACTCATAGAATCTGTTCATGCCGTTTCTCTAGCTCCATTAATTCATACATATTTTCACGCAGTTCGCAACTCGGCGGGGTTTCGCGCGCCTGCTCGGCGTTCCATGTCCGCGTGGCGTCCCGCCACGCCTTCTTGGGAGTGTGAAATACCACATATCGGGACGGTTGCCAAAATGCGGGATTTCGAAATTCCCAGGCATGGCCAAAAATAATCTATTTATATAAATATGTTGTGTATGGAACGATTGTTGCTCCATCCGTCCGGTTGGCGGCGGTCGGCCCAAAACGCCCAGCGCCGCACGGAATGCCCGGTTGAATGATGTTTCGTATGCTTTTGCACAGGCAGAGAGCAGAACAGCCCAAAGGAGGGGCATTATGCAACTGACGGAACATGAACGTGGAATGTTGTCCGGAAAGTACGGACAAGGCGTAAAACAGGCGATGGAGATACTGACGGCATACGGTGATTGCAACAATGCCGGAAGGATGATCCCTATCACGAGCGTCCATATCGCAGGGAATTATCCCGTCCTCCTGGATGAAGGCATTGAATGGCTTGAAAACATAGCCGCTGGTGGCACGAAGGTCAAGGTGCTCACCACGGTGAACCCAGAGATGTACGACTTCGAGCAGGCCGATGCGCTCGACGTTCCGACCTTCTACAGGGAACGGCAAAAGAAGATCGACGACGCCTTCAAGTCCATGGGGATAACCCTCAACTACACGTGCCATCACTATCTGGTGGGGAACGTCCCGCGCTTTGGAGACCATATTGCCTGGGCTTCGTCCGGCAGCCAGGTCTTCGCGAACTCCATCATCGGTGCGCGGTCCAACCGCGACGGGGATCATGTCGCCATCGCGGCCGCCATCACGGGCGTCATTCCGGAATGGGGGCTGCACATCACCGAGAACAGGAGGGGAGACGTTCTCGTCGATCTCGGCAAGCTCGACCTCAAGAAGTACGGGAACACGGAGTACAAGACACTGGGGTGGCTGTTCGGCCGGTTGCTGGGGGCAAAGAACCCGGTCGTGGCGAATCTCCCGCCGGACATCGACATGGAGAACGTCAAAGGCATCATGTACACGATGACGGTGACCGGCGGGGCCGGGCTGGTGCACTTCGTGGGCATAACCCCGGAAGCGCCCACCGTCGAAGCCGCCTTCCACGGCAAAAGCCCCCGGCATCCCGACATCGTGATCACCCAGAAGGAGGTGGACAAGGCCTTCAAGGAGATCTCGAGCGCCAAGCACGACAAGCTCGACCTCGTGATCTTCGGCTGCCCGCACTGCACGATCCGCGACGTGCAGCATATCGTGGACCTGCTCGACGGGCGCAAGGTGCACAAGGACACCCGGTTCTGGATTTGCACGTCCAGGTGGGTCAAGACCCTCAGCGAGCGGATGGGCCTGTTGGAGAAGCTGCAGGCCTCCGGCGGGCATATGGTCTGCGACACCGCCCCCTGTGCCGGGCCGTATTGGTACCTGAAAAAGCAGGGGGTCCAGGTGATGGCCATCAACTCCGCCAAGGCGAACTATTACGCCCACGGCCTGTGCGGCATGGAGACGTGGTTCGGCTCCACGGAGGCATGCGTGGAGTCGGCGATCTCGGGCAAGTGGGAAGGTCCCAGATAGCCATGTCGCCGCGGGGCGAGGGCGGGAAGGCGCATCGTCCCGGCAGGCCCTACCGCAAGGAGAACGGGTATGAAGTCTGAAATGGACAGAAGGGAATTCATCAAGGCATCCGTTATGGCCGGCGCCGTCGCGGCCTTTGGATTGTTTTCTCCGGCAGCTGGTTTCGGCAAGGGAGGTAAGGAGATGATGACGATCAAGGCAAAACCGGTGACCTCCGGAGTGGCGGAAGGCGAGGCTCTTGTTTCGCGGATGCCGATATCCTTCACCGGTGGAATGGACCCGTCGACAGGGGTCATCAGGGAACCGGGCCATGACCTGGAAGGCCAGAGCGTGGCCGGGAAGATCCTCGTCTTCCCGAACGGCAAGGGATCGACGACCGGTTGCTGGCAGTATTACGCCGCCTACAAGAGAGGCGTCGCGCCCGTCGGCATCATCAACGTCATGGCCGAAGGGGTCGTCGTGGTCGGCGCGATCATCGCGCACACGCCGATGGTCCAACAAATGGAACGCAACCCCCTCGAATGCATCAAGACCGGCGACCACGTCAAAATAGACGCCGACAAGGGGCTCGTGTTCGTCACCCCGGCGAGCTGATCGGATTCCCCGGCGCAACGACAACCCGGGCAGCGAAGGCGCGCCTCGCTGCCCGGTTCCTTCCCCGGCGCGCAACGGGCCGACGCCGCGAACGAAAACGCCTCACGCCGGCGAGCGGAACGGACCCTCGCCGTCCTTCCGAAGGGAGACGGGCAGGGATTCCGACGAATGGAGGCCCGGCAGGCGCTTGCCTGGTGAAATTCCGGCCCGTTGCAGGGCGGAAGCGGAGCGAGGCGGCCTTTTCGCAACAAGCCGCCTCGCTTCGGTTCCCCGCTTTTCCGCAGGGGCTAGAAAGCCGCCTTGAGTGTGCCGGTGATGGCGATGGTCAGTTCGGGCTGGTCTTCCATGGCGCCGGTGGCGTGCAGGGTCGTGCCCTGGATGGCGCCTTCGAGCAGCAGGTGGAAGTTCTGCAGGGGTTTGAAGACCGAGTCCACGTCGGGGTTGTGGTTCTGCACGAAGACGCGGCTGGCGAACCGGTCGCCGGTGCGGGCCAAGGGGCCGGAGTAGATGAACCCCGAGTCGCCGCCGCCGAGCCTGTCGTTCCGCACGACGATCACGCCGCTGCCGCGGCGGTCGCCGAAGGTGAATTCCACCGCCCATATTCCGTTCATCGTGTTTTCCTCCCTGTGTTGTGGGTGCGCCCGTGCGGGCCGCGCTGCGCCCTCCGCACGGCGCGGGAAAGCGGCCCGTTCCGGCGGGCACCAGTCTTGTACAGGCTCGTTCCGCGGGCGTCCAGGCGGTTCCGGAAGCGGGCGCGGGCCCGGGGGCGGCTAGCCCGTCGTTGTCGTCCGCGCCTTGCGGCCGAAGGGCACGTCGAGCCTGCGCATCTTGTTGCGCAGGGTCGAGGGATGCAGGCCGAGCAGTTGCGCTGCGCCGCCCGGGCCCTCCACGCGGCCGGAGGCGATCTCCAGGGCCTCGGCGATGTGCTGCGCCGTGGCCTCGGCCAGGTCGGGGAAGGCGGCCTCGGGTCGGGCAAAGGGGGCGGCGGGCCTGGGCCGGGGCGCGCCCAGGTTGTGGAAGGTCAACGGGCGGCCATCGCAGAGCAGCACGGCGCGCTCGATGACGTTCTGCAACTCGCGCACGTTGCCGGGCCAGGCGTACGCCTGGAGCCGGGCGATGCCCTCGGGCGTGGCGCGCACCGGGCCCAGGCCCATCTTTCGCGCGGTCTTTTCGATGAAGTATTCGGCCAGCGGGGGGATGTCCTGCACGCGGTTGCGCAGGGGCGGCACGGAGATGGGCATGACCCCGAGGCGGAAGTAGAGGTCCTCGCGGAAATCGCCCCGGCGCAGCATTTCCTCCAGGTCGCGGTGCGTGGCCGCGATGATGCGGATGTCCACCGCCACGGCCTGGGTGCCGCCCACGCGTTCGATGCAGTGTTCCTGGAGCACGCGCAAGAGGCGCACCTGGGCCTCCAGGGGCAGTTCGCCCACCTCGTCCAGGAACAGGGTGCCGCCGTGGGCGCGTTCGAAGCGGCCCTTGTGCTGGGCCACGGCCCCGGTGAAGGCCCCGCGCTCGTGGCCGAAGAGTTCGGCGTCCACCAGGTCGGGCGGGATGGCCCCGCAGTTGACCGGGACGAACGGGCCGTTGCGCCGGGGCGAGAGCGCGTGCGTGGCGCGGGCGAAGAGCTCCTTGCCCACGCCCGTTTCGCCGAGCAGGAGCACGGGCGTGTCCTGCGCGGCCACGCGCCGGATGTGGCGCATGGTGGCGCTCAGTCCGCCGTCCTCGCCGATGATCCGGTCGCTGGAGACGCGGTCCAGTTCCTTGCGCAGGAAACGGTTGTCCTCGGCCAGCCGGGTGCGGATCCGCGTGAGTTCATCGAAGCGCAGGGCGTTGCTCAGGGCCATGCCCACGGGCTCGTTGAGCTGGGCGAGCAGTTCGACGATCTCCGGCGTGAAGACGTTTTCCCGCTCGCTTTGATAGGAGATGCCTCCCACGGTGGTGCCGCCCACGGAGAGGATGACCGCCAGGGTCGAGGTAGGCCGGGGGCTGTAGCGCGCCTTGAGCTGGTCGGAGACCACGTCGTCATGCTCTTCGCCGTGAAAGAGGCGTGGTTCGCGGCTGGCGAGCACGGACTCGATGAGCGCCGCGCTCTCGTCGGAAATCTCGTATTCCTCGCGGCGGAAGAGCACGCCGCGCTCGATGCGGGCCATGCAGATCATGGTCTGGCGCTCGGGGTTGTAGACCTCCACGGTGACGCGCAGCAGCGGCACCACGGCGGAGACGAATTCATACAGCCGCAACAGGGCGTTGCCGATGTCCAGATCCCCGCAGATGCGCAGGGTCGCCTCCTTGAAGAAGCTCATGGTCTCCATGTTTCCTCCAAATACGGCAGTTGTTCGGCGAAACTGTCGCATGCGGCGGCGATACTGTCAAATACGGCTGTTTTAGCCGATGCGAAGAAAAAGGGTCAAAAAAATCAACCAAGAAAACAGATACTTGTCACGGCAAGGATTTTGGCATCCTCCTTGCTCCAGGCAAGATGACGCAGGCACCTCCAGTAAACGCCGCGCCCGGTGCGCACCGCCCGGGCGTGGCTTGAAAAGAGTTCCGAATCCTCTCCTCCGGATCTGCGCCCGGGGGAAGGCGTCGCCGCAACCGGATCTGCGCCCGGAAACGGCGATCGGATAAACGGCCGTCGCGAGACCCGCCCCCAAACAATGCGTCGGCCGGGCGCCCCGCCCCCTCCCTTTGGCGGGGCGCCATCATTTTCGGGCCCCAATGGCCCCCGCGCGGCACGGCCCGCCCCCGCATCGCGGAGGCGGGCCGTTCTGTTCGCGGGGCGGAGGGCGCCCCGCCTGGCCAGCGGGACGCGGAAGGAGAGGGGTCAGTCCTCCAGGTAGTAGTCCACGGTGGTGACCACGCGCACGCGCTTGATCTCCGGGGTGTAGGGATCGCGGTCGGCGATGGTGAACAGCCCCTGCGAGGCGCGGCGGATCGCGCCCACGCGGCTGCCGGAGTCCTGCGCGAACTGGCGCGCGGCCTCGCGCGCGTTGCGCGTGGCCTGGGCGATCATCTCGGGCTTGATCTCGTTGAGGCGGGTGAACTCGAAGCGCGGCTGGAACTCGTAGTTGTGGTCCAGCAGGACCCCGGCGGAAACCAGGTCCCCGGCCTTTTGCATGGCCCTTTTCACGGCCAGCACGTCGCCGGTGCGCACGGTGAGCACGGCCTGGGCCCGGTAGCGGTCCACGGGGCGGTTGCCGGGCTGGGCGTTGAAGGAGCTGTTGTCCGTGATGCGCGGGGTGGCGGCCGTGGTCTCGGCCTCGCCCAGGCCGTTGGCCGCCAGGAAGGCGCGCACCGCGTCCAGCGAGGTGGTGAGCCGCTCGTGCACGGTCTTGAGGTCGTTGCCGGTGACGGAGAAGCTCACGGGCCAGTAGGCCAGGTCGGCCTGCACCTCGCGTTCGGCGAGGCCCTTGACGGCCACGGAGCGGTCCATGGCCTTGAAGGCCACGATGCCGTTGGACAGGGCTCCGGCGGCCAGGAAGAGCCCCAGGGCCAGGAGCGTGCCGAGGATGGCGGCGGAGAGTCTGGAATTGTTCATGGCGGCAGTCTACGTCGTCAGGGCGTCCGGGGCAACACCGGCAGGCGTGGCCGACAAAGGGGCAGGCGGCCGCACGCCGTGCGGACGGGACCCGGACGGGGCATTGCCCGATGAGCCGGTCCTGCAGTATGTGGATCGCAGAGCGTTTTCTGCCTCATATCGAACGGATACCGCCGTCCCCTGTCGCCCGGTCCCGGGCGGGGCAGGGGGGCGACGATTTCGCAACAGGAGCCATCATGCCCATTCGCAAGGAACACGATTTTCTCGGCGAGCTGGAAATCCCCAACACCGTGTACTGGGGCGTGCAGACCGCGCGCGCCCTGGAGAACTTCCGCATCAGCAATTCGACCCTGACCGACAGCCACGGGCTGATTCGCGCCTTCGGCTACGTGAAGAAGGCCGCCGCACTGGCCAACATGGACCTGGGCGTGCTCGACGCGGGCATCGGCCGGGCCATCTGCGCGGCCTGCGACGAACTCATCGCGGGCAAGCTGCACGACCAGTTTCCCATCGACCCCATCCAGGGCGGCGCGGGCACCTCCACGAACATGAACGCCAACGAGGTCATCGCCAACCGCGCCCTGGAGCTGCTGGGCCGGGCCAAGGGCGACTACGACTTCTGCCACCCCAACAATCACGTGAACTGCTCCCAGTCCACCAACGACGCCTATCCCACGGCCTTCCGCATCGCCCTGCACCTGGAGCTCAAGGCGCTCATGGAGCGCATGGTCCATCTGCACGAGGGCTTTTCGCGCAAGGGTGCCGAGTTCGCGGACGTGATCAAGATGGGCCGAACGCAACTGCAGGACGCCGTGCCCATGACCCTGGGCCAGGAGTTCGGGGCCTACGCCACGACCATCGCCGAGGACGTGGCCCGCGTGGGCGAGGCGCTGGAGCTGCTCCTGGAGATCAACATGGGGGCCACGGCCATCGGCACGGGCATCAACGCGCCGGCCGGGTATTCCGCCGTGGTCTGCAGGCACCTGCGCGCGCTCACCGGGCTGGACCTGCGCCTGTCCGTGAACCTGGTGGAGGCCACTTGGGACAACGGGGCCTACGTGCAGATATCCGGGGTGCTCAAGCGCTTCGCCGTGAAGCTCTCCAAGATCTGCAACGACCTGCGGCTGCTCTCCTCGGGCCCGCGCACCGGGATCAACGAGATCAACCTGCCCAGGCTGCAGCCCGGGTCCTCGATCATGCCCGGCAAGGTCAACCCGGTCATTCCCGAGGTGGTCAACCAGGTCTGCTTCGACGTGATCGGCAAGGACGTGACCGTGACCATGGCCGCCGAGGCCGGGCAGCTGGAGCTGAACGTGATGGAGCCGATCATCGCCTTGACGCTGTTCACGGCGGTGTGGCGGCTGGCCAACGCCTGCACGGCGCTGCGCGACAAGTGCGTGGACGGCATCACGGCCAACCGCGAGCGCTGCTACGACCTGGTCAAGCAGTCCGTGGGCATCGTGACCAACCTGGTGCCGGTGATCGGCTATGAAAAGGCCGCGGCCGCGGCCAGGGAGGCGCTGCAGACCGGCCGTTCCCTGGCGGACGTGGTCCTGGAGCAGGGCATGCTCACCCACGAGGAGCTCGACGACCTCCTGGCCCCGGAAAACATGCTCCAGCCCGCCCGCGCGACCCTGAAAAAAGCTAGGTAGGATTCGGGCCGCCGGATCCGCCCGGGCGGCACGAAGCGCCGGAGTGCGGCGACGCAGGCGGCGGGCCCGGAAGCGCCATGCTTCCGGGCCCGCCGTGCGCGGAGGGGGGAGGTCAGAACGTTCCGGTGAGCTTGTAGATGCCGAACTCGTGGTGGCCGAGGCTCTCGGCCTTGGTCTGCCTGCCGTTGCACACGTCGACCATGAGGCCGAAGACCTCTTCGCCGATTTCCTCCAGCCTGGCGCCGTCGGAGATGATCCGGCCCGCGTTCACGTCCAGGTTGTCGGGCATCTTGGCGTAGGTGTCGGGGTTGCCGGTGATCTTGATGACCGGGGTGATGGGGCTGCCCGTGGGCGTGCCGCGGCCCGTGGAGAAGATGACGAGCTGCGCGCCGCCCGCCACCATGCCGGTGATGGAGTCGATGTCCTGGCCGGGCGTGTCCATGAAGTACATGCCCCGCTTCTCCGGCGGCACGATCTCGGCATAGTCCAGGGCGCCCTTGAAGGGCGCGGTGCCCGCCTTGTACATGCAGCCCAGGGACTTCTCCTCGATGGTGGACAGGCCGCCCTCCTTGTTGCCGGGCGTGGGTTGGCCGCTCCTGAGATCCTCGCCCATCGCGATGGCGCGGTCCTCCACGCTCTTGACCTGGGCCAGGAACTTGTCGCGCTGGGCCGGGTCCTCGAAGCGCGCCGCGATGAGGTGCTCGGCGCCGATGACCTCGGTGGTTTCGCTCAGGATGCTGCTGCCGCCCTCGGCGATGAGCTTGTTGGAGGCGTAGCCGATGGTCGGGTTGGAGGCGATGCCGCTGGTGGGGTCGGAGCCGCCGCATTCCAGGCCCATGACGATCTCGCCCATGTCGCACTCCACGCGCTCCTGCGTGGACAGGTCGCGCGCCATGGGGGCCATCAGTTCAGCGCCCCTGGCGATGGTCTTGAGGGTGCCGCCGCATTCCTGGATGACCACGAACTCCACGGGCTTGCCCGTCTCGCGGAGCTCGGCCGCCACGTTGCGGGCCTGGATGCCGTCGCAGCCCAGGCCGACCACGAGCACCGCGCCCACGTTGGGGTTCTTGCCGAAGCCCACGATGGTCTTCTGGGTCAGGGCCAGGTCCGACCCGATCTGGCAGCAGCCGTGCTGGTTGGGGATGGACACCGCGCCGGGCACCAGGGCCGCGATCTTGGCGGCCGTGTCCGCCGCGCACACGGAGGTGGGGATGACCAGCAGGTGATTGCGGATGCCGTAGAGGCCGTCGGGCCTGCGATATGCCTTGATCTTCATGTCGTTTCTCCTTGGCTAGCGCCGCTTGTCGCCGCGGCCGCGGGTGCTTTCGATGTTGTGCACATGGACGTGGTCTCCGGGGGCGATGTCCTGCGTGGCATCGCCGATGACTTCACCGTACTTGTAGCACATTCCTCCCTTTGCAATGGCCGCCGTGGCCACCTTGTGGAAACGGGGAATGTCCATGTTCACGGTGTAGCTCCTTCCGTCCACTTCGATGACCTCGCCCTTCTTCAGGGCGCGCAGACAGGTCACGACGTTGTCCTTCTCGTTGATGTGCAGAGCCGCATTCATCGCTTGAGCCTCCTTCGTCGTTGCATGGTTTACGTGGTGACGGGCCCGGCCGGCGCCCGAACTAGTTTGTCTGCAGGGCCGCGGAGGGCGATGCCCTTCGCTTTTCCACCCGATCCAGCCAGCTGACCAGCAGCGGGCACAGAATGGCCGTGACCATGATCGCGGCGGCGACCTGGGCCGTGGCCGAGGTGGCCGCGTCGAACAGCCGGGGGTCGGCCGCGGCCAGGGCGGCCGGAGTGGCCACGGAGTTGCCGGCGCTGGTGCCGATGGCCGCGCCCACCTGCGGATGCTTGGAGTGCATGAGCTTCATGGCGAAATAGCCGCCGAAACCGGTGATGACGGTGCACAGTACGCCCAGGATGATGCCCGGCGCGCCGGCCTTGACCAGTTGGCCGAGGTTCAGGGCGCTGCCCAGGGGAAAGGCGAAAAAGGGAATGGAGATGTTCACGGCGGGCGCGAGCCATTCACGCAGTTCGCCGTCCAGGTTGCCCATCACGCAGCCCACCAGGATGGGCAGGATGGCGCCCACGAGCAGCATGAAGGGAATGTCGGCCAAGCCGGTGAGGCCGAAGGCCACCATGGTGAAGAACGGGCCGTCGTTGGTGGAGAGGATGGACACGGCGCCCACGTCCGTGGAGTCGCCGAATTCGCCGGCCAGGGCCGCATAGAGGCCGCCGTTGGAGTTGGCCAGCGCGGCCACGATGGCCAGGGGCAGGATCCCGAACAGCCCGGCCGGTCCGCAGAGCTTGTTGACCGTGACGCCGATCACCGCGCCGAGGCCGACCTTGACCACGGTGAGCACGACGCCCTTGACCACGGGTTCTCCGGCCTGCTTCACGGTGATCTGGGCGCCGGTGCAGAACATGAAGAAGGCCAGGATGGGCATGGCGCCCGTCTTCCACAGGTAGGAACTGAAGCTGCCGATGTCGAGAAAGGCGGGGCAGAAGGTGTTGACGAGCACCCCCAGCAGCAAGGGCCCGATCATCAGGCCGCCGGGGATTTTCCGCATGGAGTGCAGGATCTTCATCGTGGTTCCTCCTCATTGGGGTTGAAACGTGCTGTTGTGCACACAACAAGTTTCGTGCCACCAAGAGAAGACGATGAATATCAACGTATTATATAGAAAGCCTCCCGGGATGTCGCAAAATACGCAGCTATCGGTTGCATTTTTATCCAGTGGTTGCGTTTTGCGCCTGGAGGGCGCGCAGCCGGCGCCACAGCGTGGACCGGTTGATCCCCAGCACGGCGCACGCCTCGCGCACGTTGCCGCCCGCGCGCTCGTAGACCTGGCGGATGTAGCGGTCCGCCACGGTGCGCAGGTCGGGCGAGCGGCCCGGCTCCGGCGGGCCGGCGGAAGCGTCCTTCGCGGCCGTCCAGGTCTCGGCCGCGTCGTGTTCCGCACAGTCGGGCGGGCATCCCGACGGGCAGGCCGGGGGACACAGGCCGGCAAAGGTGCCGAGGATGACGCACCGTTCCATGAGCCCCTCCAGTTCGCGCACGTTGCCTTCGTAGCGGCGTTGCGTCAGGGCCGCGCGCACCTCGGCCGTGAAGGGCAGCGGCGGCTTGCCGTAGCGTTCCGAATAGGTGCGCATGAAATGGGCGGCCAGGGCAAGGATGCTTTCCGCGCCCCGGCGGCGCAGGGAGGGGACGTGCAGGGTGAGGATGTTGATGCGGAAGAAGAGGTCGCGCCGGAAGCGCTCCTCCCGCACCATGCGCTCCAGGGGGCGGTTGGTGGCGCAGATGATGCGCACGTCCACCGGAATCATCTTGTCGTCGCCCAGGCGCAGCACCTGCCGCTCCTGCACCACGCGCAGCAGCCGGCCCTGCAATTCCAGCGGAATTTCGCCGATTTCGTCCAGGAACACCGTGCCGCGGTGGGCCAGTTCGAAAATGCCGGCCCGGCCCTTGCGGCTGGCGCCGGTGAACGAGCCTTCGGCATAGCCGAAGAGTTCCGTTTCCATGAGCGAGGGCGGGATGGCGGCGCAGTTGATGGCCACGAAGGGCCCGTCGCGCCGGGAGCCGCCGTTGTGGATGCTCTGGCAGAAGAGTTCCTTGCCCACGCCCGACTCGCCGGTGACGAGCACCGGCGTGTCGTATTCCGCGTACTGCCGCGCGGTTTCTATGCAATCCCGCATGGCCGCGCTTTCGTGGACGATGTCCTCGAAGGTGTATCGGGCGGAAAAGCCCCTGTCGGCCAGGGTGCGGCGCACCTTCTGCTCCACCTTCTGCATCTCGGTGACGTCCTGGAAGGTGGCCACGGCGCCGGTGACCGCGCCGTCCACGACCACGGGAGCGCGGTTGATGGCGATGGAGTTGCCGCCCACGCGGAGCACGTGGCCGACCATGGGCCGCCGGGTCCGCAGCGTCTCGGGCAGGGCGCACTGCGGCACCACGTCCGTCACCTTGGCGTTGAGGGCCTCTTCCTTGTCGACGTGGAAGATCTTCTCGGCCGCGCGGTTGAAGATGGAGATGACGCCCTCGGCGTTGATGGCGATGATGCCGTCGTGCACGAAGTCCGTGACCGTGATGATCTGCTGGGCGCGCAGCCGTTCGGCCTTGGCCGACTGCAGGATGCGCCGCGCTTCCTGGATCGCGGTCAGGATCGACTCCTTTTGCGAGGTGATTTGGATGTAGGAGCTGCCCAGCCGCTCCGAGACCTCCCGGACGTTGGTGTCGCCGATGAAGGTGGTGATGCCCGTGTCCCGGTAGGCGGCAATGGCCGACTCCACGTCCTCGGCCTGCCGCAGTTCGACCTTGACGATCTCCATGGGCAGCAGCTTCTTGAGGATGTCGAACCCGTAGACCACGTTGTTGTAGCCGACCACGCCCACGGGCCCCTGGCAGTCCATCATGGGCGCGAGGCTCTGGACGATGTCGTAGGCGCTGACCTTGATCTCCACCGCGGGCACGTCCAGGGCGGAGCGGATCATGGTGTAGGTGCCGCCGCGCGAAACCACGAGCGCGGCTCCCTGCCGCACGCCCCGGCGGGCCGCGGCGAGCCCCTCGCGCATGGTCCCCTGGAGCACGGAGACGTTGTCGTACCCTTGCTCCTCGACGATCTGCACGGCCTTTTCGTAGATGTCCGCCAGCGGTGCGACGACCAGAATTTCCCGCATCGTGTTCTCCTCGCGGATTGCGGCCGCGCGGGGGTTGCACGATCCGCTCCATGTACGGAGCCACGAATGCGCTCCTGCGTCAAGGGCGGGCGTTCGCGCCGCCGGGCTCCGGCGTCCAGTTCCTTTCTTGTGCTCGCGGGCGGGTTTCGCTACTATCCCCCGGTCCTGCGGCCGAGGCCCGGAAGGCGCGGCCGCGCAGGGCCCGAGAGGAACCCGACGGGGCCGTGGAGTCCCGCAACCATAGACGTCAAGGAGACGGTTAATGTCCAAGGATTTCGAGTTCGCCACCAAGCTGCTGCAGGAAACCCCCTGGCCCGTGGCGGACTACGTGCTGCTCATCGGCGAGATCGGCATCAACCACAACGGCGACCTGAACATCGCCAAGAGACTCATCGACCTGGCCAAGGGCGCGGGCTTCGATGCCGTGAAGTTCCAGAAGCGCACCATCGACATCGTCTACGACAAGGCCATGCTCGATTCGCCGCGCGAATCGCCCTGGGGCACCACCCAGCGCGCGCAGAAGGAGGGGCTGGAGTTCGGGCGGGCCGAGTACGACGAGATCGACCGCTACTGCAGGCAGGTGGGCATGGAATGGTTCGCCTCGGCCTGGGACGTCCCCAGCCAGAAGTTCCTGCGCCAGTACGACTGCAAGTACAACAAGATCGCCTCGGCCATGATCACGCATCCGGAGATGCTCGAAGCCGTGGCCTCGGAGCGCAAGCCGACCTTCATCTCCACGGGCATGACCGAGCTGGGGAAGGTGGACCGGGCCGTGGAGATCTTCCATGCGCACGACTGCCCCTTCGTGCTCATGCACTGCATCGCCGAGTATCCCGCGGCCGAGGAGGTGCTCAACCTGCGCTGGATGAACGTGCTGCGCGAGCGCTACAAGTGCCCGGTGGGCTACAGCGGGCACGAGGTCGGCGTGGTCCCGAGCGTGATCGCGGCCTGCATGGGCGCGGTCTGCGTGGAGCGCCACATCACCCTGGACCGCGCCATGTACGGCTCGGACCAGGCCGCCTCCATGGAGAAGCGCGGCATGGAGCTGCTCTCCTCCTACGTCCGTTCCGTTCCCGTGTGCATGGGCAACGGCGACCGGCCGATCACGGCCAAGGAGAAGGTCTGCGCCTCCAAGCTGCGCTACTGGAAGGAACAGGCCTAGTCCGGCGCCATGATCTACTGCTTCGACATCGACGGCACCCTGTGCACGAACACCAACGGCGCGTACGAGAGCGCCGAGCCCTATGCGGACGTGATCGAGCGCGTCAATGCGCTCCATGACGCGGGGCATACCATCCGGCTGTTCACGGCGCGGGGCACGACCACGGGCATCGACTGGCGCGAGTTGACCGAAGGGCAGCTGCGCGGGTGGGGCCTGGAGTACCACGAACTGATCTTCGGCAAGCCCGAGGCCGACGTGTTCGTGGACGACAAGACCATCAACTCCCTGGACTGGCGCGCGCTTCCGGCACTGGACGCGAGCGCGGACGCCGGGGTGGTGGCGCGCCGCGGGCAATGTTCCGACGCGCCGGGCAAGGCGGGAGAGGGCGACCCCGAACCCGCGCCCGGCACCGCCGTACGGTCCGCCGCCTGCCGGGGCTCGGCCCTGGCGGACGGGAACTACCTGGAGGTCACCTACTCCCAGGAGCGCGCGCCCGCGGGGGCCTATCCTGACCAACTGGCCGCGCACATCGCGGCCACGGCCTTCGGGCGCACCGGGCGGCTGTTGGACATCGGCTGCGGGCGGGGCGACTTCCTGGCCGCCTTCGCGCGCCAGGGCTACGAGGTCTGCGGGGTGGACATCTCGCCCAGCGCCCCGGCCCTGTGCAAGGGGTTCCACGTGGAGACCGTGGACCTCGAATCCCCGAGCGGCGCGGCCTGCGCGGGCGGCGGATTCGACTTCGTGTTCAGCAAGTCGGTCATCGAGCATCTGCGCGAGCCCATGCACCTGGTCCGCGCGGCCTACGAGGCCCTGGTGCCGGGCGGGGTGTGCGTGCTCATGACCCCGAGCTGGCGGCACAACGCCTGGGGGCCGTTCTACGTGGACCACACCCACGTGAGCCCGTTCACGGGCGTGTCCCTGGCCGACGCCATGGACATGGCCGGGTTCCACCAGGTGGCGGTGCGCGACTTCCGGCAGTTGCCCGGGCTGTGGAAGCGGCCCTGGCTGACGCCCGCCAGCCGTCTGCTGGCCCTGCTGCCCCTGCCCTACAGGCCGTTCTTCCCGGCGGCGCCCTGGCCGGACGCGCTCAACAAGGTCATCCGTTTCTCCAAGGAAGTCATGCTCTTCGGCGTGGGGCGCAAACCCCTGTCCGGCGGCAAATAAGGAGGGCAGCATGCCCGTTCCATCCGTCTGCGCCCTGATCCCAGCCCGTGGCGGCTCCAAGGGCGTTCCCAAGAAGAACATCCGCAGGCTCGGCGGCCATCCGCTCCTGGCCTACGCCATCGCGGCCTCGCGCCTGTGCCCGGAGATCGACCGGGTGGTGGTCTCCACGGACAGCGAGGAGATCGCGGACGTGGCCCGCGCCTACGGGGCCGAGGTGCCCTTCATGCGCCCGGCGGAGTTCGCCCGCGACAATTCGCCGGACCTGGAGGCCTTTGTGCACGCCATGGACTGGTTCGAGCGGCACGAGGGCGCTGTCCCGGACCTGCTGGCGCACATCCGCGTGACCACGCCGCTGCGCGACCCGGCCCTGGTGGGCGAGGCCGTGCGGCGGCTCGTCGAGACCCCGGAGGCCACGGCCCTGCGCTCGGCCCACGAACTGCCCGAGCCGCCCCAGAAGATGTTCTGCATCGTGGACGGGTTCTTCCAGGGCTTTTTCCCGGACGATCCCCGGCCCGAATACTACAACCTGCCGCGGCAGAGTTTTCCCGCCGCCTACCACCCCAACGGGTACGTGGACATCGTGCGCACGGCGGTCGTGCGCGAGCTCGGCACCCTGCACGGCCCGCGCATCCAGGCCTTCGTCACGCCCCACGCCATCGAGGTGGACGGGCCCGAGGATTTCGACCAGCTCGAATACCGTATCGCCCGGGGCGGGCATCCCCTGCTGGAGCACCTCGACGCCGGGGCCCGCTCCTGATCCCGCGAACGTCGGGAGGTCCGCCGGGGCGCCCCGCGGCGCGGGCGCTTGACGAAACGCGGCCCCTCCTGTTCTCCTGACCCGGACGCAACCCATCCGTCTGCGCCGCAATGGCGCGCCCCGCGCGCGCAAGGAGTCCTTTCATGGCCGGACACGGCTTCAGCCTCGAACCTGTTCAAGTGGCCCCGGTGCACACCGCGCACCGGTGCATCGCGACCCGGATTCCGGTGCCGGAATCCGTACCCCTGCTCAAGGAAATGGAGGAGCTGGAGTCGCGCTCCATGCACGGCCAGCTCCCCGTGATCTGGGACCGCGCCGAGGGCTTCCAGGTGCACGACGCCTGGGGCAACACCTGGATCGACTTCACCTCGACCATCTTCGTGACCAACGCGGGCCACGGCAACCCGCGCATCCTCGCGGCCCTGCGCGACGTGCTCGACCGCCCGCTGCTGCACACCTACACCTATTCCTCGCCCCAGCGCATCGCCTACCTGAAGAAGCTCATCGCCGTGACGCCGCCGCAGTTCCAGAAGGCGTTCTTCCTTTCGGCGGGCACCGAGGCCACGGAATGCGCGCTCAAGCTGATGCGCCTGCACGGTTGGAAGGCGGGCAAGAAGCGCCCCGGCGTGGTCTGCTTCGAGGGCAACTGGCACGGCCGCACCCTGGGCGCGCAGATGATGGGCTACAACCCGGCGCAGAAGGAGTGGATCGGGTATCTCGATCCGAACATCCACCACCTGCCGTTCCCCTATCCCTGGCGCGAGGAGGCCATGGCCGATCCGGCCGGGTACTTCCGCAAGGGCATGGACGCGCTGCTGGCCGAAAAGGGCCTGGATCCGGACACGGACCTGTGCGGCTTCATGCTTGAAACCTTCCAGGGCTGGGGCGCGGTCATGTATCCGCCCGCCTTCGTGCAGGAGGTGGAGCGGTTCGCGCGCGCCCACGACATGGTCCTGACCTTCGACGAGATGCAGTCCGGCTTCGGCCGCACGGGCGAGTTCTTCGGCTACATGCACTACGGCGTCGAGCCGGACCTGCTCTGCCTGGGCAAGGGCGCGGCCAGCGGCGTGCCCCTGTCCATCGTTCTGGGTTCGGCCGAGCTGATGGACCTGCCGGACGTCGGCTCCATGAGCTCCACGCACTCGGCCAACCCGCTGGTCTGCGCCGCGGGGCTGGCCAACCTCACGGCCTTGCTGGACGACGGCATCTTCGAGAACGGCCGCGCCCTGGGCCCGCTGTTCCACGCCAGGCTGAACGAGCTGCGCGCGCGCTTCCCCCGGCACATCTCGCACATCCTGGGCACGGGCATGGTCGCCGGCGTGGTCTGCCGGGGCGAGGGCGGCAAGCCGCTCTCCGAGCTCTGCGACCGCGTGGCCGTGGAGGCCATGCGCCGCGGGGTGCTGGTGGTGCACACGGGCCGCGAGTCCATCAAGCTGGCCCCGCCCCTGTGCATCACCGAGGAGGCCCTGCTCGAGGGCGTGCAGGTCGTCGCGGAGTGCTTCGCGGACTGCATCGCGGAGTTGGAAGGGGAGGGCGCATGATCACCGCCACGCGCCATACGGGCATCGTGGTCCGCGATCTGGAGCGGTCCCTGGCCTTCTACCGCGACATGCTGGGCCTGAAGGAATGGAAGCGCGCCACGGAAGAGGGCGCGTTCATCGAGACCCTGGTGGGGCTGCCCGGCGCGCGGCTGGAGTGGGTCAAGCTGAAGGCCCCGGACGGCTCGCTCCTGGAACTGCTCCAGTACCATTCGCACCCCCTGGCCGAGGAGGACCTCGTGGTCGCGGACGCCCCGGCCAACCGGCTGGGCTGCTCGCACGTGGCCTTCACCGTGGCCGACGCCGCGGCGGTGCACGCGGCGATGACCAGGGCCGGGCTCCACTGCGTCTCCGGGCCCCTGGCCTCGCCGGACGGGGCCGTGCGCGTCCTGTACTGCCACGACCCGGACGGGGTCATCGTGGAAATCGTCGAGGAGGTGGGGGCATGAGCGCGCCGCGCATCGGCTTCATGCAGGGGCGGCTGTCGCCGCTGGTGGACGGCAGGATCCAGGCCTTTCCGCGCGAGCACTGGCGCGAGGAGTTCCCGGCGGCCAAGGCGCTGGGGCTGGGCCTCATGGAATGGACCATGGACCAGGAACTGATCTTCGCCAATCCGCTGCTGCGGCCCGAGGGGCGCAAGGAGATCGGCGGCCTGGCCGAGGCCAACGGGGTCACGGTGGCCAGCCTCACGGGCGACAACTTCATGCAGGCCCCGTTCTGGAAGGCCGAGGCCACGGAACGCGAGGCCCTGCTGGCCACGGCGGCCTTCGTGCTCGAATGCTGCGCCGGATTCGGCGTGCGCTGGGTGGTGGTGCCCCTGGTGGACAACGGGTCCGTGGATTCGGCCGAGGCGGCCGAGAACCTGGCCGACGGCCTGGAACAGCTCGCGCCGCTGCTCTCCGCCGACCGCGTGGGCATCGCCTTCGAGTCCGACCTTGGGCCGCAGGAACTGGCGCGGTTCATGGAGGGGCTGGATCCGGCGCTCTTCGGCGTGAACTACGACATCGGCAACAGCGCGGCCCTGGGCTTCGACCATCGCGAGGAGATCGCGGCCTACGGCGCGCGCATCGTCAACGTGCACGTCAAGGACCGGCTGCGCGGCGGCACCACCGTGCCCCTGGGCCAGGGCGCGGCGGACCTGGAAGGCTGCGCCGCGACCCTGCTGGAAGCCGGGTACGCGGGCAACTGGATTCTGCAAACCGCGCGCGCGGCCGACGGCGACCACGCCGGGGCCCTGGCGCGCTACCGCGACATGGTGCTCGGCTGGCTGCAAGGGGCCTAGCCCCGCAACGGCCGCGCACGGCGCGGAAAGGAGGGCGCATGGAACTCGGACTCGCAGGCCGGACCGTGGTGGTCACGGGCTCCTCGCGCGGCATCGGGCTGGCCGTGGCCCGGGCCTTTCTGCGCGAGGACGCCGTGGTCGTGCTCACCGGGCGGACCACCGGGCCCCTGGAACACGCCGCGCGCGCCCTGGGCGCGGAATTCGGGCAGGCCAACGTGGCCTCGTTCGCGGGCGACCTGGCCGATCCCACGGCCGTGGCCCGGCTGGCGGCCACGGTGCGCCAGCGCTTCGGCTCCCTGGACCACCTGGTGGCCAACGTCGGCTCGGGCCGCTCCGTGCCGCCGCTGGCCGAGGACGCGGCCGAGATGCGGCGCATGCTGGAGATCAACCTGCTCACGGCCCAGACCGCCGCGGCCGGGCTCCTGCCCCTGCTGCGCGAGACCGCGGCCTCCGGCGCGGACGCCTCCATCGTCTTCATCTCCTCCATCTGCGGTGAAGAGGCCCTGGGCTGCCCCGTGGCCTACGCCGCGGCCAAGGCCGCGCTCAACGCCTACGCCAAGAACATTTCCCGGCCCCTGGGCGCGGCGGGCGTGCGCGTCAACGTGCTCTCGCCGGGCAACGTCGTCTTTCCGGGCTCCACCTGGGAGGACAAGCTGGCCGCGGACGCCGAGGCCGTGGCCGCCATGCTCGCGCGCGAAGTGCCCCTGGGGCGGCTGGGCACGGACCGGGAGGTGGCCGACGTGGCCGTGTTCCTGGCCTCGGCCCGGGCCGCCTTCGTCACCGGCGCGGACTGGATCGTGGACGGCGGCCAGACCCGCGCGCTCTGACCGGACGTCCACTCTGACCTGACAAACCGGCGCGCCCGCGCGCCGTTGCGGAGACCACATGCATTCCGTGAAACAGGCTTTCGATCTCACCGGCCGCGTGGCCGTGATCACCGGCGGGGCCGGGCTGCTCGGCGTCAAACACGCCGAGGCCGTGGCCGAGATGGGCGGCTGTCCCGTTCTGCTGGACATCGACGAGGCCGCGGCGCGCGAGCGCGCCGCCGAGATCGCGGCGACCTTCGGCGTGCGCGCCCTGGGCCTGGCCGTGGACATCACCGCGCCCGAGGCCGTGGAGGACGCGGCCCGGCGCATCGAGGCCGAGTTCGGCCCGGTCTCCATCCTGATCAACAACGCGGCCAACAACCCCAAGATGGAGGACGCGGGCAAGAACGGCCCCACCTGGTCGCGGCTGGAGAACTTTCCCCTGGACGTCTGGAACGCGGACATCAGTGTGGGCCTCACGGGCGCGTTCCTGTGCAGCCGCGTGTTCGGCGCGGCCATGGCCGAACGCGGCGCGGGCGTGATCCTCAACGTGGCCTCGGACCTGGGCGTCATCGCCCCGGACCAGCGGCTCTACCGCGTGGACGGCGCGCCGGAGCACGCCCAGCCCGTCAAGCCCGTGACCTATTCCGTGGTCAAGACCGGCCTCGTGGGCCTGACGCGCTACCTGGCCACCTACTGGGCCGGGCGCGGGGTGCGCGCCAACGCCATCAGCCCGGGCGGGGTCTTCAACGGCCAGGACGAGGCCTTCGTGGCCCGGCTGGCCAACCTTATCCCCATGGGCCGCATGGCCCGCAAGGACGAGTACAAGGCCGCCATCGTCTTCCTGGTCTCGGACGCTTCCTCCTACATGACCGGGGTGAACGTGGTCATCGACGGCGGCCGCACCTGCTGGTAGCCTCGGTCCATGGTCCAGCTTCCCCCCCTGCATGAGGCCGCCTACGACGCCATCGTCGCCCTGCACCTGGTGCACGGCGGCAGCTGGCACAAGCTGATCCGTTTCGTGGAGCGGCTGCGCGGCGAAGGGCTGCGCGCGGCCCTGCTGGTCTCGCGCGACGCGCCCCTGGGGCTGCAGGAGGGGGTGGACTTCGACGCCGCCCTGGCCGAGCGGCTGGCCGGGCTGGACGTGCACGTCGTTTCCATGGAGACCATGCGCGCGGTGCTCGACGCGGTGCCCTGCCGGGTGGTGCTCTTCTGCGGCGGCGACGACACCAAGGGGGCCGCCGCGGGGCACCGGCTGCGGGATTTGGCGGCCCTGGCCCACGCGCGCGGGGCGCGGACCCTCCAGTTCAGCTACGTGATCGACGACTTTCAGTACGCCGGAACCACGGCCGTGGTCCTGCCGCATCCCGTGACCCTCTGGTTCGTGCTGCGCCACTACCGGCGCCATTCCTGCCGCGACCTGCCCGGGGCGCGGCGCATCTTTTTCGGCGGCAACCTGCTGGCCGCGCCGGTCTGCAACGCCTGGACCAGCACCGTGGCGGACCGCGCAAGCCTGTTCGCCAAGTACGGCCTGGACCCGGAGCGGCCCACGTGCCTGTGGCTGCCCAACCGCAGCGACGGGGCCACGGGGGTCTACGGCGCGGTGCTGGACGCGGTGCGCGGGGCGGGCATGAACCTGCTCGTCAAGCTGCACCCGTGGGAATACAAGAACAAGGTCCACAAATTCGACCCGCGCTTCGGCGGGAGCGCGACCTCGGCGGACAAGTGGGGTTGCGCGGAGATCGAGGAGCGCGACGGCTCCTGGGCCCAGCGGTTCTGCGACGTGGCCGTGGTGGCCGGTTCGTCCGTGGCCCTGGAGATGCCGTTCTGGGAGCGGCCCGTGGCCTACGTGGACCCCTTCTATTGGTGCTTCGGCTTCGTGCGCTCCTGCGCCGTGCGCCTGGACCGCGTGGACCAGCTCGGCGGCCTGCTCGCCGGTCCGCCGCCGCACCCCTCGCCCGAGGACTACGCCGCGGCGCGTGGACGCATGCAGCCGCCGGGCGACGCCGTCGAGCTGCACGTGGAGGCGGTCAAGGAAGTGCTGGAAATGCCGTCGGCCACGCCGCCCATCGGGAGCATGGCCGAGGTGGAGCGGCTCTTTGCGGGCAAGGTGCCGTGGTACGTGACCGCGATCGGGCGGCGCTGGGACCGGGTGGCCCGCTGGGCGCGCCTGGCACTGCGCAGCGCCGGACGCTGACCCGGTCCGCGCGCGTCCGGCCCGTAGCTGCATCCGGTCCGCACCGGGCCTGGGGCCCGCACCGCGGACGCAAAAAAGGGTTGCGGCCTGCGCCGCAACCCTTGGAATTTTCTGGTCGGGATGGAGTGATTCGAACACTCGGCCTCAGCGTCCCGAACGCTGCGCTCTAACCAGACTGAGCCACATCCCGACTTGCGAGGCGAACTAGTTAACGGTTCTTTTGCCGTTTGGCAAGCCGAAGTGCGGCGGGAACGAAAAAAGTTTGCCGCCCGGCGCGTGGCGGACCGTCGGAACGAAAAAAGAGATTTTATCATTTGTGTCCCCACGACAATTTATATAATCTCAATACCGTTCGAGAGGGATTCCCCGCCGCCCGCAAACCCGTGTCCGCGGCGGGCGGGCAACGCATTTTCGAAGTGCGCTCCGCCTGGTCGGCGCGGCGTGGGGGACACGGGCAGAAGCATGCCATTATATCGGAATGACGGAATATCGAATGAGGAGGCCCGCTGCGCCCGCCGGGCGCCGGGCCGCTTTGTTTCCCCCGGTCTGCCCGCTGTCCGGACCCGTGCGTTCCGGGGGGTGTCCGTTTCGGGCTCGTTCGACGCGAACTATTGAATACCGCTGGCATCCATCCGAAGGGAGCTCGTTTTGATCACTGTGGTTGTTGTCGATGATTCGGCGTTCATGCGCAAGGCGCTGAGTTCGATGCTGGAGAAGGACCCGGAGATCCGGGTCGTGGCCACGGCGCGCAATGGCGAAGAGGGGCTGGCGATGATCCGGGCCCACAATCCCGACGTCGTGACCATGGACATCGAAATGCCCAAGATGGACGGGCTCACGGCGCTCCGGCACGTGATGATGGAGATGCCGCGGCCGGTGCTGATGATCAGCTCGCTGACCGTGGAGGGCGCGGAGGCCACGCTCAAGGCCCTGGAACTGGGGGCCGTGGACTTCATTCCCAAACAGCTTTCCAAGGTCTCGCTGGACATCGTCAAGATCGAGGACGACCTGCGCCACAAGGTCAAGCTCATCGCCCGGCGCAAGTTCCGCGCGCCCGTGGCCAGGGCCGCGCGCCGGCCCGGCGTGGCCCCGGCCGCGCCCCGGGCTGCGGTCGTCCGGCCCACGGGCGCGGCCCGGCGCGACGTGGTGGCCATCGGCGTGTCCACGGGCGGCCCGCCGGCCGTGCAGAAGGTGCTCTCGGCCCTGCCCAAGGATTTCCCGGCCGGCATCGTCATCGCCCAGCACATGCCCGCGGCCTTTACCGGGCCGTTCGCCAAGCGGCTGGACGGGGTCTGCCAGATCACGGTCAAGGAGGCCGAGACCGGCGACGTGCTCCGGCCCGGCACGGCCTACGTGGCCCCGGGCGGCCAGCATCTGACCATCTCCCAGAAGGTCAGCCGCATCGAGCTGAACGTCAGCCGCGAGCCCACCTCGGCCATCTACAAGCCCTCGGCCAGCGTGCTCATCGAGTCCGTGGCCAACGGGGTGGGACGGCGGGCCCTGGGCGTGGTGCTCACGGGCATGGGCAGCGACGGCCTGGAGGGCGTGCGCGTGCTCAAGCAGAAGGGCGGCCGGGCCCTGGCCCAGAGCGACGCCACCTGCGTGGTCTACGGCATGCCCAAGGCCATCGTGGACGAGGGGCTGGCCGACGAGGTCGTGGACATCGACGAGATGGCCGGGGCGATCATGTCCAATCTGTACGAGTAGGGGGGCGGAGCGGGCTGAGCCCGTCCCGGGACTTCAAGCAATGGGAAAGCCTATGTCGACCAAGGACGAGATTCTGGCGCAGTTGCGGAGCGGGGACATGGAGGTCGTGCGCGAGGCCGCCTTCATCGCGGGCGAGGAGCGCTGTCTGGAGGCTGTTCCCTTCCTGACCGAGCACGTGCACAGCACCAATCTGGGCGTGCAGGAGGCCGCGGACATGGCGCTTCGGCGCATCGGCGGCCAGGAGACCGTGCGCGCGGTCATTCCCCTGCTGCGCTCCGACGACGCCCCGGCGCGCAACATCGCCATGGACATCCTGCGCGAGATCGGCAAGGAGGACTTCACCGGCCTGCTCGACCTGCTCCACGACCAGGACGCGGATATTCGCATTTTCGTGGCCGACATCCTCGGCTCCACCAACAGCCTGCTGGCCGTGCAGCCCCTGTGCGACGCACTGTTGCGCGACCCCGAGGTCAACGTGCGCTACCAGGCGGCCGTGAGCCTGGGCAACCTGGCCTTCAAGGAGGCCGCGGGCTGCCTGAACAACGCCATGGCCGACGAGGAGTGGGTGCAGTTCGCGGTCATCGAGGCCCTGACCAAGATCCGCGACGGCTCCAGCGTGGGGGCCCTGGCCAAGGCCCTGGACACCTCCTCCGACCTGGTGGCCTCCATGATCGTGGACGCCCTCGGCGAGATGGGCAACATCAAGGCCGTGGCCATCCTGCTCAAGCACATGGACAACGCGCCCACGCCCCTGCGCAACAAGATCGTCAAGGCCGTGGTCAACATCATGGGCGGCAAGTCCCTGACGCTGCTCTCGGAAAAGGAGCGCGAGACCTTTCGCCAGTACCTGGTCATCGCCCTGCAGGACGAGGACGAGGAGGTCCAGGACGCGGCCATGCGCGGGCTGGCCTTCGTGGGCGGCCGCTTCGCCACGCGCGGCATCATCGACATCGCCTCGCGCCTGAATCCCGATTCCGACCACGACCGGCTGCAGATGGCCGTGGACTGCATCGCCGCCATCGGCCTGAACCCGGCCTTGGAGGCCGCGCTGCGCAGCGACGATCCCGACGAGGCCTCCCTGGCCGTGGAGGCCGTCTCGCGCATGAAGGACGCCTCGGCTGAAAACCTGCTCATGGACGTGTTCTGGCGCAAGGACCGCGACATGCAGCGCGACCTGGTGCGCGCGCTGGTGGCCGTGGGCGACGCCGAGGCCACGGAGTTCTTTCTGGACGTGCTCGACCGCCACGAGGACGGCACCGTGCTCAAGGGCGCGCTGTACTTTCTGGGCGAAAAGCTCCGCCTGGCCGAGGCCGCGGACCGCATCTTCGCCATGCTCGAGCACCCCTTCAACGACGTCAAGGAGGCCGCGCTCGAGGCCTGTATCGCCCTGGGCGGCGAGGACATGGCCCGCCGTTTCGAGGCCCTGTTCGCCAGCGACGACCCCATCCAGCGGATGATGGCCGTCTACGCCATGGGTCGGCTGAACACGCCCGAGGCCCTGACCTACTTGCGCCGCGCCCTGGAGGACGAGGTCCCGGATATCCGCAAGATCGCCCTGGAGGCCCTGGACAGCGTCTGTCGCGAGGACATCCTGGAACTCGTGGGTCCGCGTCTTTCCGACGAAAACCGCGAGGTGCGCCTGACCGTGGTCAACCTGTTGGGCGCCTGCCCGGAAAAGGGCGCCGTGGCGCACCTGCTCACGGCCCTGCACGACGAGGACGACTGGGTGCGCATCCGCGCCGTGGAAGCCCTGGGCGAGCTCAAGGACCCGGTGTGCATACCGCAGATGGTGGAACTGCTTGCCTCGGACAACAAGCTTGTGGTGCTCAAGGCCGTGGAGGCCCTGGGCAAGATCGGCGGCAAGACCGCCTTCCGCGCGCTCATGAGCGTGGCGGAAACCGATGACCCCGAGTTGCAGACCGCGGCCGAGGAGGCCATCGGCTGGATTCAGGAAGAACAGGGAGAATAGGCCCGCATGGCTTCGCTGTTTTCCAAGACCATAACGCTCCAGAAGGAACTGAAGATTTCCGACGAGGAGTTCACGCAGCTGCGCGATTTCATTTACGAGCAGAGCGGGATCTACGTGGCGGACAATCGCAAGTACCTGCTGGAGAATCGACTCGCCAACCGGCTCAAGGCGCTCAACCTCAAGAGCTACGGCGAATACTTCTATTTTCTGCGCTACGATCCGGGCCGCAAGCAGGAGATGAACCGGCTTTTCGAGGTGGTCACCACCAACGAGACGAGTTTCTACCGCAACCCGCCGCAGCTGGACGTGTTTCGGGACAAGGTCCTTTCCGAGGTCATCAGGGAGCAGCGCGACAAGGGCCGCAAGAGCTTGCGCATCTGGTCCGCGGGCTGCTCCACGGGCGAGGAGCCCTACACCCTGGCGATCATCCTGCACGAGGTCCTGGGCCCGGAGATCAAGACCTGGGACATCAAGATCGCGGCCAACGACATCTCCGAGGCCGTGCTCGCCTCGGCCCGGCGCGGCGTGTACAGCGAATACGCCCTGCGCACCACGCCCAAGGAGATCATCGCCCGCTACTTCACCAACGAGGACGGGCGCTACAAGATCAATCCCGAGGTCAAACAACTGGTGACCTACGGCCAGATCAACCTCAGCGATCGTGCCCAGCTCAAGCGCGTGGAGCGCTCGCAGGTGGTCTTCTGCCGCAACGTGATCATCTATTTCGACGACGACATGAAGCGCAAGGTCATCGGGGCCTTTTACGACAATCTGACGCCCGGCGGGTTCCTGCTCATCGGCCACTCGGAGTCGCTGCACAACATCTCCAGGGCCTTCAAGCCGGTGCACCACCCCGGGGCCATCGTCTACAGGAAGGAATCCTAGTCCGCGCGCGGCGCGGTGATGCGGAGCACAAGGTGGCGGCAAAGGTACTAGCCATAGCGAACCAGAAGGGCGGGGTGGGCAAGACCACCACGACGCTGACCCTCGGCGCTGCCCTGTCGAGTATGGGCAGCCGCGTGCTGATCATGGACCTGGACCCGCACGCCTGCGCCTCGGTGCACCTGCGGTTCTATCCCGAGCACCAGGAGTTCACGGTCTACGACATCTTTCACACCGAGCCCGGCGAGTGGGACGGACTGTGGAGCCGGCTGCGCCTCAAGGGCGAGGGGCTGGCCTTCGACTTCGTGGCCTCCAACATCCGCCTCAGCGAGCTGGAGATGGACCTCAAGGGCCGCCAGGGCCGGGGCGCGATCCTGCGCACCTGCCTGGCCCGGGTGGCCGACGACTACGATTACGTGGTCCTGGACTGCCCGCCGCACATCGGCGTGCTCCTGGTCAACGCCCTGGTGGCCTCGGATCTGCTGATCATTCCGATCCAGACGGATTTTCTGGCCCTGCATGGGCTCAAGCTGCTGTTCGACACCGTGCGGATGCTCAACCGGGTGCTGCCCGCGCCCATCGAATACCGCGCCCTGGCCACGATGTACGATCGCCGCGCCAGCGCGTGCAACCGGGTGCTGCGGCTCTTGCGCCGCAAGCTGGGCGAGCGCATGTTCGAGGCCGTGGTGGACATGGACACCAAGTTCCGCGAGGCCAGCGCCCAGGGCAAGGTGATCTTCGACGTCGCCCCGAAAGGCCGCGGGGCGACGGAATACATGGAACTGGCACGGGAAATCGTGGCGTTATGATGAAGAGTCCGGAAGAGTATTTCAGCGAGCAGGATTTTTCGGTCCAACCGAACACCGACGGCACCTTCACCGGAGCCGAGCGGTCCTTCATCCAGAAGTACCTCGGGGTGGAGGATCAGCAGGCCCTGCAGAAATTGGGGCTGGACGTCCCCGGGGACGTGCTGGAGCCGACCACCGCAGGAGAGGCGCCCGCGCCCGCGCCCGAAGAGGCCGAGCCGCCCCTGGAGGACCTGCTGAAGACCGAGCCGGAACTGCAGCTCGTCAGCTTCGTGCTCGACGGGCGCGAGTTCACCGTGCCCATCAGCGTGGTGCAGGAGGTCATCCGGTTCCTGCCGCCGACCAAGCTGCCCGCGGCGCCGCGATTCATCGCGGGCATCGTCAACCTGCGCGGCCGCGTGACCCCGCTGGTGCGCCTGCGCGACCTGCTGGGCATCTCCGCCGAGGGTGACGGCCGCGACCAGTTCATCGTGGTCTGCAAGCGCAAGGGGCTGCAGGTCGGCCTGATGATCTCCGAGGTCTCGACCATGTACCGCGTGTCCCAGGAGACCGTGGAATGGGGCATCGAGTCCCACCTGGGCGTCAACGTCCAGTTCGTGTCCGGCCTGATGAAGGCCGGAGACAAGTTGGTCGGCATCCTGTCCGTGGACAGGATCGTCGAGAAAGTCCTCAAAAGCTGAGGTGTCGGATGGCTAAACATATTTTGATTGTGGACGATTCCAAGACCGTGAGGAACCTCGTCGCCTTCATCATGAAGAAGGAGGGCTTCAAGGTGACCACGGCCGAGGACGGCCTGGACGGGCTGGAAAAGCTCTACTCCATGGCCGAGGTGGATCTGATAATCTCCGACGTGAACATGCCGCGCATGGACGGCTTCACGTTCATCAAGAACGTGCGCGAGCAGGAGGCCTATCGAGATCTGCCGATCATCGTCCTCTCCACGGAGGGGCAGGAGAAGGACATCCAGATGGGGTTGAGTCTGGGGGCCAACCAGTACTTGGTCAAACCCGCCCAGCCGGAGTTGATGGTCAAGAACGTGCGCATGCTGCTGGGCTGACCGGCGGCGGCGTGAAACCTCTTGACGGACAGAGCCGTTCGTCAGAAGGAAGTGGGTATGAGCCAGGACTTCATGGATCCTGAAATATTTGCGGATTTCATCATCGAGGCCAAGGAGCATCTCGAGACCATCGAGCCCAACCTCCTGGAACTCGAGAAGAACCCGGAGAATCTCAGTCTGCTGAATGAGATATTCAGGCCCATGCATTCGCTCAAGGGGGCCTCGGGCTTCCTCGGCCTCAACAACATCAACAAGCTCGCGCACCGCGCCGAGAACATCCTGGACGAGCTGCGCAAGGGCGCCATGTCCGTGACCGCCGAGATCATGGACACCATCCTCGACGCCACCGACACCCTGCGCCAGATGATCGAGAACCTGGAGACCGACAGCACCGAGGGCGACGTGGACATCGCCCCGCTGGTGGGCACCATCGACGCGATCATGGCCGAGAGCAAGGGCGGCGCGCCCGCGCCCAAACCCGCTGCGGCCCCCAAGCCCGCTGCGGCACCCAAGCCCGCGCCCGAGCCGAAACCCGCGGCGGCGCCCGCGGCGCCCAAGGCCGCGCCCCCCGAGCCCGCCGCCGCCGAGGCCCCGGCCGTGGCCGGACCGGCCTACAAGCTCACGGCCATCGGCGAGGAACATCTCAACGACTTCCTGGAAGAGGCCGCCGAGATCATCGCCGAGCTGAACAAGGGGCTCCTGGAGCTGGAAAAGGACCCCACGGCGGGCGGCGAACTGGTCAACGACCTGTTCCGCTATTTTCACAACCTCAAGGGCAACAGCGGGATCATCGGCTTCACCGAGCTGAACACCGTGACCCACGAGGCCGAGACCCTGCTCAACCGCGTGCGCCGGGGCGAGATGGAGTCGTCCTCGCCCCTGGTGGACCTGCTCCTGCACACCGTGGACCTCATGGAAGCCCTGGTGGACAAGGTCAATCCGGCCACGGGCATGGTCGAGCCCCTGGACATCGCCGCGCTCCTGGACCGGTTGCAGAAGGCCGTGCGCGACGGCGTGGTCGAGGCCCCGCCCGCCGCCTCTGCCGTCGAGGAGGCCGCGGAGCCCGAGGCCGCCTCCTCCGCCCCCGCCGCCGAGGAAGCCCCGGCCGAGGGGGATGCATCCGCCGGCGGTGCGGACGCCGAGGACCTGGCCATCTTCCGCGATACCGTCAGCCAGCAGCTTTCCAACATCGACGTGGCCATGCGCGAGCTGGCCAAGGACGATTCCCAGAAGGACTTCATCGACGGGCTCTACCGCTCCCTGGTCTCCATCCAGAATTCCGCCAGCTACATGGGCCTGGACGAGATCAAGGTCTATGCGGAGCGCACCGCCGGGCTCGTGGACCAGGGCCGCAAGAGCCCCATGGGCTTCGGCATGCTCATGGGCATCATGGAGCAGGAGTGTGAGATCATCGCCGACATGATCCACAAGACCCTGGACGAGCTCTCCGGTGCCGCGGACGCCCCGGCGGCCCCGGCCGAAGCCGCAAAGCCCGCCCCGGCCCCGGCCCCCGCGCCCAAGCCGGAACCCGCGCCCGAGCCTGCGCCCGAACCGGAACCCGCGCCCGAGCCGGAACCCGAGCCCGAGCCCGAGCCGGAACCCGAGCCGGAGCCCGAGGCCGAACCCGCGCCCGCCCCGGCCGCCCGGCCCGCGCGCGCCG
>JACCQO010000112.1 GCA_015709205.1 Desulfovibrionaceae bacterium
ATCTCCCCACCCCCACCATCATCCTCCTAAACTTTTTCGTAGGGCTCCCGGTCAGGCGGGAGTCTGCTTTTCTGTCTCATTGTCCATTGTTCGTTCGCGTCGTGATGCACAATGTACCGGTTCGGTGCGGTCGGGATGCGCCATCGGGTTGCCCCGGCCCGGGCGGCCAAATTCCATGCCCGCCACCTCCATCAAGCAGGGTATTGCCCCGCAACCCGAAGCCAGGAGGACCGCATGGCACGGTATTCCTGAACGGAATTTGTGAGGGAGTGAGGGGCGGGGTGGGGGGCGACGGCGAGAGGGGACAAGGGGGGAAAGGGGAAAAGTGGGGACGGGCGGACGGAAGGCGGTGGGGGGAACAGGAGGGCGGCAAGAAAAGATGCGGGGGCCGGGGGAACGGGATGGGCGGCGGTGCCGCGAAAAGGCGCGCGTTGGGTCCAGGACGCGCGGGAGGGACAGGGCTGGCGATCGCAAGGAGGCGGGGCGCGCGCTGCTGGCGGACGTCGGCCAGGCAGGGGAACGGTTGCGCCGGGTGGGGCGGCGCGGAAAGAGGGCGCGACGGTTCGCGGTGGAGAAGGGCGCCGAGCACGCCGCACGACGGGACGCCGCACCGGCCAACGGGTGGCAATGTCTGCGCAGGCCGTGGCAAGGTCGGGACGCGCCGCCGACAGGGCTGCCGGGCGCAGCGGCATCGGATGCGCGGAGCGGCGGGCGGGACGGGCGTCTGGGACCGCTCCGGGCGGAGCAAGGGCGGGCGTCTGGGATCGCACCGGGCGGTGGGCAGGGCGGGCGTTTGGGACCGCGCCGGGCGGCGAGCGGTTCAGGCGTTTGGGCCGCGCCGGGCGGCGGGCCCTGCGGAACCGGCAAGGAGGGCATGGTCGGCGCGCGGCCAGTGCGGCTACGCTGCATTTGGTCTTTTTTTGTTGGTTAGTTGTTGCTTAATTGTACAACAGAACTGCCATTGGCAACGGCGAATGCTCTGTGCTGGTTGCTCAGTAATAATTCTATATTATAATGATATAAATAGGATTATTTTCGATAAAAAAATTCAAGAAAGTCCAGAATTATTCTGGACAGGATGGTGGGGGTCGGGTATCAAGGGCAGAATGTTGAACAATGTTCAACAAGCGAGCAGCCGCCGCATTTGGGTGGCCGCCGCGTGGAGCGGACCATGACGCGCGAATTTTTGAGCCTGCGGGAGATAGCGCGGCGGTTGAACATACCGCCGTCGAGCGTGGCCTATTACAAGGACCGCTTCTCCGCGCACATCCCCAAGCACGGGGCCGGGGGGCGGCGCGTCAGATATCCGGCCGAAGCGCTGGCCGTCTTCAGGGAGATCAGGCAAATGTTCGATCGGAATTGGACGTCCGAGCAGGTGGAGCAGGAGTTGGCCGCGTCGTTCGGCGCGGCGGAACCGCCAGGGGGTGGGGCCGGAGGGCTGGCCGGCGGGGTCGCCGCGGGCGTGTGGCGGCGTGGCCGCCGGGCCGGGGACGACGCGCGCCCCGGCGCGCGGTCGGACGCGGCCGGCGCTGGCATGGGTGGCCTGGGTGGTCTAAACGCCGGGCTGGACGGGCTGTTGGAACGCATGTCCGGGCTGCTGGAGAGCCAGGCCCTGTTCCGGGCCGAGATCGACGGCCTGCGCGGCGAGCTGCGCGCCCTGCGCGAGGAGCGCGACCGCGCCGTGGAGCGCGGGGCCGAAGAGGTCGCCCGCCTGCACGGCGATCTGGAGGCCGCGCGGCGGGAATTGGACGGCCTGCGCAGCGAGCTGGACGCGACGCGGAGCGAGCGCGACGGGCTGGCCCGGGAGCGGGAGGCGCTGTGTCGGGAGCGGGAGGCCCTGCTGAGCGAGCGCGACGAACTGCGCGCCGGGGCTGCCGGAGCCGCCGGAGGCGCGGCGTCCCGGGCCGGAGCCGAGCCGCACGCCCTGCTCGGGCTGCCGCTGGTGATTTTCAAGGACGGCGGGTACCTGGGGGTGAGCGGTCCCAAGGGGCATTTCTGTCTGCGCGATTTTGTGGGCTTGCTGGAGCGCCGCCGCAGCCAGGGCGCGGAGGTTGTCCTGCGCTGGAGCGCGCGGGGCGGGAGTTGGGAGCTTGCCGTGCGCGCCACGGAAGGGGAGCAGGTGCGGGAGTTGGAGCTTTCCGTGCGCGAGACCGTGACACCGAGCAACAACCGCGTGGCGCGGCTGGAGCGCATGGCCGTGGACGGCCGCGAGGCTCCGGACCGCTATCTCCTGCTCCTGTTCCGCAAGATCCGCGAGGAGTTCGAGAGTTAGGCGGCGAGTCGGGCGCGGTCCGGTTGCGGCTCGAAGCGCCGCCCGTAGGGGCGCACGGTGCGTTTGTTTTCCGTTTCCCACAAAGAAGGGCTCGAATCCCCGCGCGGTCTTTGTCCCGGCGCGGGATACGCGCGAAAGGGTTGTCAAGCCCTGTTCGCGGTCGAGCCTTCAAGCGTCCCGGAAATCGCCGCGCCCGGGGCTGTCCGGCCGCGGATACCGGTGTGGTGGCAGCAACCCCGCCCACGTGGCTCCAGGACGAGGCAGTCTCCCACGTCCGCGTCCTGCGTGGCAAGGGGGCGCCCGTGCGGAGCGAGCGGGTGTTGTTCGCTTTTCGTATTGCCTTCGCTCCGGCGTCGTTCGTTTCGCAGCGTGTTCGTCGGTGCCGGGTCTTTCCCCTCGTCGCGTGTTGCAACGCCGAGTTTTCCGCTCCGCCCGTTCGTCGTGGTTTTCGCTTTTGCGTTGTCGCGGTTGCGTCCTGGTGTTGTCCTTGCGCTTCCCGTCTCCCACACCGGGAGTTTTCGAGGGGTGCGTACGTGCCTGCCTCTTTTTCACCTCCTTGTTTCGTTCCCTATCCTCCTTTCCTTACTCCTTCAGCGAATTGATTGGTGGCGGCAATCGAATGGCGCATCCCAGGCGGGTTGCGACCGGTCCTGTACGCATCCCGGTGCGGAGCCGAAAGGCAATGACATCGGCCCGCAGGCTTCGGCGTGGCGGGAGCGTTGTGCGGCCGCTGTCCTCATCCAACCGAAAAGTTTAGGAGGGGGATGGTGGGGGCGGG
>JACCQO010000113.1 GCA_015709205.1 Desulfovibrionaceae bacterium
GACCTTTTTTCGCCGAAAAAGGTCCCTCCCCTCCCCGCCTCCCCCCGGCTCTTCACTCCCCGCCTTTCGCCCCGTTTCCGCGCGCGCGAAATTTTGCCAACCATTGGGAAATGTCCTACAATGCCAATTGGGCGTAGGGTGATGGTGTGCGTGTGGTGCGCGCGCCGTCGGCCGGGCGGAGGGCCCTGGTCTTTCGCCGTCAAGAAAACCACAATGGAAGGGGTTTCGACACATGTCCCGAGTCGAGTTCGTGGAGGAACGGTGTAAAGGGTGCCTGCTGTGCGTCGAGGCCTGCCCGCAAGAGATCATCGTTCAGTCCGAGCGGTTCAACCAGCAGGGCTACAAGGTCGCCGAGGTGCCCAAGGCCAAGATGGAGCAGTGCATCGGGTGCGCGTCCTGTGCCGAGGTCTGTCCGGACTTCGTCATCAGCGTGTTCCGTACCCAGAAAGCCAAGCCCGCTGCCAAGGGCGCGAAGAAGGAGGGCGGCAATGGCTAAGGCAAAACAGGCCGAGCGCATTTTCGTCAAGGGCAACGAGGCCATCTGCCACGGCGCGCTGGCCGCCGGAGTGCGTTGTTTCTTCGGCTATCCCATCACCCCGCAGAACGACATCCCCGAGTTCATGTCCAAGGCGCTGCCCGACGCGGGCGGCGAGTTCGTGCAGGCCGAGAGCGAGATCGCGGCGGCCAACATGCTGCTGGGCGCGGCGGCCGCGGGCGTGCGCGCCTTCACGTCCTCGTCCAGCCCGGGCATTTCCCTGAAGCAGGAGGCCATCTCCTACATGGCCGGTTCGCATCTGCCCGCGGTCGTCGTGAACATGAACCGCGGCGGGCCGGGCCTGGGCGACATCGGCCCGGGCCAGGGCGACTACTTCCAGGCGGTCAAGGGCGGCGGCCACGGCGACTACCGGCTGCTGGTGCTCGCCCCGGGCACCTGCCAGGAAGCCTACGACCTGATGATCCGCGCCTTTGACCTGGCCTTCAAGTACCGCAACCCGGTGATGATCCTGGGCGATGCGATCCTGGGCCAGATGAAGGAGCCGGTCACGCCCTGGACGCCCGAAACCCTTGACGGGCACGGCGTGGAGGGCTGGCGGCTGGACGGCGCGTGCGGCCGCAAGGAGCGGCTGCTCAAGTCGCTGTTCCTGGAGGAGGGCGCGCTGGCCGGGCAGAACGCGTTCCTGCGCGACAAATACGAGGACATGCAGGTGGAGGCCGACGCCGAGGTCTTCGAAGCCGAGGACGCGGACCTGATCGTGGTCGCCTACGGCTCCATCGGACGCATCGCCAAGAGCTCGGTGCGCGCGTTGCGCGCGCGCGGGCGCCGCGTGGGCCTGGTGCGGCCGATCACGCTGTACCCGTTCCCCAGCCATGTGCTGCGTTCCCTGGCCGCGGCCGGAAAACGGTTCATCACCATCGAGCACAACACCGGCCAGATGGTCGAGGACGTGCGGCTGGCCGTGCGCGGTTTCGCCGATTCCGACTTCTTCGGCTTCATGCCCGGCAACCTGCCCAGCCCCGACGACTTCGTCGGGCCCATCGTCGAAAGTTTGCGGAGGATATAATGGTCGCCGTCACGGAAAAACAAGTCTTCAGCCTGCCCAAGGTCCTGGCGGACCGGCCGACGCACTACTGCCCCGGCTGCCAGCACGGCGTGGCGCACCGCCTCGTCGCCGACTGTCTCGAATCCATGGGGCTGGTGGAAAAAACCATCTGCGTGGGCTCCATCGGCTGCTCGGTGTTCATCTACAACTACCTGCACGTGGACAGCGTGGAGGCCCCGCACGGCCGCGCCCCGGCCGTGGCCACGGGCGTCAAGCGCGCGCGGCCGGACAAGTTCGTCTTTACCTACCAGGGGGACGGCGACCTGGCCTCCATCGGCCTGGCCGAGATCATGCACGCGGCCAACCGCGGCGAGCGGTTCTCCGTGGTCTTCGTGAACAACACGGTCTACGGCATGACCGGCGGCCAGATGGCCCCGACCACGCTGGTGGGCCAGAAGACGACCACCTGCCCGGGCGGCCGCTGCCGCGAACGCGAGGGCGAGCCCCTGCGCATGGCCGAGATCATCGCCGGCCTGGGCGGCACGGCCTATTCGGCGCGCGTGGCCCTGAACAACGTCAAGAACATCAAGAAGGCCGAGAAGGCCATCCGCACCGCCTTCCAGTACCAGGTCGACGAAGAGGGCTTTTCCTTCGTGGAGTTGCTCTCCACCTGCCCGACCAACTGGCGCATGACCCCGGTGCAAGCCAACAAGCGCGTGGAGGAGGAAATGATCCCCTACTTCCCCTTGGGCGTGTTCAAGGACCGCAAGAATCAGGGGGTGTGCTGATGCAGCTCTACCAGGACGTGATCATCGCCGGCTTCGGCGGCCAGGGCGTCATGCTCATCGGCAACCTCCTGGCCTACGCGGGCATGGACGCCGGGCTCAACGTCACCTACATCCCGGTCTACGGCCCGGAAATGCGCGGCGGCACGGCCAACTGCACCGTGGTCGTCTCGGACGAGGACATCGGCTCGCCGCTGATCAAGACACCCAAGAGCCTGATCATCATGAACCGCCCGTCCCTGGACAAGTTCCAGCCGCGCATGGCCGACGGCGGCGTGCTCGTGCTCAATTCCTCGCTGGTGGACACGGCCCTGCTGGATGCCGAGCGCATCAAGGCCGTGCCCGTGCCCTGCAACGAGATCGCCGACTCCATCGGCAACACGCGCATGGCCAACATGGTCGCCATCGGCGCCTACGTGCAGGCCACGGGCGTGCTCAAGCTGGCGCAGCTCAAGAAGAGCCTGGAAAAGGTCATCTCGCCCCACTACAAGCACCTGATCCCCAAGAACGCCGAAGCCATCGACGCGGGCGCGGCCCACGCCAAGAAGGTGCTCGAGTAGCACTTCGGCCCTCGAAGCCCCCACCCCACCACAAGGCGCAAAGGCCCCCTGCCCCGGCAGGGGGCCTTTTTGCGCCCGCGGCGCGGCGAAGAGCCGGGGGAGGCGGGGAGGGGAGGACCCTTTTTCGGCGAAAAAAGGGTCCTCCCCTCC
>JACCQO010000033.1 GCA_015709205.1 Desulfovibrionaceae bacterium
CCTCCACCCCACCTCTCCCCCAAAAACTGCTGGTTGGATGAGGAAGGGGGTGATTGTCGGGACCCCGTGGATGCCGGACGGGGGGGGAGCGGGCGCGGGAAGAGCGGGAAAGGTGAAGAGGCGTGCGGGCTTGCTGGGCTGCCGCCGCCTGCGGCGACGGATGCGCCCTGGGGCGTGCGGGAAAGAGGTGGAGGAGGCGACGATGCGGTCGTCGAGCGTGGGCGCGTGAAAAATGGGAAAGCCGTGGGTGTCCCCAATACGACGGTCGCGCGCGGGCGGGGGAAAACCGTTGCGCCCTCCGCAGCACCGACGCCCGCGAAAAGGCTGGAGCAGCATTGCTCCCGAAAAGGGTGGAGCAGCATTGCTCCCGAAAGGGGGGCAGCGGCGTTGCTGCCGAGTTAGAGCAGGAGCATGGAGTCGCCGTAGGAAAAAAAACGGAAACCGGAGGCGATGGCTTGGGAATAGGCCGAAAGGATGCGCTCGCGGCCCGCAAAGGCGCTGACCATGATCACCAGCGAGGACTCCGGTAGGTGGAAGTTGGTGAGCATGTGCCCGGTGACGCGAAATTCGCGGCCCGGATAGAGGTAGATGTCCGTCCAACCCAGAAAGGGCGCGAGGTTCGCGGCGCGGGTGTCCGTGGCCTGGGCCGCGCCCTCCAGGGCGCGCACCGAGGTGGTGCCCACGGCCACGATGGGCCGTCCCTCGGCCGCCGCGGCGCGCACGGCCGCGGCCGTGGCCTCGGGCACCTCCAGGTACTCGCGGTGCATGCCGTGCTCGCGGATGTCCGCGCAGCGTACCGGGGAAAAGGTGCCGTAGCCCACGTAGAGCGTGACCTCGGCCCACCGGAAGCCGCGCGCGGCGAGCACGGCGCGGATCTCCGGCGTGAAGTGCAGCCCGGCCGTGGGCGCGGCCACCGAGCCGGTGCGCGCCGCGTCGGCGTACACGGTCTGGTAGCGCTCGCGGTCCGCCGGGGTGTCCGGACGGCGGATGTAGGGCGGCAACGGCAGGTGCCCGAGCTCCAGGAACTGCGCGGCGAGGTCCCCGCGCCAGCGCAGGCGCACCGAACAGCGCCCAAATTCGCCCACGGAGAGCACGGCCAGGGAAAAGTCGGATGCCCCGGTACATATGGCAGGGCGGGCGGCAGAGGTGGCGGACGCGAGCGGGGCGGGGATGTCCATCCGAGCGGAGGGATTCGATGGGGCAGGGGTGTCCTGTGCGGCTCCCGTGTCCGCCTCGTCCGCCGCAGCGGGCCCGAAAAAGACCTGCTGCCCGGGCCGCACGGGCTTGGAGGCGCGCAGCAGCCCTTCCACCTCGGCCTCGAAGACCGGTGCGTCACCCTCGCCGTGCACCTGCTGCGGCTCGATGAGCGGCAGGGGGGTGAGCAGCAGGAATTCCACGCGCCCGCCCGTGGGGCGGCGACCGAACAGGCGCGCGGGCAGCACGCGCGAGTTGTTGGCGACCAGCAGCGCGCCGGGCGGCAGCAGGTCCGGCAGGTCCGCGAAGCGCGCCTCGCGCACCGCGCCCGCGCCGTTCACGGGCACGGAGCGGTCCACGACCATCAGGCGCGAACCGTCGCGCCGCGCGGCGGGCTCCTGGGCCACCTGGGCGGCGGGCAGGTCGAAGGCGTAGGAGGCAAGCCGAAAATCTTCCGGTATCATCTTCGTTTCGTTCATTGTTTTTTCCACGCTCACGGCGCTCCGGCCCCGGGTGCGCGCGTTGCCCTTTGGCCCAAGGTGGTATAGGGAACAGACCATCGGGCGATTTCCCGCACGGGGCGAGCCTCCGGCCGCCCTTTCGCCCAAAAACCGATAACCGTCAACCAACCGTCAACAAGGAGCGCGTCCATGTCCTTCCCCAAAAAGGCCGCCGTCCTCGTTCTGGCCCTGAGCCTCGGCCTGTTCGGCTGCACCACTTTCGGCGGCAAGTCCTCCACGGCCCCGGTCGATTCCCAGGACCCCGCACCGTCGTATGACCGTGGATCCGGCAACACGTATTACGATTTCGATGACGTTCTGATTCCCAAAGAGATGACGATGCAAAAGGACGATTCCTTCGTCATCGAGACGCCCTACGCCAAGTCCGGAGTCATGGTCTTCAAGGGCAAGGTGGAGCGGCTGTCGCTGACCAAGTTCTTCATCAACAACATGGCCCGCGACGGCTGGTCCATGCGCAGCGCCTTCAAGTCCTCGCGCACCATCCTGATCTTCGAGAAGCCGCAAAAGTTCTGCATCGTGTCCATCACCGACGGCTCCTACACCACCTCCATGGAGGTCTGGGTGGCCCCGAGCACGGGCACGCGGCTGGACCTGGGCCAGGGCGCTTCGCTCTCCAGCCCCGCGCAGATGGACGAGCCCGCACCGCGCATCGAGCCCATGCCCGCTCCGGCGGGCTCCGGCCTGGAAGAAAAGGGGCTCAACCAGTAGTGGACGCGCACCTGGACTTCACCGGGTACGCGGGCCGCAGGCTGCACCTGGGCGTGTGCGGGTCCGTGGCGGCCTACAAGGCCCTGGACCTGCTGCGCGCCTGGCTCGCCGCGGGCGTGTCGGTTTCCGCCACGCTTTCGGACGCGGCCGCGCGCTTCGTCGCGCCGCTGTCCTTCCGCGCCCTGGGGGCCGATCCGGTGTACGGGAGCATGTTCCCGGCCGCCGGGGCCCCTGGCGCGGGCGGACCGGCCGCGGCGGGCTCTCTCGACGACGACGACGTGTTCGGGCATCTGGCTCCGGGCCGCGCGGCGCACGCCTTTGCCGTGGTTCCGGCCACGGCCGACACCCTGGCCAAGCTGGCCCACGGGCTGGCCGACACCATGCTCGCCTGCCAGGCCCTGGCCTTTCCCGGCCCCCTGGTCATCGCCCCGGCCATGAACCCGAATTTGTGGAACGCCACGGCCACGCGCGAGAACTGGGCCGTGCTCAAGGGGCGCGGCCACGTGTGCATAGAGCCCGGATGCGGCCTGATGGCCTGCGGCGACACGGGGGAGGGTCGCCTGGCCGAGGGCCGCGAGATCTTCCTGCGCGTGCTCAAGGCGCTCACGCCGCAGGACATGGCCGGGCTGCGCGTGCTCGTGACCATGGGCCCCACGCGCGAGCAGTGGGACGCGGTGCGCTTCTGGTCCAACCCGTCCTCGGGCACCATGGGCGCGGCCCTGGCCGTGGCCGCGTGGCTGCGCGGAGCGCAGGTGGACGCTGTGCGCGGTCCCGCGGACGTCTTCCTGCCCGCGGACATCGCGCTGCACCCCGTGACCTCGGCCGCGCAGATGTTCGAGGCCTGCGAAGCGCTCTGGGGCGCGGCGGACGTGGGCGTGTTTTCCGCGGCCGTGGCCGACTTCGCGCCCGTGCCCTTCGGCGCGGAAAAATTCAAGAAGGCCGCGGGCGAGCTGCGCGTGGACTTCGCGCCCACGCGCGACATCCTCGGCACCCTGGGCCCGGCCAAGCGGCCCGGCCAGCGCATCCTCGGGTTCGCGGCCGAGACCGCGGACCTGTCGGCCAACGCGCGCAAAAAGCTCGCGTCCAAGAACGCGGACCTGGTGGCGGCCAACCCCGTGGGCACGGCCGGTTCCGGGTTCCGGGTTCCGACCAACGCCGTGTACGTGGCCGACCGCAACGGGCGCGAGGAGCAGTGGCCCCAGTTGGCCAAGACCGAGGTGGCCTGGAGGCTCCTGGATTGGCTCCTTCAACTGTAAACATCTGCGAGCGGTTGCGGCCCTGGCGTCTGGCCGGCCTGGACCTGCTCTTTCCGGCCGGTGCCGATGCGGTGGCGGCGGCCGCATTGCGGTCCGACACGGCGGTTGCGCCGTGCGCCGCCGTGAACGACGACCGCGCACCCGCGACGGCCGGGCCGGTTGCGCGCGTTGCGGACAAGGGGAGCGGGGCGCAGGGCGCGCCCGGCAGCAGTGGACGCGCGATCGGCCACCCGGAGCAGCCGGACGGAGCGGACCGCCGCGATGCGCCTGCCGCGCCGTCGGCGGAAGATTTTTCCGGAGCCGCGCCTGCCCGGCCCGGCACCGGGTCCGCGCCGACCGCAACGGCGGCGGAAGGGGCGCAGTCCCCTCCAGACGTGCGCGGTGGCCACCTCGGCCCGGCCGCAACTGCCGCTTCGTCAACGCCGCAAGACGGCGCAGCGCACGGCTACGGAGTTCCCGCTGCTTCTTCCTCCTCCGCGACCTCCGCAACCTCCGGTTTTGCCGCTTCTTCGGCCGCCCGCACCGAGTCGCCGGTCGCCGCCGGCGTGGCCCCTGCGCCTGCGCGCCCTTCGGAACCGCAATCTCCCGTCGAGGCGGAGGCCCCTGCCGAACCGCCCGTTTCCGGCGCTTCGCACCTGGACGGCTCGGCGTACTGGCCCGCGCCCTGGGACGGCTTCTGGCGCAAGGTCGCCCGGCCCAGCGCAACCGTCTGGACCTATTTCAACCTCGGCCTGGACATGCTCGGCCTGGAGGCGGGTGCCGCGCCTTCGGCGCAGCGGCGCACGCTGTTCCGCACGCTGATCCGCGGCCTGGGCTGGCCGCCGGGCTCGATCACCTTCTGGCCCATGGCGGCTCCGGCCGCAGTCGGCGCGGCCGCGCCCGCCTCACAGAGGACCCGCCGCCCGGCCGCGAGCGGCCGGGCCGTTGTGCCTGCCCCCGCGGCCGAGCCCGACCTCTTCTGGCGCGGCGTTGCGGAAATCGAGGCCCGCTTCGTGCTCTGCTTCGGCGCGCGCGCCCTGGCGACCGTGTATTCCGGTGCGACGCACCACGTGGACCTGGCCGCCCCCTCGCCGGATACCGGCGTCTACACCGTGGATGGCGTCACGCTTCTGGCCTTGCCCGAGCCGTCCGAGCTGCTGCGCGCGGGGCAGGAAGGCGCGCAGGCCGTGGTTCGCGCCCTGCACACCCTGGTGCGCCCTCCCGGGGTCTGAGCGTCTTTCCGCACGCCGGTCCTGCGGCGCTTGCCACGGCTTTTGCCCCAGAAAAAACGTTCCATCGCATCATTGGCTGTTCCTGCACCGCACGGAACGCCGTAACGTCGCAGATCCGCCCACCAATCCGCTTCGTTGCCGCCTTCGGCTTCCTTTCTTTCGACGTTTCCGGGAGCTACTTTTTTTTCAGCGCCTTGACCTGAGGCCGAGTCCGATCCATATTTCATATATGGACAGCACTCTACGCCGCCTCTTGCAACGGCGCGCCGGTCGGCCGCAAGGCCCTACGGGCGCTGGGCCGCAGGGTTTCGGGCCGCATCGGCACGGTACCACACGTGCGGCCGCCGCACTGGCCCTGCTGCTCGCCGGACTGGTCCTGGCGCTCGTCGCGCCGCTCGCGCGCGAGGCCGCTGGGCTTTTCACGGCGGCGCCGTCCGTCCAGGCCGCCCAGACGTTCGCAACCTCCGACCAAGGCGCGACCGAGCGGCCGGAGCTCGTGCTCTATGCCGAACTCGACGGCCCCGTGACCCCGGCCATGGCCGACCTGCTGGACAAGGCCCTCACTGAAGCCCGTGAGCGCGGGGCGAGACTGCTTCTGCTGCGCTTGGACACGCCCGGCGGGCTGCTGGAATCCGCCCGGTCCATGGTCCAGGCCATCCTCAACGCGCCGCTGCCCGTGGCCGTGTGGGTCGGCCCGTCCGGCGCGCACGCGGCCAGCGCCGGAGTCTTTCTGGTGGCCGCCTCGCACGTGGCGGCCATGGCCCCGGCCGCGTCCATGGGCTCGGCCTCGCCCGTGAACCTGGGCGGCGAGTCCATGGACAAGACCATGGCCAAGAAGGTCCAGAACGACATCCTCAGCCTGCTGCGCTCCATCGTGGCCCAGCGCGGCCGCAATGTGGAGTGGTACGAAGCCTCGGTCACCGAGGCGGCCTCCATCGACACGGCCGGGGCGGTGCTCGGGCGCGTGGTGGAATACGCGGCCAACGATCCCGACGATTTTCTGGCCCAGATCGGCGCGCGCGGCGTGCCGTTCGGCGACGGCACGGTGCGCATCGATCCGGCGCGCATTCGCGTGGAGCAGCTCGATCCTGGCTTCCGGCATGGGTTTCTTTCCTGGCTGCTGCACCCGCAGGTGGCCTACCTGCTCTTTATCGGCGGCCTGGCCGGGCTCTTTTTCGAGCTGACCACCCCCGGGGCCATCCTGCCCGGCGTGCTCGGCACCATCTGCCTGCTCCTCGGCCTCTATTCCCTGTCCGTGCTGCCCACCACCGTGGCGGGCGTCCTGCTGATCCTCTTCGGCCTGGTGCTCTTTCTCCTGGAGATCAAGATCGTCAGCTACGGCCTGCTTTCCGTGGCGGCCGTGGTTTCCCTGTTCATGGGCTCCGTCATCCTTTTCCGCGGCGGGCCGCACGGCTTTGCCCTGCCCTTGTCCACCGTGGTGGTCACCGTGGGCGGGATCGCGCTGTTGCTCGGCGCGGCCGTTGTCCTGGCGGGCCGCGCGCAGCGCGCCAAGGACGTCACGGGTGCCGGGTCCATGGTCGGATTGCGGGCCACGGTGCGCTCCTGGCAGGCCGACCAGGGCAAGGTCCTTGTGCGCGGCGAACTGTGGAACGCGCGGAGCGCCACGCCGTTCGAGGCCGCACCCGGCGATCCGTTGCGCGTGGTTGCGGTTCAGGGGCTGACCGTGGTCGTCATTCCCGAAGAAGCTGCACCGAACGCCATGGATCCGCATGCTCCGCCCGAACTGTAGCGAAGCCTGAACGATTTCTTTTCGGAGAGTTGCGACGTACCTTTTGCGTCTTGCCGGAGTCTTCCGTGCCTGCGGGCCGGAGCCGGTGCCGGGCCTCATCGTGCAAACGACCGCAACGCGTTTGCGGTTTTAACCCAGGAGCTTGCCATGTATACCTATCTTCCTATTGCGATCATCGTCCTTCTCGTGCTCGCCGCCTCCCTGAAGGTGCTCAACGAGTACGAGCGGGGAGTCATCTTCCGGCTGGGCCGCAGCATCGGCGCCAAGGGCCCGGGGCTGATCATCCTCATTCCCGTCATCGACAAGATGGTCAAGGTTTCCCTGCGTATCCACACCCTTGACGTGCCCACGCAGGACGTGATCACGCGCGACAACGTGACCATCAAGGTCAACGCGGTGGTCTATTTCCGGGTCATCGACTCGGTGCGCTCGATCCTGGAGGTGGAGGACTACCTCTTCGCCACCTCGCAGCTTTCGCAGACCACGTTGCGGTCCGTGTGCGGTGGCGTTGAATTGGACGAACTGCTCTCGCACCGCGACAAGATCAACGAGAAGATCCAGTCCATCCTGGACCAGCAGACCGATCCGTGGGGCATCAAGGTCTCCACCGTGGAGCTCAAGTACATCGACCTGCCCCAGGAGATGCAGCGCGCCATGGCCAAGCAGGCCGAGGCCGAGCGCGAACGTCGCGCCAAGGTCATCAACGCCGAGGGCGAATTCCAGGCCGCCGAGCGCCTTTCCCAGGCCGCCGAGATCCTGGGGCACAATCCGTCGGCCCTGCAACTGCGCTATCTGCAGACCATGCGCGAGATGGCCGGAGAGGCCAACGCCACCGTGATCCCGGTGCCGCTCGACCTTTTGACCGTCCTGGGCCAGGGCCGGGCCCTAGCCGCCCCCACGGCGGCCGTGGCCGCACCGGCCGCAGCCGCGGCAGCCGGAACGGTTGCGGCGGGGCAGGGTGGCGCTTCGGGATCTTCGGACGCTGCGTAGTTCGTCCGACGCGCCCGCCGCACCGAGCCTCCTGCGCCTTTACCCAATCCACGCGCCTTCTTCCTTGCCGCCCGTCGTCGCGTCCCGTGGCGGCGGGCGGCGGGCGTTGGTCGTGCGGCTCCACCGGTCGGGCTTTCGTCTCCTTTTTTTCGACACCCGTTGTTTGCCGATTTATCTGGCTTTCCGCTCCACCGTGCTCTCCGCGCAATGACGGCCCGTTGTACCGACCCGTTGCGCATCGTGCGGAAAACATCTACATCCCCTGCAACCCATACCTCGTATTCGCGCAGCAACGCATCGGCACCAACAAACGCACCACAAAGGACGGACCATGCATATTCTCGTCACCGGAGCAGCCGGGTTCATCGGCTTCCACCTTTCCAAGCGGTTCCTGGAGGCCGGGCATACGGTCGTTGGCCTGGACAACCTCAACGACTACTACGACCCGGCCATCAAACGCTCCCGCCTCGAACTGCTCACTCCCTTCGACGGCTTTCGGCACGCGCACCTCAATCTCGAGGACCGCGAGGCCATGGAAACCCTGTTCGCCAAGGAGAAGTTCACCCACGTGGTCAACCTCGCGGCCCAGGCCGGGGTGCGCTACAGCCTGACCAATCCCTATTCCTACATCCAGACCAACCTCGTGGGCTTCGGCAACGTGCTCGAAGGCTGCCGCCAGAACAACGTCGAGCACCTGGTCTACGCCTCGTCCAGCTCGGTCTACGGCCTGAACACGAACATGCCCTTTTCCGTGCACGACAACGTGGACCACCCCGTGAGCCTCTACGCGGCCTCCAAGAAGGCCAACGAGCTCATGGCCCACACCTACAGCCACCTTTTCGGCCTGCCGACCACCGGCCTGCGCTTCTTCACGGTCTATGGCCCCTGGGGACGACCGGACATGGCCCTGTTCCTCTTCACCAAGGCCATTCTCGAGGGCAGGCCCATCGACGTCTTCAACTATGGCAAGATGCGTCGCGATTTCACGTACATAGACGATATCGTCGAGGGCGTGGTGCGCGTCACCGAACACACGGCCCAGCCCAACCCGCGCTGGTCCGGCGAGACTCCCGATCCCTGCACCAGCCCCGCGCCCTACCGGCTCTACAACATCGGCAACAACAACTGCGTGGAGCTCGGCCGGTACATCGAGGTGCTCGAGGACTGCCTGGGCATCAAGGCAGAACGGAACCTCTTGCCCATGCAGCCCGGCGACGTTCCCGCCACGTTCGCCGATGTGGACGACCTCATCCGCGACGTCGGCTTCAAGCCGTTCACGTCCATCGAGGACGGCATCGCCAAATTCGTTGGTTGGTACCGCCAGTACTACAATATCTAGCCATTCCCCCGGAATGGGGGTTGACACTTGAAAGGCCCTATTCTAGCTGTACGGGTAACCGATGGAGCACTTCACGACGCAACCGTTTCACACCGCCTTGCGACATGAACTTCAAGACGCTCAAATCCGAACTGGACACGGTTTTTCGTCGCATCACCGATTCCGCCGCTTCGGGAGAGGCCCCCTCTCTTGATGACGTCAACGCCTTTGTTCGGCTTTTGCAGAAACTGATTCCCATGGCCGAGGATATCTGGGCCGACGAGCTCGAGGACTTCGTGCACATGGCCAAGCAACTGCTGCAGGCTGTCAAGCACGGCAAGGTCGAAGACTGCATACTCATTGTGGATTCTTTGAACGACGCCCAGGAATATTGTCACCGCACGTTCAAGGGCTAGTTGAGGAATTGTTTCCCGTGAAACACCCGTCCGGTTCCTTCCGCGTTCCGGCCGGGCGAGCCCTGGAGGCAGCGCCGTGTCCCGCACCATCGTGATCGCGAACCAGAAAGGCGGCGTCGGCAAGACGACCACGACCGTGAACCTCGGCTCCTGCCTGGCGGTGATGGAGAAGAAGGTTCTTCTTGTCGATTCCGACCCCCAGGCCAACGCCTCCAGCGGCCTTGGCGTGGACGCCGAGGAGCTGGAAAAGAACCTCTACACCTGCTTCTTCAATCCCGAGGAGGCCCACGAGGCCGTGGTGCACACCTCCACGCCCAACCTGGACATCCTGCCGTCGTCCACGCATCTGGTAGGCGCGGAGCTGGAACTGGTGGACAAGATGGCGCGTGAATACTACTTGCGCGACCTGGTCCGCCCCCTGGAGTCGATCTACGACTACATCCTCATCGACTGCCCTCCCTCCCTGGGGTTGCTCACCCTCAACGCCCTGTGCGCCGCGCGCGAGCTGCTCATTCCCCTGCAGTGCGAATACTACGCCCTCGAAGGCATCGTGAAGCTTCTGCAGACCTACGAGCAGGTCAAGCAGCGCCTCAACCCGTCGCTCAAGCTCCTGGGCGTGGTCCTGACCATGTACGACATCCGCAACCGCCTCTCTCGGCAGGTCAAGAACGAGGTGCGGCGCTGCTTCCCGGATCACCTTTTCGAGACCGTGGTGCCGCGCAACGTGCGCCTTTCCGAGGCCCCGAGCTTCGGCAAGTCCATCGTCAGCTACGACGTCAAGTCCAAGGGTGCCGAGGCCTATCTGGCCCTGGCCAAGGAAGTCGTGCTGCGCAACCCCAAGCGGCGCGAGGGGTAGGGCGGACGTATCGTCGGGAGCAGGACGAGCCACAGCCAAATAAAAGGGCGGCCCGCACGGATGCGGGCCGCCCTTTTCGTTCGTCTGCCGGGCTTGCCTTAGTCCTCGCAGGGACGGCACTCGAATTTGATGGCGTCCTTGAAATGGCGCTTCAGGATGCGCGACTTGCAATGCCGACACTCGAAGACCACCAGCCCGCCGAGGCTGGCCGCCGAAAGCCGGAAGTTGTGGTCCTCGTCGTGCTCCCAGTCGTCGGTGTGCGCGCCGCATTCGGCGCATTCCACAGCCGCGGAAAACGGGTACTTGAAGTCCCAGTAGGCCTTGAACTCCTCCCAGTCGTCCAGGGGCTCGGGCCGTTCCTCGGGCTGGGCGCACATGCCCACGGCCCGGCAGAGGATCGGGCCGATCTCGTCCTTGACCGCCTCCCACAGCTCCGGGGACAGCAGCACCCCGTGCAGCTCGCCGTTGCGCCGGTACAGGGGCGTAATCTTGTCGGATTCAGGTATCATGCGTGCTCCTTGGCTGGCCGGGCGCGCCGGTTGCCGCTCCCGCGCGATTGTCGTATCGTGATTGCGCGTACGATTCATACAAGTTAGGGTGGACCGGTTCAAAGTCAAGGCCGGTTTGCGGTCTATGGATTCAAGGCCGGTGCCGGTTCGTGCCGGATCGGGCAAGTTCAAGGAGTGATGCAATGGCAGTGACACCACGCGGCCTGGGACGCGGCCTGGATGCGCTTCTCAAGGGGTACGACGCCTCGCAGGCGTCAAAGGATGGTCCCGACGTGCGCACCATCCCCATTCGCGCCATCGTGCCCAACCCCAATCAGCCGCGCAAGGAATTCACCGAGGCTTCGCTCGCGGAACTGGCCGAGTCCATCCGCTCCCAGGGCGTGCTGCAGCCTATTCTGGTGCGCTCCGTGCGCACGGACGACGGCCAGCGCTTTGAGATCGTGGCCGGCGAACGCCGCTGGCGCGCCTCGCAGCTCGCCGGACTCAAGGAGATGCCCGCCCTGGTGCGGGACCTTTCCGACGAGGAGAGCCTGGCCATCGCGCTCATCGAGAACCTGCAGCGCGAGGATTTGAACCCCATCGAAGAGGCCTTGGGGCTCAAGGAGCTTCAGCAGCGCTTCGGCCTGAACCAGGAGACCCTGGCCAAACGCATCGGCAAGAGCCGTCCGGCCGTTGCCAACACCATGCGTCTGCTCCAGCTCCCCGAATCGGCCCAGGACGACATCCGCAACGGGCACATGAGCGCGGGCCACGCCCGGGCGCTGCTCGTCGTGGCCGACCCCGCCGCCCAGCAGGAACTGCGCCGCCGCATCGTGGAGCAGGGCCTTTCCGTGCGCGAATCCGAGGCCCAGGCCGCGCAGTGGAAAGAGCAGGGCACGCTGCCCGAGCTTTCGGCCACCGCGCCGGCCGAGCGCCGTTCGCGCGCGTCCCGGTCCGCCGAGTCCGCGCCCGCCACGCCCGAGACCGCGGACGTGCGGGAACGGCTCACCGAGGTGCTCGGCTTGCCGGTCGCCCTGCGCGGCACCCTGAGCAAGGGCTCCCTGGTGCTGACCTACAAGAACCGCGAGCAGTTGCAGGGGCTCATCGAATTGCTCGAGGGCCGCGCCTGAGGACCTGCCGCTTTCGTCCGCGTTCGATCTCCTTGAATCCAACCCGCATCCGTCGAGGTCGTATCCCGATGAAGGTCTTTTGCCGATGATCGCCGCCGCCAATCCCAAAGCCGCCCTGCTCGACGCCGTGGGCCTGCTCGACGCCAAGCCCGTGCTCATCATCGGCGACGCCATGCTCGACCACTACGTGGAGGGGCCGGTGGAGCGCATTTCGCCCGAGGCGCCCGTGCCCGTGGTGCGCGTGGCCCGCGAGCGGCACCTGCTCGGCGGCGCGGGCAACGTGGCCCGCAACATCCGCGCCTTGGGCGGGGTGCCCCGGCTCCTCTGCATCAGCGGACGCGACGAAGCGGCCGGTCGTCTGCGCGCCCTGATCGCCGAGCACGATCTGCCGGCGGACGTGGTCGAGGATCCGCGACGGCGAACCACGGTCAAGACGCGGGTCATCGCCCAGAACCAGCAGATCGTGCGCATCGACCAGGAAAGCCCCCACGCCCTGGGCCGCCGTTGCCTGGATGAGCTCACCGACCGGCTGCGCGTGCTGCTGCCCCGGCACGGGGTCGTGATCCTTTCGGACTACGGCAAGGGGCTGATCAGCGCCGCGCTGCTCAAGCGGCTGCGCGCCGTGGCCGCGGAACTCGGAGTGCGCCCGCGCATCCTGGTGGATCCGAAGATCCGCAATTTTTCCCTGTACAAGGACGTGTTCCTGCTCACGCCGAACACCAAGGAGGCGGGCGAGGGCGCGGGGCTCCACGAGATGCGGTCGCGCGCCGACGTGCTCAAGGCCGGTCGCGCCATCTTCCGCAAGCTGCACTGCGAGCGGCTGCTCATCACCCTGGGCGCCCAGGGCATGGCGCTCTTCGACGGGCCGGACACGGTCTGGCACATCCCGACCACCGCGCAGGAGGTCTTCGACGTGACCGGCGCGGGCGACACGGTCATCGCGACCATCGGCCTGGCCCTGGCCGGAGGCCTTGGCCTGGCCACGGCGGGCATGCTCGCCAACTACGCCGCCGGGCTCGTGGTCGGCGAGATCGGCACGGCCTGCGTCCGCCCGGACGAACTGCGCACGGCCATCGAGACCCTGGACGCACCGGAAATTTCCCGCTGGCTGTAGGAGCCGCCATGGCCGATGTCCACCTGCACGAAAAGCGCGCCGAACGCCTCAAGAAGCTCATCCAGGCCAGCCAGGTGCTCGCGCGCGTCGAATCCCTGGAAACCCTGCTGCCCCAGCTCCTGACCCTGGCCCAGGACGTGACCTACACCGAGGGTTCCTCCATCCTGCTTTACGATCCGGCCGCGGACCGGCTGCGCTTTACCCTGGCCCGCAACGAGTGCGCCGGACTGGCCGAAAATCTGCTCGGCCAGAACATCGAACTGCGCCTGGGCGAAGGCATCGCCGGGCACGTGGCCCAGACCCGCGAACCGGTCATCGTCAACGACGTTTCCCGCGATGCCCGTTTTTCGCGCGGCACGGACGCCAAGACCGGGTTCGTGACCCGCAACCTGATGTGCGCGCCCATCGTGCACCAGGACGAACTGCTTGGGGTGGCCCAGGTGCTCAACGCCAAGGAGCGCGATGCCTTCGACCCGCCGGACCTGGAGCTGCTGGAGAGCTTTGCGGGCCTTGCGGCCGTGGCCCTGATCCGCTCGCGCCTGCTGGACCTGCGCCTGGCCCAGGAGCGCATTCAGGCCCAGCTCGACGCCGCGGCGCGCATCCAGGCCAGTTTCTGGCCCGCCATGCCCGATCTTGCGCCCCACGCCGAGGTCTGGGCGCGCACCGAACCCGCCGTCATGGTCGGCGGCGACTTCTACGACTGCATTCCCCTGGCCGACGGCTCCGTGGTCGTGGCCGTGGGCGACGTTTCCGGCAAGGGGCTGCCCGCGGCCCTGGTGGGCGCGGCGCTGTGGGCGCGGCTGCGCACCCTGGCCACCACCGTGGACGCCCCCGGCGAGTTCCTGGCCGAGCTCAACCGCCAGATGGGCGCCGTGCTCTCGGGCGGCATGTTCGCGACCATGCTCCTGGGCCGGGTCTGGCCCGCCACCGGCCGCGTGCTGCTGGCCTGCGCCGGGCACAATGCGCCGCTGCTGTGCAGGAGGGACGCGTGCCTCGAACTGGCGGTTCCGGGAGGATTGCCGGTGGGCCTGGAGGAGGGGACGGCCTATCCGAGCACCGAGCTGCGGCTCGAGCCCGGCGACCACCTCCTGTTCTACACCGACGGCATCACCGAGGCGCGCGCGCCGTCCCGCGAATTCTTCGGCGAGGAACGGCTTTTTGCGATTCTGTCGGAACCGGCACGTTCACGTGAAGGGGCTTCCGGCAGCGACAAATCCTTAAGGGGTCCGCGACTGGTGCAGACTGTGAAGGATTGGCGCGCAGGCGCTTCCGCCAACGATGACGTCAGCGTTCTTGAAGTTCATTTGAAGTAAAAGTTTGTGTTTCACGTGAAACATTGATTGGGATACGAATCGTATTACGAACCAACTGACCGCGCGCAGGCGGCAAAGCACGCAAGGAGAGGGGAAATGTCGGGAGGTTCAATCTGGTCCATGGACACCGCGCCCGGGCTCGTCCGGCTCGGCGGGGAAATCGACTACACGGTGACGCCCCAGGTGCGCGAAGCGCTCCTGGGCGCGGTGCGGGCCGACGCCGGGCCCGTTACGCTTGATCTCACCGACCTGGAATACCTGGACAGCTCCGGACTGGCCGTGTTCATCGAACTGCGCAAGTTCCTCAAGCAGCAGGGTCGGGGGCTGGAGCTGACCAACCTGCAGGACCCGGTACGCAAGGTCTTCGTGCTCACTCAGGTCCAGACCCTGTTCGGCATCGCCTGACGGCGCAAAACGCCCCATGCAGGACCTCGGCAAGGACATCGCCGTCCTCGGGTGGCTGGTCAACCGGCTGGTGCACTGCCCGCTGCGCTGCGTCTTCCGGCAAAAGCGCTTCTACACCTGGGAGCTGTGGCGGCACATGGCCTCGGTGGGCGCGGGGTCGCTGGGCATCGTCTCGGTCATCGCCGCGTGCACGGGCATGATCCTGGCCCTGCAGGCCGCGCAGCAGCTGGAGAAGGTCGGCGCGCTCAGCTTCGTGGCCAACCTCGTGGGCGTGGTCATCATCGCCGAGCTCGGCCCGCTGCTCACGGCCATCATCCTCGCGGGCCGCTCCGGCGCGGCCTTCACGGCCGAGATCGCGACCATGCGCATCAGCGAGGAGATCGACGCCCTCTACGTCATGGGCGTGGAGCCGGTGCAGTACCTGGTCTTTCCGAAAATGGCCTCCATGGCCGTGATGCTCCCGGTGCTCACCCTCTGGGCGGACTTCGTGGGCGTGTTCTCGGGCGGGGCCTTTTCCGTGTTCTTCCTCGGCCTGGACGCGCGCGCCTATTTCGAGCAGAGCGCCAGCTTCCTGCAGACCTCGGACCTGCTCGCCGGGCTGGTCAAGAGCCTGGGCTTCGGGATCACCATCACCCTGATCAGTTGCTGGCAGGGGTTCCTGGCCCGCGAGGGCGCCACCGACGTGGGCGTGCGCACCACGCGCGCCGTGGTCCAGTCCATTTTTCTGATCATCCTCCTGGACCTGTTCTTCACCGCCCTGAACTACCTCTTCAGGTGAGCCCATGAGCCCCAGACGTCCCGCCCCGGAAATCCGCATCCAGGACCTCACGGTCGGCTATCCCGGCCGGGTCATTCTCGAGGGCGTGAACCTCGTGCTGCCCGGCGGCAGGATCTCGGTCATCCTGGGCGGCTCGGGCTGCGGCAAGTCCACGCTGCTGCGCCATATCCTGGGATTGAACAGGCCGCTCGCGGGCTCCATCCTGCTCGGCGACCGCACCCTCTCGACCATGAGCGACCAGGAGCTGCACGACCTGCGCAGCGAGATGGGCGTGCTCTTCCAGGACGGCGCGCTGCTCGGGTCCCTGACCCTGGGCGAGAACGTGGCCATGCCCCTGCGCGAGCACACCACGCTGGAGGAGTCCACCATCGAGACCATCGTGCGCCTGAAGCTGAACCTCGTGGGCCTGGAGCCGTTCGCCGGCTACATGCCCAACGAGCTTTCCGGCGGCATGCGCAAGCGCGCCGGGCTGGCCCGGGCCATGGTCCTGGACCCCTCGGTGCTGCTCTGCGACGAGCCCAGCGCCGGGCTGGACCCGATCACCGCGGCCAGCCTGGACCAGCTCATCCTGGACCTCAACGAGACCTTCGGCATGACCATCGTGGTCGTGACCCACGACCTGGACAGCCTGTTCACCATTGCCGAGTTCGTGGTCGTGCTGCACGGGGGGCACGTGCTCTACCAGGGCGGCCCGAAAGGGTTGAAGGAAAGTGAAGATCAATATATCCAGCAGTTTTTGAAAAGAATACCCAACCAGCGCGATCTGAACGGGCCGTTGAAATTCTAGCGGGTCCGCAGTAGGCTGGAAAATGGGAGCGGAGCGCCGTACCGCCCGCGCCGGAGGTACACCGGCAACATGCCGGGAATACATCTGAAAGACGAAACGCCCCACACGGGCGGCGCAGAACACTGAGGCCAGGGAGGTTGCGCTGGAGCGCAGGGAGCGCGGCGCAGCCGCTCGCGCAGATTGACACGAGGGGGGCCGGTGGGCGGACCGCCCGCCGAACCGCGACCGCGGAACGGAAACCGCAGCGGAGAAGAACGTGCAGTCGCAAGAGAAAAGCAGGCGCGACCTGTTCAAGGCGGCCTTGACCCTGGTGCTGGGGCTCGTGATCCTGGGCGTGTTCATCGTCGTCCTGGGCGGGCACCGGTTCTGGGAATCGCTGGACCGCTACGATCTGCGCTTCCACAACGTCAAGGACCTCTCGCCCGGCCGCCCGGTCAAGTATTCGGGCATCGATGTGGGCCGCATCCTGGAAGTGGGCGTGGACCCCACAGACCCGCGCCAGATCCTGGTGGTCATCGGCGTGGAGCAGGGCTTTACGCTCTACCAGGGCACCATCGCGCGCATCAGCCAGAAGGGGCTGGTGGGCGACAACCACGTGCTCCTGGAGCTGCCCGGCCCGCCGGGGCCGCGCCTTGCGCCCGGTGCGGAACTGCCCACGGTGGAGTCCCTGAGCATGGGCGATCTGGCCGCGGCCATCGGCGACCTGGTGACCTCGCTCACGCCGCGGCTGGAAAAGATCGCCTCCGGGCTGGAGGTGCTGGTGGGCGAGGACAACCAGGACCAGCTCCGCAAGCTGCTGGCCGGTGCGCCGGAACTCATGGAGCGCGCCGGAAAGACCCTGGAGCGCATCGACCGCGAGCTGACCGGGCTGAGCGCCACGGCGCAGAGCGGCATCGGCGAGACGCGCTCGACCGTGCGCCAGGTGGGCGAGGATCTCAGCCGGACCCTGGAGGGCATCAACGCCGTGGTCGGCAGCGTGCACCAGGACTGGACCGCGACAACGGCCCAATTGCGCGAGCAGATCCGCACGGTGGGCGAAACGGTCACGGCCCTGACCGGGCAACTCAGGGGCGACCTGGACTACGACCAGGAACGGTTCGAAGAGGTTCTGGACAACGTGAACGACCTGGCGCGCGACCTGCGCGGCTTGGCCAACAGCCTGCGCGAGCGGCCGTGGCAGGTGATCTACCGGCCGGGAGAGACGCAATGAAGGCATATATCCGCAATGCGATCACGGGCTGCGCCACGGTCCTGCTGTGCGCCGCCTGCGTGGGAGGGCCCGGGCCTTCGGAGCGCTACCTGCGCTTGGCCACGGCGCCCGCAGCCGCAACGGCCGAGCAGCGGACCGCAATGCCGTCCGCCGCGCAGACCATCGTGGCGGTCAAGGATTTCGAGAGCCTGCCCGCGCTGCGGCGCACGGCCGTGCTCACGGCGCGCGGCAGCGTGCTCATGCCGAGCACCACGCTCTACTGGGAAGGCCCGCCCGCCGAACTGGTGACCTCGGCCATGGTCGATGCGCTGGCCGCGCAGACCGGCCTGGGTCCGGCCTGGCCCTACCGCTCGCGTCTGGCGCACGGCGCCGTGCTCTCGGGCTCGGTCACGGCCTTCGAGGTGGTCCTCGGAGGCGAGGCCGCGGACGGCGAAGACGCGCAGGACGGGCCCGGGCAGGGCCACGCCGTGTCCGTACGCGTGGGCCTACGCGCGGACCTGTGGAGCACGGGCGGACGGGAGCGCATCGACGAGGCAGCCTTCACGACCACGACTCCGGCCTCCTCCGGCTCGGCCGAGGCCATCGCCCGCGCCGCGAGCACGGCCCTGGCCCAGGCGGCCGCTCGCACCGCGACGTGGGTCGCCGAACGGCTGGCGGGACGCGCAGCGACCGGAGCGCAACCGCAATGAACGTCTTCACCCGCATCGCCGAGGAGCGTATCCGCGAGGACATGGACAAGGGCGGGTTCGACGACCTGCCCGGCCGGGGCCGCCCCCTGCCCAGGGACGACGACGCCCTGGTCCCGGAAGAGCTGCGCATGGCCTACAAGGTGCTCAAGAATGCGGGCTACGTGCCGCCGGAGGTTGCGGACCGCAAGGAACTGGTCTCCATCGTGGAGATGCTCGACGGCGCGGGCTGCCGCGACGAGCAGGAGCGCGTGCGCCAGATCCGCAAGCTGGCCGTGCTCGTGGCACGCATCGGCGCGCAGCGCGGCCGCTCCGTGATCCTGGAGGAACATGACGAATACTACCGCAAGGCCGTGCGGCGCGTGTGCCTGGAGCAAAGAAAGCGCAACGGCGGCTGACGATCCGGACCCGCGGCAACGTCGATGGCCCCTGGCCGCGGGGCACGACGGCGCGCCCCGAATCCCACGAAATCTGCGGCCCCGGGTATGAAAAAAGCGGTTCAGGGGTTGTCAGAATCGCACGATCCAGCCTATCATGCGTTCCGATATCAAGGACCGCCGAACATGAAAATATGCATAGTCGATGACAACGAAATCGTGCGCGTGGCGCTTTCCGAGAGCCTGCAGCGCTTCGGGCCCTGCACCTTGTGCAAGGACGGCGACCAGGCCCTGGCCGCCGTGCGCGAGTCCCTGGAACTGGGCGAGCCCTTCGCGCTGATCCTCATGGACATCATGATGCCCGGCCGCAACGGGCTCGAGGTACTCAAGGCCATCCGCGCGCTGGAGGCCGACGCCGGGGTGGGCCGCCGCGCCAAGGCCTTCATGCTCACGGCCGTGAGCGACGGGGACAAGATCTCCGAGGCCTACGGCGCGGCCGGGGCCGACGCCTACCTGACCAAGCCCGTGCACACCTCGGAACTGCTCACGGCCATGGTCGACAACCGCCTCATCCGCGCCGACGAACTCTGATCCCGGCCCAACGGCCATCGGCTGCGCGCAACGGGAACTGCTCCAAGAACGGCCCAGCCGCCCCCATCCGGTTCGGTCCATTCGGGCCGCTCCATCCGGTTCGGTCCATTCGGGCCGTCCTCCGGCCGTGCTGCCGCCGACCCGGAAATCCCACCACCCTATGGCGCATGCCTCCGGGCCCCTCCGGCCCGTCGCGCACGCCGAGCGTTCGGGCCGCGCACCCGCTCCCGACGCAACGCCCCAAAGCACCGACACACCGCCGACAGGGCCGCCGCGTTCAGCCGCCAAAACGGAACCGCGCGACGTGCACCCCTGCGGGGCGCACAAAGCACTCATCGGATGAAGAGGGAAAGGGAACGTTCGGAAGAGAGAAGGCCGAACGTCGCCGCCCGGCTGCGCAGAACGCGGCGCACCATCGGGGCCCGATCGCCTGGTCGGTCGCAAGGGCCGGCCGTGGCGGCCCAATCGCGACGAACCAGTCACGACGAATCGGTACAACGGACCTGTCGCGACGGACCGGTGGCGCCGAAACGGCCGCGACCCGCACCCGCGCGCGCTCTGTCCTTGCCCGTGCGGGCTACGCCCCGGACGCCACGCGCACGGCGGCGACGTAGAAGAATTCGCGCAGAGGCGAGGAGGGCGGCGTGCTCCACTCGCGTTCCAACACCGCACCGGGGCGGGCGCCGAGCAGAAAGCGGACCTGCTCCTCGTTCTCGGCCGGATTCAGGGTGCAGGTGATGTAGGCCACCAGCCCGCCGGGCCGCGCCGCGTCGTGCGCGGCGAGGAGCAGGGCGCGCTGCGTGGTTACGAGGTCGGCGATCTGCGCCTCGGTCCTGCGCCATTTGGCGTCCGGCCTGCGGCTGAGCACGCCCAGGCCGGAGCAGGGCGCATCCAGCAGAACGGTGCCGGGCGCACGGCGCAGGGCCGTGGCGTCCGCCGCCCCGCGAAAGATCGCGGGGCGCACGGCTTCGGCATCCAGCCCCAAACGACGCAGCTCGCCGGGCAACCCGGCCAGACGCGGGCCGTGCACGTCGCTGGCCGCCAGCACGGGGACGGAACGCTCCAGCAGATGCGCGGTCTTGCCGCCCCGGCCGCAGCAGGCGTCCCACACGGGCAGAGGCCACGCCTCGGGCTCCAGGGCGGAGAGGGCCTGCTGCGAGGCCAGGGACTGGCGCGAAACCGCGCCGTCGGCCACCAGCCCGGCCAACTCGTCGCGCGCCAGGGCCCCCGGGGCAACAGCCAGGCCGTAGCCGTCGCGCGCCACCAGCCCGTCCCGGGCCGCCAGATCGTCGGCCAGCTCCCGCGCCCCCGGCCGGATCCGGTTCACGCGCAGGCCCAGCGGCGGCGTCTCCAGGGAAGCGGCCAGATACGCGCGCGCCCGCTCGGGTCCGTAGGCCGCCGTCCAGAGCCGCACCAGCCACACAGGGGCCGCGTACCAGACCGCCAGGGCCTCGTCCTTGTCCTTGAAGCGCTTATTATACCACGAAACATCCGACAATTCGTCCGACATCCTGTCGATGTTGCGTAATACGCCATTGGCGACCTTGGCGATGGCCGCGCCGTAGCGCTTGCGCGCGCGGGCCACGGCCCAGTCCAGGGTGGCATAGGCGGGCACGCGGGTAAGGCGCAGGAGTTCGAAGGCGGCGAGTTCCAGGATGCGCAGCAGGCCCGGCGGCGTCTTGCGCGGCGCGGCGAGCAGGGAGCGGACCACGGCGGCCATGCGGCCGCCGTAGCGCAGATAGCCGTAGGCCAACTCCGTGGCCAGCCCCGCGTCCGCCGAAGACAGGGATACGCCGTCGAGTACCCGGGAAAGCGCGTCCTGCACGTCGGCCCCGCCGTCCAGCACCAGCCGGAGCACCTCAAGAGCCGCGGCGCGCGAGGGCGGCATGGGCTTCGTCGTCGGCATGGGTTTAGTCGTCGGCATGGACACCACGGCGCGCTGCGGAAGGTGCGCTCGGCGCTTCGTCGGCCGCAGCGGAGGCCACGGGCATGGCGTCGGCATCCGGGACAAGGCCCAGGGCCGGGCCATCGCCTGGAACGGCCGCCCCGTCGCCCTCCGCAGCGGTGCACGCGCCGTCGCAGGCCGCGCAGGAACCGCTCCCCGCTCCCGCCTCGCGCGCGGCCTTGCGCGCGGCGCGCAAGGCCTTCTCGTGCAGGGCCAGGGCCGAACCGTGCTCGTCGAGTTCCGGCAGCAGGTCGGGCTGGATGAACCGGGCCAGGGCGGCCTCGATGTCGGCCAGGGACACGGTGGTGTCCAGGCACGGGCCGTGCGGCCGCTGGTTGAGCACGCCGTAGGCCGGAAGCGGGTAGGTATCCTGGATGCCGCTGGAAAGGTCGCGCTCGCAGGCCACGGCGATGATCATCCGCGGCCGGGTCTGGACCACGATGCGCCGGGCGATGGTGCCGCCCGTGGCGATGGCCAGGTGCACGCCGTAGACCTCGGACAGGCCGAGCAGCCCCTTGATGGGGCATTTGCCGCAGCGCTTGCAGTTGTTGATGTCGTAGGTCAGGCGCATGTCGCACTTGGACCACTGCAGGCAGTGCGGCATGAGCAGGAGAATCTGGTCGGGCCGGTAGCGGTGGTGCTCGCTGAGCACGAGCTCGTTGTTGACCTTGATGAAGGAGTTGCGCACGTGCTCCTTGGGAATGCCCAGGAAGCGGCCGAACAGGGTCATGAGCGGCAGGAAGAGCTTGATGGTCAACCCGCGCAAACGCCTGGAGAAAAGGATGGAGCGGCCCAGGAGGATGTTCAGGACCAGGCTCACGCAGCCCCAGGCCAGGGGCAGGGCCAGGGCCAGGAACACGCCGCCGGCCACGGCCGGGGCCAGGGGGTGGATGGTGCGCAGGCCGAGATAGGGGATGTACCAGAGCAGGAAGAGCAGCAGGAAGACGGCCAGCGAGGTGCCGAGGATCAGGCCGACGAAGAGCCGCTTGCGCGAACCGGTGGTGGGCGCTTCGGCCTGTGCGTAGGTGGCGGTGGATATTTTCTTGGCCATAAAGCGGGCCCCTGGGCGCGAACGCCTCGTTCTCCGGCCCATGCCGGAACTGCTGTGAAATTACATCGTGCTTTTCCGGCCGGTTGCGCTTGCGCGCCGCTTCTGCGCCCTGTTTTTGGCGTCGTCCGAACCTGGGGTCGCGTCCGACGCCTAGCGGGCCTGCAGCCCACCGCTCAAGGGCGGCACGGGCCCGTCGCAGGCCGCGCGGTACGCGGAAATCCGCGGGTCGCGGCATCCGTGCGCGGACAGAACCACAGCAAGACCTGGTGGGTGGCGCAATCAACCGAAATAAATGAACAACAACTCGACTGCGCCGTTTTCGGGCGGAACGGCGCGCTCGCTCCCCATCGGATTCCCCGGCGGCCCGGCGGCAACCGCCTCGAACCGGACGCCGGAAATCGCCCGGCGAGCTACTCGCCCTTGCCGTCCCCGCGCAGCGCGGCAAGGATCTCTTCGGACGGCAGACAGACCCCGCCGTCGGCGAGCTCGTCGCGCAGGTAGCCGCAGGCGAAGGCGCGGCCGTCCATGGGCTTCTTGCCCTGGGGCCGCAGCACGGGCAGCCAGTACACCGCATCCGCGCAGGCCATGCCCAGCCTGCCGTCGCGCTCGGCCACGATGGTCCCGGGCGCGATCGCCTTGCCCGCCAGGTGCTCCAGCCCGGGCTCCCGGTCCAGGGGCAGTCCGACCACGCCCGGCTCCAGGCAGATGCGCAGCCGCTCGCCCGCGCCCGGCCCCTTGGCCGGTCGGGTCCAGAAGAAATAGGCCCCGGGCCAGGGGTGCAGCCCGCGAATCCGATTGTGTATGTCGCGCGCCGGGCGGTTCCAGTCAACCTCGCCCTCGCTCTTGGCCAGCTTGGGCGCATAGGTGGCGCGCTCGTCGTCCTGCTCCAGCCGGGGCAGGGTGCCCGCCACCAGGTGCTTGAGCGCCTCGATCAGCAGCCGTCCGCCCATGTCCGCCAGCTCGTCGTGCAGGTCGCTGGCCGTGTCGTCGATGCCGATGCCCACGGCGCGCTGCAGCAGGATGGGGCCCGAGTCCAGCCCGGCCTCCATCTGCATGATGGTCACGCCGGTGACCTGCTCGCCGTCCACGATGGCCCGCTGGATGGGGGCCGCGCCGCGGTAGCGCGGCAGGAGCGACCCGTGCACGTTGATGCAGCCGTGGCGCGGCGCGTCCAGCACGCGTTGCGGCAGGATCAGGCCGTAGGCCGCCACCAGGCCCACGTCCGCGCCCAGGGCCTCGAACCCGGCCAGCGCATCCTCGGACTTGAAATTCTCGGGTTGGAACACGTCCAGGCCGTGCTCCAAGGCCAGGGTCTTGACCTCGCTGGGCGCGCAGACCTGGCCGCGACCGCAGGGGCGGTCGGGCTGGGTATACACGGCCACGACCTCGCCGCCGTCCCATCCGAGCACGTAGTTCAGGATGGTCGCGGCGAACCCGGGCGTGCCCATGAACACGATCTTCAGTTTTTGCGGGTCTTTTCCCATTTCTTCACTTTCTTGTCGTAGAGCGCGCGCTTGAGGCGGCTCTGGTAGTCGAGGATGATTTTGCCGTCCAGGTGGTCGATCTCGTGCTGCAGGCAGATGGCCAGCAACTCGTCGGCCTCCACGGCCACCTCCTTGCCGTCCAGGTCCGTGCCGCGCACGGTCACGCGCTCGGCGCGGCGCACGGTGTAGCGCGCCGAGGGCACGGACAGGCACCCCTCCTCGGACTCCACTTCGCCCTCGCGGGAGACGATCTCCGGGTTCACCAGGGTCATGAGTCCCTGATAGGCCCCGTCGTCGTCCGTGACGTCGACCACGATGAGGCACACGGACTCGCCCACCTGCGGTGCGGCCAGCCCCACGCCCTTGTCCGCGTACATGGTCTCGGCCATGTCCTCGGCCAGTCGGCGCACCTCGTCGGTGATCTCGGCGACGGGTTTGGCCTTTTCGGCCAGCACGGGATGCGGATAGGTGAGAATCTCTCGTTTCATTGGGACTCCTTGATGAGGCGGCTCCTTGATGGGGCGGCTCCCGGACCGGGGCGCGCCTGCGCCGTGAACGGGCCCGGTACCTTCTCCCCGGCGCGGGCCGGGCGCTGACCGGGCGCGGCCGAAAGCCGGCCGGGCCGGTCCCGTAAAACCCGGCGCGCACCAGGAGCATATAATCACGATCGCGTCGATGCAAACCGCGGCCGGGCCACGGCGCTCCTTCTCCCTCCGGGCGTTCCCCGAACGCCCCACGGACGCCCCCCGAACGCTCCCCGGACGGCCGCGGGCGCGCTCCGGCCCCCGGCGCGCGCCCGCTCAATCCCCGGTTTCCGGGCCGCCGCGGCCCGGGGCCGACGGCGCGGCCCCCGCGGGGCTAGGCCCCGTCGCCGCCGTCGGCCTGGCCGTCAGCCCGGTCCGCGGCCTGACCAGCGGCCTGATCGGCAGCCTGGTCGGAGGCCGGACCGGCCGTCTGGGGCTTGGCCGTCTCGCGCACGCGGATGGCCAGCTCGCGCAGCTGGCGCGCGGAGACCACGTTGGGGGCCTGGGTCGTCAGGCAGGTGGCCTTCTGCGTCTTGGGGAAGGCGATCACGTCGCGGATGGACTTGGCCTTGCACAGGAGCATGACCAGCCGGTCGAAACCGAAGGCGATGCCGCCGTGGGGCGGCGCGCCGTACTCCAGGGCGTCGAGCAGAAAGCCGAACTTCTCGCGGGCCTCCTCCTCGCCGATGTTCAGGGCCGCGAACATGGCGTCCTGCACCTCCTTGGTGTGGATGCGCACGGAGCCGCCGCCGACCTCGTTGCCGTTGAGGACCATGTCGTAGGCCTTGGCCAGGGCCTTTTCCGGGGCCGCGCGCATCAGCTCCAGATGCCCGTCCTGGGGCGAGGTGAAGGGATGGTGCCGGGCCACGTGGCGCTTCTCCTCCTGGTCGTACTCGAAGAGGGGAAAGTCCGTGATCCACACGAAGTTGTAGGCGTCCTCGTCGATGAGCCCGAGCATCTCCCCGAGCTTCACGCGCAGGTTGCCCAGGGCGGCGTTGACCATCTCGGCGGGCCCGGCCTGGAAGAAGACGATGTCCCCGACCTCCATGGCCAGGGTCTCGGCCAGTCCGGCACGCTCGGACTCGGAGAGGAACTTGGCGAAGGGCGACTGCCAGGAGCCGTCGTCCTTGACCTTGATCCAGGCCAGCCCCTGGGCGCCGTAGATCTTCACGAACTCGGTCAGGTCGTCGATCTCCTTGCGGGTCAGCGAGCCGCCGCCGGGCACGCGCAGGGCCTTGACCAGTTCGGCCTTGGCGAAGACGCGGAACTCGGACTCGCGCACCACGGCGCTGACGTCCTTGAGCTTGAGGCCGAAACGCAGGTCCGGCTTGTCCACGCCGTAGGACGCCATGGCCTCGGCAAAGGTCATCCGCGCCATGGGCAGGGTCAGGTCCAGGTCCAGGACCTCCTTGAAGATCCTGGCCACCAGCCCCTCGGCCATGGTCATGACCTGCTCCTGGTCCACGAAGCTCATCTCGCAGTCGATCTGCGTGAATTCCGGCTGGCGGTCGGCGCGCAGGTCCTCGTCGCGGAAGCAGCGCACGATCTGGAAGTAGCGGTCCATGCCCGCGACCATGAGCATTTGCTTGAAGAGCTGCGGCGACTGGGGCAGGGCGTAGAACATGCCCTGGTTCACGCGGCTGGGCACCAGGAAGTCGCGCGCGCCCTCGGGCGTGGACTTGGTCAGGTAGGGGGTCTCCACCTCCAGGAAGCCGAGGCCGTCCAGATAGCGCCGGGCGGCCTGGGCCGCGCGGTTGCGGACCACGAAGTTCTTGGCCAGCCGAGGCCGCCGCAGATCCAGGTAGCGGTACTGCAGGCGCAGGTTCTCGCTCACGTCCACGCGGTCCTCGATCATGAACGGCGGGGTGTTGGCCGTGTTCAGCAGCTTCCACTCCGTGACCGCCACCTCGATGGCGCCGGTGGCCATGTTCGGGTTGACCATGCCCTCGGGCCGGGGACGGACCCTGCCCTTGATCGCGAGCACGTACTCGGTGCGCAGGCAGTGCGCCTCGGCGTGGACCTGCTCGTCCACCTCGGGGCTGAAGACCACCTGGGTCATGCCCTCGCGGTCGCGCAGGTCGATGAAGATGACCCCGCCGTGGTCGCGGCGGAACTGGGCCCAGCCCATGAGGCAGACCTCGGAGCCCACGTTTTCGGCGGTCAGGGAGCCGCAGTCGTGCGTGCGCCGCCAGTCGCCCAGCGGCTTGAGGTACTTCTGGTGCTCCTTGCGGGTGTCGCCGTATCCTTCCATGTCCGTTGTCCTTCGTCCTTCAGGGATTGAGTGCCCGCCGCCCCGAGCGGCGGAGAGCGGAAATTTCGTCGCACTTCCCGGGTCCCGGGCGCAGGGCCCGGTGCCCGGCTACCCGGCGGCCTCGCGCACGGCGCGGGCCACCTCGGCCACGTCCGCGCGGCTCACGGAGCGCTGCCCGCCGGTGGCCATGTTCTTGATCACCACCGTGCCCACGGCCAGTTCGTCGCCGCCGAGGAGCAGGCAGGCGCGCGCCCCGGCCTTGTCCGCGGCGCGCATCTGGCTCTTCATGCTCTTGGCCGCAAAGGCGCACTCGCCGCCGAGCCCCGCGTCGCGCAGCCCCTTGGCCAGGAGCATGCCCGCGGTCAGCCCCGCGGGGTCGAGCACGGCCACGTAGAAGTCCGGCCGCGCGGCCTGAACGGGCGGCAGCAGCAGGGCGAGGCGCTCCATGCCGCAGGCGAAGCCGATGCCCGGGGCGTCCGGCCCGCCGAGCTGGGCGATGAGCCCGTCGTAGCGACCGCCGCCGGCCACGGCCGACTGCGCGCCGATGGCCCCGGAGACGACCTCGAAGGTGGTGCGCACGTAGTAGTCCAGCCCGCGCACCAGCCGGGGGTTGAGCGTGTAGGCCACGTTCGCGCCGTCCAGGACCTCGCGCACGGCCGCGAAATGGTCGGCGCAACCCGCGCAGAGGTGGTCGGTGATCTTCGGCGCGTCTTCCACCAGGGCCTTGCACGTGGGCACCTTGCAGTCCAGCACGCGCAGGGGGTTGGTGTGCATGCGGCGGCGGCAGTCCTCGCAGAGCGCGTCGGTGTCCAGCCCGGCCAGAAAGGCCTTGAGCGCCTCGTGGTAGGCCGGGCGGCACTCGCGGCAGCCCAGGCTGTTAAGCTCCAGGGCGAGGTCCGGAATGCCCAGGGTCCCGAGGAAATCCCAGAGCATGACCACGACCTCGGCGTCGGCGTGCGGCTCCTCGGCCCCGAGCAGCTCGCAGTTGAGCTGGTGGAACTGGCGCATGCGCCCCTTCTGGGGCCGCTCGTAGCGGAACATGGGGCCGAAGGTGAAGAGCTTGGAAACGGTCTCGCGCGCGTAGACCTTGTTCTCCACGTAGGCGCGCAGCACGCCCGCCGTGGCCTCGGGCCGCATGGTCAGGGAGCGGCCCTTGCGGTCGGGAAAGGTGTACATCTCCTTCTGGACCACGTCGGTCTCCTCGCCGATGGAGCGGGCGAAGAGTTCGGTCTTCTCCAGGATGGGCGTGCGGATCTCCTGATAGCCGTGGCGGCCGAAGACCTCGCGGGCCGCGGACTCCATGCGCAGCATGGCCGTGGAATCCGGGGGAAAGAGGTCGGCGAATCCCTTTATCTTGGTGATGGCGCTCATTGTTGCATCCGGTTGCGAAAAAAAGGAACGGCGGCCCGGGCCGACCGCGCCGGGACGCGATCGCGGGCGATCATGCCAGACTGCGGCCGCAAGCGACCAGGCCGAACTGCGGTCGCGGGCGACCAGGCCGGGCTGCGCGCCGCGCGCACCCGGCGGCCTCTGCACAAGGCCGAAGCGGTTCTGCATAGGATATAGGACGAAGATTGTCAAAAAGGCTGCGCAACTCAGGCCCGGTTGGGCGTGAAGGCCAGCAACGGCGTCAACGGCGCGCCGCCGGAAAGGTCGAGCCGCAACGCGCCGAAGGCCCCGAACGGCGAGGGGCAGGCCGTATTGAGCAGCCGCAGCAGGGCGTGGTTGCGCCAGGAGAACGTCGGGCCGCTCAGCGTGGTGGCGAAGCGCACGGAGGCGTCGCCCCCCCCGGCGTCCAGGAGCATACGCCGCAGGGCCAGGGGCGTGAACCAGCGCGCCGAGCGCAGCATGGAGCGGCGCAGCAGCGGCCAGGGCGCGCCGCGCGTCAGGTAGTACAGGGACCAGCGGTTCAGAAAGGCCACGAGCACGCCGCTGCGCGCCACGCGCACGGCCTCGGCCAGCACGGCCGCGGGGTCGGCCACGAATTCGAGCATGGTCACCAGGGCCACGTAGTCGTATTCGTTGTCCGCGTAGGGCAGGTGGTCGGCCGCGCCCACCTGCAGGTCCGCGGTCTCGCCCATGCGCCGCCGCGCCGCGCCGAGCATGGCCGGGGAGCTGTCCATGCCGTCCACGTCGAACCCGGCCTCGTAGAAGACCTGCAGGAACAGCCCGGTGCCGCAGCCGATCTCCAGGAGCCGCCGCCCGCGGCGCGGCCACGGTGAGACCATGCGCTCCAGCAGGCGGCGCTCCAGCTCGAAGGCGAAGCGCCCCTTGGGCGTCTGAAACCAGCCTTCGTAGCTGCGCACCACGTCTTCATCCCACATGGCCTGCTCCAACCCGGTCCTTGTTCCTGTTTTCGCCCCGTCCCGCGCGCGGGCCGGCCCCCGGGCGGCTCAGAAGCGGGCGATGATGTCGCCCACGCCGCCGATGCCGCCGCGTTCGTCCACGCGCTCCCAGCACAGCCGCCCCTCTTCGGTGGCGTAGCCGGAATCGATCTCGCAGTGCCGTCCGAGTTCGGCGAATTCCGAGGACTGGTGCGTGAACTGGATGCCCACGAGGCGGTTGCCCTCGGGATCGGCCTCGATGTTGCGGATGACCCCGGCGACCCAGAGGCCCCGGTAGGCCTGCTGGTCCTTGTCCCACAGGGCCAGGTGCAGGCAGACCTTCTCCTCGTTCACGAAGTCGGGAAACTCGCGCCCCGTGGGCAGGCGGATGCCCACGCCGTCCACGGAAACGTTGCTGACCAGGGTGCGGGCCTCGTCCACGATGGGCACGTCGCCCTCGGCCCAGTGCATGTCCGTGTTGATCTCGAAGTGCGGCGGAAGCATGGCGTAGACGTTGGGCCCGTCGGCCGGAGCCGCGAACCACAGCCGCGCCCGCACCAGCCGCTGGTCGGCCACGCGGTAGCGCTTGCTCGTGCGCCTAGGCAGAAACTCCACCCGAACGCGCGCCGTGAGGGTCAGGCGCCGGGGCTCCACGCGGCGCACGAAGCCCTTGATGCAGTTGACCTGGCCTTCGCCGTAGGGCTGCGGGGGCATGAAGATGATCAGGAGCTGGCCGCGGCGCGGCGCGGTGTCGCCCTTGTAATAGACGATGTCCAGGCGCGGCCCGGCGGCGTCGTGGGCTTCGGGGTCGGGCTCGGCCAGCAGGGCGCTGCACACGAAGCGCAACCGGTCGCGCTGCTGGACAAAGACCTCCAGGGGCAGCTTCTTGCGCAGCACGCGGCCCATGAGGTCGTCCTGGTCGGGCGTGTTCTTGTGGCGGTAGAGCTGGTAAAGGGCGCGCAGGTAGGCCCGGTGGGCATGGGCGAACCAGGCCAGGATGGCCGCACCCGCGACCAGAAGCACGGCAGCGGCCTGAAGCACGGTGGCCGGGGCCACCGTGGCCGCACCGCCCATGACGCCGAGGGTCGCGGGTACGCTCATCTGCCTTGCCTCCTGCCTCATTGCGGTCGCGCCGGGGCGCGAACGCCGCGCACGGTTTGCGGCGGCGATTCCCGGCCGAACCGCGCCATTGGCAACTATGTCGCAACGGGAAAAAAACCGCAAGCCGGGCCCGCGCCCGGTCCGATGGCGGGGGCCCCCACCGGCCCGCGCAGGACCCGCCTCAGCGACACATGCCCTTTTTCCAGGCCCACAGCAGCCCCTTGTCGTCGCCCTGGTCCAGGGCGCGGCGGAAATCCTCGCACATGGCTTCCGTGCGGCCCAGGTTGTAAAACGCCGTGCCGCGATAGATGCGGTATTCGGAAAAGCGGTCGTCCAGGGCGATGGCCTTGTCGTAGTCGTGCACGGCTTCCTCCAACCGCCCCTGGGCGGCCCTGCACACCCCGCGCAGAAACAGGGCGCGCGCGTTGTCCGGGCCGAGCAGCAGGAGCCGGTCGAAGTCCTCCTCGGCGCGGTCGTAGGCTGCGGCGTCCTTGTAGGTCTCGCCGCGCCGCAGGTAGGCCTCGGCAAAGGAGGGGTCCGCCTCCAGGGCATGGGTGAAGTCCTCGATGGCGCGGGAGTAGCTGCCCACGCGGGCCAGGGCCTGACCGCGGCAGGTCAGGGCCACGGGGTCGGCGGGGTTGAGTTCCAGGGCCCTGTCCAGGTCCCGCACCGCGCCCTCCACGTCGCCGGAGAGCTGGCGCGCGCGGCCGCGCAGGGCATAGGCCGGGGCGCTGGACGGGTCCGCGGCCACGGCCGCGTCCAGGTCCGCGCGGGCGCGAGCGTAGTCGGCCCGGCGCAGATGGCAGTCCCCGCGCGCCAGCAGGGCGGCGGCGCGGGCGGCGGCGGCAGTAGCGACAGCCGGGGTCGGGGGTGCGGCCGTCGCGTTGGACGATGCGCCCGCCGCCTGCCCTGCGGCGGCCCCGGCCTGCTCCTCGATCTGGGCCAGGGCGCGGGAAAAGTCCTCCACGGCCTTGTCGTACTGCCCGAACTCCTTGAAGAGCATCCCGCGCGAAAAATAGTCGGCCCGCAGGTGCGGGGCCAGGCTCACGGCGCGGTCGTAGTCGTCCATGGCCTGGCGGCGCATGCCCAGGGCCGCATGGGCCAGGCCGCGCTCGTTCCAGGCCTCGGCGTTCCCGCCGTCGGCGGCAATGGCCCGGGTGAGTTCGTCCACGGCCTGGGCCGTGCGGCCCAGGCGGCGCAGCACCTTGCCGTTGGCCAGCAACAGCGCGGGATCGTCCGGTTTCGCCTCCAGGGCGCGGGAAAGCTCGGCCAGGGCGTCCTGGTGGCGGCCCACGGCCGCCAGGGCCAGGCCGCGCTCGCGCGGGGGCGGGACGCAGGCGGGCCCGGACGCGGGTTCGGCGGGCGCGGCATCGGAAGAGGAAGCGGCATCGGAAGAGGAAAGGGATGGGGATCGTTCGGACAAGGCCGCGGCGCGGTCGAAGTCGCGCACCGCGCCGTCGAAGCGGCCCAGGGCGAAGAGCGCGCGGCCGCGCGCCACCAGGGCGCACGCGTCGTCCGGAGCCAGGGACAGGGCGCGGTCCAGCTCGACCAGGGCCTCCTGGGGGCGGCCCAGCCCGCGCAGGCAGTCGCCGCGCCGCCACAGGGAGGCGGCGTCGGCCGGGTCGCCGCGCACGGCCTCGCGCAGGGCCGGTTCGGCGCGGGAAAAATCCTCCGCGCGCCAGAGGGCCTCGCCCAGGGCGGCGTGGGCCCCGGCCGCCTCGGGCGAATTCGGCGCGGCCGTCAGCAGCGCCTCCCAGCCCTTGGCCGCGTCCACGTACCGGCCCAACCGCATCAGCGCGCGGGCGCGCAATTGCAGGGCGCGCGCATCGGCCGCGCCCTGCTCCGCGACCCGGGCCAGATCGGCCTCGGCCCCGGCGAAATCGCCCTGGGCAAAGAGCGCCGCGCCGCGCGCGGCCAGGGCCGGGCCGTAGTCCGGCCGCGCGGCCAGGGCGCGCGAATAGGCGGCCACGGCCGCGCGGCCGTCGCCCAGGGCGGCCAGGGCGTCGCCCAACAGCACGCCCGCGCGCGGCACGCGCGGGTCGTCCGCCTTGGCCAGCCCGAAATAGCGGTCGAGATCCTCGCGGGCCTCCTGCGGGCGCTTCTGGCCCAGGCGGCACGCGCCGCGCGCGACCAACGCGTCGAGATTCTTCGCGTCCTTTTGCAGGACGCGCGAAAAATCCTCGGCCGCCCTGTCGAACTGGCCGAACTCCATGAAGATGCGCCCGCGCTCCAGGGAATCCTCGCCCAGGGAGGGATCCAGGGCCACGGCGCGCTCGTAGTCGCGCATGGCCTCTTCCAACCGGCCGAGCTTGGCCAGGGCCAGGCCGCGCCGGTTCAGGGCCAGGGCGTTGTCCGGCTCGCGCTCAAGCACGGCGTCGAAATCCGCCGCCGCGTCCCGGAAGCGGCCCTGGCGCGCGCGCAGCATGCCGCGCGTGAGCAGGGCCCGGGTGTCCTGCGGATCGGCGGCCAGGGCGGCGTCCAGGTCGGCCAGGGCCTCGTCCGCGCGGCCCAGCAACCGATAGGCCTCGGCGCGGCGCGCGCGCAAGCCCGGCGGCGTTGCCTTGTCCCCTGCGGCCGCGCCCGCCAGCTCCAGCGCGCGCGAATACGCGGGCACGGCCTGGTCCGGCCGGTCCAGGGCGGCCAGCAGGTCGCCCCGGTCGTACCAGGCGTAGGGATCGTCCGGATTCTGGCGCGCGGCCTGCTCCAGCACGGCCAGGGCCGCGTCCGGCCCGAGCGGCGCGGCGGGGACGGAGGGGGTGGAAGAAGCGGAGGGGGAGGGCGCGACTGCGCCGGGGGCGCGCAATACGACTCGGCGCACGCCGAGCTGCTGCGCGGACCAGGCCAGGGCCGTGAGCCGCGCCAGGGCGTCGGCCTCGAACCGCGCGGCCGCTGTCGCGGCATCCAGCTCCTCCTGCGCCGGGGGCAGGGATGCGGAGCCGCCGGCGCCCGCCGCGCCGGGCCCCTTCTTGCCGGGGGCCACGCGCGCGGGGCGCGCGTCCAATTCCTTGAGCAGGGCGTCCTGGCGGCGCACCAGCCGGGCGGCCTCGTCCAGGAGCGGGGCACGCCGCGCCGCCGCGCGCGCGGCCTCGGCCAGCCCGGGGCCGCCGAATCTACCCTCGGCCGCCACGCGCACGCCGTGCGCGCCCTTGTCGGCATACGGCTCGGCCGCGGTCACGACCACATCCACGCACGCCGCGGCCAGGGCACGGCGCGAAGCCGCGCCGGATTCCAGGCCGGACGCGCGCGCCAACAGCTCGGCCGCCTTGTCCCAGACGCAGCGCCGCGCGCGGGCCTCGGCCTCGGCCCGGGCCACGGCCGGGGACTGCACGCCGCCGAACGCCTGGCGCACCTCGCAGCGCAGCGCCGGGACAGCCCGGCCAGCGGATTTCGCCCTGCCCCGCGCGGCCCAGGCCTCGCCCGGGCCGAAGATCGCGGTCCACAGCGCGCCCAGGCGCGCGGCGGCGGCCCGGACGGGGACGGGACGCTCCGCAAGGACGGACGGCGCAAACGACGCGGCGGGCCGCCACGACGGCGCGGCGGCGAACAGGACGCAGCAGAGTGCGCCCGCCAACGGCAGAAGGCGCGCAACCCGCACGGCGCGCCGGAACAGGACACGGTTTCGCATGGCTTGACTCCCGGATTCCGTGCATACCAGAACCCCTTTGCCGACGAAAGCCGCAATGCGCGGAGAAGACGCCCCGGGGCCCGGGCGTACGCGGCGCGGCAACCACCAATCGACATGCGCCCGCCTTTCTGCGGCCGCCTCTCGCCGCCGTTCCTTACCACCGCTTCGGGCAGCCGCACCGGGCCGTCTCCCGTGGCCGCCGCACCGGCCGAAACACATCGTCCGGGGCACATCGACTGGGGCGCGTGGACTGGGGGCCGTGGGCTGGGCTCGCAGACGCGCCGCAATGCGTCCCGACCGCAACCGCAAGCACGCCCGGCCCGCGCCGAATCCCGTCCGGCACGTCTGCGCGCCGGCCGCAAGCGCGATTCCGATTCCCCACGGCGCGCCCCCCCCGTGCCATGGCGTTCCCCGACGCCGCACCACACGCCCGGGCGAACGCCGCCACGAAACCGCAACACCGAGCCCAAATCGCAGGGACCGAAACGGATCCCGCCAGCCGTCCGCCACCGCGCCCGGCGTGCTTTTCCGCCGCCGCTCCGACCAAGCCGCACCCACCACGTGGGCGCGGCGAAAAACGCTTGTGCCACCGCCGTACGACGTGCAACGGCAATCCAGCCCCCACAATCTCAGCTTACCTCTTTCGCCATCCCGAAACCCAAGCCGCCCCTTTTAACGAAGACGGTTTTTCTTTGTTGAGAAATACGAATTGAAGTATATATGTATTACCAAGAGTTGGTTTTCGCCCTTGTCCCGGGCCCTGGCGCGGGGCACAAGCGCCGTGCGCGGGCGCGTCGATCCGGCGCGGCGCCGCAGCGCAACCGCAAGCCTTGCCGACGCCGCCGGAAACGGAAAAGCCACGATTCCGTCGCCGGGCCGGACCGAGGCAAACCGGGCCGAACCGGCCCCGATGACAAAAAACCGCAATGCGCCAAGGCAGAAGGAAGGCGTCGGAGAAGAGGCCGAAAAGGAAATACGACAACGCGCGGCCGGCTCTACGTGGGATCATCCCCCGCACCTGCCGATCCTCAAGGGACACGGGGCAGGGAGCCGCGCGAAGCGGCCGAGGCCTGGGCCGGGCGCGTTCGGCCGCTCGGCCCCGCGGGCGAAAATGGGGCGGGACCGGCCCGCGGGCGCGGGCCGAACGGCCATTGCCCACCGCAAAAAATCCGCACCGGCAACCACCGACCGCTCGCAAGCGGACCGCCCAACGCGGACCGCACCTCACCTTTTTTCCAAACCTCCGAAACCTCCACCGCCAAAGGCGGCCCCGCACCGTACCGGCCGTCTCTCCGGCATTCCCGCGCCCATTCCCGCGCCTTCTGCACCCGTTCCCGCTCCGCGTCCCTCGCGCTCGTTCCCAGCCGCCGCACCCGCGCTCTCGGCCGTTCTTGCGGCCTGCTCCCACCAGAAGGATTCACGGGATGCCGAAGGGCGACGGGCCGAGGAAGAGGGAGAAAAAACGGACACCTCTTTTTCAAAAGGGCCCATGCGTTCCTCCAGCCGCCGGCAACGCCCGCCGCCCCATTCCAACGCCCTGCTTGCCTCGAACTCAAGGCGTTCCAGCCGCCAACAGCGACGACAGCCCAAGCCGCCGACACGCCGGGCCGCTCCTTTACCGCGGGGCCGTCCGTGTCCGCACCCATTCCGCGCCCCGCGCACTCCTCCTCCTCTTTTCGACCTCCAGGGCGCATCCGCCGCCAAAGGCGGCGGCAGCCCGGCGCGCCCGCACCATCCTTCACCCTTCCCGCGCACTCCGCGCCCGCGCGCCCCGGCCGGGCATCCACGGGACCGCAGCGTCCAGAACGCCCTCATCCAGCCAGAGGGTTTCGGGGGGTGATGGTGGGGGTGGGGAGGGGGTCC
>JACCQO010000034.1 GCA_015709205.1 Desulfovibrionaceae bacterium
AGAGGCGGGACCTCTTTACAAAGAGGTCCCGCCTCTCCCCGCCTCCCCCCGGCCCTTCGCCGTTCTCCCCTCTCCGTCTCACGCCTCGTCCTTCCACAGCCACCATTTGCAGCGGGCGGGGTCGGGGTGCGGTGTTTCCGCGTAGTAGACGGCCAGCCGGAAGACGTAGAGCATGCAGCGGTCCACGCGGCAGCCCTGGAAGACGCAGAGTTCGTCGTAGAGCTGTTGCGGGTCGCGGCCGCGCAGGTCGTCCACGCGGCGCACGCCGAGGTCCAGGAGGTCCTGCGCCACGGCCGGGCCCACGCCGGGAATGCGGCGCAGGTCCTTTGTCGCGGCGCGGTGCAGTGCGTCGGTGTTGTCGATTTTCCGTGCCATGTCGCCTCCTTGCGGGACGGTCGTGTTGACAGGGGAGCGGCCCGTGGCTACCTATGGCCTCGTTGTGCCTGAGCGGCCGCCGTGCGGCTGCGACCGATCCTATCCTGCCGGCGCGCGGGGAGGAACCCCGCCGGAGCGCGCCTGACGCCCCAACCGTCGAGCCCGAGAATCGCCATGAAGATGACCGATCTGCTGCCCATCGCCACCTGGCGCGCCCTGGAACAGGAAATCCACGAAAGCTACGGCTTCAACGCCGCGGCCACGGACGCGGAGGGCTTCCGCCTTTCGGACTGGGAGAACTGGGCCAACGAGATCTGCCCGATGGTCAAGTCCGTGCCCGAAGCGACCATGGCGATCTGTTCGGTGGTCAACCAGACCTTCCTGGCCGAGTTGCGCGCCACGGGCAAGCCGGTGATCGACGAGTGCGACGCCGGGCTGTGCAAGGTCTCGGTGCCGGTGCTGCACGCGGCCGAACTGGTGGGCACGGTGGGCGGCTGCGGGCTTATGCTCGAGGACGGCGAGGTGGAGGAGTTTCTGGTGACCAAGACCACGGGACGCAGCGAGGCGGAAGTGGCCGAGGCCGCCACGCGCGTCCGGCGCATCAGCCGGGAGCGCGCCGAGAACTTCGCCTCCTGGCTGGCGGAGCGCATCGCCGCACTGCGCGCCGAGCACCGCGGCTGAGCGCGGGATGCCGGACGCCCACCGCCAGGTGCGACCGTTGCTGCCGATTGCCCAAAGGCCCCGCAGCGGAGCACATCCATGTTCCTTTCTCCCGACGAGTTCATCGACCTTTTTTTCCAAAGGGAATATCCCGCCTTTCTCTCCACCCTCTTTTCTGCAGTACCCGAACGCACGTTGAGGAATGTGCTTGCCGGGAAAACGAGGCCGCGAGCAGGCACCGAACGTCTGCTCGTCGAGTCCGCCTGCCGGTTCCTGGGCTGGGACGAGGACCGCCTGCGGAACTGCATGGGCTCGTTCCAGGCAAAGACGTGGAAAACGGCCTTTACGGCGATAAAACTTGGCGCCGAAGGCCGCCTTCCCAAATCCTACGACTACTTCTTCGACGTCATCGTGCGCATTGAAGAGGCGAAGCAAGCGGCGGCAGAGGCGAAGAGCAGGGGGAACCCCTTCTGGTTTGCCCGCCTCCGGGAATCCGGCCTTCCACAGGCGATACTTTCCGAAAAATTCTTCGGTGGTTGCGAAGCCGACACCCGGCGGAGCGCCGGTTCGGGACCGACCCGAGACATACTGACCGCATTGCTCAGGAGCCATCTCTATTGCCTTGCCGCGCTGGAGGTGTCCCTTCTGCACTCCAGAGACGTCGCGGGGAGTGCTCAATCGAGCGTCGTCAAGGCAATCCCAAAATACGTCAATGGGAAACTCGTTTCACCGGCAAAACATTTTTTCGATCGCGTCGTTGAACTATCGGGAGCAAAGAACGTTAAGGAATTCGCGGAATCTCTTCCAGGTTTTCTCAACAAGGAAAACTATGACATCGACCCAGACAGCCAACGCAAGAACATAACGAGATGGGTGTCCGGCGATTTGTTGCCACGCTGGAAAACGATGTTTGCAATCAGAGAAACTTTTTTCGGTTCGGATGACAGAATTCTCTATGACTATTTCGTCATTAAATATTTACAAAAATTCTTCACAATATATAAAAATAGATATATTCCGCATCATTTCGCAAACGAATCAGAGCTTGTCGACGTATTTCAAGAGTACGCATCCTGGTTTGAAGCCAACGAGGTCAGCTACGCCGAATGGGAGAGCAGGGGAGCGTAAACGCTCCCCTGCTCTCTTGCTATGCGCCCAAGTAGTCTTCGTTGTTTGGATTATGGGCGTCGGCCCAATCGTCCATGTCGGCGTCGTTATTCGGATTGTTGATGTCCGACCACAGATCGAGTTCTTCCTGGGACATTGTGGATGTATCAACCATTTTATTTCCCTTATTGTTGTTTGTTTTTGAAGAACAGATTCAATCATGCGAATTCACGGACTTCCATCGATTATTCCACGTATCTCGCCTGTATCTTCTACATTTCAGCACCTCCTTCCGGTTCAGACATCCCGCCTCAAGCTTTCCAAGCGGCGGCGGCGAAAAAGTACCCCACCCGGTGGGGATGCCCCAGGACAGTTCGCGGCAACTTCGCCGGTTCGGGCATACTCCTAGACACTCCCGTTTGCCGCCCCCACGGCCGGTTGCTCCGCGCATCGGGCCGGTATAAGGTGGCCCCATGCCGAGCATCGACCACGACGCCGCGCGGCATGCGGTCATCGACGCGCGCGCGGGCCACTATCTTTCCTTTCCGGACATCGCGCAGGCCGGGGACGGCGATCGCGATCCGCTGGTGGTCGTGTACCGCGAGTCCGACGGCCACTATCCCACACGCCAACGGCTGCTTGCGAGCCTGAGCCGCGACCTTGGGCGGACGTGGTCCGCGCCGCGCGCCCTGAACCCGAGCGGGGCGCACTGCCCGCGCATCGCGCGCCTGGACGCGGGCACGCCGCGCGACCGGCTGCTGGCCATCGACGACGGCTTCCCCAAATCCGTCTACATGAGCCCGGACCAGGGCCGCTCCTGGAGCGTGGTGCGCGCGAACGGCATGCGCCACGTGATCCCGGACCGCATCCTGCCCCTGGCCGACGGGACGCTGCTGACCACGGCGCACTACCCGCGCGGCGATGCGCCGCACCCGGCCACCGGGCAGCCGGTGTGCGAACAGCTCTGCTTCGTCTCCCGCGACCAGGGGCGCACCTGGGAGATGCGTTCGGTGTTGTCCTGCGATCCGCGCCTGGCGCTGTGCGAGGCCTCGCTGACGCGGCTGCCGGACGGCGCGATCCTGGCGCTGCTGCGCGAGAACACCGGGGTCTTCGAGCCCTGCTACGCCTGCGTGAGCAGCGACGAGGGGAGCACCTGGAGCGACCCCGCGCCCACGGCGATCATCGGGCACCGGCCCTGCCTGGGCGTGACGCGCGCGGGCAGGCTGCTGGTCACGTACCGCAACGTGGCCCCGGGCGCGGGCACGGCGGCCTGGCTGGGCGAGGCCGACGACCTGCTCGCGGGCTTTCGCGTGCACGGCGCGGTGGGCCGGGGCTGCGCGGCTCGCGTGGACGCCGACGGGCTGCGCCTGACGCGCGCGGCGGGCGGAGGCGACCTGCTCTACGCCCTGCGGCCGCTCACGGACCCGGCCACGGCGCGCGCCGCGCTGGAGGTGGTGGTGCGCATGGAGAACGGGGGCGAAAGCGCCGGGCCGGAGGCGGAAGCGAACGGGCCGGGCTTCGGGCTGCGCCTGGGCGCGTGGTTCGAGGTGGGGCAGGGATGGGTGTTGCCGCACGCGCCCGGCGCGCAACGGGAACGGGCCGCGCGGCAGGGGCGGGACGGGCAACGCATCGCCGTGCCCACGGACCGCGCCTGCCGCCTCCGCCTGGACTTCGACGCGGGCGTGGTCACGCTGCGCATCGACGGCCGCAGGCGGGGGGTGTTCGAGGTCGGCGCGGGGCCGGGCGCGCGGCTCGCGCTGCTCGGCGGCATGCGGGGCGCGCGGCCCGGCGCGCGGGCCGACACGCGAAAGGACGACGCGCACCGGCCCGAGGCCGCTCCGTTTGCCGCGCGGCTCCTGCACGCGCATCTTTCGATCCGCGAGCCGCGCCACCTGCGCGAGTACGAGTGGGACTACCGCCCCGAAACGCACGGGCTGCCGGACGCGGCCGCCTCGGCCGGGGTGCTGGAGCTGCGCGCGGGCAACGGGGCCTGGGGCGGCGATTTCGGCTATTCGGGGTGGGCCGAGCCCAGGCCCGGGCTGTTCCTGTGCGCCTACCACCATGCGGACGGCGCGCGCGCGGACTACGAACCCACGCGCACGGCCCACGTGGCCCTGACGCGCTTCGGCCCGGAGGATTTCGCTTGAGCGGCGCTCCCCGCACGGCCGATCCATTCCGAAACGCCACGCCGCGCCGGACGAAGAAGTTGCAGCCCGGCGCGCCCAATTCGGATACGTAAAGGCGATATTTTCATCCGGACCGCAAAGCACGGCCGGGCTTTTTCCGGCGACCGCCCATCCCTCCAAAAATCGCAGCCACTTGCATATATCGAATAACCGCACATTTTTCTTGCCATTCTCACCAATTCCCGATACGGCGAAGGTAAGCATGTGTAGGCCGCATCCTGTGGCACACGCAAACGGGGAGTAGCATTATGAGTCACGAAGGTGTTGTGAAGTGGTTCAACGAAAAAAAGGGATTCGGCTTCATTAAACGGGACGAAGGGGAAGATGTTTTCGTCCATTACACTGCCATCAAGGACGAGGGTTTCCGGACCCTGCAGGAAGGACAGCGTGTCAGCTTCGACATCGAGGAGGGCGACAAGGGCATGAAAGCCCTGAACGTCACCAAGGTGTAGTCGCACCCGACGCGCCTCACAAACAACAAAGGCCGGAGCTCGCTCCGGCCTTTCTTTTTTGCGGGTTCCGGCCCGGGCGGCGGCCGCGCTGCATGCGCGCGGCCGCCGCCTCCGCGCCGTTGCGGTGCGTGGCGGTGCTACGCCGCCTGCGAGACGCGCAGGGCCGCGTCCAAGTCCGCGATGATGTCCTCCGCGTTCTCGATGCCCACGGAAATGCGCACCATGTCCTCGGGCACGCCGGCCTGGGCCAGCTCCGCGGGGGTCAGCTGCGAATGCGTGGTCGAGGCCGGGTGGATGACCAGGGTCTTGGCGTCCAGGATGTTGGCCAGGTGCGAGCAGAGCTTGACCGCGCCGATGAAGCGGCGGCCCGCCTCGATGCCGCCCTTGACGCCGAAGCCGAAGACCGCGCTCGGGCCGAGCGGGAAATAGCGCTCGGCGCGTTCGTGGTCCGGATGGCCCGGGAGCCCGGCGTAGTTGACCCAGCCCACGGCCGGGTGCCCGGCCAGGAACTCGGCCACGCGGCGCGCGTTCGCGCAGTGCGCGCGGGCGCGCAGGGGCAGGGTCTCCAGCCCCTGGAGGATCAGGAAACTGTTCATGGGCGCGGGCGCGGCCCCGATGTCGCGCATCAGGCCGGTGCGCAGCTTGGTGCAGAAGGCCGTGCAGGGCGTGCCCTCCAGGTCGCACAGGGCCTGCCAGAAATTCAGGCCGTGGTAGGTGGGATCCGGGTCGGTGATCTCCGGGAACTTGCCCGCCGCGCCCCAGTCGAACCGGCCGCCCTCGACCACCGCTCCGCCGATGGCCGTGCCGTGGCCGCCGATGATCTTGGTCAGGGAATAGACCGCGATGTCCGCGCCGTGGTCGAAGACGTTGCAGATCGGCGGCGGGGCCGTGGTCGCGTCGACCACGAAGGGCACGGACGCCGCGTGGGCCACGGCGGCGATGGCCGCGAGGTCGTCCACGTTGCAGCGCGGATTGCCGATGGCCTCGGTGTAGACCAGCCGCGTGTCCGCATCGATGGCCGCGGCGAAGTTGGCCGGGTCCGAGGAATCCACGAAGCGCACCTCGACGCCGAAGCGCTTGAGGGTGTGCTCGAAGAGCGTGTGCGTGCCGCCGTAGAGGTTGGCCCCGGAGACGATGTTCTGCCCCTGGGAGGCGATGGCGGCCACGGCGTAGAAGACCGCGGCCATGCCCGAGGCCGTGGCCACGGCGGCCGAAGCCTCGTGCAGCGCGGCCAGCCGTTTCTCCAGCACGTCGGTGGTCGGGTTGCCCAGCCGGGTGTAGATGTAGCCCGGCTCCTTGAGGGCGAAGAGCCCGGCCGCGTGCCCGGCGTCGCGGAACAGGTAGCTGGTGGTCTGGTGGATGGGCACGGCGCGCGACAGGGTATCGCTGTCGGGCACGTGCCCGGCGTGCAGGGCCAGGGTCTCGATGCGGTATTTCTCGTCGGCCATGAGGGGCTCCTGAAGGATGCTGAAGGACGCTGGAGGATGTTGGAGGATGCTGGAGGATGCTGAAAGGACATGTCCCCAAGGGCGGCCGGAAGGCCGCCGCCTCCTGCGCGCGCCCCGCCCGAAACCGGGAGGAGCCGCACCGTTGCAGGATACGCGGGCCGCGCGGCCCCGTCCAGTGCGCGCCGGGCGCGCGGCGTGATTTTTCCGCACTCCCCGCCTCCCCGCATTGCCGGTTGCCAGCGCCCGGGGGCGTTGCTACACCACGGCCATGAGCGGACCCTCCACCAACGCCCCGGCCGCCGCCCCCCCGTCGGGCCCCCTCTGGACCGGCGTGCTGCTCTCCCTGGGAGCCGGAGCGTGCTACGGCATGCTCGGCGTGCTGGCCAAGCTGGCCTACGCCCAGGGCATGACCGAGATGGAGCTGCTGCCCGTGCGCTTCGTCTTCGCCACGGGGCTGCTGCTGGGCTTTCTGCTGCTGCGCTCGCCCCGGCTGCTGCGCGTGCGAGCGGGCACGCTGGCGCGCTGCGCCGGGCTCGGCCTGGGGCTGTTCTGCGTCCAGTCCACCCTGTTCTTCAAGTCCCTGGCCCTGCTTCCGGCCTCCACGGCCATCCTGATCATCTACTGCTCGCCCGTGGGCATCACCCTGGGCGCGGCGGCCTTTTTCGGCCTGCGGCCCGGCCGCGCGGTCCGGGCCGCGCTGGTGGCGGTCACGGCGGGCTGCGCCCTGGTCTGCTACGACGCCTTCACCCGCGCCGCGCCCTGGCAGGGGCTGGTCCTGGCGGGCGCGGCCATGGCCCTGTGGTGCGTCTACGCCCTGGCCCTGCAGGTCGTGCTGCGCAACGAACATCCCCTGACCGTGACCTTCTACGTCTTCGCGGCCACGGCCCTGGGCTTCCTGGTCATCGGCGAGCCCTCGGTCCTGCTGCGCCTGACCGCGCCGCGCCTGGTCATCGGCGTGCTCATCGGCCTGGTGCCCACGGTCCTGGCCCTGGGCCTGCTCTTCACGGCCATCGAGCGCATCGGCTCGGCGCACGCCTCGCTCTTCGCCTCGGTGGAGCCCGTGGCCACCACGATCGCGGCCTGGGCCCTGCTGGACGAGTCCGTGGCCTGGCTGCAGGCCCTGGGGGCCGCGTGCATCCTGGCGGGCGTGGCCCTGCCCACGCTCGCGCCCGCCCTGGGCCGCCGGTTCGCCGCCTCGCGCGAGCGCACCGGTCTTTCCCGAACCTGACGGCCCGTTCGTCGCAACCCGGCCGCCCCGCAACCCGCAAGCGCAAAGGAGCCTTCCATGTCCTCGGCCACCAGACGCCCGAACACCAACTGCATCCATTCCGGCACCCGCATCGACCCGGCCGTGGGCGGCGTGAACACGCCCATCCACATGTCCTCGGCCTACCTGCAGCCCAACCCGCAGGCCCCGGAGACGTGCTACCCGCGCTACATGAACATCCCCACGCAGCAGGCCCCGGCGGACAAGATCGCGGCCCTGGAGCACGGCGAGGCCGGGCTGGTCCTGGCCACGGGACTGGCGGCCATCACCATCCCCATCCTGGCCATGATGCGCCCGGGCGCGCACGCCGTGTTCCAGGCCGACCTCTACGGCGGCACGCACCACTTCATCCTCGCGGAGATGGAGCGCCTCGGCCTGGCCTACACCCTGGTGCCGGAGACCGACCCCGAGGCCATCGCCGCCGCCGTGCGGCCCGGGACCACGCTGGTGCACCTGGAGTCGCCCACCAACCCGACCCTGAAGATCATCGACCTGGCGGCCACGGCGCGCGCCGTGAAGGAGACCAACCCCGACGCCGTCCTGTGCATCGACAACACCTTCGCCACGCCCATGAACCAGAATCCCCTGGACCTGGGCTTCGACGTGGTCATGCACTCGGGCACCAAGTACCTCTCCGGCCATTCGGACCTCAACTGCGGGGCCGTGGTCACCAGCGCCGCGCGCATGAAGGCCATCCGCGAGACCGCCGTGAACATCGGCACGTCGCTCGCGCCCTTCGACAGCTATCTGCTGGAGCGGTCCATGAAGACCCTGGCCGTGCGCATGGAGCGCCACAACGCCAACGCCCTGGCCGTGGCCGAATACCTGGAGCGCCATCCCAAGATCGGCGCGGTGCACTACCCGGGGTTGCCGAGCCATCCGGGCCACGCGGCGGCCGCGCGCCAGATGCGCGGCTTCGGCGGTATGGTCTCCTTCGAGCTGGGCGATTCTCCCGAGGCGGCCCGCGCGGCCGTGCAGCGGCTGTCCGTCATCGCCTCGGCCATCAGCCTGGGCGGCGTGGAGTCCACGATCACCTTCCCGGCCGAGACCTCGCACTACAAGATGACGCGCGAGGAGCGGCTGGCCATCGGCGTGACCGACACCCTGGCGCGGCTGTCCGTGGGCATCGAGGACGTGGCCGACCTGCTGGAGGACCTGGAGGGCGCGCTGGCCGCGCTGTAGGCGGCGTTCTCCGCGAAGCGGGGCCGGACGCGCCGCGCCCGGCCCCGCGCTCCCCGGAGCCGTGGCGCACGTTGCGCTTTTTTCCGGTCGCGGGCACAATCGCGCCCGGCGCGCGGACCACGCCCGGACCACGCCCGGACCATGCCCGGACCACGCCCGGACCACGCACGGAGCATGCACGGACCACGCCCGGTCCGACAACAACGCAGAGGGCAACCAGGAAAATGTGCGGCATCATCGGCTATGCGGGCGCTCCGCCGCCCGCCGGGTACGCGCCCGGGGCCCTGCCCCTGGACGGGCTGCGCCACCGCGGCCCGGACTCCCAGGGGTTCTGGACCGACGGGCGCTGCTGCGCCCTGGCCCAGACGCGCCTGGCGATCATCGACCTGGACCCGCGCGCGGACCAGCCCATGCTCCTGGGCGGGCGCGACGCACCCCGCTACGTGCTGACCTTCAACGGCGAGATCTACAACTATCTCGAACTGAAGGAACAGTACCTCGCCGACGAGCCCTTCTTCTCCACCTCGGACACCGAGGTGCTGCTGCGCCTGTGGGCGCGCATGGGCCCGGACTGCCTGCCGCTCCTGCGCGGCATGTTCGCCTTCGGCCTGTGGGACGCGGAGAACCGCGCCCTGTTCCTGGCCCGCGACCGGCTGGGCAAGAAGCCCCTGGTCTTTGCCGACGCGGGCACGAGCATCTGCTTCGCCTCGGAGCTGGACGCCCTGGCCGCGGCCTCGCCCATGGACCTGGAGCTGGACCCGGCCGCCCTGGACCTCTTCTTCGGCTACCAGTTCATCCCCGCGCCCTTCACCATCTACAAGCAGGCGCGCAAGCTCCTGCCCGCGCACTTCGCGGTCTGGCGCGACGGCGTGCTGCACATGGAGCGCTACTGGGAGCCGCCCTTCCCGCCGGACGGCGAGCGCATCACCGACGAGGCCGAGGCCCTGGAACGCGCCGAAAGCGTGCTGCGCGAGGCCGTGCGCATCCGGCTGCGCGCGGACGTGCCCGTGGGCGTGCTGCTCTCGGGCGGCGTGGATTCCGGACTGGTCACGGCCCTGGCCGCCCAGGAAGGGGCCGGACGGCTGCGCACCTTTTCCGTGGGCTTTGCCGAGGAAACCTGCAACGAGCTGCCGCACGCGCGCACCGTGGCCCGGCGCTACGACACCCTGCACAACGAGACCATGCTCGACCCGGGCGCGGCGCTGACCTGGCTGGACCGCGCCGTGGACGCCTACGGCGAGCCGTTCGGCGACAAGTCCGCCCTGCCCTCGCTGCTGGTCTGCGCCGAGGCGGCCAAGCACGTGAAGGTCGTCCTGGGCGGCGACGGCGGGGACGAGGCCTTCGGCGGCTACCGCAAGTACAACGCCGCCGGGCCGCGCCGGGCCCTGGGGGCCATGGCCGAGGCCCTGTACCTGGCCGGGCTGGGGCTGGAGGACCTTTGGGAGCGGCTGCCCCTGCCCAGCGCCCTGGACGGGCTGCCGGACCGCGTGCTGCGCGGGGTCTCGGCCCTGCACCGCGTGCTGCGCTTCGGCGACTTCATCGACGCCCGCAACCGCCCGGCGTTCTACCGCGAAGACTTCCTGGCCGCCACGCGCGGGGTTCGCGCCACCTTCGAACGCGCCCTGCTCCTGGACGTGGACCTGGACCTGCCGGACGTGCGCGAAAAACTCTTTTCCCTGGACTGGCGGCACTACCTGGCCGGCGACCTGCTGCCCAAGATGGACGCGGCCTCGATGCGCTCCTCGCTGGAGGCGCGCTCGCCCCTGCTGGACCAGGAGGTCTTCGCCCTGTCCTGCGCGCTGGCCCCCGCGCTCAAGCTCACGCCCGGCATGCGCGGCGCGGGCGCGGAAAAACGGCTGCTCAAGCACCTGGCGGAAAAGTTCCTGCCGCCGGACGTGATCTACCGGCCCAAGCAGGGCTTCGCCATTCCGGTGGCGGCCTGGCTGCGCGAGCCGCTGCGCGAGCGCATGGAGCACCTTTTGGCCGACGCGGCCAACCCGGTCTGGGATTTCCTGCGCCGCTCGCGGGTGGAGACGCTCTACCGCGCGCACCTCTCCGGCGCGCACGGCGCGGCCTTCAGGCTCTGGGTCGCGCTCATGGCCGGGCTCTGGTTCGGGCGCAAGGGCGCCGCCATGCCGAAAGGGCGCTCCGCCGCGCCGCGGGAACGCGCCTGATGCGCGTGGCCTACGTCATCGGCGGCCTGCCCTTCGGCGGGGTGGAGAGCTGGCTCTTCGACACCTGCCACGCCCTGCGCGCCGCGGGCGAGATCGAGCCCGTGGTGGTCAACGTCTCGGGCACCGGCGTGCGCCTGCAGGACTACGTGGACTCCGGCCTGGACGTGCGCTGCGTGGGCTCCTCCACGCACGACCTGGCCACCCACCGGCTGGGCACGGCCGTGAAGCTGCGCGCCGTGCTGCGCGACATCGCGCCGGACATCGTCCACACCCTGCACTTTTCCGGCGACTACTTCGGCCGTCTGGCCGCCCTGGGCCTGGGCGTTCCGGTGATCACGCACATCAGGAACGTCAAGCGCGAGAAGAAGTGGACGCGCGTGGCGGCCAACAAGCTGCTCTCCCGGGCCACGGACCTGTACCTGTGCGTGTCCCGAGGCGCGGCCGAGACCGTGGCCCTGGACCACAACGCGGCCGGGCGGCCCGTGCGGGTGCTCTACAACGCCATCGACCAGGCCAAGCTGGACGTGCCCCCGCGCGACATGAGCGATATGGGCGGACCGGGCAAGAAGACCCTGCTGGCCGTGGGACGGCTGGTGGCGCAGAAAAATTTTGACTTTCTCCTGCGCGTGTTCGCCAAGGTGCGCCAAGAATACCCGGCCGTGCGCCTGGTGATCCTGGGCGACGGCGGCGAGCGCGAGCGGCTGGAAACCCAGGTGCGCGCGGCCGGTTTGGCGGGCGCGGCGTTCCTGCCCGGCTACAGCAAGGACGTGGCCGCGTACATGCGCGCCGCCCACGTGCTGGTCATGCCCTCGCTCTTCGAGGGCTTCCCCATCACCCACGTGGAGGCCATGGCCTGCGGCCTGCCCGCGGTCATCAGCGAGCACGTGCCCTCGCGCGAGGTCTGCGGCGATTCCGCCCTGGTCCTGCCCCTGGACGAGGACCGCTTTGCGGATGCCCTGATCTCCCTGCTCACGGACGACGCGCGCCACGCGGCCATGCGCGCCGCGGCCCTGGAAAAGGCCGGGGAATTCACCCTGGAAAAGTACCTGGAACGCCTCACGGCCATCTATCGGGACCTGGTCGCCGCCAAACGCCGCTGACATTTTCACGCGTTTCACTTCATCGACTGTCACTGCCTTGGAAGCACGCGCCCTGCGCGGCGTTCCGGGGCGTCATCGCGCCCACCGGACTGCGGAAATGAGGGGAAAAGAGAAAACAACGGGCGTGGCAAGGCCCGGTCAGACCCGGCCCCTGGCAGGTGCTACCGGAACAGGCGCGAGAGGAACAGTCGCGCGCGGCGCGCGGCCAGGCGCGGAACGCGCAGGATGCGGTCCGCCGTGGCCGGGTCCAGTTCGCGCACGCGGGCCATGTAGGCCCGGAACCCCTCGGCGTCGCCGCGCTTGAGCAGTCCGTAGGCGTCCTCGAACCCCTTGCGCCGGAGCATCCCGGCCAGCCAGGCCCGGCCCTGCTCCGGGGTCAGGAACCCGCCCGCCACGGCATGCTCGGCCGGACCCGTGAGGCTCCGCAGGTTGGCCAGCCGCTGGGCGCGGTCCTTGTTGGCCGTGGCGTTGATCCCGTGGCCGCGCCAGACCCCGGCCACCTCGCCCACGTACCCCACCCGGTTGCCCGGCAACAGCCGGAAAAGCGACTCCCAGTCCGCGCTGAGGATGTCGCAGCGGTAGAAGTCCAGGTCCATGGCCTTGCGCCGGTCGTAGACGCAGGTCAGGTGGTAGAGGCTGATGCGCCGCTCGGGCAGGAGCAGGAAGAGTTCGGTGCCGTCCATGACCTCGGGCAGGTCCTTGTCGCAGGTGCTCTCCTTGAAGCGCCCCCGTGGCTCGTCACTCCCCGCGTCGCCCTCGACGGCATCCTCGTCCTCGTCCAGCTCGGCCTGGTCGCCGAAGACCAGGGCCACGCCGGGGTTGCGCGCCACGATGGACATGGCCCGGGAGACGTAGCCCGGGTTGGTCAGCCAGTCGTCGCCGTCCAGGTTCATGGCCCAGTCGCCCGTGGCGCGGTCGTAGAGGTCGGCGCGGTAGTTGGCCACGCGGCCGAGGTTTTTCTCGTTGCGAAAATACCTCACGCGCCGATCGCCCAGGTACGGGGCCAGAACCTCGGCCGTGGCGTCCGTGGACGCGTCGTCGCCCACGACCACCTCCAGGTTCTCCCAGTCCTGGGCCAGGGCCGACTCCACTGCCCGGCCCACGTAGCGGGCCTGGTTGTAGGTCGGGATCATGATCGTGACGCGCGGTGCGGCCATGGCGTTCAGGCGCGCTTGCGCAGCGCGAAGCGGATTTCGTAGGCCGGGACCAGGTGGCAAAAATTCTCCTCGTAGAACTCGCGGGTGTAGCGGCAGCGGTTCACGGCCCAGCCCACGGCGCGCTTGAACAGGTTGCGGCCCTTGAACGGAGAGCGGAAGACCAGCTCGATCCCCTCCACGGCAAAGTCCGTGGCGTTCAGGTAGTGCGGCACGCGGCGCTTGAACGGGGCCGAGGACGAGGAGAAGTAGTTGAAGGTGTAGAGCCCGAAGAAGACGCGGTGTGTGGGGTCGGAATAGAAATAGGGATTGGAGAAGTGCGGCACGGTCCCGGCGCACAGCCCGCCGGGCCGGAGCACGCGGTGCACCTCGGCCAGAAAGGCGGCCAGGTCCGGCACGTGCTCCAGGAAATGATGCGAGTGCACCTCGTCCACGCTGGCGTCGTCGAGCGGGATGCCGTGCGACAGGTCCGCCACCACGTCCACGGCCTCGCAGTCGAAGATGTCCATGGTCACGGCGCCGGGAACCGTGCGCACCGGGCCGCAGCCCAGCTCCACGCGCACCGGCCCGGGCCCGGCCAGCCGCTCGCGCGCGCCGGTCTTGAAGTACGGTTGGGAAGGGATGTGTGCCTGGGAAGGTGGTTGCATGGTCCCCGTCGCTCCTTGCGATACGATCTTGCAGGCGGCTGCGCCCGGCCCCGGCAATGGGGCGCTTTCCGCCGCGCTCCCTTCATACGGGGAAGCGGCGCGGGTGTCGAGGCGGTCGGCGTCGCGCGCCGGGGCCGGGCCATGCGCAACGCCGCAGGTTGCTGCCCAAAAAAGACGGCGCGGTCCGCTCGGCGTTCAATTTACAAGCCGCGCATTTGTGCGTAAGAGGCCCTTGCGCGGCGCACAACCCGCCGCGCACACCGATTCCCATGACGACTCCCCGCATTGCCCTCCTTTTGCCGCGCCTGTCCCGCTACGGTGGCGTCGAAGGCTTCGGCTGGCGCCTGGCGCGCGAACTGGCCGCCGACGGCTTGGCCGTGGACTTCATCTGCGCGCGCGTGGAGAACGATCCGCCGCCGGGCGTGCGCCCCGTGACCGTGGGCCGCGCCGGAGTGGTGCGCGCGGGCAAGGTGGCCTGGTTCGCCCTGGCGGCGGAGCGCGCCCGGGCCGCCGGAAACTACGACCTCTCCATCGGCCTGGGCAAGACCCTGCGCCAGGACGTGCTGCGCATTTCCGGCGGGCCGCTCTCCGTGTTCTGGGAACTTTCCGCGCGCGCGTGGCCCGCGGGCCCGGCGCGGTTGCTCAAGACCCTTTCGCGCCGCCTCGACCCGGTCAGCGCGGTCATCGCGCGCATCGAGCGCGAACAGCTGCGCCACGCCAAGCACGTCATCGCGGTCTCGCACAAGACCGTGGAATGGATCCAGCACGCCCATCCCTGGTTCGACGCCTCCAGGATCACGGTGATCTACAACCGGCCGGACCTGGACCGCTTCCACGCGCCCACGGACGCCGAGCGCGGCGCGGCGCGCGAGCGGTTCGGCATGCCCGAGGGCATGACCGCCGTGACCCTGGCGGGCACGGCCTTTCCGCGCAAGGGTCTCGGCGGGGTCGTCGGAGCCATGGCGCAACTGCCGGAGAACTTTCACCTCTTCGTGGCCGGGGGCCGCAATCCGGGCCGCTTCGCGCGCCAGGCCCGCGCCCTGGGCCTGGAGGGGCGCGTGCGCTTCCTGGGCCGCGTGGACGACATGGTGGGGCTCTACCACGCCACCGACGTGTTCGCCATGCCCTCGCTCTACGACACCTGCTCCAACACCATCCTGGAGGCCCTGGCCTCGGGCTGCCGCGTGATCGGCTCGGTGGACGACGGGTCCTCGTTCTTCCTGCCCGAGCGCTGGCGCGCGGTGCAGGCCGACGACCCGGCCGAACTGGCCGAACGCATCCGCGCCGCCGCCGCCGAGCCGGCGCCCGGGCCCTTCACCTGGCCCGCGGATGTGCCCTCGGGCCTGGAGCCCTACGTGCGCTTCGTGCGCGAGCGGCTGGGCCGCTGAGCGCCGGGCCGGGCCGCCTTTCTTCGCCTCTTCTTCCCCGTCTCTTCTTCCCCATTTCTGCCGAACCGCTTTCGCCGGACCGTTTGCGCCAAGCCTGTCCCGCCGGGCCTGCCCGGGCGTCCGGTTTCCGTCGCTTTCCGGCGCGCGGTTCGCCCGCCGCCACCGCCGCCCGCGGCTGCGCCCGCAAACCCGGCCCGGCCGGGCGGCGCGAGCAGCCGCCCCGGCGTGGAACGCGTCTTGCAAAACCGCCAGAAGCTTTCTATCGTTGCCTGCCGTCCGGCGCAGCGCGCCGCGGGCGGCCGTCCGTCCAACCGCAACCCGTGGCAGTCATGCGCAGAACCGTCGCCCCGGCGGCCTCCCCGCCGCCCCTCGTGCTTGTGGCCCTCCTGGCGGCCCTGGCGCTGTTCCCGGCGCTGACGTCGGGCTGCGCCACCATGCGCCGCGCCCCGGCGCACTCCGCCGCCAACGCCACGTCCGCCGACGCCGCCGTGCCCTTCAGCGGCGAATACCAGGTCTCCGAGCGGCTCGCCACGCACCCGCCCCGCTCCATCGCCGTGCTGCCCTTTTCCGGCGACCCCACGCAGTGGTCCTTCGTGCCCGAGGACGCCGCGCCCACGGACATCGTGCGCCGCGGGCTCTACAACCATCTGGCGGCCCTGCCCCTGCGCGACGTGGAGCTGGCCGACGTGGATGCGCGCCTGGCCCGCGCCGGGCTGCTCTCGCCCGCCGAGGTGGAACTGCAGATGGACACGGACCCGCGCGCGCTGCGCGACGTGCTGGACGTGGACGCCGTGGTCCAGGGCCGCGTGACGCACTTCGACCGCATGTACGTGGGCCTGGTCTCCCAGGTGGCCGTGGGCTGCGACGTGACGATGACGGACCTGACCACGGGCGAGGTGCTCTGGAGCGCGCAGTACGTGAGCCGCGCCCTGGCGGGCGGGGTGGACGTCACGCCCGTGGGGCTGGCCCTGGGCGCCCTGGCCTCGGCCTGGAACCTGCGGCCCGTGCAGCTGTTGCGCGAGACCGACGAGGCCTTTCGCGAGATCGTGGCCACCCTGACCGCGCACCTGCCGCGCGAGCTGGCCCCGCCCCCGGCGGCCCTGCCGCCGCGCCTGGATCTCTTCGCGGCCGGACCGGACGAGGCGACGCCGGGCGCGCCGGGAAGCAACGCCACCGGCAAAGACAACGGAAACGGCACGCCCGGGCTGACCCTGGGCGCGGGGCGCGGCGCGCTGCTCACCGTGGTCGGCGACCCGGGCGCGCGCGCCGTGGCCACGGTGTACCGGCCGGACGGCTCCACGTATGCCACGCTGGACATGGCCCCCCTGGCCCCGGCCCTGCGCGCCCGGGCAGTGGACACGGCCCTGGCGCGTCTGGCGGCACTGGACGGCGGCGGAGCCCGGCCTGGGACGGACGGCGGCGGAGCCCAGGCGGGACCGGATGCCCGCGCAGCCCAGGCGGGACCGGATGCCCGCGCAGCCCAGGCGGGAATGGACGGCGCGCGCGTGCGCGCATACCTGGCGGGCCGCGCCTTCTACCGCGCCGTGCTGCCCGTGCCGCCCGGGGCCGAGGCCTACGGGCTCACGGCCGTGGCGCGGCTGGAGCGCTCCGGCGGCGGCGCGGCCCAGGCCGTGCTCTCGGGCGGGCCGCTGAACCTGGACGGGCTGCCCCCGGCCGCGCCCGCCATCCTGGACGCCGTGGGCGCTGACCAAAGCCTGCGCGTGCGCTGGCGGCCCGTGGACCACGGCCCGGGCACGGCCTACGAGGTCCAGGCCGGGCCCGCGCCGGACGGGCCCTTCGGCCCCATGGCGCGCACGACCGGCGGCCGGGCCGAACTCGCCGGGCTGGAGAATTTCGCGCCTCTGGCCGTGCGCGTGCGCGCCGTGGATGCGGCGGGCAACGCCGGGCCCTTCGGCGCGCCGGTCACGGCCATGCCCGCACCCGAGCCCGGGCTGGCCGCGCTGGACGCGCCGGGCGCGGCCCTGCCCGAGACCATCGCGCGCCCCCTGCTGCTCCGCGCCGGGGACGGCCCGTGCGCCGTGCACGGCGCAACGCGCATCGTGCGCGGCGGGGCGCTCTACCTCGGGCCCGGGGCCGTGCTGCGCTTCGCGCCGGGCGCACGGCTGACGGTCGAGGGCGGCGCGCTGGCGGCCTTCGGCGAGCCGGACGCGCCCGTGCGTCTGATCCCGGCCCAGGACAACGCCGGGCCCGGGGCCTTTGACGGGGTCGTACTGCACGCGCCCGCGCGCGCCCTGCTGCGCCACGTGGCCATCGTCAACGCCGCCGTGGCCCTGGAGGTGCGCCACGCGGCCCCGGAGCTGACCGGGCTGCGCATCGAGGGCGCGGGCCAGGCCGCCCTGCTGCTCGGCGACGGGGCGCGGCCCGTGGTCACGTGCTCGCGCTTCGCCCACAACCGGGGCATGGGCGCGGTGGTGGCCGAGGGCGCGCCCGCGCCGCGCTTCCGCGCCAACCTCTTTCTGGACAACACGCCCTTTGACGTCCAAAATTTCTCCAGCGTGGAGCTGGACCTCTCGGCCAACGCCTGGGCCGACCCCGTGGACGGCGCAAACGCAACGGCGACCGCCGCCACGGTCCCCGCGCCCGGCCGGTTCCTGGGCGCGGTGCGCGCGGACGCGCCGCTCGCGGGGTTGCCCGCGTCCTGCCTCGACACGACGGACGGCGGTTCCGCCGAGCCCACGCCCCAACCTTCGGCCATTGCCAAGGGGGTGCAATGACGAATCTCGTTCCCCAATATGCGCTCCGGCCAGTCCGGTCCGGCCTGCGCGCGCTGGCGCTTTGCGCCGCGCTGGCGCTGTGCGGCGCGGCGTCCGCTCCGGCCGTGGCCACGGCGGCCGAGGCCGACCCGCACGGCCCGGCGGCCGAGGCGCCGACCGTGGCCGCGGACCACGCCGTGGAGCGCGTGGGCACGTTCGGGCTCATCGACTGGACCACCATGCGCGCCGTGGCCACGGGCACGGGCGTGCCGCCCGCCACGGCCGCCGACCCGGCCCGGGCGCGCGCCATGGCTGAGCGCGCCGCCATGCTCGACGCGAGGCGCAACCTCCTGGAGGTCGTGGGCAGCGTGCGCATGGACGCGCAGACCATGGTGCGCGACTTCATGACCGCCAGCGACACGGTGCGCAGCGCGGTCGCCGGCGTGCTGCGCGGCGCGCAGATCGAGGCGCTGACCCTGCGGCCGGACGGCTCGGTGCGCGCCGTGGCCTCCCTGCCCCTGACCGGCAATCTCGTCGAGGTCCTGCGGTCCGCGCCGCCCCTTGCGCCACGGGCCGCACCCGGCCCGGGTCCCGCCGTCGCCCCCGCCCCCGCACCCGCGTCCGGCCCCGACCCGGCTGCGCGCGAGGCCCTGGCGCGCAGCCGCTCCCTGGAACTGCGGGTCGCCGCGCTGGAGGCCGAACTGGCCGAGCAACGCCGCGCCAGCCGGACCATGGCCGCGCGGCTCGACGAACTGGACCGGCTCCTGGACGAGGCCGCGCGCCTGAACCGCCAGGAGGCCCAACAGCAAGCCCAGCAGCAGGCCGGAGTCTCCGACGTCGAGGGCCGGGCCGCCGCCGACCGCGACGCCGCGCTGGCCGCGCAGTTCGAAACCCTGCGCGCCGCGCACCGCGCCCTGGCCGAACGCCTCCGCCACCTGGAGGAGCGCCCCGTGCCCGCTCCGTCGGCCGTCGCGGCGGCTGCGCCCGCCCCGGCCGCCCCGCCCCTCCCTGCGCAACCCGTTCCGTCCGCGCCGCCCGCGCCCGCTCCCTCGGCCGCCGCAGCGCCGACCGCACCCACGTCCGCCCCGCTCCCCGGTCCAACTCCCGAACAGGCCGCGGCCCTGGGGCACACCGGCATCGTGGTCGACGCGCGGGGCCTGAACTTCACGCCCAGCCTGAACCCGCGTCTGGCCGACGCTACGGGCGCGACCCTGTATCCGCCACCGGACGCGGACGGCGCCGGGCTGGCCCGGCGCGGCGCGGTGCGCTACTTCCGCGATCTGTCCCAGGCCCAGCGGAGCGCGCGCGCGGGCGCGTCGCCCCTGACCATCAAGCCCGCCGGGCTGGCCGCCGACGGCGGCCTGACCCTCGGCGACCGGGACGCGGCCCTGCTGCGGGCCCTGGCCGGAGCGCCGCACACGCCGGTGCGTGACCTCAACGTGGTGGTGGTCTTCTGACCCGCGCCCGAACGGACCCGCCCAAGGCCGCACCGCCATGTCCCGAACCGACCGCAAACCAGCCCGTTCCGGCGCCCGCAAATCGGGCGCGCCCAAGCCCGCCGTGCACACCGCCAGCGCGCGCACCTACCGCGCCCAGTGCCGCCCGCGTTCGGGCGAGGTGCGCTTCCAGGTGGTCCTGGAACAGACCGACCTGCTGATCACCGCGCACGCGGACCTCAGCGACGCGGCCGCGCGCATCGCCCGCGAACAGCGCGGCCTGCTCAAGGCCTACATCCAGCTTTGCCCCGAATTCGCCACCAGCCTGGTTCCGCTGGACGCGCCGGACGATGCGCCCGAGATCGTACGCGACATGTGCGCGGCCGGACGCGCGTGCGACGTGGGGCCCATGGCCGCCGTGGCCGGGGCCATCGCCGAGCGCGTGGCGCGCGGGCTGCTGGGGGACGGCCCGGGGCGCACGCCCGAGGCGCTGGTGGAAAACGGCGGGGACGTGTTCCTGTGCTCGCTGCGCGAGCGAGTGGTGGGGCTGCTGGCCGATCCGGCCGGGGGCGCGCGGCTGGGCGTGCGGTTGGGGCCCGAGGATTTTCCCGTGGCCCTGTGCTCGTCCTCGGCGACCATCGGCCATTCCCTGAGCCTGGGCGCGGGCGAGCTGGTGGCCGTGCGCGCCAGGAGCGGCGCGTTCGCCGACGCGGCGGCCACGGCCCTGTGCAATCTGCTGCGCCACGGCGAGGACGTGCAGAGGGTGCTGGAGACGGCGCAGGAACTCGCGCCCCTGGGCCTGGACGGCGTGCTGGCCCAGTGCGGCCCGAACCTGGGCGCGTGGGGCGCCATGGAACTGACCGCGCTTTAGGAGGCCTCCGGCGGCCAGAGAACCCTTTGGAAAGGGTTCTCTGGACTCTCCCAAACTTTTTGGTGCGCCTGCGGCGAAGACCCCTACGGGGCCAGGGCCAGGGCGGCGAGGACCGCGGCCCCGGCGGGCAGGGCTGCCTCGTCAAAGGCATGGCGGGGGGAATGCAGAGGCTCGCCCGCGCCGCGCAGGGGCTCGCCGGGCGCGGGGTCGGGCGAGCCGCCGCCCAGGAAGAAGTAGGCCCCGGGCCGCTCCAGCAGGTAGTAGGAAAAATCCTCGGCCCAGGCCCGGGACGCGGCCATGGGGCCCACGCGCTGCGCGCCGAGCACCGCCGCCGCCAGCCGGACCACGCGGCGCGCGGCCTCCGGATGGTTGACCACCGCCGGATAGGAATGCTCGTAGTCCAGCTCGAAGCCGTAGCCTTCCGCCTCCAGCCCGGCCAGCAGCTCGCGCAACGCCCCCTCCACCGCCGCGCGCTCGGCGGCCTCCAGGGTGCGCACCGTGCCCGAAAGGTGCGCGCGCTCCGGATAGACGTTCTCCTTGTCCCCGGCGTGGAAGGTGCAGATGGAAACCACGGGCGCAAAGGCCGCGCCCGGCGCGCCTGTCTCCGGCGCGGCACTTTCCGGCTTCCCGCTGCCCGGTTCTTCGGCCCCCCGCTCCCCGGTCCGCGCGCGCAGCTCCGCGATGCGCGCCAGGGCCAGCTCCCGCCACTCGCGCACCACGCGCGCGCCCGCCGCGATGGGATCCAGGCCGAGCTGCGGCGTGGCCCCGTGGCAGCCGCGGCCCACCAAGGTCAGGCGGACATTGTCGCAGGCGGCCATGACCGGCCCACGGCCCACGACCACGACCCCGGCCGCCAGGTCCGGCGCGTTGTGCAGCCCGTAGACCTCGGCCACGCCCTCCAGGCACCCGGCCTCGATCATGGCCGGCGCGCCGCCCGGGAAGCACTCCTCGCTGGGCTGGAAGAGCAGCCGCACGGACCGCGTCAGCTCGGCGCGCCGCTCGGCCACGATGCGCGCCGCGCCGAGCAGCGCGGCCATGTGCGCGTCGTGGCCGCAGGCGTGGGCCACGCCCAGCACGCGCGAGGCGAACGGCAGCCCCGTGGCCTCGGCCACGGGCAGAGCGTCCAGTTCCGCGCGCAGGGCCACGGCCTGGCGATCGGAAGCGGCCACCGGGGCCAGGTCCGCGGAAAAGCCGTGCCCCGCGCGCCGGGTCACGGTCCAGCCCAGCTCGCGCAGCGCGGCGGCGCAGTGGGCGGCGGTCTTCTCTTCCGCGCCGGAAAGCTCGGGCGCGGCGTGCAGGGCGCGGCGATGGACCACGATCCAGTCCTTGAGCCGGGCGGCGTGTTCGTACAGATGGCGCATACGATGGGGGTTGCGGTGCAGGGCGGGCCCGGAGGAGCGGGCCTCTTTTCCCGGGTGTCGGTGCAGCCTATCCTCTCGGCCCCTGAAAAGCGAGCCGGAAAAGCGGCATCCGCGCGCCGGAAAACGGACCGGACGCACCGGCGCCCGGTCCCGTCCGAACCCGCTCCGGAAAAGCTCCCTGAAAAAGGAGGGGCCGGGCCGCGCGACGCGACCCGGCCCGGCGGCCTACGAACGACGATCCGGCACGTGGACGGACCGGCGCTAGCGATAGAACTTGTAGCTGCCGAGCATCTCCATGGTGCGCGAGAGCTGGCGGCCCGTGGGGGTCTCCAGGTTGACCTCGCGCTCCACGTTGGTGATGCCCTTGATGACCGTGGAATGCTGGCGGTTGAAGGACTGACCGATGTCCTTGAGGGACAGGTCGGTGTGCTGGCGCGCCAGGTAGAAGGCGGTGTTGCGGGCCATGACCACCTGGCGCTTGCGGCTCTTGGAGGTGAGCTGCACGCGAGAGAGGCCGTAGCTGCGGCAGACGAAGTCGATGATCTGGTCGAGGTCGAAGGCCACGTCGTCCTCGGCGTAGTCGCAGACCACCTGGGCGGCCAGGTCCATGGTGATGGCGCGGTTGAGCAGCCGCGCCTTGAGCACCAGGTTGTGGAGGCAGCTTTCGAGCTGGCGCACGTCGGAACGGATGCGCTCGGCGAGCAGGTCGGCCACGGCGTCGTCCAGGGGCACCTGGAACAGGGTCCGGGCCTTGGACTGCACGATGCGCCGGCGCGTCTGCAGGTCGGGCTTGTCGATGACCGCGATGAGCCCGGAGCCGAAGCGCGAGGCCAGCTGGTCGTCCACGTCCTTGAGCTCGCGCGGCAAAAAGGAGCTGGTGAAGACCACGCGCGAGCCCCTGGAATGCAGGGCGCGGATGGTGGCCAGCAGTTCGTCCTGCATCTTCAGCTTGCCGCGGAAGAAGTGGATGTCCTCCAGCAGGAGCACGTCCACGTTGTCGCGGAAACGGGCCTTGAACCGCTCCAGGGTGTTGCCCTTGATGGCGAGCACGAGCTGGGTGGCGAACTCCTCGCTGGAGATGTACTCCACGCGCGGGTTGGTCCGGTTGCACAGGGTGCAGAGGCTCCGGCCGACGGCCTGGATGAGGTGGGTCTTGCCCAACCCCGGGGCCGAACTCAGGAAGAGCTGCTCGGCCTGAAGCGTATCGTTGCACAGGCTCCTGGCGGCGGCGTGGGCCAGCTCGTTGCAGGGGCCGACGATGAAGTCGTCAAAAGAAAACCGCCACCTCAACCTGGGCGCCTGGAGGTTGGGGTGGGGGTCGATGGGCAACCCAAGCTGCGTGGCGGTTTTCCCGTAAACAGGCCTGTCGTCGTCGGCCGGGGCGGCCTTGACCGCACGCGCCCCGCCGCTCCCACAGGCCGCTTCTTCCGTATCGATCCGTCCGGTGCGGACGGCAATCTCCGGTTCGAACCCCAGCGCCGCTTCGGCCGCCTCCCGAATCGCGGTCAGGAGTCGGTCCCTGACCCAGGAGGCCACGAAGTCGTTGGGTGCGTACAAGGTCAGTCCGTGGCCCTTCAACTCTGCCTGAAGGGGCTGGACCCAGACCTTGAATAACCCCTTATTCACCGTTTTTTGGAGAATATCAAGAATTTTCTGCCATCCGGTCGTCATGGACCAGTGTTTACCTGCGCGGAGGTTTTGGAGCAACCAGGAAATAGTGCGCGATTCTCTTGCCCCCACGTACAGTTTTTCCCAACGGGGTCCAATGAATAACATGTTGAAATAGATTGATAAACCATGAAAGCGGGGAAACTCGACAAATACCCGGCAAGCGTGGAACGATGGGCCTTCCCGGCTGTCAACGAATTTTTATCCACATTTCCCACAGTACGTTTTCAACATGCTAGTTTCTGTTTTTCGCCTAAAAACTAACTTTTTCTTCGATTTTCTTCACCACAACAATAATGTCACGCGAAATTTTCCCAGGAAAGTCCCCTTGCCGCAGCGCCCCTGGATTCGTGCCGCGTGCGCCGGGTTCCTGGTGAAAAAACCTACCCTTTCGGGCGGGTAAAAAGGAACATGCCGCCCCCTTGACAGCCGCCACGGACAACCGGGCGGGGCGTTGCATCGTCAAAACAGTAAAGAATTTCAGGAGGCTTGGAATGGAGCAGAATGCTTGAAATTCTGTAAGGAAACGTAAAGCGACCAGGACGGCGGAACCGCGTCGAAGACGAGGATTGGGGAAAAACGTTATTCGGCCAGTTCGGCCACCGCCGTACGCAGGTGGCCGATCCAGATGGCGGCAAAGGCGTCGTACTCGGCCGCGCCGCGGAGCACGGGCACGCACTCCATGCCGCGGGCCTGCAGCCGCGAAGTCCAGGAGTCCGGGCCCCGGCCCGCCATGTCCCGGCGCACGTGCCCACCGGCCACGGCCAGGAGCGGCACGAGAAAGACGCGGCGCACCCCGTCGAGGTGCGCCAGGATGGTGTCCAGGGTCCGCGCGCCGTCCATGGTGCCCACCTGCACCAGCGGGTCCACGGCGTCCAGGCGCGCCTGGAGCAGGTCGTAGCGCGAATCCGCGGTGTGCGAGGTGCCGTGACCGAAGAGCAGCACGGCCTCGTCGGGCCGCCGCTCGGCGGGCAGGTGCGCGAACACGGCGCGCGCGGCCGCGTCCACGTCGGCCTCCGTGGCCAGCAGCGGCTCGCCCACGCGCACGCGCGAAAACCTCTCCTTCCCGCCCTCCAGCTCCAGGCCGGTGCGCCGGAGCGCGTCGAATTCCTTGCCCGGCACCACGTGCAGGGACTGCACGACCACGTGGGTGTACTTCTCGAACCACATCTTCTTCAGGGCCTTGTGCGCGGAGTCGGTCTTCTTGCCCTCGCCCGCCAGGCGCGAGCGCAGCACGCCCGAGGTGTAGGCCCAGCGCACGGGCACGCCGGGAAACACGGCGCGCACGCGCGCGCTGAAGGTCTCCAGCGCCCTGGCGGCCTGTTCGTTGCCCGCACCGAACGCGGCGAGAAGGATTCCGGTCCTGGTCGGCGCGGCGGCGGGCGTGGTGCTCGGCGTGGTAGTCGGCATGGTGGTCTGCTCCCGGCGGCGCGGCCCCAGGCCGCCTTCCGTCCTGCCGACTATAGGGGGCTCCGGCGAAAATGACAATTATTCCGGCCAACGTTGAAACACGCGGCTGATCGGCCCCACGCCCGCACGGCGCTTTTGCACCGTGCCGCGTGGGCGGCCTGGGAACAGGCATCCTCCGGGGCCGCGCGCCGTCTCCCGGCGAGCGCCATCCCCCACTGCGGGCCGGCCCAACGAACAGCGCGGCATGGACGGCAATGGGGAAGCGCCGCCCGGCAGGGCCGCGGCCCCAAAAAGAACGGCGGGCGTTCCGTTCGGAACGCCCGCCGTTTTCGATCTCGCGGTGGTGGGCGGTCGGGGATTTGAACCCCGGACTTCCACCGTGTGAAGATGGCACTCTAACCGCTGAGTTAACCGCCCGCGCAGAGGTATACGGAAATTCAATCCGGGACGCAAGGCCTTTTCATGCATTTCTTCCAAGCGCATATTTTGCTGAAATAGCACGCAAAACACAGCAACACGCCCGGTTCTGGCCTTGCGAAACCGTCGTTCGTGCCGCCGGGAATCGGATCCAGGCTTCCGGCGCTCCTCCCCTCCCACGCCCGGAGCGGGCCGTCCCGCCCGTGTCCCGCCCTTGCCGGGGCATCGCCCGCCGCCCGCCCTGCGCCTCCTCCCACCCGCTCCCCGTTCGCGCCGCCACCGGCTTCCCGCTTTCTCCCGGCGTTTTCCTCTCCCTCCTCGCCTCACCTTTCGCGCCTTCCCTCTTCCCCTCCCCTCCTCGCCTCCCCCTTCACGCCATCCCGCTTTTCGATCCCCCGCCCCGCCTCCCGCTCCCCATCAGCAGTTTTTGGGGAAGGGGAGATGAGGGAAGTCTGGGGTGAGAAGGGGTTCCTCCCCTGCTCCCCCAGTTCTTCGCGCCCATCCCTCATCGCGCCCATCCCTCATCGCGCCCATGCCGTCTCCGCCCAGCCCCGTTCCGCAAGGCAACCGCAACATTTGACCCCGGCCCCGCCTAGGCGGTAAAGGGCACGAACCCGATCATGCGCGCCGGAACCGACGCGCCCGGGAAAGGACGGCCATGCGACTACTCGTTACCGGCGGATGCGGCTTCATCGGGGCCAACTACATTCACTACCTGTTCGAGACCGAGCCCGGCTGCGAGGTGGTCAACCTCGACAAGCTGACCTACGCGGGCAACCCCTTGAATCTCCGTTCCGTGGAGGAACGCCACGGCGCTTCCGGCGACGGCCGCTACCGCTTCGTGCGCGCGGACATCGCGGACGCGCGCGCCGTGGCCGACGTGTTCGCGGAGCACCGCTTCGACGCGGTGGTCAACTTCGCGGCCGAGTCGCACGTGGACCGCTCCATCGACGACCCCTCGCCCTTCGTGACCACCAACGTGCTCGGCGCGCAGGTGCTCCTGGACGCGGCGCGCAAGGCGTCCGTGGGCCGCTTCGTGCACATCTCCACGGACGAGGTCTACGGGTCCCTGGGGCCCGAGGGCAAGTTCACGGAGACCACGCCGCTGGCGCCCAACAGCCCCTATTCCGCGTCCAAGGCCGCGGCGGACCTCATGGTCCGGGCCTACGTGCAGACCTACGGCATGGACGCGGTGATCACGCGCTGCTCCAACAACTACGGGCCCTACCAGTTCCCTGAGAAACTCATTCCGCTGATGTTCGACCGCGCCAGCGCGGGCGAGCCGCTGCCCGTGTATGGCGACGGCGGCAACGTGCGCGACTGGATCTACGTGCGCGACCACTGCCGCGGCGTGCACCTGGCCCTGACCAGGGGCGCGGCGGGCACGGTCTACAACTTCGGGGGCAACGCGGAAAAGACCAACCTGGCCGTGGTGCGCACGATCCTCGCGGCCCTGGGCAAGCCGGAGTCGCTGATCACCCTGGTGGCCGACCGGCCGGGGCACGACCGGCGCTACGCCATGGACTTCTCCCTGGCGGCGCGCGAACTGGGCTTTGCGCCGGAATTCGACTTTGCGCGCGGCATCGGGGCGACCATCGAGTGGTACGCGGCCAACCGCGCCTGGCTGGATGCGGTCAAGAGCGGGGAGTACCTGAAATTCATGGAGCAATGGTACGGAGGCCGCGCATGAGCGGGCGCACTGCGCTGGTCCTCGGCGGCCGCACCGGACTCTTGGGCATGAGCCTGACGCGCGCCCTGGAGGGCGCGGGCTGGAACGTGCGGCCCGCGGGCCGCGAGGACGCCGCCGTGACCGACCCCGCGGCCCTGGGCGCGCTGGTGCGCGCGGCCGAACCGGACGTCGTCTTCAACGCCGTGGCCTACACGGCCGTGGACAAGGCCGAGGACGAGCCCGACGCGGCCAACGAGCTGAATCGCGCCCTGCCCGCCAGCCTGGGCCGGTTGGCCGCCGAGCTCGGCTTCCGCCTCGTGCACTTCAGCACGGATTTCGTGTTCGACGGCAAAAAAAGCACGCCCTACGAGCCCGAGGACCCCACCGGGCCGCTCTCGGTGTACGGCCGGAGCAAGCTGGCGGGCGAACAGGCCCTGCTGGAAATCGCGCCGCCGCGGCTGACCATCGTGCGCACGGCCTGGCTCTTCGGCCCGGGGCGCAGGAACTTCGTGCGCACGATGCTCTCCCTGGCGGCCGAGCGCGAGGAGATCCGCGTGGTCCACGACCAGATCGGCTCGCCCACCTACACGCCGGACCTGGCGGCGCACGTCGTGAAGCTGGCCGAGATCGAGGCCGACGGCGTGTTCCACGTGGCCAACTGCGGCCAGGCCAGCTGGTGCGAGCTGGCCTCCGAGGCCGTGAAGCTGGCGGGCCTGCATTGCAAGGTGCAGCCGATCACCACGGCCGAATATCCCACCCGGGCCGAGCGGCCCCGCTTCTCCGTGCTCAGCAACGCCAAATTCAAGGCCGCCACGGGCATCACGCCCCGGCCCTGGGCCCAGGCCCTGCGCGACTACGTGTTCCAGGAAATCCCCCCGGAATAGGCGCTTTCGCCCCGAAAGAGCCCCCACCCGCCGTCGGGCCGCCGCGCGGCATTCCGCCCACACCGGCCTTCCCGCGCCGGGAAAACGGTTGCGGTCCAGTGCGGCCATGGCGCTGCCCCAGCCGGCATCTATAATGTATTAGGCCGCGCCGGGCGCGGCCTGTCCTTGCGGTTCGCCATGCGGTTCGTGCGCGGGCGCGCGGAGGCGGCGATTCCGGAGGCGGCGAAGGCGAAAGGCGCGAAGGCGGGGGGTGCGCAGGAAGAAAGGGCCGGACGACACGAACCTACGGGCTGTCCACGAGGTCCTCGATGCAGAAGCCGCCCTCGCCCCCGTCCTTCCCCGAGGCGCACGGAGGCGCTCCGGCCAGGACCACGCGGTTGCGGCCGCCCTGCTTGGCCTCGTACAGGGCCTTGTCCGCGGCCTCGGCCAGGGACGCGGCAGTGTCGAAATCCGGAAACATGGCCACACCGCAGCTCAGAGTCACGGTGAAGGTCGCGCCCTCGCCGTGGTGCTCCACGCGGGCGAAGTGCTCGCGCACCTGGTCCATGGCGGCCACGGCCGCGCGGCCGTCCTTGGCGTCCACCAGGATGGCCGCGAACTCCTCGCCGCCGTAGCGGCCGAGCACGTCGCTGGCGCGCAGCCGCTGGGTGAGCACCTTGGACACGGCCTTGAGCACCATGTCGCCCACCGGGTGGCCGTAGGTGTCGTTGACGCGCTTGAAGTGGTCCAGGTCGAGCATGGCGAAGGCGAAACGACCGCCCGTGCGCGCGGCGCGTCGCACCTCGCTTTCGAGCATGAGCTTGAGATTGGTGTGGTTGAGCAGCCCGGTGAGCCCGTCGCGCATCATCTTGGCGCGGAACTTCCGGTAGCGGGCGGCCCGGCTCTTGACGGCCAGGGCCATGTGGTCCGAGAGCATGTTCTTGCTCAGGAAATAGTCCCCGGCCTCGCTCACGGCGTCGAGCTGCTTGACCAGGTCCTTTTCCTCGGAAAAGAAGACGATGGGCACCGAGGCGAAGACCGGGTCCTGGCGCACGACCTTGCCCAGCTCCTCGCCGCTCACGCCGGGCATGTACAGGTCCATGAGCACCAGGTCCGGACCGAACTCGGCCATGACCGTGAGCAGGGTGAAGGGGTCCTGAACCACGCGCGCGTGCATGCCGTGGTCCTCCAGGACCCCGGCGTGGTATTCGGCCTGCTCCTGGTCGTCGTCCACCAGGAGGATGCGGTAGGGATTGGATTCGGCCCTGGGCGCGAAGCTCTCCAGGGCGTCCACCAGTTCGTTGATGGCCGGCGGCTCGGGAAAATAGCCCGCCCCGCCAGCGCGCACGGCCATCAGGCGCGACTCCAGGTCCCGGCCGCCGCACACGGAGAAGATCGGCACCGGGCTGAAGGCCCCGGCCAGACTCATGTGCAGGGCCTGAACGCCGGGCATGTCCCGCTCGATGATCCGCTGGTCCACGAGCACGGCCAGGGGCAGCGGGGTGTCCAGGGCCTCGGCCAGATGCGCCAGGAGCTCGAAGCGCCGCAGCCGGTAGCCGATGGCCCCGAGCTGGCCCACGACCTCGTTCAGACACTCGGCTTCCTTGCCGAGCACGAAGACCTCGCCGGAGTCGTCGACGCGGGCCGCCGCGGTCCAGCCCTGGCCGTGCAGGCGGCCGCCGGAGGCGAACTGGTTGGCGGCCATGGCGATGGCGTGCTCCATGATGCGCAGGCCGCCTTCGAGCTCGAACAGGGCCGGGTCCTTGACCTCCTCGGCCGTCAGCGCGTGGGGATGGAACCGTTCGGAAAACAGGCGCGCGTTCTCGTCCAGCTCGCCGAAGCCGCAGGTGCGCGCGCGCAGAGCCAACTCGCGCATGCCCGCGAGCACGCGCTTGCCCTGGCCGTGCGAGGGGTGTTCCTGGAATGCCCTGAAATCGTTCTCTATCCTGTCCAGGGCCAGGGTGAACTCCGCCGCATGCTTGGCCCGGCGCATGTCCCGCCAATCCGATGGTCCGGTCTTCCTGCTCGCCATCCGCTGCTTCCTTTGCGTCGTTTCACCAGGATGTATCCGCAATTGCGCGCCTGCACAAGGCCGGGGCGCATTTCCGGCCCCCTGGCACGGGTTTCGGGAGCATCGCCGCAGGCGCGCACGCGCGCGACATGCAAAAAGGCTCTGGCCTTTCGCCATGCCCTCGGCTATACCCGAGCCCGTGAACACCCCGCTGCAACTGGCCCGCTCCCTGGTCATGGAGCCGCTCAAGGTCTGGCTGACCCTGCTGCGCATCATGGTGCCGATCATCATCATCGTGAAGGTGCTCAAGGAGCTGGACCTGATCCGCTACGCGGCCCTGCCCCTGGCCCCGTTCATGAAGCTCGTGGGGTTGCCCGGGGACATGGGGCTGGTCTGGGCCACGGCCCTGGTCAACAACCTTTACTCCGCCATCGTGGTCTACGCGGCCCTGGCGCGCGACGCAGCGCCGCTCACCGCGGCGCAGGTCACGGTGCTGGCGACCATGATGCTCGTGGCCCACAACATGCCGCTGGAGCTGTCCATCGCGCGCCGTTGCGGGGTGAGCTTCTGGGCGCAGACCGCGGTGCGCATGGGCGGCGCGCTGCTCAGCGGCGCGTGCCTGAGCGTGCTGTTCACCTCCCTGAACGTGCTCCAGGAACCCGCCGTGCTGCTGTGGACCGCGCGGCCCGAGACCGGCGGCCTGCTGGACTGGGCCCTGGGCCAGGCGCGCAACCTGGGCTGGATCTACTGCATCATCTTCTCGCTCATGACCCTGATGCGGCTGCTCAACCTCCTGCGCATCACGGACCTGTTCACCTTTCTGCTCAAGCCCGTGCTGCGGCTCATGGGCATCGGTCCCAAGGCCGCCACGATCACGATCATCGGCCTGACCATGGGCATCGCCTACGGCGGCGGGCTGATGATCCACGAGGCGCGTAGCGGCGTCATGACCGCGCGCGACCTGTTCAGCGCCATTTCCCTGATGGGGCTGACCCACGCCCTGGTGGAGGACACGCTGCTCATGCTGCTCATGGGCGCGCACCTGGCGGGCATCTTCTGGTGGCGGCTGGTCTTCTCCCTGCTGGCCGTGGCCCTGCTCGGGCGGCTCTACGTGGCCGTGCGCGGGGCCGAGGCCGCGGCCGCCCCGGCGGGGTAAGGGGCCTGACGGCCCGCCCGGCCCACGGGCGGCCCCGCGTTTCCACGAACCGCAAACCGGCGAAACCATGGAACGCACCCTCTGGATCAACACCGGCGAGCCCTCGGGCGACCTGCACGGCGCGCTGCTGTGCCGTGCGCTCCTGGCGCGCGCGCCGGACCTGAGGATCGCGGCCATGGGCGGCGACGAGCTGCGCGCGGCCGGGGCCGAGGTGGCCGTGGACATCGAGCGCCTCTCGGTCATGGGCTTTACCGAGGTCCTGGCCAAGCTGCCGACCATCCTCAAACTGCTTTCGACCATCAAGGCCGAGCTCGTGCGCCGCCGCCCGGACGCCGTCATCCTGGTGGACGCGCCCTCCTTCAACTTCCGCGTGGCCAAGATGGCCCACGGCCTGGGCATCCCGGTCCACTACTACATCAGCCCCAAGCTCTGGGCCTGGAACACGGGCCGCGTGCGCTTCGTGCGCGACCACGTGCGGCGCATGCTCTGCATCCTGCCCTTCGAGGTCGAATTCTACCGCAGGCACGGCCTGGACGTGGACTACGTGGGCAACCCGCTGGTGGACGCGGTGGCCGAGGAACTGGAGGACGCCGGGCGCGCGGACTGGGCGGGCGCGCCCGAGGAGCCGGGTTCCGGCGTGGTCGGCGTGCTGCCCGGCAGCCGGCGCAAGGAGATCGAGGGGTTGCTGCCGGTCTTCGGAGAGGCCGCGCGCATCCTGACGGCTCGGCTGCCGTCCGTGCGCTTCGAGATCGTGCGCGCGCCGTCGGTGCGCGAGGAGCGGCTGCGCGAGCTGTGGCCGCGCGACGTGGAGGCGCGCATCCTGCCGCCCGAGGGGCGCTACGCGGCCATGCGCGGCTGGGAGACGGCCCTGGCGGCCTCCGGCACCGTGACCCTGGAGACCGCGCTGCTCGGCGTGCCCACGGTGGTGGCCTACAAGCTTTCGGCCCTGACCTTCGCCCTGGCGCGGCGCTTCGTGCGCGTGGAGCACGTGGCCCTGCCCAACCTGATCCTCGGCGAGCGGCTCTTTCCGGAGTTGCTGCAGCACGAGGCCACGGGCCCGGCCGTGGCCGCCGCGGCCATGAAGTGGCTGGGCGACCCGGCCCTGGCCGCCGCCGTGCGCGCGCGCCTGGCGGACCTGCGCGACATTCTCGGCGCACCCGGCGCGCCGGACCGCGCGGCCGGAATCATTCTGGGCGACCTCTAGCCCGGACCGAGGCCCGGTCCCGCGCCCGGCGCGGCGGAACTTCGCCCCCGCGTCGCCCCCCGGTTGCAAATCCCCCCGGCCTCTTCTATCGTGCCCCCATGTTCCGACTTCGCGTCTTCCGCCGCCTGCGGCCCGCCGCCCTGTCCGTGCTCCCGGCCTGCGGCCTGCTCCTCTTCCTGGCCTGCGCGCCGCACGCCGCGCGCGCGCTGGAGCTGTCCGACGACCAGTTGCGCATCTACTACGACGCCCTGGTGGACACCGGCGTGGGGGCCAACTCCATCCCGCCCGTGTTCCAGCCGACCTTCGACACCGTGTCCGACGCCGCCCTGGTCCTGGAGCCGAACGACGACGTCTTCGTGCTCGAACGCGGCAAGACCGTGCGCATCTACCCGCGTTCCGTCCTGGTCTGGCACTGCATCGTCAACGACCGCATCGACGGCGAACGCGTGACCATCACCTACTCGCCGCTCACGGGCTCGGTCATGGGCTTTCCCGGCCGCGTGGGCCTGCACGACACGGTCTTCGGCAACACCGGCAAGCTGCTCTACGCCGACCTCGTGCTCTTCGACTACGCCACCAACTCCCTGTGGGCCCAGATCCCGGCCCTGGCCATCGACGGCGCGCTCAAGGGCACCAGGCTCACTCCCTTCGCCCTGACCTGGACCACCTGGGGCAAGGCCCGCCGCGCCTACCCCGACGCGCGCGTGCTTTCGCGCCACACCGGCACCGGCGTGCGCCGCCCCTACGGCAAGGACCCCTACGGCTCCTACCGCGACCCGCAGGGCTACTACAACAACGACCGCATCACCTATCCCTTGCCGCACCGCGACGACCGGCTGCCGCCCAAGACGCCCGTCCTGGCCCTGGACCTGGAAGCCGCGCCCCTGGCCGTGGTCAAGGAGGCCGTGCGCCGCGCCGGAACCCTGGAGATCGACGCGGGCGTGACCCCGCTGGTGGCCGTGTGGGACGCGGACCTCGACGCGGTGCGCGTCTTCGACCGCCGCGTCCAGGGCAAGCCCCTGAGCTTCACGCTCTACGAGGGCAAGCTCTACGACCGCGAGACCAACAGTGAATGGACCGGCCGCGGCGTGTGCACCTACGGCATGCTGCGCGACGAAAGGCTCGCGCCCGTGGACGCCTTCGACGTGATGTGGTTCGCCTGGGCCGCGTTCCATCCGGACACCATGCTCTTCAAGTGACCCCGCGCGCCCGCGTCCGGCCGCGTCCGCCGCGCAACGAACGAAACGGCGCAGCGCGCCGGAGACCCGCCATGCCCACCCCGCGCCTTGCGGCCCTGATCTTCGACTTCGACGGCACCCTGGCCGAACTGACCATCGACTTCGCGGACATGCGCGCGCGGGCCCGGGCCATCGCCGCGGACTTCTTCGCCGCGCCGCCCGAACCCGACGGCCTGCCCGTGCTGGAGTGGACCGCCGCCCTGGCCGAACGGCTGCGCTCCGGCGGTGACGACCGCTCCGGCGGTAACGCCCGCTCCGGCGGTGACGACCGCTCCGGCGACGGCGAGAGCGCGGCCAAGGAGCTGACCCTACGCATCGGGGACATGATCGTGGACATGGAGGTGGAGGCGGCCGGGCGCGGGCGGCTCTTTCCGGCCACGCGGCCCATGCTCGCGGAACTGGCGCGTCGGGGCGTGGCCGCGGCCATCGTCACGCGCAACTGCCGGGCCGCCGTGCGCACGGTGTTCCCGGACGCGGACCGCGTCTGCGGCTGCGTGCTGGCGCGCGAGGACGTCCCCCGCGTCAAGCCGCACCCGGACCACGTGCTCGCGGCACTGGCGCGCGTGGGCGCGGACCCCGGCCGCGCGCTCATGGTCGGCGACCACCCCATGGACGTGGCCGCCGGCAGGAACGCCGGAACGCGCACCGCGGCCGTGGCCTCGGGACGCCTGTCCCAGGACGAGCTGCGGGCCGCCAAGCCGGACTTCGTGGCCCGCGACTGCGCCGAACTCATGGAGCGGCTGCTCGCGGCTGGCTGGCTGGGCTAGTTTCGTAGGAGGCGCCTCCGGCGGCTCCTCGCCGGAGGGCGCCTCCGGCGGCCAGAGAACCCTTTGAAAAGGGTTCTCTGGACTCTCCCAA
>JACCQO010000035.1 GCA_015709205.1 Desulfovibrionaceae bacterium
CCCCCCGGGCCCCCCTCCACCCCTCTCCACCCCCAGAAACTTTTCGTTGGATGAGGGCGGGGGGGATTGTCGAGACCGCGTGGATGCCGGACGGGGATGGTGCGGGCGCGGGAGGAACGGGAAAGGTGGAGAGCGAACGGGCGCGCCGGGCTGCCGCCGCGTTGCGGCGGATGCGCCCTGGGGGGGAGAGGGAAAGAGGTGGGGGATTCGACGGGACGGAAGTCGAGCGCGGGCGTGGGAAAGCCGAAACCGCAGCCGCAGCACCGGCGGCCGCGAAAAGGGTGCAGCGTCACGCTGCCGAAAAGGGTGCAGCGTCACGCTGCCGGAAAGGGTGCAGCGTCACGCTGCCTGCCTAGGCTTCGGGGGAGGGTGCGGGGCCGCAACGGAGAATGGCGCGGACCTTCATCTTGAACATGTGCGCGGGAAAGGGCTTGGTCAGGTAGTTGGAAACCCCGCCGGCGATGGCCTCCATCAGGTTGCAGGCCTGGGCCTCGGCCGTGACCATAAGGAAAGGCAGGGAGGCATGGCGCTCGGACTCGCGCACCTTGCGCAGCAGGGTGATGCCGTCCATGACCGGCATCTTCCAGTCGCAGACGATGAAGTCCGCGCCCTGGTCCTCCAGGGTCCGCCAGGCCTCCTCGCCGTGGTCGGCCTCGACCACGTCGCGCACGCCCAATTCCTTGAGATTGCGAATGATGATCCGGCGCATGGTCGAGGAATCATCGACCACGAGAAACCGCATCTCCGTCACCTTGCTGCACGCATCCATGACCGCCCCCCGGGTCCGAAACGCGGCCCCGTCATGGTGGCCGCGTCATTTTAGAAGAGTACTTGCAGCGCGCGTCCGCGTCAAATGAGCGCCGCACCGTCCGACCTGCGATTCCGCCATGTTGTGCGCGCGCCGCAGATTATCACGCCGCCCGTGAAAAAGCCCGGAGCGTGGGCGCTCCGGGCTCGTTCCGGTTCCCCGGCGCGCGCCGCCCGAGGGCGGCGCAACGCCGGGGCGTATGTCCTGTTCGGTCGGTCGCTAGTTGCGCACGTGGCACTCGCCGCAGGCGATGGGGCCCTTGCCCTTGGCCTGATGGCAGTCCTGGCACATCTTGTGGTAGGCCTGCATGAGCCCGGTCTTGCCCTTTTCCGCCTTCACGGCGTGGCAGTCCGAGCAGGGCGTGCCCTCGGAGGTGTTGTCCGGGTCGGGCTTGCCTTCGGAATGGTGGCACAGGTAGCAGTCGCCCTCGATGCCGGCCTTTTCGTTGTGCGCGTCGTGGTTGAACACGGCCGCGGGCCGTTGGGGGTTCTCGAACGCCGTGGGCTCGATCACGCGCATGTCCTCCTGGCAGAAGGCGGGCAGGAGGTAGAGCAGCGAGGCCGCGACGGCGAGAAGCGTGAGGAGTATGGTCTTTTTCATTGCGTTCTCCTTGGCTCTTTGGTCGACCTCGCGCCTACACGGCGTTCGGCTTCTCCATGCACTCGTAGATGATGTCGCCCAGGAAGCGGATCTCCATGTCCAGCTTGTAGTGGTGGATGATATCTTCCAGGCCGCCGTGGCAGTTGTGGCACGGAGCGATGAGCACTTCGGCGCCGGTGGCCTTGAGCTGCTCGGCCTTGACCCTGTTGCCGAGAACGCGCGTCATCTTGTGCGGGGGGCCGCAGTTGATGACGCCGCCGCCCGCGGCGCAACAGTAGTTGTGTTCGCGGTTGGGCTGCATCTCCACGAAGTTCGGGTAGAACGCCTTGGCCACCTCGCGGCCCATCTCGTGCAGGCCCATGCCGCGCACGGTGTTGCAGGGGTCGTGGAAGGTGGCCAGCTTGTCGATGGTCTTGGCGACCTTGATCTTGCCCGCCTTGAGCAGTTCCCAGAAGAACTGGATGGAGTGGATCACGGGCACGGGCATGTCGCGCCAGCCGACCCAGCGGTTGCCCTGGTCGTAGATGGAGCGGTAGGCGTGGCCGCACTCGCCCATGACGACCTTCTTGACCTTGAGGCGCTGCGCGCACTCGTAGTGGTCGCGCTTGAGGCGCCCCATCATCTCGAAGTCGCCGGTGAACATGCACATGTCGCTGTTGTCCCAGCCCGTGGTCGAGGGCATGGTCCAGTCCAGGCCGCATTCGTTGAAGATGACGGCCGCCTGGTAGATGAGCTGGGTGCGGAACTTGGGCTCGGGCGCGATGACCGAGTACATGAAGTCCGCGCCTTCCTTCTCCAGGGGAATGCGCATGCTCGGGATCTCGTCGCGGGCCTCGTCCTCCTGCCAGAACAGGGTGTCCACCCACTCGTCGTCCTTCAGCCACATCTGGTTGAAGGTGGCGGCGTGGCTGTGGGCCGTGTCCTGGATGTACTGCGGGGTGATGCCGAGCTTGTGCACGATGCGGCGCACCAGCGCGATGATGTAGGCCGTGTCCACGCCGAAGGGGCAGTACTGCACGCAGCGGCGGCACAAGTTGCACTCGGTGTGCGCGATGAGCACGGCGCGCTTGAGTTCTTCCTTGCTGATTTTTCCCTTTTTGGTGAGGAAGTTCCACATGGTGTTGCGGACCTTGCCCACCGGGGCATACTGCGGATCCTTGTCGTGCGAGTGGTAGTAGTGGCACGCCTCGGAGCACAGGCCGCAGTGCACGCACGTCTTGGTGTAGGCTTCCAGCCGGGTGCCGCCTTCGGCGTTGATCACGGACATGATCGTTTTTTCGATCTGTTCCTCGGTCAGCTGCTCCAACCCGGCATCGATCCCGATATCCTCGATCACCTTGGTTTCCTTGGTCTGTTCAGACATGATGTGGATCTCCTTGTTCTACCAGTCCTTGACGTGACGAACGCCGCCGAACTCCGACCCCTGGTACATGCGGACCATGGGGAAGAGCAGCATGTGCGAAAGCCACGTGAAGGGAATGGCGATGAGCATGGCCTCTCCGGAGAGAATGTGCAGCACGACCATGACCTGGTAGTCGAATATCTGGTGGTAGGCCAGGAAGCCCGTGAGGAACGGCGCCGCCACCAGGGCGAGGAGCACCCACTCCTTGGGTCCGGTCACGTACTTGGCCGTGGGGTCCGTGCAGCGGCGGTAGGCGAAGTAGGCGAGGCCGACCAGGACGATCACGGTCATCACGTCGGCCGTGGCGTCCGAAAGCGTGCCCCAATGCATGCCGACACCCTCCTGCAGGAGCATGACGTGGGCCATGAGGAACAGCGGAGCCACGAGCAGACAGATGTGGAAGGCGAAGGTCACCACGGTGAAGACCGGGTTGAGCTTGCCGTTGCGCGGCACGAAGGGGATCAGCCAGGCGATGACCGAGCGCAGCCCGAAGTAGGGGCTGAAGTAGCCGAAGATGTACGGCTCGCTGGAACGCGCCCTGCGCACCATGGAGATGAATTTCAGAAGCAGGCCGCCGATGAAGATGATGAACGCGGCCCAACACAACGGTCCGGTAGCGAAGTTGTATATGCTGTGCATGTCTTGCCCCTTGCCGTTAGAAGTCGCGCACCGGCACAACGATGCGGCAGTACTTGCCGTTGTCGATGGCGCGGATCAGGACCTTGTCGCCCTCGGGGCTGAAGACCGGATCCCAGACCTGGTCGAAGTTCTCCTTATAGGGCTTGCCGTCCACCAGGATGGTGAACTTGCCGCCCCTGCGCTCCACCTTGGCGGCGCAGTGCTCGGAGTCGGCGCTGAACACCGGGGCCCAGGCCATGGCGAAGGTGCCCGGCCACACGTAGCCGTCCACGGCCACGGCGTAGGCGCCCGCGTCCGCGCCCAGGGCCGCGGCGTGCGCTCCGTCCGGGCTGACCACCAGGTCCGTGACCTGCGAACCGAAGGTCGGGGCCCAGGGCTGTCCGTCCACGGCTACGGTCCACTTGCCGTAGGCCGGGGAGACGATGGCGTAGAGGTGCTTGCCGTCGCCGGAGAACTGCTGCTGCCAGACCTGGAAGAAGGTCGGGTTCCAGATCAGCTCGCCGTTCAGGGCCATGCCCCAGCGCCCGGCCATGCGCACGGCGGCGCAGACGTCGCCCGTGGCGGGGTTGAAGACCGGCTCCCAGGCGCAGGGCCAGGTCTTGGCCCAGGGCTTGCCGTCCACCACGATGGTGTAGTCGTAGAGGCTGGTGCGCACCGTGGCGGCCACGCTCTTGCCCGCGGCGTCGAAGGCCGGGCTGTAGCAGTTGATGAAGTTGGTGCCCCAGGACTCGCCGTTGACCGCGACCGAGTAGCAGCCCTTCTTGTAGGTGAAGATGTCCGCCTGGCCGAAGGAGACGTTCTGCACCACCGCGGCCGTGGCCGAACCGTCGGCGGCCATGGCGAACTGGTTGGCGAACTCGTAGGTGGTCTCCCAGATGGCGTCGTCCACCACCCAGCCGTACTCGCCGTCCTTCTGCACCGGAGCGGCGATGACGTCGCCCGTGGCGCTGAAGCGGGTGTTCAACAGAAAACCGTAGGTGTTCTCCCAGGCCGTATCGTCCACGCACATGGTCCACTCGCCCATGTCCGCGGCCAGCGCCGTGAGCCGCCCGTCCGGCGAATAGCGCGGGTACCAGACCCGCTCGTAGATGTTCTCCCAGGGCTCGCCATTGACCACCATGCTGGCGCCTTCCTCACCGAAATTCGCGGGAACGGCGAGGGACTCGCCGTCGGGGCTGGCCACGTACTCCTCCAGCCACTCGTACTCCCGGGAACACTTTTTCACGTCGTCGAGCACTACCCGCCTGCCCGGCGACCAGTCCCACGCGGTTGCAGGTTGCATCTGCAGGCCTCCTTGTGAACCGGAACGTTAATGATGCGTGCGCCATAGCCTGAAGAGAGCAACGATGTCCCCAGCGGCGCCCGAACAGTGCGACCATCCATATAACGCCATATTGCTCATATCAAGGGAAAAAAAGCACGATCTGGACGCCTGCCGCCGCCGCCTTTTCCGGTTCCTTCACAAGCTGGCCGTTGCGCACGGTCGGGGCAGGGCCATTACAGTTCGCTATGGTATGTTTTTTACACAACTCCATGCTCTGCACAAGCCTTTCCAGACCGTTTCAAGGGGAATTCACGTCTTGATCATCCAATCAACCTTGGCGGAAAGACGTTTCACGGCAAATTACATTCCCGAAAAGTATGTTTTTGTGCCGGACTGCGGCCGCACGGCAGGAAGGGAACGCGGCAAGCCCGGCCCGCCGCGTGACCTGCGCATTCCGGCGGGCCTGCGGCCGAATCCCGGCCTTTACCAAACGCCGATTCCATTCTATGACCCTGCCACCCCACATCGCCCATCCCTACAGAGGTGAAGAAATATGAAGACAGCGATCATCGGCTTCGCCGGCTCCGGCAAGACCGACCTCTTCGCGGCCCTGGCCGGCCCCAAGGCCGCGGCCGTGGGCAACCGCGCCATGGTCAAGGTGCCCGAGCCCCGGCTGGACCCGCTCGTGGCTCTGTTCAAGCCCAGGAAAGTCACCTACAGCGAAATCGAGTTCCTGGACCTGCCGGGCGGCGGCGGCAAGGGCGGCGGCCTGGGCGAGCGCATCCTCAACGAGGCGCGGCCCTACGACTGCCTCATCGCCGTGCTCGACGCCTTTTCCGGAATCAACGATCCCGAGACCCAGCGCCAATCCATCGAGGCCGACTTCATGGTCTCGGACCTGGCCGTGCTGGAAAAGCGGCTGGAGCGCATCGAGCAGGACAAGCGCAAGGCGCGCGACCTGGTCAATCCCGAGGAGGAGGAGGCCCTGCGCCGCGCCCTGGCCCTGCTGGAGGCCGAGACGCCCCTGCGCGAGGACCCGGAGCTGGCCGAGGCCCAGGTGCTGCGCGGCTTCAAGTTCCTCTCGGCCAAGTCCGTGCTCTACGCCTGGAACTGCGCCGAGTCCGACCTGGCGACCTTCGCCCTGCCCGAGCCGCGCCCGGGACAGGCCCACGTGGCCGTGTCCGCCCGGCTGGAGCGCGAGCTGGCCGAGCTGACCGATCCCGAGGAAAAGGCCATGTTCCTCACCGACCTGGGCATCGAGGATTCCGCCCTGGACCGCGTCATCTCCGCGGCCTACCGGCTGCTCGGGCTGATCAACTTCCTCACCGCGGGCGAGCCCGAGGTGCGCTCCTGGGCCGTGCGCAGGGGCTCGCGCGCACCCGAGGCCGCGGGCGCCATCCATTCGGACATCCAGAAGGGCTTCATCCGCGCCGAGGTCCTGGGCTACGAGGACTTCCTCAAGGCCGGGGACTTCAAGAAGGCCAAGGAAATGGGGCTGCACCGACTGGAAGGCAAGGAATACGTGGTGCGCGACGGCGACATCATCGAATTCCGCTTCAACGTCTAATTCCGGTTCGTCCCTTTGCGCGCGGCGGCGCGCCCGCGCACCGCGCGCGGGTGCGCCGCCGCGTTTTTCCGCCTCCCTCCCCCGCCGTCGTCACGACCGGTACCGTGCCTCACCCCCCGCCCTTTTCGTCCCGGAAACGGGGTCGCAACATCCCCGCCGGAGCGAACCTGTTTCCGCCCCCTCTTGCCCGAATCGAAAATTTGGAATAATAGCCAGCCTATATGTGCAAGATGTCCCATTTTGTGCGGGTCCGATCCGCATTCCTTTTCCTGCGGGCGGCCCGTTGCTCGATCTTTGACGCAGCAGTGCGGATGCGCCCCGCCGCGCGTCCCGGCGCCCTTGCGCCCGGCCGCCACCGGACCGCCGCCCGGGTCTGGGCCCTGGCCCTCGCCCCGGCTCTCGGCGGCCTGCTTCTGGCCGCCGCGCCCGCCCGGGCCGAGGCCGCGGGCGACGCCTCCTTTGCTCCACCCTGGGTGCTCCTGGCGCTCTACGCCTTCCTGCTGGCCGCCATGGTCGGGCTGGTGGTGCTGCTGCGCCGCGCCCGCGCGCAGGAGCAGGAGCAGACCCGGCTGCTGCAGGGCGTGGTCCAGGCCTTCGACGGCTACATCTACGTCTGCGGGCCGGACCGGCGCATCCGCTTCGCCAACCGCGCCCTGCACCTGCTCGCCGGGGGCGACGCCACGGGCAGGCTCTGCCACGAGGTGCTGCACGGTCTGGACGCGCCCTGCGAGTGGTGTTGCATGGACCGAGTGCTCAAGGGCGAGACCGTGCACTGGGAGGCGCGTTCGCCCGCCGACGGCCGCCGCTACCGTATCACCAGTTCGCCCGTGGTGGGCGAGGACGGCGCCGTGGCCAAGCAGGCCATGATCCAGGACGTGACCGTGGAGCGGCGCGACCTGGACGAACTGCGCGCCCGGCGCAAGCAGTTGCGCACGATCATCGACGAGAACGCCGACGCCCTGTTCGTGGTGGACGCCGCCGGGACCCTGCGCTTCATGAACCGCGCGGCCGAAGGATTTTTCGGAAAAAGTGCGGAAGAGATGGTCGGCGGCTTCTTCGGCCTGCCCATGGCCGAGGGCGACTGCGGCGAGATCGACGTGCCCCGGGCCGACGGCTCGGTGCTCGTGGCCGAGATGTGCAGGACGCCCATGGTCTGGGAACAGGAGGGCACCGAGGCCGTGGCCACGCTCGTGTCCCTGCGCAACGTCACCGAGCGCAAGCGCATCGAGGAGAAACTGCGCGAGTCCGAGGAGCGCTACCGCACCGTGGCCGACTACACCCACGACTGGGAGGTCTGGCTCGCCGTGGACGGCTCGGTGCGGTACATGAGCCCCTCCTGCGAACGCATCTCCGGCTACCCGGCCGAGCGCTTCATCCGGGACCCCGCCTTCATCGAGCAGATCATCCACCGCGACGACGTGGCCCTGTACCGCCAGTACATGACCACCCCCACGCGCTGGGGCAAGGACTCCATCGATTTCCGCTTCTTCCGCAAGGACGGGCGCATGGGCTGGCTCTCGCTGGTCACGCGCCGCGTGGAAGGCGACGGGCGCGAGCTGGGGCTGCGCGCGAGCATGCGCGACGTGACCGACCGCAAGCTCATGGAGACCGAACTGCGCCACCAGGCCCTGCACGACCCGCTCACCGGCCTGGCCAACCGCACCCTGCTGCGCGACCGCGTGCGGCTGGCCCTGGAGCGCTCCGGCCGCCGCGACGACTACCACTACGCCCTGGTCTTCATGGACCTGGACCGCTTCAAGGTCATCAACGACAGCCTGGGCCACGCCTTCGGCGACAAGCTGCTGCTGGAGATCTGCAACCGGCTGATCCACTGCGTGCGCGGCCTGGACACGGTCTCGCGCCACGGCGGCGACGAGTTCGTCTTCCTGCTGGAGGAGCTGGAGTCCCCGCGCGAGGCCATCCGCATCGTCAAGCGCGTGCGCGAGGCGATCATGCGCACCATCTCCATCGACGGCCACGAGGTGAAGGCCACGGCCTCCTTCGGCATCTTCCTGGGGCCCACCACCTCGGACCGGCCCGAGGACGTGATCCAGAACGCGAACATCGCCATGCACTACGCCAAGGAGCTGGGCCGCGACCGCATCAAGGTCTTCACCTCCAAGCTCCTGGACCGCGCCGTGCAGATGCTCACCCTGGAGCACGACATGCGCCGGGGCATCCCGGCCGGGGAGTTCGAGCTCTACTACCAGCCCATCGTCTCGCTCACCGAGCAGCGCATCATGGGCTTCGAGGCCCTGGTGCGCTGGAACCACCCCGAACGCGGCCTGCTCGGCCCGGGCGAGTTCATCCCCCTGGCCGAGGACACGGGGCTGATCGTGGACCTGGGGCAGTGGGTGCTGCACGAGGGCTGCCGGACCATGGCCCAGTGGCGCGCCGAAACCCCCAGGGCCGCCGAGCTGATCCTCTCCGTGAACATTTCCGGCAAACAGTTCTCCCAGGTCTCCCTGGTGGACCAGATCCGCGCCATCCTCAGCGAAACGGGCTTCCCGCCCGACCGGCTCAAGCTGGAGATCACCGAGACCGCGATCATGGACAACGCCGATTTCGCCATCGACAAGCTCAACCGTTTAAAACTCATGGGCATCTCCATCTCCATCGACGACTTCGGCACCGGCTACTCGTCCATGAGCCACCTGCAGCGCTTCCCCCTGGACCACCTCAAGATCGACCTGAGCTTCGTGCAGCAGATGGACGCCGGCCCCGAGAGCCAGGAAATCGTGCGCGCCATCGTCAACCTGGCCCACAACCTCAAGCTCAAGGTCATCGCCGAGGGCGTGGAGACCGACGCCCACCGCCGGGCCCTGAGCAGCATGGCCTGCGAATACGCCCAGGGCTTCTTCTTTTCCCGGCCCGTGCCGCGGCTCAAGGCCCACGACCTGATCCTGGCCGACCTGCCCCCGGCCCCGGGGGTGGCCGCGACCGCCGAGCCCGGTGTGGGATCCTGTATCGAGTCCGGTGTCGGGCCTGGCGCCGAGTCCGGTGTCGGGCCTGGCGCCGAGTCCGGTGTCGAGTCCTGGCCGGGCGCAGGCCCCGGCGATCCGCAGGCCTGATCCCTCGCCCCGTCCGCGCGCGAAAGGCCGCCGAAAAAGGAACGGCCCGCCAGGGGCGGGCCGTTCGGAAAAGGGCCTTGTCGCGGCCGCGCGACGCGGCGCGTCAGTCCACCGAATGGATCAGCGAGTCGATGATGTCCATGGCCAGTTCGCGGGAGCGGATGTTGTAGTCGCCCTTGCTCACGGCGCTCTTGAGGGCGGCCACGCGGGCCGCGCGTTCCTCCGAGGCCTCGACCAGGCGATCCAGGCCGGCGCGGGTGCGTTCGTCGTTTTTCTTGGGCATCGAGGACTCGGACATCTCGTTTTCCGGGGCTTCGCCCGGCCTGCCCTGCGCGGGATTCCGCGGGGCTCCGGCCGGGTGTTACCATCCCTATCGGCAGGCTTGGAGGTCTCTTTAGGCGTCCGGCGCGTTCCACAGCACAATAGATGTTCGCTGTCTTTTCGGCATGTTGTGATCCGGGCCCGACGGCCAGGCGCAGCCCGTTCCCCCGCCGACCCGCCAGCCGCGCCGCTTCCCGGCGATCGGCGGAGTGCGGCGCGCCCGCGCCCGCGCGGCCCTTTCTCCCGCCCCCCGATCCGTGCTAGAGTCGCCCCGTGCCGCACAGGATTTCCCTGCGGCGCGCCCGAACGCGCGCCGCGCAACCGGCAGGAACGCCCATGGACAACGACTCCCGCGCCACCCCGGACCACGATGCGCCCAACGCCGACGTCCCCCGCGACATGGCCATGCGCCGCCGGGCCCTGCGGGTGCTCGGCGTGGCCCCGGAGCACGAATTCGACGTCGAACGGCTGCGCCACGCCTTCCACTGCCGCATGCTCCGCCACCACCCGGACGCGAACCCCTCGGCCGACGCCGGGCGCGCCGCGGCCCTGGTCAACGAGGCCTACCGCCTGTTGCGCGGCAGGACCTCGGCTACGGGCGCGGAGGGCGGCAGCCTGCTCCTGGACGACGAACTGACCGAGCGCGTGGCCGGAGAGCCCCTGGACGGCGTGGCCGGCGCGCCGAGCTACGAGGAATGGATCCAAGGGCGCTTCATGGACCTGTCGAGCGCGTCCATCTGGCCCACCTGATCCGGTTTGATCCGCGCGAGGGGGGCCCGGCCCGACGCGCGGAAACCCGGCGCACCACCGGCAAGCCCACACCGCAAGCCCACGCCGCAACAAGGATACGCCCATGCTCCTGCACTCCCTGGCCGGAAAACCCGTTCCCCCGGAAATGCTCGTCAACGTGCCCCGGCTGGTCAGCAACTACTACACCCTGGCCCCGGACCCGGCCGATCCCGCCCAGCGCGTGGCCTTCGGCACCTCGGGCCACCGCGGCACCTCGGGCCGAGCCTCGTTCAACGAGGCGCACATCCTGGCCGTGACCCAGGCCGTGTGCGAACGGCGTGCGGCCCGGGGCGTCACGGGCCCGCTCTTTCTGGGCATGGACACGCACGCCCTGTCCGAGCCCGCCCTGGCCACGGCCGTGGAGGTGCTCGCGGCCAACGGCGTGACCACCCTGCTCCAGAAGGGGCTGGGCTACACGCCCACCCCCGTGATCTCGCACGCCATCCTCTCCTACAACCGTTCCCACCCGGACGCGCCCGCCGACGGCATCGTCATCACCCCGTCGCACAACCCGCCGGACGGCGGCGGCTTCAAGTACAACCCGCCGCACGGCGGCCCGGCCGGAACCGAGGACACCCGCGCCATCCAGGACCGCGCCAACGAACTGCTGGAGCAGGGCCTGAAGGCCGTGCGGCGCATCCCCCTGGCCCGCGCCCTGGCCGCGGACACCACGGTGCACCACGACTACGTGCGCCCCTACGTGGACGCCCTGGCCGACGCGCTGGACATGGACGCGGTGCGCGGGGCCGGGCTGGCCATCGGCGTGGACCCCATGGGCGGCTCGGGCATCGGCTTCTGGGAGCCCATCGCCGAGACCTACGGCCTGAACCTGACCATCGTGAACCGCCACGTGGACCCGGCCTTCGGCTTCATGCACCTGGACCACGACGGCAAGGTGCGCATGGACTGTTCCTCGCCCTACGCCATGGCCGGGCTCATCGAGCTCAAGGACCGCTTCGACGTGGCCTTCGGCAACGACCCGGACTACGACCGCCACGGCATCGTGACGCGCGACGGGCTGATGCAGCCCAACCACTTCCTGTGCGTGGCCGTGGACCATCTGCTGCGCACGCGCGCGGGCTGGCCCGCGCACGCGGCCGTGGGCCGCACCGTGGTCACCACCGCGCTCATCGACCGCCTGGCCGCCGAGCACGGCCGCGCGGTGCACGAGGTGCCCGTGGGCTTCAAGTGGTTCGTGGACGGATTGCTCGCAGGGACCTGCGTGTTCGGCGGCGAGGAGAGCGCGGGCGCGTCGTTCCTGCGCGCCGACGGCACGGCCTGGACCACGGACAAGGACGGCATCCTCATGGACCTGCTGGCCGCCGAGATCATGGCCGTGCGCGGGCGCAGCCCGTCGGAGCTCTACGCCGACCTGGCCCGCACGCACGGCGAGCCCGTGTACCGCCGCGAGGACGCCCCGGCCACCCCGGCGCAGAAGGCGGCCTTCAAGAGCCTGACCCCGGAGATGGTCGCGGCCGCGGAGCTGGCGGGCGAGCCGATCCTGGCGAGGCTGACGCGCGCGCCGGGCAACGACGCGCCCATCGGCGGGCTCAAGGTGGCCGCGGCCTCGGGCTGGTTCGCGGCGCGGCCCTCGGGCACCGAGGACATCTACAAGATCTACGCCGAGTCCTTCAAGGGCCCGGCCCACCTGGAGCGGCTCCTGGACGAGGCCCGGGCCATCGTGTCCGCGGCCTTTGCCGCGGCCGGGGCCTGACGGGCCGCGCCGACGGCGGACGCCGCGCCTCCTCCCCCATGGGTGGGGGCGCGCATTGCCAAACGCACGAAAAGCACGCGCGAAAAAGCGCGCAAAAAAGGACGCACATGTTCGGATGCATCGGAAAATTCCTGGTCGGCCTGGGGGCCCACGGGACCGGGCTGAGCCTGGCCTTCACCCGCAAGAAGTACCTGCTCCTGGCCCTGGTTCCCTTCCTGCTGACCGTGGCCGTGTTCGTGCTCGGATTCTGGGCCTTCGCCCAGGTGGACGAACGCGTGGTGGGCTGGCTGTGGAGCCCGGCCGCCGATTCCGGCGGGTTCCTGGGAGCGCTGGCCTGGACCGCGGCCGTGGTGCTCAAGTACCTGCTCTACGTGGCCCTGCTGGCCGTGTCCTACTTCCTGTTCATGGTCGTGGCCAACGTGCTGGCCGCGCCGCTCTACGACCGCATGGCCGACATGGTCCGCGCGGACCTGGCCCGCGACGGGCGCATCGTCCGGGCGCGCGCCCTGGGCGAGGCGTCGATCCTGGGCGCGCTGTGGGAGGAGGCCAAGAAGGCCGTCTTCCTGATCGCCGCGCCCGTGATCCTGCTCCTGGTGCCCGTGGCCGGGCCGGTGCTCTCGCTCCTGGCGGCCATGCTCATCCTCGGCTGGGACTTCGCGGACTTCGCCCAGGCCAAGGACGCGCCGCACTTCCGCGCGCGGCTGCGCTTCGCCCTGCGCAACGCTTGCGCCCTGCTCGGCTTCGGCGCGCCCCTGCTCGTGCCCGTGCTCGGCATCCTGCTCTACCCCTTCGCCATCCTCGGCGGCACGGTGCTCTACCTGGAAAAGCTGGGCGGCGGGACGCCGCGGGAAGGGAACACGGACGCCGCGAACGCGGGCGGGCCGAACGCCGAGGACGCAGAACAGCGGTCCTGACGCCGAAGGCGGCGGGCGACGGGGCCGGACGGGACGCCGGATGCGGCGTCCCGAACCCGCAGCGCCCCTGCGGGACCGTGGGCCGCTCCGGCCCACGGTCCCGCGGGGAGCGCGCCGAACCCGTTGCGCCGCACAGGGGAACGCGTCATGGACATCGCCCTGCCGACGAACCTGACCCGGCTCTTGCCCGCAATCACCCCGGCCCTGGACTGGATCCAGATCGAGCCGACCACGCACCGCGCCGATCCGGCCATGGCCCCGGCCTTTGCCGGGTACCGCGAGCAGTGGATCGAGCGGCACATGGCCCCGGAGACCTTCGCCCGCCTCGCGCCCGTGCTCTCGCGGGCCAAGCGCGCCCACCTGCAGGGCTGGGGCGAACCCTTCCTGCATCCGGACATCCTCGCCTTCCTGCACGCGGCCAAGGGCCTGTGCGCGCACGTGTCCACGGGCACGGCCGGCGCGGCGCTCACCGAGCGCCACATGCACGCGCTCATCGGGCTGCAGATCGATTCCGTGACCGTGGCCATGCCCTCGCCCGCCGCCGCCGGCGCGCCCGCCGCGCATCCCGGCGGGCCGGACGACCCCACGCGCCACGCGCGCCGCGCCGTGGACGCGCTGCGCCGCCTGCGCGAGCGCTACGGCAGCCCCCTGCCCACGATCATCGTGCTGCGCACCGTGACGCGCGGCGATCTGGGCGAGCTGGGCGGGCTGGAAGCCCTGCCCCCGGCCATGGCCGACCTGGGCGCGGACCGCGTGGTGCTCAGCATGCAGTCCTACGCCACCACCAAGGAGCTGGCCGACGACGCCGTGGTGCCCGAGGACGAGGAGGCCTACCGCGCCCTGCGCGCGCGGCTGGAGGCCGTGGCCGAACGCGGCGCGGCCCTGGGGCTGGGCTGGCACCACTTCCTGGTCTACGGCGGCGCGCCGGGCACGGCCTGCATCGAACGGCCGCAGGGCGCGGCCTTCGTGGGCGCGGACGGCGGGGTCGGTCCGTGCGTGTTCAGCCGCCTGCCCGTGCGGGGCGCGGCCACCTACCACTTCCAGGGCCGCGAGCTGGAATACCCGGCATGCGCCTTCGGCTCGGTCGACGAGACGCCCTTCCGGCGCATCTGGGCCCGACCCGACTACCGCGCCCTGCGCCGCGACTTCGAGCACGGCCGGTTGCCCGGGCAGTGCCGGGGCTGCTGGCGGCCCTACCTGCTGCCGGACTAGCCGCGCGCCACGCGGGGATCGCGCCAAGGGGCGGTCTGGGCCAGGGTCCCGACGCGCCCGCACCTGCCGACCCGACGGAAGCGCTCCGATCGGGCCCGAACCAGGGCCAGACCAGGGCCCGATCCGGTCGGCGTGGCCCCATCAGCCCGGCCAAGCTTCCGCGCCTCTTGTGCCCGGCGCGGGCTTGCGCTATCTTCCGCGACGCCGAGCCGGTCCGCTCGGGCCCGGCCCCACCGGAGCCCCGATCCGCACCGGCCCATGAGCAGCCCGTCGTCTTTCAGGAAGAATCAGATGCGGCCCATTGATCTGCACATCCACACCCGCGCCTCGCACGCCACGGATTCGGCCGACGCCATGCTTTCGGCCGCCCTGGGGCGCGACGTGGCCGTGCTCGGCTTTTCCGAGCACGTGCCGCGCCCCGCGGCCTTCGCCTATCCCAACGACTACCGCGACCGGCTGGCCAAGGCCTTTCCCGTCTACGTGGCCGAGGTGGAGCAGCTCAAGGCCACGGCCCCGGCGACCACGCGCGTGCTGCTCGGCGCGGAATTCGATTATTTCCCGGGCTACGAGGAGCACATCGCCCTGGAGATGGCCCGCTGGAACCTGGACTACGCCATCGGCTCGGTGCACTTTCTGGAAAACTGGGGCTTCGACTTCACGGCGCGCGACTGGCGCGACCTGGACGAGGCCGTGCTCTTCGAGGACTACGCCAAGTATTTCGGCCTGCTGCGTCAGATGGCCGAAAGCGGGCTCTTCCACATCGCCGCGCACCTGGACCTCATCAAGATTTTTTCCATCGAGCCCTTCACGGCCTGGGCGGCCACGGACACGGCGCGCACGCTCTTCGAGCGCGTGCTCGCGGCCATGGCCCGCGCGGGCGTGGCCCTGGAAATCTCCTCGGCCGGACTGCGCAAGCCCTGCCGCGAGATCTACCCCTGCGCGCCGATCATGCGCCTTGCGCGCGAGGCCGGGCTGGAGGTCAGCTTCGCCTCGGACGCGCACTGCGTGCGCGACGTGGCCCGGGACTTCAAGGACATCCTCGCCTACGCGCGCTCCTTCGGCTTCTCGCGCTGCGTGTGGTTCGACCGGGGCAAGCCGGTCCAGGTGCCCTTCTAGCTCCGGCAGCGACATCCGGCCCGCGCCGGGTCCCTCGTTCCCTTGCGCACCACGCGCCGCCTCCCACGCCGCGCGGGCTTGCGCATCCCACTCCACAGTCTTCCATGCGGCCTTTGCTCGCCTTCCGCGATTCCTTTCCCGCGCCCTCCCGCGTGGCCGAGGCCCCACCTTCCCTGTGCGCCGACCATGCCCAACACCCGTGGGCGCGCATCCCGCTCGGCACCGCATCAGCCCGCGCCCGGCCGGTCTTTTCCGCGCGCGAGAGCGCCCCGTCGGCCGCCCCACAGACGCGCCGAGCTGCGCCGTACCAATCCCCGACGCCCGCCCACGCGGGCCGGCTGCCCAGCGCGGCGGGCTCCGGCTCCCTTGCCGGGTCGCGGGGCTTCCCCGTTGGGAGGCGGCCGCCTGCGCCCGGGTCCGCGCCCAGGTCAGCACGTGGGCCTGCGCTCGGGCCCGGCTGCCCCGGCGTCGTGTCCTCTCGGCGCGATGCAGCACGCTTCCGCCGAAATTTTTCTACATTTTAAGGATTTTTTTTATCAAATTTAGCAAATATTTGCCGAACCAAAAGCATCGCGGTGCCGCCCCGGCGTAGATTCTTTCCTACAACACTCTGCAATCACTGTGAGAAAAAATAATCTTCCACCCACCCCGGCCTTGGCATGGGCTTCGCAATATTCCAGACGACACTGACGGATTGCAGGCTCCTCCGCTCCGCCCGTCCGGCCGCAGCCTGACCTGGCAACGTGCCTCCAGGTGAGTTCCCCGACGCGGTCGGACGGGCGGAAACAGAAATTTCCCAAACGGCAGCCTCAGACTTGCCACTCCCTACCCATAGCGCCTGGCCCCGCCCTTCCCCGAGGGCGGGGCCGCCTCTTTTCGAAATCCACGGACCCGCGCCGCCCGTCTCCGCTTCCCGGCCCCCCTCCGTATTCCGCCACTCCGGGCCGAAGCGCCGCATCGGTTCCTCCCCGTTGCCGCTCCGCCTCGACAGGCATCCGCCCGGCGGGCATCCGTCCTGCAGACATCCGCCCGGCGGGCCAGCTTCCTGTCCGCGGTTTTCATTGCCTTTTCACCGATCCGACACCGTCCCGTCACACCCCGCCGCCCCCGGGCGGCTATAGACCATCCATGAGTTGGGCCTGCAACCGGCGCTCCTGGCCGGTCGGCCGAAACCCTTCCCAACCCTCCCCATTTCGCGTATGAAACAGCAAGTCCGCATGCCTGACGTGAACTACCGGATCGAGGAATTGACCGCCGCAGCGACGCTCGGCAACGGCACGACCCAAGCGGCTCTTGCCGCTCCGGCCCAGGCAATCCTGGCCGCCTCCGCCCCGATCGTCGAAACGGCGTCCGCCGCCGGAGCCATGACGGTTCCGCTGCACGGCACGGCACCGCACCTCGGTGCGGACGCCCATCCGGCCCTTGGCGCCGGAGGTATCGCGCAGCGCGCCGCCCGCCACGCGGGCCGCCGGCGAAACAGCGCGTGCCGCTCCGCGGCATGCCGGGAAGACCAGATGGAACAGCGCCAGCTCGTGGTTCTCGACACGCAGGGAATGGGCCCGGTGCGACGAGCCCTGACCCTTCTCGCCTTCAAGCCCGTCAGCGCCCTTCTGGGCATCGCGCCCCTCAACGCCCGCTACAGCGCCGTCGCCGCCCTCGGCGCCCCCGACCCCATCGCCTTCATGGATGGCGTGCTGCGCGTCTTCGGCGTGAACTACGACATCGCGGGCGAGGGGCTGGAGCGCATCCCGGCCGAAGGCCCGGCCGTGGTCGTGGCCAACCATCCCTACGGCGGCATCGAGGGCATCATCATGGCCTCGCTGCTCGGCCGCGTGCGCCGGGACGTGAAGATCATGGCCACCCGGATGCTCAAGTGCATCCCGGAAATCAGCGACATGATCATCCACGTGGACAATTTCGGCGGTGACGACGCCCAGAAGAAGAACATCCGCCCGCTCAAGGAGGCCCTGCGCCACCTGAAGAACGGCGGCATCCTCGCCGTGTTCCCGGCGGGCGAGGTCTCCTCCCTGAACCTGGCCACGCGCACCGTGCTCGACCCGGCCTGGTCCCCGACCATTGGCCGCATCGTGCGCCGCACCAAGGCCCCGGTGCTCCCGGTCTTCTTCCAGGGGCGCAACGGCCCGCTCTTCCAGATGCTCGGCCTGATGCACCCGCGGCTGCGCACGGCCCTGCTGCCGCGCGAGCTGCTCAACAAGCAGGGCCGCACCATCCGCCTGACCGTCGGCGGCTGCATCCCGCCGCGCTCCCTGGAGCGGCTGGAAAGCGACGAGGCCTGCATCGAATACCTTCGCCTGCGCACCTACATGCTGCGCGACCGCTCGACCACGCGCGCCCGGTTCACCCTGGCCGCGAGCCGCAAGGAGGCACTGCCCGCGCCCTGTGCCGAGGAGCAACCCCTGGCCGCCGGGCCGGGCGCGGCGGTGATCGCTGCGGAGATCGCGGCCCTGGACGAGGACTGCCGCCTGCTGCGGAGCGGCGACTACGACGTGCTCATGGCCCCCAGCGCCGCCATTCCCCAGACCCTGCGCGAAATCGGCCGGCTGCGCGAGATGACCTTCCGCTCCGTGGGCGAGGGCACGGGCAAGGAACTGGACCTGGACCGCTTCGACCAGTACTACCGCCACCTCTTCGTCTGGGACCGCGCCGAGCGCCGCATCGTGGGTGCGTACCGCGTGGGCTTCGCCGACGAGATCATCGCCGAGCACGGGGTCAAGGGCCTCTACACCTCCACGCTCTTCAAGTTCAAGCCCGGCCTGTTCGGCCAGATGGGCAAGGCCCTGGAGATGGGCCGCTCCTTCGTGCGCCCGGAATACCAGAAGAACTACGCCCCGCTCCTGCTGCTCTGGAAGGGCATCGCCCGCGTGGTGCTGCGCAATCCGCAGTACAGCGTGCTCTTCGGCCCGGTGTCCATCTCCAACGACTACTCGGCCACCTCCAAGGAACTCATCGTCCGCCACCTGCGCGCGCACAACCGCATCGAATCCCTCTCGCGCCTGGTCAAGCCCAAGACGCCGCCCAAGCTCAAGACCCTCAAACGCCACGAGGTGCGCCAGTTCCAGTCCACCTTCGACACCATCGACGACGTGACCGCGGTCATCGGCGACATCGAGACCGAGATCAAGGGCATTCCGGTGCTCCTGCGCCAGTACCTCAAGCTCGGCGGCAAGGTGCTCGGCTTCAACGTGGACCCGGACTTCAACGACTGCCTGGACGGCCTGCTGGTGGTCGACCTGCTCCAGACCGACCCCAAGGTGCTGCGCCACTACATGGGCGCGGAGGGCGCGGACAACTTCCTGGAATACCACGAGGACGCCGCCGCGCGGACCCTCCTGGCCGGGGACGGCGAAACCCAGACCGCCACGGCCCTGCGCTGATTCCCCGGGCCGGACGGCCCTTCCCGCTTCGCGTTCTTCCGACGCCCGCTCCGGCGGGCGTCTTGCGTTGGCCCGGGCCTTGGGCGCGGCAGCGGATTCGGCCGAAGCCCCCCTCCCCCTGGCCTTTTCGCGCCGTCCCCTGACCCATTCCTGTCCCCTGACCCATTCCTGTCTCACGACACATTCCTGGGCCTTGCCGCCTCCCGGTGTCGTCCCCGCGCGACGTGGGGGTGGGGTTCCGCAACGCGGGCCTGCACCGCATCGCCCTTGCGCGGGCGACGCAGGGTGTGGGGACAGGGAACCACCCTCTCGAGCCACAACCACTTGAATTTAAAATTTGTTTTCAAATAAGCAGTCTGTTTGCCGACAATGGCCCCTTCCTGCGGGCAAGCGGCGAACCCGGCGCCGTGGGTGCCCATGCCGCTTCCCGGTCCCAATCGCAAAATTTTTTGCAACGGCGAAAGCGTATCATGCTAGATTCAAAAGATAATTATCCAGAACAGGCTTGGGCATTTAGTTGACAATGAATTTCATTTTCAATAAAAGGAACAAACGCCGCTCGCACCCGCAACCACAACAAGGCCGTTCCGCCGGGGATTCCTCCCCTCCCCACGAACGGCAAGGGAAAAATATGTTTTCGAATATCGACAACGCAACACGCGTCCAGCTGCACATGGTCCAGTTCACCCACGAAGGAATGCTGCGGCTCGGCCAGTTCATCCAGGACGCCGCCCGGCGGCTCGGCTTGCCTCTCACGCGGATCAAGGAATCGATGGCGGATACGATGTATGTCGTCCCGCCCGGCGGCAGGCTCGTCTTCCTTTTCTCGGTGCCGGAACTCGAAGCCGACGTGCACGTGGAACTCCCGAAGAAATTTTGGCGCTATGCCGATGCCGCGCCCGTTTCCCCGGACGCCCCAGACGCCACGGACGCCACGGAGCCGCCCGACGCCGACACCGCCGCGGCGGCAAAAAACGAGCGCGCGGCGCGGGGTTTCGCGGCGTAGAGGGCGCGGCCGCCCCCGTTCGCCGAGCGCCATCGGCGCAGCCTCCCTTTTCCCGTCAACCTATACGGTCCGCCGAGGTGGGCCAGATGCGAGGAACACCATGAACAACGTATTGATCGTCTATGGTTCGACCACCGGGAACACGGAACACGTGGCGGAAATCGTCGGGTCGGTCCTGAAGGGCGGCGGCCTGGACGTGGCGTTGAAAAACGTGACCGACGTCGAGGCCGACAGCCTCGGCGAAGGCTACGGCGCGGTGCTGCTGGGCTGCTCCACCTGGGGCGACGACGACATCGAGCTCCAGGAGGACTTCGTGCCCCTGTACGAGAACCTGGACAAGGCCGGTCTCGGCGGCAAGAAGGTCGGCATCTTCGGCTGCGGCGATTCGTCGTACACGCATTTCTGCGGGGCCGTGGACGCCCTCGAGGAAAAGGCCTCCCAGCTCGGAGCGGAGATCGTCGCCATGCCCCTGAAGATCGACGGGGACCCCGACGACAGGGAGGTCAAGGAGTGGGCCGCCCAGGTTCTGCGGGACATCGCCAAGTAGCACGGGTTCGGGCCGCATCTTCGGGCGGACAGGTCCGGCGACGTTGCGCGGCGCTCCCGAGGCCCGGCCATCTCCCCGATGGCCGGGCCTCCTTGTGGTGGGCGCCGCCCGCCTGCATTTCCTGGGGCACGAAAAAAGGGCGCGCCCCGCAAGGGAGCGCGCCCGCGAAAAAAACGGCCGACTCGGCGGCTAGCAGCTGGTCCGCTTGATGTAGATCAGGCCGACGGCCACGGCGGCGCAGCCCAGGAAGAAGAACAGCCAGGACATGTTCGTGCTCCTTTGTTCAGAAAACCCACGGGTCGCCCGAGCCGGGCGCCCTGCTCCCGATCCCTGCCAAGTTCCCGAACCAGTACGCGAAAACAGGGACCGTGGCAAGGCGACGGTCACTCCGCGTCCTCGGTTGCCGGGCCCCGTCCGGCCGCCGCGCCGCATCGGGTGCATCGGGCGCATCCGGCGCATCGGGTGCATCGGGCGCATCGGGCGGCTGCGGCAGGGTTCGGGCGCGGGACCGCATTCTCCGACATGCCCGCGTTCCCCAAACGCCCAAGACCGGCAAGCCCTCAATGGCACCGGCAGTAGATCATCGCCCCCCAGCAATCCGTCGCCGAATCGGCGGTTGCGTCGCCGATGGCGAACAGGCCGATGCACGCCCCCAGCAGCACGGTCCCCACCACCATCACAAGCATGCTTCGCATCCTATGCCGCTCCTTCCCGTTCCGTCGTTTCCCGGAACCGACGCCGCCGGGCCGACAGGAGGACGAGGCGGGAACACCCCGCCGGTGCGCCTTGCCGTCCTCCGGCATGGGCACCGCTGCATGGGCCGTGCCAGACCAGCATGGCGATAAATCACATGGAAATTCAGCAAGAAGAAAGATACGTGGCGGCCATGCCGCCACTGATGTTGGCGACAACGCGCGGCGCAGAAAGGCGGTATCGGGGAGAGGCGGCGGTTGAGCGAGAGCGAGGGGGCGACGCAGGGGGCGACGCCAGGGAGCCTGTCAGGGAGCTACGTCGGGGTGGGAGGGGGTGGCGGCCAGTGCCGCGAATCCGGCCCGGGCCTCGGCCACGAAGCGGCGCACCAGGGCCGCGTCCTTGCGGCCGTCCGGCCCTTCCAGGCCGGTGTGCGCGTCCACGCCCGCCGGGCGCGCCGCGGCGATGGCCCGGCGCACGTTCGCCGGGTTCAGGCCGCCCGCCAGGATCAACGGACGGGGCGAACCGGCGGCCAGCACGCGGCTCACGGCCCAATCGTGGGTCCTGCCCGTGGCCCCGTCCGCGCCCGTGGCCGGGTCGTGGGTGTCGGTGATGAAGGCGTCCACGAACGGCGCGGCCGCGTCGCGCAGGGCCGCAAGCGCCTCCACCGCGTCCGCCGCCCGGCCCTCGCCGCGCACCACCAGGCTCTTGATCACGAACAGCCCGGGGGCCAGCCCGCGCAGCCGCGCCAGGGCCGAGGGCGGAACCGGCCCGTGCAACTGCACCGCGCGCACGGCCAGAAAGCGGCACAGGGCCGCGATCTCGTCGGGGTCGTCCAGATAGGTGATGCACACTCCGGCCACGGACGCGGGCAACGCGGCAAAGACCGCGGCGGCCTCGGCCTCGGAAAGGTCCTCGCGGTGCACGGGCAGGCGCAGGGGAATGCCCACCGCGTCCACGCCCTCCTCCGCGAGCAGGAGCGCCTCGGCCGCGTCGTGCACCCCGGCGACCTGAATCAGGCCCGAAAAGCACCGCCCCTGCAAGCGCAGCCCTAAGGGCGCCGCGCTCACGAGGCCGCCCCGTCCGCGCCCATCCCGTTCGGAGCGTCCCCGGCCCGGCCCCCGCTCGCGGGGTGCTCGTGGGCGATGGCGGCGATGCGGCCGTTTTCCAGGCGCAGCACATGGTCGATCTCCGGAATCAGCTCGTCCGGATGGTGGGTGACGAAGACCATGGCCGCGCCCTGGCGCGCCAAGCCCGAGAGCGTGGCCAAAAATGCTTCGCGCGAGGGCGCGTCCAGGCCGGAGCACGGCTCGTCGAGCACCAGCAGGTCCGGCCCGGCCACGGCCGCGCGGGCGAGCAGCAGGCGGCGCATCTGGCCGTAGGAGAGCGCGGCGATGGGCCGCCCGGCCAGGTCCGCAAGGCCGAAATGCTCCAGCCAGCGGGCCACGGCCGCGTGCTGGGCCTCGGTGGCCCGCTCCACCAGCGGATAGAGCCCCCGGGACGCGAAAAAGCCCGAGAGCACCAGTTCCGCGCCCGTGAGCGGCTGCACGTAGGCGGCCTGCAGCGCGGCGGACACGTAGCCCATGCGCTTCTGCACCGCGCGCAGCTCGCCGCCCTGCACGCCGAAATGGCGCACCATGCCGCCCAGGGCCGGGCGCAGGTCGCCGAGCACCAGGCCGCAGAGCGTGGACTTGCCCGCGCCGTTGGGCCCGAGCACGGCCCAGCGCTCGCCCGGACGCACGGTCCAGTTGATGCGCGTGAGCACGCGCCTGCGCTCCAGGTACACGTCCGCGTCCACGATCTCCACCAGGGGCGTGCGCCCCAGGGCGCGGCGCACCTCGACCGACGGCGGTTCCGGCCCGCGCCGCTCCTCCCGGCCGCGTTGCGGCGGGCGGATCTGCGCCCGCGCCCAATCCCGAGCCGCCATGTCGCCCGTCACGCCCTGCAGCCCCGGGGAACAGGCTCCGGCCGTCCCCCAGCCCCCGGTCGGCACGGCGGAGCCGCCCGATGCGGAAATGGGCGCAAAGACGCGCTCCACCGCGCCGGCCACCGCGCCCGCGTAAAGCAGGGTCGAGCCGCCGCCGCACGCGCGCGGGCCCACGACCAGCCCCTGGTCCACGCACGCGGGAATCTCCTCGGCGCGGTGCGTGGCGAAGAGCAGGGCCACGGGCGGGTCGGCCGCGGCCAGCCGCTCCACCGTGGCCAGCACCTCGGCGCGCGCCGCCTCGTCCAGCCCGTCGCAGACCTCGTCCAGGAGCAGGGCCGCCGGGTCCGAGGCCAGGGCCCGGGCGATGAGCACGCGGCGCATCTGGCCCTGGCTCATGGAGAGCACGGGCATGCGCCGGAGCGCCTCCAGCCCGAGCAGTTCCATGGCCCGCTGCGCCCGGCGGAGCTCGTCCGGCCCGGGCGGCTCGTAGAGCAGCGGCGTGTCGCAGACCCCGGAGAGCACCACGGTCTCGCCGTCCACCCGCCATTCGTTGCGCGCGTAGCCCTGCTGCAGTTCCGCGGAGACCAGGGCCAGCCGCCGCCGCACGCCGATGGGCGAGACCGAGGGCGCGCCGTCCAGGTGGTAGAGGCGCACGCCGCCCCGGCCCTGGTCCGGCCAGGCGTCGCCGCGCACCAGCCGCAGGAAGGTGGACTTGCCCGCGCCGTTGGGCCCGAGCACGGCCCAGCGCGCGCCGCGCTCCAGGGTCCAGGTGATGTGCTCCAGGATGCGGTGGCCGCACTGCCCGAAGCAGACGTCTTCCATGGTCACGATGGGTTGCATGCAATTCTCCGTTCTACCGGCCCCGCCGCCCAAGGCGCAGGTCGCCACGGCCGCACGGTACGCCAAAGGCGCGCGCCTGAAAACAGCCGCCGCGCCCCCGCCCCGGCCGCCGCATGTCCCGCGCCACAAAAATCGCGCCCGCCGCCGGTTGACGCGGACCGCGCGCGACCTATATTCCTTGCACGACGGGCCCGGCCGGGCCCGCTTCCGCGCCGCGGCGGCGTTTGCAGCAACCGCTCACCACACGACGCGCTCATCCGCAAAGGAAACGACCATGACCAGCCAGATCAAGACCGTTCTTCTGCTCGGCCTGCTCACGGGCCTCATCCTCCTGCTCGGCGGGGCCATGGGCGGCCGCACCGGGCTCGTCATCGCCCTGGTGCTGGCCCTGGCCATGAACGTGGGCTCCTACTGGTATTCGGACAAAATCGTCCTGGCCATGTACCGCGCGCGCGAGGTTTCGCCCAGCGAGGCCCCGGCCCTGCACGCCATGGTCGAGGATCTGGCCCGCGCCGCGAACCTGCCCAAGCCGCGCGTGGCCATCCTGCCCCAGGACACGCCCAACGCCTTCGCCACGGGCCGCGACCCGGAACACGCCGTGATCGCCGTGACCAGCGGCATCCTGCGGCTGCTCTCCTCCAACGAACTGCGCGGCGTGCTCGGCCACGAGATGGGCCACGTCCGGAACCGCGACATCCTCATCCAGTCCGTGGCCGGGGTGCTGGCCACGGTGGTCATGTACGTGGCGAACATGATGCAGTTCGCGGCCATCTTCGGCCTGGGCCGCTCCGACGACGAGGAGGGCGCCAATCCCCTGGCCGCCCTGGCCCTGGCCATCGTCGCGCCCATCGCGGCCACGCTCATCCAGATGGCCATCTCCCGCTCGCGCGAATACCTGGCCGACGAGACCGGGGCGCGCCTTGCCGGCAACCCGCTCTACCTGGCCTCGGCCCTGGAGCGGCTGGAGAACGCGGCGCGGCCCGCGCCCGGTTCGCCCCAGGCCGGAGGAGCCGCGGCCCAGGCCACGGCCCACCTGTTCATCGTCAATCCCTTCAGCGGCGCCTCGGCGGCCAGCCTCTTTTCCACGCACCCGCCCACGGCCGAGCGCGTGGCCCGGCTGCGGGCCATGGCCCGCGCCTGAGCGCGCGCCGCTCCCCGGCATGCAAAACGGCCTGGAGTCCATACGGACTCCAGGCCGTTTCTTGTGAGGCGGTCCGGGCCTCGCCCGGCGGACGCGCCCCGGCCCGAAGACCGGGGCGCCATCCTGCTGGGTTACAACCCCTTGAGAGGCATGCGTCCGGTGGTGGCGCCTCCCACCGCGACCGGGGCCGCAGCGGCGCCGGTCGCACGCGCGACGACCGACGCGTCCCGCGAAGCGCCCTGCAGGGGCACCTCGCCACGGGACACGCTGATCACGCGCTCGGAATAGGCGCTGCCCGCGAACACGAAGCCCGTGACCACGGCCGCCACCATGGCGGCCTTGAGCACGACGGTCATGGCTCGTTTCACATCCGCCTCCTTTGTTTGCGCGGAAAGCCCCCGCCCCGTGGCCGGAGCGGCAGCTTTTGCCCGCATCCATCCGGAACGGGGAAGGAGCAACCCCCATGCCAGGGGCCGGGCGCGGTCGAAAGTCCGGCCCGAGGCGGGCTGCAGGCGGGGGAGAGGCGGCGGGACCGGCTCTGCCGAGACGGCTCGGTCGGAACGGACTCGACGGGTTGGGCTCGGCGGGACGGACTCGGGCAACATTTGCCGCGCGGCGCAAAAAAGGACGGCCCGGCGCACCGCGCCGGGCCGTCCAGGCCTTCGCATCTTAAGATGGCTTCACGTCCGCGGGGAACGCCCGCATGGCGAGGCTGCTAGGGCAGATACGGCAGGGACTGCGGGTCGGTGATCCGCAGTTCGTCGTTGAACTCCGGAAACGAACCGGTCTGGGCCTGGGAGCCGGAGAACCAATGCGCACGGTTGTAGGCCATCTCCCGGGCCCGCGCGTGGGACATCTTGTCCAGCACGTCCTGGGCAAAGGCCGGATTCGCGGCCGAAGGCTCGGAGCGCAGCCGCGCCGCGGCCTCGCGCACCACCTCGGTCAGCGGCCAATAGGTGTTGGCATAGCCCGTCCAGTAGGCCACGGCGCGATCCGCATGGCCCATGGCGGCCTCGGACAACCCGGCGTAGAACACGGCCCAGTGGCGCTGGGGGGTGTTGCCCTGGCTGATCATGGCCGTCTTGAACTCCTCCAGGGCCTCGGCATACTTCTCCTCGCGCAGCAGGCTGTAGCCGTAGCGCACGCGCGAGGGCCAGTCCTCGGGATCCTTGTCCAGGATGGCCGCGTACCGGGTCGAGGCGGACGCGTAGTCGCCGGCGAGCAGGCTCTGGTTGGCGGCCATGTAGGGCGAGGGGGTGAAGCACCCCACCAGCAGGCTGGCCAGGGCCACGGACAGAGCCAATTGCAGCAGCATTCTCCTCATGACTCCCTCCTTGGGGTCGGCCGGGGCGCTTTCCGCCCCCGACCGGTCAGGATCGTTTCGTCAATCCGTACTTGCGCAGCTTGTACTGCAGCGTGCGCCGACTCACGCCCAGCGCCTCGGCCGTGCGTTCGCGGTGGCCGCCGTGGGCCTCCAGGGCGCGCACCAGGGCCTGGCGCTCGGCGTCTTCCAAAGACACGGAACCGTGGGCGGGCTCGTCGCCCGCCGCGGTTGCCCGCGCCTCCGCGGCCGCGCCCACCTGGGGCGGCAGGGATTCCGGCCCCAGGGTGTCCGCGCGGCTGAGAATCAAGGCGCGCTCGAGCACGTTCTCCAGCTCGCGCACGTTGCCCGGCCAGTCGTAGGCCATGAGCACGTCCAGAAACGCGGGCGAGACCGAGCGCACGTTCTTGCGGTTCTTGCGCGCCAGCTTGTCCAGCAGGTGGCTCACGAGCAGGGGCAGATCCTCCAGCCGCTTGCGCAGCGGCGGAATGACCACCTCCAGGACGTTGAGCCGGTAGTAAAGATCCTCGCGAAAGTTTCCCTCGCGCACCGAGGCCTTGAGGTCCCGGTTGGTGGCCGCCAGGATGCGCACGTCCACCTCCACCGGGCGCACGCCGCCGAGCGGCTCGACCACGCGCTCCTGCAGGGCGCGCAACAGCTTGACCTGGAGCTCCGGGGCCATGTCCCCGATCTCGTCCAGGAACAGGGTGCCGCCCTGGGCCAGCTGGAACCGGCCGGGCTTGTCCTTGACCGCGCCGGTGAACGCGCCCTTGACGTAGCCGAAGAGCTCGCTCTCCAGCAGGTTGGTCGGCAGGGCCGCGCAGTTGACCTTGATCAGCGGCTTGGCGGCGCGGATGGAGGCGTGGTGCAGCCCCTCGGCCACGAGTTCCTTGCCCGTGCCGGATTCGCCCATGATCAGCACCGTGGCCTCGCTGGGCCCGGCCTGGGCGATGAATTCCGAAAGCTGGCGCATGGCCGGGGACGCGCCCACGATCCTGGGCCCGCCCTCGCCCACGCTCTCCAGCCGCCGCTTGAGCGATTCGTTCTCGCGCAGGAGCCGCCCGTACTCGTGGGCCTTTTCCAGCACCGCGGCCAGCTCCTCGTTGTCCGCGGGCTTGGTCAGGTAGTCGAAGGCCCCGTGCTTCATGGCCTCCACGGCCGTGCCCACGGTGCCGAAGGCCGTGAGCATGATCACGGGCAGCTCCGGGTCCATGCGCTGGATGCGCTCCAGGGCCTCGCGGCCGTCCATGCGCGGCATGCGCATGTCCAGAAGCACCACGTCCACGTCCTCGCGCTCCAGGAACTCCACGCCCGCCGCGCCGTCGCCCGCCTCGAAGACCTGCCAGCCCTGGTCCTCCATCACTGCGCGCACCATCAGCCGGTGCCCGGGTTCGTCGTCGATGACCAACAAGCGCTTCATCGTCTGCCTCCGCGTGGGGAATGTTCTCCGGTGGATTCGGTGGGGCCGCCGGCCTTGGAGGGGCCGGGGGGCGTGATCGGGCCGTCGGGCAGGGGGATGGCCGCGCCGCTGCGCGCGGCGGCCGGGCCGCGGGGGGCGTCGGCCGCGCCGACCACCGTGGTTCCGTCGGCCACGGTGGTCCCGGCGCCCGCCGGGGCCGCGTCGGCGGATGCGGCCGTGGCCTCGGGCCCGGGAAAGAGCATGCAGACCGCGCAGCCGCGCCCGGGTTCGGAGCGGATCACGGCCTCGCCGCCGTGGTCGCGCGCGGTCTTGCGCACAAAGGCCAGGCCCAGCCCGGTGCCGGTGCGCTTGGCCGTGTAGAAGGGCTCGAACGCGCTGTCCGCCAGGCCGGGGTCCATGCCCGGGCCGTCGTCCTGCACGCAGACCTCCACGGCTCCGGGGCCCACGGCCGGGCCGCCGTCGCCGTCGGCCCCGCCGCGCCCGCGGTAGGCGGCCGCGTCCGCCGGAACCACGGCGCGCGAGCGCAGCACCACGGCGCCGCCCGGGGCCCGAATTCCGGCGTCGTCATGCGCGTCGGCCCGGGCCTCTTCCATGGCCTCCTCCATGGCCTCCATGGAGTTGAGCACCAGATTGAGCAGGGCCTGCTTGAGCATGTCGCGGTCCGCGTGCACCGTGGGCGCAGCCAGTTCCGTGCGCAGGGTCACGCCCTTGGCCGAAAGGTCCATCTCCAGCAGGCGCGAAAGCTCGGCGGCCAGTTCCTCCAGATCCACGTCCACCGGCTCCACGGAGCGCGGCTTGGAGAGAAAGAGCAGGTCGGTGATCACGCGGTTGAGGCGGTCGGCCTCGCGCACCATGGTGTCCGCGTATTCCTTTTCCGGCTGGCCGGGCGAAAACTTCTTGGCGAAGAGCTGGGCAAAGCCGCGCAAGGCCGAAAGCGGATTGCGGATCTCGTGGGCCACGCCCGCGGCCAGCCGTCCGATGGCCGCCAGCCGCTGGGCCTCGCCGAGGCTCCGTTCCATGGAGCGCAGCCGCGTGCGGTCGCGCAGCAGGACCATGCGCCCCAGGCCCGACGTCTCGTCGGGCAGCGGCAGGGCAAGAATTTCCAGGCTGCGGCCGCCGATCTCGTGATGCCGCCAGGTGGACGCGCCGTCGCGACTGGCCCTGAGGCAGGCCGCGGCCTCGGGCCCGATGGACGTGCACGAGCGCCCGGCCAGCTCGCCGGGCTCGGCGTCCAGGATGACGTGCGCCGCCGGATTGGCGGCGCGGATCACGCCGCGGCCGTCCACGGTCACCAGGCCGTCGGGCAGGTTGTCCAGCAACCGCGACTGGAACCGCTCCAGGGACGCGGCGCGCCCGGCCAGGGTGCGGCGGCGCATGAAGCCCACGGCCAGGAACCAGACGAGCATGGCCGCGGTGAGCACGTAAGCGGTGTGGAACATGGCGTTGCGCCGGAAATTCCGGTACACGGCGAGGTGGTCGCTGACGTCCAGGCCCACGATGATATAGACGTCGGGCAGGGCCTCCACGGATCCCATGGAGCCCATCATGCCCTGGCCCATCATGCCGCCCGGCCCCATCATGCCCGAACCGCCCGAGCCAGGCAGGCCCGAATCTCCAAAACCGGAACCGGACAGGTCGTCCGGCCCCAGCCCGTCGGGCCGCACCGTCTCCTGGCCGGACAGGCCGCCGCTGCCGCCCGGGGGGCCGCTTTCGTGGCCGGCACCCGGGCCACGCCCGGCCCCACGGCCCAGGCCGCGCCGCTGGCCGAAGAAACGCAGCACGCCCGGCCGCGCCAACCGCCCGTAGGCAAAGCCCTGCAGATCGCCGAACCGAACCATGCCGTGCCATTCGCCGCTCTCGCGCAGCGCGGCCAGGGCCTCGGGCGGCAGCTCCAGCCGCTTGGCGCCCGCGTCCTCGCGCAGGCTGATGATCCGGCCGCCCTGCTTCTCGAACACGCCCACGAAGAGCACGTCGCCGCTGCGCTCCAGCTCCAGCAGCAGGCGACGCATGCCTGGACGGAAGGCCATGGCGCCGGGCTCCTCGAGCATGTGGCCCATGCCCACGCGCAACGAACTCTCCACCGAGCGCAGCACGGACTGGGCCGTGAGCAGCAGGTGCCTGTCCACGGCCTCGCGCTGGCGCTTGACGTTCTCCCAGGAGACGTACAGCAGCATGACCCCGGCCAGCACCAGGGTGGCGGCCGCCAGGATCAGCGGCCCTTTTTCGTTGGTTCCGTTGGCAACGTCCATGCTTCGCTCCCGCGGCCGGGGGGGGGGGACACGGCCGCGTCCCGTCTCCAATCAGGAATCGTGCCAAAAACCGCCCCAATAAAGTCTATTCATTCAAACTGGTTGCAATTCGACAACCGCCCTCTGCACGCCAAAAACTGCACAACGGCGCGCACATTGTGCAGTTTCCTGCACAACCGGACTCTACGACATTCGCAGGCGATTGCAACGGGAAAGGACGCATCGGCCGAGCGCCCAGGCACCCAGGCGCACGATCGCGCGAGAGACAAAGACGAGTGGTGGGGACGACGAACGAGGGCCCGAGGCCCGGCGGGCCGCTCAGGCCCCGCAGCCGGATGCCGCAAGCCAGGCCGCGAAGTCGCTGCGCGCGCGCTCGGCGTAGAGCGTCTTGCGCACCTTCTTGGGTGCGCGGCGGTTCAGGGGGGGCATGAGTCCGAAATTGGCGTTGGAGGGCTGGAATTTCTTGGCCTCGGTGCGCAGGTGCGCCAGCAGCGAGCCCAGGGCCGTGGTCGCGGGCGGCGGAGTGGGCGCGGCCCCGTCGCCGCCGAGCGTGCGCGCCAGGTGGATGCCCAGCCACAGCCCGCAGGCCGCGGACTCCACGTAGCCCTCCACGCCCGTGATCTGCCCGGCCAGGTGCACCCCGGGCCGCGCCAGCAGCGCCAGGTCCGGCCCGAGCACGCGCGGCGCGTCCACGAAGGTGTTGCGGTGCACGCTGCCGAAGCGCGTGAAGACCGCGTTCTGCAGGCCCGGAATGGAGCGGAACACGCGTTCCTGCTCGCCGTACTTGAGCTTGGTCTGGCAGCCCACGAGGTTGAGGTGCGTCTTGGCGCGGTTCTCGGGCCGCAGTTGCACCACGGCGTGGTGGATCGCGCCGGTGCGCGGGTCCTCCAGCCCCACGGGCTTGAAGGGCCCGAAGGCCAGGGTGTCCTCGCCGCGCTCGGCCAGGGCCTCGATGGGCATGCAGCCCTCGAAGTGCACCTCCTTCTCGAAGGCGCGGGCCGGGGCCTTTTCCGCGTCCAACAGGGCCTGGCGAAAGGCCAGGTACCGGTCACGGTCCATGGGGCAGTTCAGGTAGTCCTTCTCCTCGGGCCGGTAGCGCGAACCCCACCAGCACACGTCCAGGTCAACCGAATCGGCCTCCACGATGGGCGCGATGGCGTCGTAGAAATAGAGGTGCTCGCCGCCCACGGCCGCGGCCAGGCCGGCCGACAGCGCGTCCGAGGCCAGGGGCCCGGCGGCCACGACCACGGCCGCGTGCCCCTCCAGGGCCGCATCGTCCAGGCTCGCGATCTCGCGGCGCACCAGCGCGATGCGCTCCTCGGCCCGCACGGCCGCGGTCACGCGCCCGGAAAACAGGTCGCGGTCCACGGCCAGGGCCTTGCCCGCGGGCACGCGCGTGGCCTCGGCGGCCTCCATGACCACGCTGCCCAGTTCGCGCATCTCCATCTTGAGCAGCCCGACCCCGGTCTCGGCCTCCTCGGAACGAAAGGAATTGGAGCAGACCAGTTCGGCCAGGCCATCGCCCACGTGCGCGGGCGAGCGGCGTCCGGGCCGCATCTCGAAGAGCGTCACGTCCACGCCCGCGCGCGCCAGGCGCACCGCGCACTCGCACCCCGCCAAACCGCCGCCGATCACGGCCACCCGCGCCATCCTCTCCATGTCCAGCTCCTTTCCCCTGTCGTGTACGCGCCCGGCGCGCGCTTTCGCCTGATAGACCATCGCCGCCCGCCGCGCAAGGAGCGCCGCCGCCGTCCATGGACGCGTTATATCCGGCGCGCGTGCAGGGCGGTGCAAAACGTGCTAGCGTGGAGGAAACCCCCCATGAGACGCGGCGCACCAACGGAGCAGGCACATGAAGATACTCATCGTCGACGACAACGAGCCCACCCGCCGGATGCTGGGCAAGATGGCCGGGCCCTACGGCCTGATCACGACCGCGGCCGACGGCGCGGAGGCCGTGGAGCGGTTCGAGCGCGCCCTGGACGTGGGGTCGCCCTTCGAACTGGTCTTTCTGGACATCCTCATGCCCGGGATGGACGGCCGGACCGCGCTGAAGGAGATCCGCATCCTGGAACAGGGCCGAGGCATCGCGCGGGCCGACCGCGCCAAGATCATCATGGTCACGGCCATGGACGATCCGGGCGTCATGTCCGAATCCTTTTTCCAGGGCGATGCCTCGGGCTACCTCGTCAAGCCCATCACCCACCACAACGTGTTGGAAAAGCTTGCCGAAGTCGGCTTGATACCGCCCGAGGAAGCCGAGGCCGAAAGCACCTTGAGCGCGGACGACGCAGGCCCTCCCCCGGACCCGGACGGGCCGTTCTGATCCGCGCCCCGGCCTTGCGCCCGCCGGGACCTCCACGCGCCGCGCGGCCTTGCCGCACGGCGCGAAACCACGTACATCCCCCGAAGGCCCGCCGGGCCCCAAGAAGCCATGACCGCCCCCCTGCTCGACATCCGCGGGCTGCGCACCCGCCTCGACCTCCCCGCCGGACCGGCCCTGGCCGTCAACGACGTGGATTTGGACCTCGCCCCGGGCGAATCCATGGGCGTGGTCGGCGAATCCGGCTGCGGCAAGACCCTGCTGGCCCTCTCCGTGCTGCGCCTGCTGCCCACGCCCCCGGCGCACGTCGCGGGCGGCCAAGTGTTCTTCAAGGGCCGCGACCTCCTGGGCCTGGACGAAAAGGCCATGCGCGCCGTGCGCGGCGAGCAGATCTCCATGATCTTCCAGGAACCCATGACCTCGCTCAACCCGGTCTTCACCGTAGGCGAACAGGTCGCCGAGGTCTTCCGCCTGCACCGCGGCCTGGACCGCCGCGCGGCCCTGGACGAGGCCCGGCGCATGCTCGAACTGGTGCGCATCCCCAACGCCGCCGAACGCCTTTCCAGCTACCCGCACGAACTCTCCGGCGGCATGCGCCAGCGCGTGGTCATCGCCATGGCCCTGGCCTGCGACCCCGACCTGATCCTGGCCGACGAGCCGACCACGGCCCTGGACGTGACCATCCAGGCCCAGATCCTGGCGCTCATGCTCGAACTCAAGGAGCGCAAGGGCACCTCGGTGATGCTCATCACCCACGACCTGGGGGTGGTCGCGCAGACCTGCTCGCGCGTGGCCGTGATGTACACCGGCCGCGTGGTCGAACGCGCCGGGGTGGACGCGCTCTTCGCCGACCCGCTGCACCCCTACACGCGCGGGCTGCTGCGCTCCCTGCCGCACACCGGCGCGCGCGCGGGCCGTCGCCTGACGCCCATTTCGGGCACGGTGCCGCCCATCTCCGCCCTGCCCCGGGGCTGCGCCTTCCACCCCCGCTGTCCCGAAACCTTCGACCGCTGCCGCACCGAAGCCCCGCCGCTCATCGCCCTGCCCGACGGCCGCGCCGCCCGCTGCTGGCTGCACGCGTAAGGCGGAAAGGCGAAGAGCCGGGGGAGGCGGGGAGGGGAGGGACCTCTTTGTAAAGAGGTCCCTCCCCTCCCCGC
>JACCQO010000036.1 GCA_015709205.1 Desulfovibrionaceae bacterium
CCTCGCGCCCCCCCGACCGGGGGGCCCGGGGGGGATGATCCCCCCCGGCGGGGTCTGGGGCAGAGCCCCAGCAGGGTGTGGGGCGGCGTCCCACCGGGTCCAGGGCGGAGCCCTGGCGGGGGGGGGCGGAGCCCTGGCGGGGGGGGGCGGAGCCCCGGCTTCTTTCCCGGTGCGGGCGGCCGGCTGCGCACGGGCAGAAATCAATTGGCGGGTAAATGATCCTGCCCTTTCCTTGCGGTCGGGGTCGCAGACATGCACGCTTCGGCCGGGCGGGGGACTGTGGCCGAAAGACTTTGACGAGTCTTTGTTCCTGGCCTATGGTTTGCATGGTTTCCGGCGCTGGGCAAGATTGTGACGGGGGGTACGCCGGATGGATCGTTTATTTGGTGAATGAAGATATGATCGTCAACGACAGGGTTTTTTACAAGCCGTCGCGCCAGGCGCGGCAGTTGGCCGTGCTGGACCTGCTCGCGCGGGGCGCGTCCGGGGCCGGGGCGTGTTTGACGCAGCAGGGGGTGGGCGAGCGCACGGGGTTGTCCGGCGGCATGGTCAACCAATACCTGCGCGAGTTGCAGCGCGACGGGCTGATCGAATTCGAGCCGGTGAACGGCAAAAGTTTCCGCTATCTGCTCACGCCCGAGGGCGAGGCGTTGCGCGAGCGGTTGTTCGCCGACTATTCGGCGGAGACCACGCGCATCTACACGGCGCTGAAGGATTCGATCCGCGAGAAACTGCGGCCGCTGGCCGAGCGCGGCTTGACGCGCATCGCGGTGTTCGGCGCGTGGGAGACGGGCGAGGTCACGCTCACGGCGCTGCGCGGCACGCCGTTCGTGGTCGTGGCGGTACTGGACAACGACCGCGCCAAGCACGGCACGCTGTTCCTCGGGCACCCGGTTTCGCCGCCGGAGGTGCTGGCCACGGTGCGGTGCGACGCCGTGGTCATCGCCTCGTTCGGCGGGCGCGAGGCCATCTACAAGCAACTGCGCCCCCTGGCCGAGGCCCGGGGCATGGAGATCGTGCGCCTATGACTCGTGCCCCCATGACTCATGCCCCTATGACTCGTGCCCCTATGACTCGTGTTTCAATGACTCGTGTTTCAATGACTCGTGCCCCAGTGACTCTTTCGCCCGCGACGTCTTCGTCCGCGCCCTGCGCGCCCGTGGCGGACCGCGCGTTCGCGCTCGGCTCGGGCCACCTTGTGGGCCCGGGCGCGCCGTGCCTGCTGGTGGCCGAGATCGGCAACAACCACCAGGGCGACGCGGCCGTGGCCGCGCGCATGGTGGAGGCGGCGGCGCGCGCCGGGGCGGACGCGGTGAAGTTCCAGAAGCGCGACGCGGCGGCGCTCCTGACGCGGCGCGGGCTGGAGGCGGCGTACGGCGGCGAGCACAGCTTCGGCGCGACCTACGGCGAGCACCGCGCGGCGCTGGAGCTTTCCGCGGACGAGCTGGCCGGGCTGGCGCGGCAGGCGCGCTCGCTGGGGCTGGCGTTTTTCGCCTCCTGCTGGGACATGCCCAGCCTGGAAACCATGCTCGGTGTGGGCATGGACTGCGTAAAGATCGCCTCGGCGGACCTGGTCAACCTGCCCATGCTGCGCCGCGCGGCCGGGTGCGGGTTGCCGGTGCTTCTGTCCACGGGCATGAGCTCGTGGACGGAGATCGACGCGGCGGTGGAAACGCTCGCGCCGTGCCGGGGACGGCTGGCGCTCCTGCACTGCAACAGCTCCTACCCGTGCGCGGACGCGGAGGTGGGCTTGCCGGTGATGGCCGAGCTGGCGCGCCGCTACGGGCTGCCCGTGGGCTATTCCGGCCACGAGCGCGGCGTGGGGCCGAGCGTGGCGGCGGCGGCGCTGGGCGCGTGCGTGGTGGAGCGGCACTTCACCCTGGACGTGACGCAGCGCGGCACGGACCATGCGGCGTCGCTGGACCCGGAGCGGTTCGCGCTGCTGGCCGGTCTGGTGCGCGAAGCCGAGGCCGCCCTGGCCGTGGCCGACAAACGCGTGTTCCCGGGCGAGACGCGCGCGAAAAGGAAGCTGCGCAAGTCCGTGGTCTATGCGCGGAATCTGGCCGCCGGGCACGTGCTGGCCCCGGCGGACCTGGCGCTGAAGTGCCCGGGCGACGGAGTTTCCCCGCTGCGCGTGGAGGATCTGCCCGGCCGCGCCCTGACGCGCGCCGTGCGCCGCGACGAGCGGTTCGCGTGGGCCGACGTGCGCGGCGGCGAGGACGGCGCGGACGCGGAAGGCGGCGTTGCGGGCGACGCCGGGACCGCGATTTCCGGAGACGGCGAATGAGCGCGGCGCGTTCCGCTCGTCCCGGCCCGGCGGGCGCGCCCCTGGTGAGCGTGGTGGTGCCCTCGTTCAATCAGGCGCGCTACCTGCCCACGGCGCTGGATTCGGTGTGGTTCCAGGATTATCCGAACATCGAGATCGTCATCTGCAACCACGGCTCCACGGACGGGACGGCCGAGGTCGTCGAAGATTTTCTGCGCGACGTCGAGGGCGCGGAAGAGAGTTTTCTGCTGCGCTACGAGGAGCCGGACGGCGGCGGCCCGCGCAATCCGGCCGACACGACCGACCCGGCGAACGGGGGCCGCTTCGTGCGGCTGCGGCATCCGCGCTATCCGCGCGTGGCGGGCGCGACGGGCGCTGCGGGCGGCGGGCGCACGGTCAAGGTGCTGCAGTCCGCCGAGAACATCGGCGGCACGCGCTCCTACAACGAAGGTTTTCGCGCGGCCACGGGCGCATTCTGCACCTACCTGGTGGGCGACGACTACCTGCTGCCCACGGCCGTTTCGCGGCTGGCGGCCTGCCTGGAGGAAACGGGCGCGGACGTGGCCTATTCCGACCTCTTCGTGGTCGACGACGCGGGCCGCATCCTGCAACGGCTGGAAAAGCCGGACTATTCCTTCGAAAAATGTTTCGCGGACTGGTTCCACCTCGGGGTTTCGCGGCTCTACCGCCGCGCCCTGCACGAGCGCGCGGGGTGGTACGATCCGGACTACCGCAACGCCAACGACTACGACATGTTCCTGCGCTTCGCCCTGGCCGGGGCGCGCTTCGCGCACCTGCCGGAGGTGCTCTACTGCACCCGGCGGCACGACCCGGCGGACCCGGCCGAGCCCGCGTCCTGGCGCGGCGACGGCCACGCCAACCTGCTGCGCGAGTCCGTGCGCTGCGCCCTGCGCGCCCGCGCCGCGATCGCGGGGAAGGATACGGAGCCCCCCGCAATGAACGAGGAGAAGGACAAATGCGCATCTGCGTGATCGGGCTGGGCAAGCTCGGGCTCTGCACGGCCGCGTGCCTGGCGCGCGGCGGGTTCGAGGTCGCGGGCGTGGATGCCGACGCGGCGCACGTGGCGGCCATCGCGCGCGGCGAGACGCCGTTCGCCGAAACCGGGCTGGCCGACCTGCTGGCCGAGGTGCGCGGGCGGCTGACCGTGACCACGGACACGGCCGCGGCCGTGGCGGCCAGCGCCATGACCTTCATCATCGTGCCCACGCCCTCGCTGCCGCACGGCGGGTTCGACAACGCGCACGTGCTCGCGGTGCTCGAAGCCCTGGCCCCGGCCCTGGCCGCGCACGAGGACCGCCACGTGGTCAACCTGGTCTCCACGGTCATGCCCGGTTCGTGCGACGGCGTTTTCGTGCCGTTCCTGGAGCGCGCCACGGGCAAACGCTGCGGCGCGGACTTCGGCTTCGCCTACAACCCGGAATTCATCGCCATCGGCAGCGTGATCCGCGACTTCCTGAATCCGGACCTGGTGCTCGTGGGCCAGAGCGACGCGGCCACGGGCGCGGCGCTGGAGGCGGTCTACGGCGCGGTGTGCGACAACGCGCCGCACGTGGCGCGCACCGCGCTGGTCAACGCGGAGATCGCCAAGCTGTCCATCAACTGCTTCTGCACCATGAAGATCAGCTTCGCGAACACGTTGGGCCAGGTCTGCGAGGCCGTGACCGGGGCCGACGCGCGCGAGGTGGCCGGGATCATCGGCCACGACACGCGCATCGGGCACAAGTACGTCCAGCCCGGCCTGGGCTTCGGCGGGCCGTGCTTTCCGCGCGACAACGAGGCCTTCATCCGCTTCGCCGCGGACCACGGGCGCGACGCCGAGCTGCAGCGCGCCGTGGTGGCCGTGAACGAGCGCCAGCCCGGCCGCGTGGCCGAGCGCATCGTGGCGGCGGCTTTTCGCGCGGGTAGGCGCGTAGCCCTACTCGGGCTGTCCTACAAGCCCTTCACCTCCCTTACGGAGCGCTCCCAGGCCCTGGACGTGGCCGTGCACCTGGCCACGCGCCACCCGGAGCTCTCCATCACGGCCTTCGACCCCATGGCGCGGTCCAACGGGCTGTGGCGGCTGTCGGAGTCGCTGCAGGAGTGCGTGCGCGGGGCCAACGTGGCCGCCGTGCTCACGCCCTGGCCCGAGTTCCGCGAGCCGGGCTGGCGCGCGCTCCTGGCCGAGGGTGCGGAAGTGCTGGATTTCTGGGGGTAGCGACGGATGACGAAGACGTTGCGCGACGAGGCGGCCCGGGCCGCAGCCTTTTCGGGCGAGCCTTTTTCGGCCGGAGATTCTCCGGCCGGGCCCTTTCCGCCCGCCCCCTGCCCGGCGCGCGCCCTGTGGGCGTGCCGCACGGAGCTGGCGCAGTTGCGGCCGCGCATCGAGGCCCTGCACGCGGCCGTGAATTTCGCCAACGACTTCAGCCCGTTCCAGTGGGCGCAGCTCACGGCCCTGGTGCTCGACTGGCGGCCGGACCTGATCCTGGAGCTGGGCCGCAAGTGGGGCAACTCCACCTGCGCCTTCACCGAGGCCGCCGCGTGGCTGGCCCATGGAAACGGGGCCGACGGCCCGGCCCCCTGCCGCGTGGCCAGCGTGTGTCGCGACCCGGAATGGGAGGAGGTCACGCTGCCGAAGCTGCGCGCGGCCGGACTGGCGGACGCGGACTGGCTGTCGCGCCTCACGGCGCACCGCGCGGACATCACCCGGTTCGACTTCGCGCCCGCGCTCGCCGGGGCGCGCCGCGTGCTCGTGTTCTGGGACGCGCACGGCTGGGAGGTGGCGGCCACGGTGCTCGGCGGGCTCATGCCCCGGCTGGCGGGCCGTGAACACCTGGTGGCCCTGCACGATCTTTCGGACCAGCGCTACGGCCCCGAGGCCAACCTGGACTACGCGGGCCGGGGCCTGTGGGCCGGGCGCGACATGGACGGCGCGCGGCTGCTGCTCGGCCACGTGGACACGGCCGTGCCCCAGGCCGTGTGCGCCCTGGATTTCTGCACGCGCAACCGCATCGGCCTGGAAAGCGCCGAACACGAGCTGCGCACGCGCCTGGACGCGGCCCAGGCCGCCGAGCTGGCCCGCCTGCTCGGCCCGCTCTTCTCGCTCCAGGCGCACTGGTTCCACTTTTCGCTCAACCACGCGCCGGGCGCGCCGACCTTTCCGCGCGACCCGGCCAGGGAGGAAGCATGACGACCGTCAGGCCCGGCCACCGGGACATCACCGTGTACGTGGGACTGCGCCCCTTCGAGGGCGAATGGATCGAGAAGAACGAGGCCGTGCTCGCCGGGCTGGCCTGGCAGGGCGTGGAGGGCCTCAAGGTCAAGTTCGTGTGCTGGCCCAGCGAATCGTCCACGGCCGTGTACGCGGCCGGACACGGCTACGAGGCCCTGGTGGTGCCCTGGTACCGGCAGTACCTGTTCCCGGGCCCGCAGCGCAGCTTCAAGGCCATGTTCGAGACCGCGCTCATGGACTGCGACACCGAAATCTTCGTCTACATCAACGGCGACATCGTGCTCGGCCCGGGCGTGCTCGGCTGGATCCAGGAGCACGTGGAGCACTCCACGCTCTATTCCCTGCCGCGCCACAACTGGGACTACGACGGCCCCCTGCGCTCCCCGGCGGATTTCGAGCGCGCCCTGGAGCGCGCCGTGCCCGAGGAGTGGACCGCCGTGGACCTCTTCGCCCTGCGCGCCACCGAGGGACGCCAGCAGCTCATCCCCCTGCCGCCCTTCCTGCTCACGGCCGGGTCCATGGATTCCTGGCTCGTGGCCCGCACGGGCGAACTGGGCTGGCGGCGCGTGCTCGTGCCGCCGGACTCCTTCCGCATGCTGCACGTCGAGCACCCCTTCAGCCACCCGCTCAAGCCCGGCGCGGCCCCGGAAAAGGTCGCCAAGTGGGCCTTCAACTGCGGCATCTACGAGACCGCGACCCAGGGAATGGACGTGCGCTGGCGCATGGACACGTCCCTGGCGGTGTTCGAGGGCGCGGAGCGCTACAAGTTCAAGAACGGGCTGCCCACGCGGGCCTACACGGCGTGCGAGGACATCTACGAGTGCGGCGAGCGCACCTTTGCCTGCGGCGCGGGCGAGGACGCCGCGTGCGTGGAGCAGTCCGGCGCGTGCCGCGTGGTGCGCGAATGCGGACCGGAGCAGGGCGGAAAAAACGCGGGGGAGGACGGCCATGACTGAGTGGGCGCGACCGGACACGGGCTGCGCGTGGGGCGATGCGGAAATGGAGCGCCGCACCCGCGCCGGGACTGACGGAGCCGGAAACGGCGGTGCGGGCGCGGACGTGCTCGCGGCCAACCTCGCCAAGTGGTCCACCCTGCCCTCGGGCGGGCCGGACCAGGCGCGCGTGGAGGACCTCCTGGCCCTTTCCGATGCGGACTTCGCGGAATTCTGGCGCGCGGGCTCGGCCAAGTGGACCGCGGAGCGCGGCTGGGAGTACGAGCGGTTCGGCGCCCGCTTCGCCGGGCTGCGCGTGCTGGAGATCGGCTCGGGCCTTGGGCACGACGGGCTGGCCCTGGCTCCGCGCGTGCGCAACTGGACGTTTTGCGACATATTGGCGCAGAACCTGACATTGGTGCGCAGGGCGGCGCGGCTGCTCGGGGTGCGCAACGTGTCCTTCCAGCAGTTGCACGATCCCCTGGCGCACGACTTCCGGGGCACCTTCGGCGCGTTCTGGGCCCACGGCGTGCTGCACCACCTGCCCTTTGCCCTGGCCCGGCGCGAAATGGCCAACATCGACCGATTCCTGGCCGTGGGCGCGGTGGCCGGGGTGCTCATGTACCCGCGCGAGCGCTGGGAGGCGGCCGGACGGCCGCCCTTCGGGGAATTCGGCGCGCGCACGGACGGCCCGGGCACGCCCTGGGCCGAATGGTACGACGAGGACAAGATCCTGGCCCTGTTCGGCCCGGCCTGGGCCCTGCGCGACACCGTGCACTGGGGCTCGGCCGACAGCCGGTTCGTGACCTTCGAACTGGTCAAGGAGCGCGAAACCCCGGACGAGCAGCCCGGCGACGGTGCGGAATACGCCGGGGAATGCGCCGGGGGCGGCTCGTGCTGCGAAACCGGCGGCTCCTGCTGCGAGACCGGCGCGAGCTGCTGCGGCAGCGGCGGGTCCCGCTGCGGCGGGAGCGGCAAGGCGGGCCCGGGAGGCGGCGCATGAGGATCGGCGCGCTCGTGCCCGCGCGGCTGGGGTCCAGGCGGCTGGCGCGCAAGAATATCCGCGAGCTGGGCGGCAAACCCATGCTCTGCTGGACCGTGGACGCCCTGCTGGAATCCGGCGTCTTCCACGACGTGACCGTGTCCACGGAGAGCGCGGAGGTGATCGAACTGGTGCGCTCGCGCTACCCGGCGGACGCGGTGCGCACGCTGCTGCGGCCCGCCCGCCTGGCGGCCGACGACGCGTCCCTGGACGGCGTGCGCGCGCACTACCTGGAAAATCGGCCTGCTCTGGACTGGTGCGGCCTGTTCATGCCCACCTATCCCTTCCGCGACCCGGCCAAACTGCGCGAGGCCCAGGCCGCGATCCTCTCGGGCCACGTCTGGCGCGTGCAGACCGCGACCGCCGAGACCGCGCCGATCATGGACTACTACTATCCGGTCTTCTCGGACGGGAAAACGGAGGGGGAAACGGACGGCGCGGGCGGGCCCGGAGACGGCGCGCCGGACACGCGCGCGGCCACGGGCGTGAAGCGGTTCTTCCACGAGCCCAACTTCCACTGCCGCTTCCTGATCTCCACCTACCTGCTCTCGCGGCGCGACGCGGCCGAACACCTCTGGAACGCCTACGGCCTGTCCCCGGCCGAGCGCACCTATTTCGTGCACGCGGACGCGCGCGAGGCCGTGGACGTGGACACGGCCGAGGACTTCGCCGAGGCGGAGCACGTTGCCGCCGGGCTGCGCCGCGTCCCCCGGCCGCTGGAGGTCTTCGACGCCGGGTCCGTGGCGGCCAGGGGCGCGGTTTCGGACGCCAACGGCCTTCCGGGTTCCTGGCGGCTGGTGGCCCCGCGCGGCACGGACTTCGCGGCCTTTGCCGCGTACCTGCGCGCCCTGCCGTCCGATCCGCTGGCCGGCGACGCAAAGCCCGTGCTGGTGCTGCAGACCGCGAGGCCGCACCTGAACTTCCTGATGCTCCAGGACGGCTGCCAGCGGCGGCCGTGGATCGGGCCCGAGGCCGCCAACTGGCTGCGCTGCCCCGAGGCCCAGCGCACCGGCGACATGGCCCGGCTGCACGGCCATTTCCGCCACGCCGCGCACGTCCGCGTGCAGCGCGAGTTCGGCGCGGCCAACGGCCGCGCCCTGGGCCGCACCGACGCCTACGGCGGGTTCCACGGCATGGACTGGTCCGCCGTGCCCATGGAGCGCGTGCTGCGCCTGGAGGAGCTGGAGCGCCAGGGCTTTCTGGCCCCGGCCCACGACTGGATCGGCTGATCGCGCCGCGCGCGGATGCGTGGCCCGGCGCGCCCCGGGTCCGGGCCCGGGCCCGAACCGGATGCGGAGAAAACGCCAATGGAAGAGCACATGGACGGCAACCATCCCGGCGCAGGCGGCCCGCCCTCCGGCCCCCCCTCCGCACGGCCCGATGCGGCGGCCCCCGCGCCCGTCCGCTTCTTCGTCACCGGCACGGGCCGCTGCGGCACCATGCTCCTGGCGCGCGCCCTGGCCCTGGCCGAGCGCACGTCCTGCGCGCACGAACGGTCCATGAAGTACGCCAAGCTCGCGCCCGCCTACAGCCGCGCCGACCTGGGCCGCCTCTACGAGGAGATCGACGACGTCATCGCGCCGGAGTCGGCCCGCGCTTTGGCGCGCGGCGAGCACTGGGGCGAGGTCTCCGGGCTGCTCTGGCCCGTGCTGCCCGAGCTGGCCTGCCGCTACGGGGACGCGCGCTTCGTGCTCGTGGTCCGCGCGCCCGAGGCGTTCGCGGCCTCGGCCGTGGCGCGCGGGTTCTTCGACCCGGCCCACCCCCACGCCCTGGAGCACGTGCGCCCGCTGCAGGGCACGGCCATGGCCGAACGCTGGGCCGAGGCCGAGCCCGTGGAAAAATGCCTGTGGTACTGGGCCGAGGTCAACGGCTTCGTGCTGCGCGCCTTTGCCGCGCTGGAGCCGGAGCTGCGCCGCGTGGTGCGGCTGGAGAATTTGTCCATGGAGCTCATCGAACGCCTCTTCGCCTTTCTGGGCCTTGGGGGCTTCGCGGCGCGCCGCGCGGAGCTGGCCGCGCTGCTGGCCCGGCGCGTGAACGCCACGCCCGGGGCCCACGGCGCGCACGGCGCCGCGCCGCCGGACGAGGTGAACCCCTGGTCCGTGCCGCGCACCGTGGGCCCCATGGACGCGTGGCCGGAACAATGGCTTGCGGCCTTCGACCGCTGGGCCGCGCCCCTGGCGCGCTACCTCTATCCGGACCGCTACCCGGAACCCGCCGGGGAGAGGCGCTGATGGCCCGCGTGCTCCTGATCCGGCCCTGGCGGCACGGGGACGCGGGCGTGGCCGAGCACGACCTGGCCAACCAGTGGCGCAACGGCCCCTATTCCCTGCTGCTGCTCGCCGCCATCCTGCGCCGCGCCGGGCACGAGGCACGCGTGGCCGACCTGGAACGCGAACTGGTGCGCGCGCGCGGCGACGTGGCGGCCTGCCTGGCCGGGCTGCGCGCCGAGGTGGCGCGCTTCGCGCCGCATCTCGCGGGCGTCGGCTTTTTTTCCGTGCACTACGAGCAGGCCGGGAGCATAGTGGCTGCCGTGCGCGAGGCCGCGCGCGCGACAAGGATGCCCGCGCCGCTCCTGGTGGCCGGGGGCATCCACGCCACCGTGGCCACGGAGTCCTGCCTGGCTCCGCCGCCCCGTGGCCTCGGCTTCGACTGCGCCTGCGTGGGCGAGGCCGACGTGAGCCTGGCGCGGCTGGCCGACGGCGCGGCCCCCGCCACGGTCCCGGGCGTGGCCGTGCCCGGTACGACCGGTACGACCGGAGCGACCGGTACGACCGGTACGGCCGGTACGACCGGTGCGGCCGGTGCGGCGGCCCCGCCCCCCGCCCCGGCCGAGCGCGTGGCGCACCTGGACGACCTGCCGCGCGCGGACTGGGCGCTCTGCGACCACGGCTTCTATTCCGCGCCCACGGCCGCGCGCGTGAAGTTCCGCACCACGCGCTCGCTGGACCTGATCATGGGCCGGGGCTGCGGTTTCCGTTGCGCCTTCTGCGCCTACGGCGCGCTGTCCAGGCCGCGCTACCATTCGGCGGACTACGTGCTCGACGAGATCGCGGCCCTGGCGCAATTCACCACGGGCGTGTACTTTCTGGACTCCACCCTGGGCACCAACCGCCGCCTGCTGGAGGCGGTCTGCGCGGGAATGCTGGCGCGCGGCCTGCACAAGCGCGTGGAATGGTACGCCAACATGCGCTCGGACCAGGTGGACGAGGAACTTCTGCGCCTGATGTGGGCGGCCGGGTGCCGCTACCTGTTCTACGGGTTCGAATCCGGCAGCCAGCGCGCCCTGGAGCGCATGGCCAAGCGCAACACCGTGGAGAACAACGTGCGCGCGGCGGAGCTGCACAACCGGCTGCGGTTCCCGTACAACGCCTCGGTGCTCGTCAACTACCCGGGCGACACCGAGGAGGACCTGGCGGCCACGCGCCGCTTTCTGGAGGCCGCGCGGCCGCCCAGCGTGGGCGTGAACTGGTACGTGCCCCTGCCCGGGTCCACGGACTACGCGCACCTGCTCGCGGCCGGGCGCATCGACCCGCACGACCCGGCCGAATGGCGGCGCGTGGGCGAGGTCAACGGCGCGACCTTCTACGCCGACGCGGACGAGGCCGCCTACCGCGCGCGCGTGGCCGAGCTGGAGGACTACGCCTACCGCGTCCTGCCGGAGATCACCAACCCGCTCTGGCGTGGCGCGCAACCGGCCTGAAACAACCCCGAACCCGTCCGGAAAAACCCGAAACCACCATGAAACAGCATCCCGGCATTTCCGGCGCCCCCGGCACCACCCCGTCGGCACCGCCCGTTCCCGCGCCCGAAAGCGACATCGACGCCGCCGTGTTCGACCAGTGGCTCGCGCGCCTGGCGCGCAAGTGGTCCGTGGTTCCGGCCGACGGCAAGGACCGCGTGTCCACGGCGCGCTTCGCCGAGCTGGACGACGCCGAACTCCTGCGCGTGTGGACCGAGATCCGCGACGCCGAGGTCGCGGGCGAGCGGTTCGCGGTGCGCGGCTGGTACCACGCGCTCTACGGCCCGGCCCTGGCCGGGGCCCGCGTGCTGGACCTGGGTTCGGGCCTCGGGCTGGACGGCCTGTCCTTCGCCGGGCTCGGCGCGCGCGTGACCTTTGCGGACATCGTGCCCGCCAACCTGGAGCTGCTGCGCCGCCTGGCGCGGCTCATGGGGGTGGAGGCCGACTTCCTGCCCATCGAAAACGCGGACTCCTTCGCCCTGGCCGCGCCGGGGTTCGACGCGGTCTGGTGCCAGGGCTCGATGATCAACGCGCCGCTTCCGGTGGCGCGCTTCGAGGCCGCCCGCATCCTGCCCCTGCTGGCCGAGGGGGCGCGCTGGATCGAGCTGGCCTACCCGCGCGCGCGCTGGGAGGCGGCGGGCCGCCCGCCCGCCGAAACCTGGGGCGAGTCCACCGACGGCCCGGGCACGCCGTGGGTGGAATGGTACGACCTGGACAAGATGCGCGCGCGCCTGGCGCCCGCGACCTTCGACGTGGTCCTGCACTTCGATTTCTGGCAGAACGACTTCAACTGGTTCGATCTCAAGCTGCGGCCCCGGCGGGAGTGGGCCGGACACGACGGTCCAGCGGCGCACGGCGGCTCCGGTGGGCCCGGCGAGCCGACCGGGCAGGGAGGCGCATCATGACCGTGCAGCGCTCCGGAGCCGAGGAATTCGCCTTTCTGGCCGCGTTGGTGCGGCTGCTCGGCGCGCGCCGCGTGCTGGAGGTGGGCACCTCCACGGGCGACGGCGCGCTGACGCTGGCGCGCTCGCTCGCGCGCATCCGCTCGCCCCGGCCGGTCGGCCCGCGTGGCGGCCAGCGCAGCGGGACGCGCGGCGGCGCGCCCCTGCCGCCGCCCGTGGAGGTCGTCACCGTGGACATCGCGGACCTGCGCGAGCCCGCGTGCCGCAACCATCCCGGCCCGGTGCCCATCCGCTTCCTCAAGGGCGATTCCGGCGAGGTGCTCGCGCGCCTGGCCGCGCGCGGCGAACGGTTCGACCTCGTGTTCATCGACGGCGGCCACCACTTCGCCACCGTGCGCCGCGACTGGGAGCTGGCGCGCTCCCTGACCGACGCGGTGGTCCTGCACGACGTCCTGCAGTTCAACGGCGTCTCGCGCGTGGTTTCGGCCATCCGCAAGGACCCGGACTGGGACGTGACCGTGCTCTCCTACCCCGGCACCACCCTGCTCGACCCGGCCTCGGGCTCGCACTTCTTTTCCATGCGCTGCCCCGGCCTGGCCCTGGCCACGCGCAAGCCGCCGCGCCGCGCGCCCGCCGCGCCGCCCGCGCCGCCCCTGTGGGAACGGCCCACCGACGCCTCGCGCAAGGCCCTCAAGCGCCGCACCGCGCGCTTCGACCGCTGGCACGGCCGCGCGGACCGCGCCGCGGACATGTCCATGCAGGACTGGCGCATGCTCTTCCACATGTTCTGGAACATGGCCCCGCGGGCCGTGGTGCACCTGGGCCACGCGGGCACCGGGGCGAGTCTGCTCTTTCTCAACTACGCGCGCGCCAAGAAGGCCCGCGTGACCCTGGCCGACCCCTCGGGCAATTTCTGGGAGCGCAAGCTCCCGCTGATGGCCCCTTCGCTCGTGCCCCAGATCCCGCGCGCGCGCGTGCTCGTGGGGCCCGAGGCCTGCGCCGCGCTGCTGGAGGACGCCCAGGACGAAGCGGCCTGGGCGGAACGTGCGCCGGGCACGACGCCGGGCGGGCCCGCGCTCTACTGGATCGACGAATACACGGACGAAGCGGCCTACGAAATCGCCCGCGCGCTGGCGCGCCGCCTGCGGCCCGGCGACGCCCTGTGCCTGCGCAACTGTTCGCCCGACGACGGCCGCCCGGACGCGGTGCGCGCCTTCGGGGCCATCTGCACCTGCCGGGCGGCCGCGCCGTTCTTCAAGTGGCTGGCGGAGCAGCCCGTGCACGCGCGGCTGGCCAACCCCCAGGCCGTGTTCGGCGACTACGTCAACGCCGGGCACTGGCTCATGGTCTGCCCGCGCGCGGCAGCGAACACGGAGACCGAGGCCGCGGAAAAACCCTCGAAAAGGAACGTTTCGAAGAAGGAGTCCGAATGAGGGCCGTGAGCGGCTCCTCGGACTATCCGGCCGCCATGATGGGCGACCTCGACGAACTGGTCCAGGACGCCCACGAAATCGCTCATGAAATCGCGCGTGCGATCGCCGACCGAGGCACGCCGGAGAACGGAGGCGGCGCTCCCGCCGCCCCGGCCAACGTCTACGTCTACGGCGCGCTCGGGCCCGCATGGCTCGTGGGCCGCGCCCTGGACGAGCACCCGCGCCTGGCCGTGCGCGGCTACATCGACCGCGACCGCGACCGGCTCCTGGAAATGGCCGCCCTGGGCCGCCACGTGCCCGCGCCCCTGCTGCATCCGGACGAGTTGCCGCCCGGTCCGACAGACGGTTCCCCGAACGGTTCGCCGAGCGGGCCGACGCCCGCCGACGCCGTGGTCGTGGCCACGGCCCCGGCGCACCACCGCGACGTGGCCGCCACCCTGGCCCGCCGCCTGCCGCGCGCGCGCATCTTCTTCCTGCACCGCTCGCCCTGCGCCGCTCCCGCGCGCGCGCCCAGACCACCCCTGCTGCTGACCACACCCGGCCGCTGCGGCACGCTCTGGCTGGCCCACCTGCTCGGCCACCTGCTGCGCCCCCTCGGCTACCGCTCCGTGCGCCTGCCGCCCAGCGGCGCGCCGGACGACCCCGACGCCCTGGCCGCCGCGCTCGTGCCCGGGCGCTGGTGCGCCGGGCACGTGCCGCCGTCCCCGGCGCTCGTCGCCGCCGCGACCGCCGAACGGTCCACGGCCACGCTGCGCGCCGTGCACCTCTTCCGCGACCCGCGCGACATGCAGGTCTCGGCCGCCTTCTACAACCACGGCGCGTTCCGCTACGATCCGCACTATCTTGAACTGAAGCTCGGCCAGATCGAGGCCTGGAAGGACGTGCCCGGCGTGCTGCACCTGCGCTACGAGAAATTGCGCGCCGACACGGCCGGAACGCTGGCGCGCGTGCTCGCGCACGCGGGGATCGACGGCGCGGATGCGGCTCCGCAGCGGGTGCGCGCCGTGTGTCGCCTGTTCACCTTCGAGCGCCTTTCCGGCGGCCGCTCCCCGGGCCAGGAGGACGGCGCGGCGCACTACCGCAAGGGCGTGTGCGGCGACTGGAAGAACCGCTATTCCGCCGCCGAGGCCCGGAACGCGGCCGAACGCTTCGGCGCGCGCCTCGCGACCCTGGGCTACGAGCCCTGAGGCGCGCCCGGTGCGACCGGTGCGACCGGTGCGGCCGGTGCGACCGGTGCGGCCTGTGCCGACGATCCGGCCGCCTCGCCCTTGACGACGTACGCGCGCGGGCTCAGGGCCCAGGGCAGGGCGCGCGGTACATAGCCCGAGCCGCGCAGGAACTCGTCCACCGCATCGGACTCGCCCCACTGCGGCGCGCCGTAGTCGTCGAAGGCCACCACCCCGCCCGCGACCACGCGCGGAAAGAACGCGGCCAGGGCCGCGCGCGTGGGGTCGTAGTTGTCGAAATCCAGATTCAGCAGGGAAATCCGCCAGCCCGGCCGCGCGGCCGCGTACTCGCCCACGGTGCGCGACGCGTCGCCCGGCACGATCTCCACGCGCCGCTCCAGCCCCTGGGCGCGCGCAATCTCCAGCAGCGACTCCACGCTCGCCGTGCGCGCCACCTCGGGCATGAACGGTTCGTCCCACTCGTGCGTGCGCTTGGGCTCCGCGCCGAAAAGATCGAAGCCCACCACGCGCCGGTCCGAGCGCGGGGCGAAGATTTCCAGCAGCTTGGCCCAGAACAGCAGCCCGGCCCCCCGGCACACCCCGCATTCGACCACGTCGCCCGGCAGCTCCACCACGCGGCGGAACAGCTCGTAGCGCGCCAGCAGCTTGGTATGGCGGTCCAGCCCGGCGTGCAGCGCGAAATCGTTGAACAGCGCCCATTCGTCCATGCGCCACCTCCTGCGTTCCCGTGTACACCACACCTCCCGCGCCCGCCAGGGCGGCGGACGGCGGAGGCCGGGACGGGGGGATGTCCGGGCAGGCAGGGGAGGGGGGAGGAGCGCGCAGGAGGTGCGGGCGGGCGGCGCTTCGCGATGGCGCGGAGGAAGGGGGGACGGAGAGACGCGAAAGGCGCGGAGACGGCAACAGCTGGGGTGCTGACGCGAAGAGCGTGGAGGAAGTGGGTAGCCGGAGGCGCTTCGGGCGGGCTGCTTTCGCAGCACCGCCCACGGGCGTGCCGAGGGAGAGGGAAACCCTGAACCCCGGCTGTGCGACCGGGGCTGGGGGAGGGGGTTGATCGCTCAATTCCGCAGGCGCGGGCGGGGGAAAACAGGCGTGTTTACGCGGCACCCGACGACCGCGAAAAGGGTGCAGCAGCATTGCTGCCCGCGAAAAGGGTGCAGCAGCATTGCTGCCCGCTAAAAGGGTGCAGCGTCACGCTGCCCGCGAAAGTGGTGCAGCAGCATTGCTGCCTGCCGGCCATCAGATCAGGCTGGCGGCCCAGGCGGAGGCGATCAGGGCCGTGGTGGCGAGCCAGACGCGCGGCTGGGGGACGAAAGCGGCGCTCCAGGCCTCGGCCTCGTCCAGGCCGCGCGCGGCCACGGCCAGGGTCTGGCCCCAGGTCCTCCGGCTCAGGCTGCGCAGCACGGTCTGCGCCGCCAGCACCACGCGCCGCCGTCGCGAGCAACGCGGCGCGCGCAGGGCCAGGGCCGTGCGCGCCCGGGTCGCGGTCTCGTGCACCAGGGGAATGAAATGCAGCATCAGCGCCAGGGACAGGGCCGTCTTCCAGGCGTGCCGCCCGAGCACGGGCCGAAGCGCCCAGGCCAGGGCCAGCCCCAGGCGGCGCGGGTTCGTGGCCCGGGCCAGGGCCAACCCAAGGGCGATGAGCAGGGCCAGCCGCGCGCCCAGCAGCCCGGCCTGGGCCAGGTTGTCGCCCAGGGTCAGCCCGGCGGGCGGAAAGAACGCGTCCATGCCGAACTTCACGCCCGACCACAGCAGCACGAAGAGCAGGTAGGCGCGCAGGGTGCGCGCGTGCGTGGCGTCCCACGCCCCCAGGGCCGCGCAGGCCGCGGCGGCGGGAACCGCGATGCACGCCAGCCCCACGGGCCCGGACCGCCAGGTGATCAGCCCCAGGGCCAGCGTGGCCGCGACCTTGGCGCGCGGATCCGCGCCGCGCAGGGCGTCGGCCAGACGCGCCGAACGCGACGGAGGACGGATGGTGGTGCTGCGTTCGCTCATGGTGGGCCGAACCTACGCGAGCCCCAGCCGGGGCGCAACCGGGCGCAATTGGGCGCAATTGGGCGCAATCGGGCTGCAGCCGGGATGCAGGCGGGGCACAACCGGAGCGCGGGCCTCCTGCCGACGTTTCCCCGCGCGGTGCCGCAAGGCGGAGCGGGCGCGTATCTCGCGGAGGAACCTTGCCTTTTCGGCCACTTCTGCTAGACCCTTGCAAAAGGGACATCGGAATCGTGCGCGGAACCGTGCGCGCAATCGCGCGCGATGCGCGACACGGAAGTGCGCACGCGGCGCGAGCGCGGCGAACGAGGACGCAATGGCTGAACGCAACACCGGCCGCCTGGCCGACGACCTCCTGCTGGACCGGATCCTCTCCACCGTGGTGGACGAGGTCAAGCGCTACGCGGCCTTCCAGCGCTACCACCTGAGCAAGTACGCCGAGATCGGCATGTCCATGTCCGGTGAGGACGACATCGCCAAGCTCCTGGAGATGATCGTCTTCGAGGCCCGCGAGATCACCACCGCGGACGCCGGAACCCTGTACATGGTCAACGACTCCGGCACGGCCCTGGACTTCGTCATCCTCCAGAACGACACCATGGACACGCGCATGGGCGGCACCAGCGGCAAGGAGATCACCCTGCCGCCCGTGCCCCTTTCCGTGGACGGCCGCGAAAACCACGGCAACGTCTCCTCCCACGTGGCCATCACCGGCGAAATCGTCAACATCCACGACGTCTACGAATCCGACGAGTTCGACTTCACCGGGCCGCGCAAGTACGACCAGGCCACGGGCTACCGCTCCAAGTCCATGATGGTCATTCCCATGCGCAACCATGAGAACGACATCATCGGCGTGCTCCAACTGCTCAACGCCCTGGACCAGGACACCGGCGAGACCATCCCCTTTTCCGACGAGGACGTGGGCCTGATCACCGCGCTGGCCTCCCAGGCGGCCGTGGCCATCACCAAGAACGTGCTCATCCAGGACCTCCTCGACCTCTTCAACGCCTTCATCAAGTCCATCGCCACGGCCATCGAGGAAAAATCCAAGTACACGGGCGGCCACATCGAGCGCGTGGCCACCCTCACCGTGGATATCGCAAAGAAGATCAACGAGGTGGACTTCGGCCCCTTCAAGGACACGCACTTCTCCGACGACGAGATGGAGGAGCTGCGCGTGGCGGCCTGGCTGCACGACATCGGCAAGATCACCACGCCCGAGTTCGTGGTCGACAAGGCCAACAAGCTGGAGACCATCTTCGACCGCGTGCACCTGGTGGACCTGCGCTTCGACCACATCCTGGCCCTCAAGGAGAACGAGCACCTGCGCAGGAAGAACCGGCTCCTGGCCAAGGGCGACGCGGCCGGAGCCCGCGCCCTGGAGGAGAACTGGAAGAAGGCGCGGGAAAAATTCCTGGCGGACAAGGCCTTCGTGCTCTCCTGCAACCACCCCGGCGAGTTCATGGCCGACGAGCGCATCGCGCGGCTCACGAAGATCGGCGCGCGCACCTACGTGGAGCGCGGCGAGAAGCGGCCCTACCTGACCGAGGACGAGATCAGGAACCTGTGCATCCGCAAGGGCACGCTCACGGACGAGGAGCGCAAGGTCATCGAGAACCACGCGACCATGACGCACAAGATCCTCCAGGAGCTGCCCTTCCCCAAGAAGCTCTCCAGCGTGCCGGACTACGCCGCCGCGCACCACGAAAAGCTCGACGGCACCGGCTACCCCAACCGGCTCAAGGCCGAGGACATCTCCACCCAGGCGCGGATCATGGCCGTGGCCGACATCTTCGAGGCCCTCACGGCCCAGGACCGGCCCTACAAGAAGCCCATGCCGCTTTCCATGGCCGTGAAGATCCTCGGCTTCATGAAGAAGGACAACCACATCGACGCGGACATCCACGACCTGTTCCTGCAGTCCGGAGTCATGCAGGACTACGCGGGCAAGTACCTGAACGCCGCGCAGATCGACCTGGACCTGGCCGTGCGGCCCCTGGAGCCGCGCGTGCTTGTGGTCACCCCGCCGGGCCGCGACGGCGCGGACCTCTGCGCGGCCCTGGAGGGCTGGGGGCTGCGCGCCGTGGCCGCGCAGTCGGCCTCGCACGCCCTGGCCGTGCTCCAGGAGGACGCCGGGCGCGGCCTGGGCTTCGGCGTGGCCCTGGTGGCCCGGGACCTGCTCGGCCGCGGCGGCAGGAACGGCCTGGGCGCGGAGCTGGCGCGCGGCGCGTCGGGGTTCGCGGGCAAGGTGGTGGCCCTGGCCGAGGCCGGGTGCGCGCTGGGCGACGGGGCCGGGGCCGATGCCGGGGCCGATGCCGGGGCCGGGATCGCCGCGACCCTGCCCATGCGGCCCGCGGCGCAGGAGCTCAAGGACACGATCTTCGGCCTGCTGGGCCGCACGCCGCCCGAGGGCGACTTCGAAGGCCTGGACCTGGCCGCGGCCTTCGAGGAGCACGAGGTCGCGCCCTCGGACGGGCGGCCTCTGGTGCTGCTCGTGGACGACTCGGTGAACACGCGCATGCTCCTGTCCTACTACTTCAAGAACACGCCCTACGCCGTGGTCACGGCGGAAAACGGCCTGCAGGCCCTGGAAAAGTTCGGGGCCGCGGCCTTCGACCTGGTGCTCATGGACGTGGAGATGCCGGGCATGGACGGCTACCAGGTGGCCGCGGCCATGCGCGCGTGGGAGGCGGAACAGGGCGCCGAGCGCCATCCGCTGGTGGCGCTGACCGCGCACTCCTACAAGGGCGACGACGAGCGCCGCAGCGCGGCCGGATACGACGCCGTGCTGACCAAGCCCCTGCGCAAGGCCGACCTCATGGCCATGGTCGATTCGTTACTCGCGCCCAAGGAAGGCGCGCCGAGATAATAATTCGGGCCTAACCTTTCACCATAACACAATCTCCGCCGATACGCCACAGAAATGTGCATATCGGTGCCTTGACACGCCCCCCTTTCCCCACTATCCCTCGGGCTCCGTTTCCTGGTCAGCCCCATCAGCACCCCCGCACAAATGGCCGAAAACATTGTTCTCGATTTTCAATCGGGAATATGTTCAAATGCCTATGGCGTAGACGGGTGGGCCGCGCAACGAGAACCCCGGTCTGGAGGAAGGCCCGTTTGGACATTCTCAAGGACATCACCGCGGCGGTTGACCGCCTCAAGCCCCTGTCCCCCGGAGCGTTGCAGCTGCTCTCCATGGTCAGCGGCGGCGAATACGGCATCCAGGACGTGGCCCACGTGGTGGAACGCGACCCGGCCCTGACGGCCAACGTGCTCAGGGTCGTCAACGCCCCGGCCTTCGGCCTCGGCGTGCCCGTGAACTCCGTGGCCCGCGCCGTGGGCTACCTCGGCGACCGCATGGTCGCAGGCATCGCCCTGGCCACCTCCTCCCCGCGCGTGTTCAACGTCACCCTGGCCGGATACGAAAGCGGCCCCGGCGAACTGTGGCGCCACTGCCTGCGCACGGCCATCGCCGCCCGGTACATGGCCGTCAGCGGCACCAACGGCGTCAACGCCAACCTGGCCTTCACCGCGGGCATCCTGCACGACATCGGCAAGGCCGTGCTCTCCGACTACCTCGTTGGCCGCACGCCCGAACTGCTCGCGCTCATCGAGGCCCGCGCGGCCGAAAGCTTCCAGGAGGCCGAGCGCGCCGTGCTCGGCGTGGACCACTGCCAGGTGGGCCACGCCCTGGCCCTGAAGTGGAACCTGCCCGAGCCCATTCCCCAGGCCGTGCTCCTGCACCACCAGCCCGCCAAGGCCGACCCCGAATGGCGCGAGCTGGTCTTCTCCGTGCACCTGGGCGACATGGTCTCGATGATGGGCGGCACGGGCACCGGCGTGGACACGCTCATGTACCCCCTGGACGAGGGCTATGTGGAAGTCTTCGACTTTGCCGAGGAACAGCTCGACCAGATCCTGCTCGACGTGACCATGGAATTCGAAAAGCTGCGCACGCCCTTCTGGGACTGACGCGCCGCCCCGCGCGGACCCAAGAAAAGCCACGCCGCCGGCCTCGGGCCGGCGGCGTTTTTTCATGCCTTCCGGTCCGGCTGCGATCGGTTTTCCGGCCCCCACCCCTTGACGCCGCTTCCGGGATATGGAAAACAGATGTTAAATAGGAATCAATCCCAATTTATGAAAAGGTTTTCGCACGCACCGGGGCCCCCCCCCGACTCGGCCACGAGCCAGGACCGCCAGGAAAAGGCTGTGGAACGGCGGCTCGACGAGCTCATCGCGCGGCTCAGCGAGCGCGGCCGCCGCATCACGCCGCAACGCGTGGCCATCCTGCGCGTGCTTGCGGGCAGCGAGGGGCACCCTTCCGCCGAACAGGTGCACCGGGCCATCCTGCCCATGTTCCCCACCACGAGCCTGGCCACGGTCTACAAGACCATCCACCTGCTCAAGGCCGAAGGGGAGATCCTGGAACTGGAGTTCAGCGAGTTCGGCAACCGCTACGACGGCAACAAGCCCTACCCGCATCCGCACGTGATCTGTTCCGGGTGCGGGGCCATCGTGGACGCCGAGGTCTCCGGACTGACGGAGATGACCCGGCGCATCGCCGAGGAGACCGGCTTCGCCATCACCACCCACCGCCTGGACTTTTACGGCCTGTGCCCGAAATGCCGCGCCGAGCGCGCCGCAGCGGACCGGGCCGGCGCCCGGGGCGGGGAGGCCGGGGACGCTGCGGGCGCCGCCGGGCCGGACACGCCCGCCATGCGCAATAGGCCCGCGCCCGCCGAGAACGGCGCGACTTACGACGTGCCGCGCCCGATCGCGGCGAAATAGGGCCGCGCCCGCGGAGAACGGCGACTTTTTTTTACCCTTATAAGACGGATTGTTCTCAATAAAGAATTATTATCCACAGTGCCGTTGCAACGGCCTGCCTTGGACAAAAACACGCGAACCGTGTTCGAATGGCGACGAAAGAACCGCCACGCCACGAGCCGCCGCCACAAAGGAGGGAGAAAAAAGGAGGAGAAGAGTGCCCCTAGGGGCTGGTGAACGCACCGACCACCATGGCCGGCCAGAAAAGCCGGAGGAGAGGCCCCGAAGCCGCGCGCCAACACGTTCCGGAGCCTCCCCCCGATTCGGCCGGCTGGAACTCAAGCACAAGGAGCCCAGCCATGTCAAAGAAGAAAAACGTCCTTACCGGCGCCTTCGGCGTCCCCGTGAGCAACGACCTCGACTCCGCCACCGCCGGGCCGCGCGGGCCCGTGCTCGTGCAGGACGTGCACCTGCTCGAAAAGCTCGGCCACTTCGACCGCGAGCGCATTCCCGAGCGCGTGGTGCACGCCAAGGGCGCGGGGGCCTACGGCTACTTCGAGGTCACGGCCGACGTGACCGGGTACACCAAGGCCGCCTTCCTCTCCGAGGTCGGCAAGCGCACCGAGGTCTTCGCCCGCTTCTCCACCGTGGGCGGCGAAAAGGGCTCGGCCGACTCCGAGCGCGACCCGCGCGGGTTCGCGGTCAAGTTCTACACCGAAGAGGGCAACTACGACCTCGTGGGCAACAACACGCCCGTGTTCTTCATCCGCGATCCCCTCAAGTTCCCGGACTTCATCCACACCCAGAAGCGCAACCCGGCCACCAACCTCAAGGACCCGGACATGTTCTGGGACTTCCTCTCGCTCACGCCCGAGTCCATCCACCAGGTGACCATCCTCTTCTCCGACCGGGGCACCCCGGCCACCTACCGGCACATGAACGGCTACTCCAGCCACACCTACAAGTGGTACAACGCCAAGGACGAGTACTTCTGGGTCCAGTACCACTTCAAGACCGACCAGGGCATCCGCAACCTCTCGGGGCCCGAGGCCGACGCCCTGCGCTCCGCGGACCCGGACCACGCCACGCGCGACCTGCACGCGGCCATCGAGCGCGGCGAATTCCCCTCCTGGACCCTGGAGATGCAGATCCTCACGCCCGAGCAGGCCCGCGACTTCCAGTGGGACATCTTCGACATCACCAAGGTCTGGCCCCACGCCGAGGTGCCCCCGATCAAGGTGGGCAAACTGGTGCTCGACCGCAACCCGGTGAACTACTTCGCCGAGGTGGAGCAGGCCGCCTTCGCCCCGAGCAACTTCGTGCCCGGCATCGCGGCGTCGCCGGACAAGATGCTCCAGGGCAGGCTCTTCTCCTACCACGACACGCACGTGCACCGGCTGGGCCCCAACTACCACCTCATCCCGGTGAACCGGTCCAAGAACGCGCCGGAACACAGCGGCCAGCGCGACGGCTTCATGCGCACCGACGACGGCGGCGGCTCCGGGCCCAACTACTGGCCCAACTCCTTCGGCGGGCCGGAGCCCGATCCCGCCACGGGCGAGCCGCCCATGGGCCTGGAGGGCGACGCCGGACGGCACGCCTACGCCTTCCCCAACGACGACTTCGTGCAGGCGGGCGCGCTCTTCTCCAAGGTCATGACCGACACGGACCGCGCCCACCTCGTGGCCAACATCGTCGGCCACCTGGGCGGGGCCTGCAAGCGCATCCAGCGCCGCCAATGCGCCATCTTCCACAAGGCGCATCCGGACTACGGCACGGCCGTGGCCAAGGGGCTGGGGCTCGACCTGGACGACGTGCGCGCCCTGGCGCGGATGAGCGCGGCCGAGCGCGCCGAGGCCACCAAGGCCTAGCCCGGCCCGACCCGGTCCGGCGCGCACGCCGGGCCGCAACCCGCAACAGAGCCCCCGGCCCGCAAGGGCCGGGGGCTTTTCCCTGGCGTAGCGGGGCGGGCTTCAGGCCGCGCCGCGCAGAGCGCGGATGCGCGCGAGCACGGGCGGGTGCGAGTAGGTCAGGAAGACCACGGCCGGGTGCGGCGTGAGGTTGGAGAGGTTGTCGCGCGAGAGGTTCAGCAGGGCGGAGGCCAGATCCCCGGGCCGCCCCGTGGTCCGCGCGGCAAAGGCGTCGGCCTGGTATTCGAAGCGCCGCGAGAGCACGGACATGGCCACGCCGAAGAGCATGGACAGCGGCGTGTAGAGGATCATGAAGAAGACCAGCCCGGCGTAGACCGAGGCGTGGCGCAGGGAAAAGGCCTCGAAGAGCGAGGGCTCGTGCAGGAAGAAGGACATCAGCCAGAGCATCAGGCCCAGCTTGGCCACGGCCAGGGCCGTGTTCGTGCGCACGTGGCCCAGGGTGGCGTGGCCCACCTCGTGGGCCAGCACGGCCACGATCTCGGCCGTGCCCTGGCGCTCGATGAGCGTGTCGAAGAGCGCGATGCGCCGCCGCTTGCCGAAGCCCGTGAAATAGGCGTTGGACTTGGTGGAGCGCCTGGAGCCGTCGATGGCGAAGATGCCCGAGAGCGTGATGCCCGCCGTGCGCGCGTACTCCTCGATGGCCCCGCGCAATTCGCCCTCGGGGAGCGGGGTGAAGCGGTTGAAGAGCGGCAGGATCAGGCTCGGGGCCAGGTACTGCACGGCCAGGAGCACGGCCGAGGCCAGCGCCCAGGCCCACGCCCAGGCCCAGGGCCCGCCGTGCTTGAAAAACGCGGTCACGCCGAGCAGAATGGGACCGGCGATGCACGCGCCCAGGAGCCAGCCCTTGAGCTTGTCCGCGACGAAGAGCCCGGGCGTGGTGCGGTTGAAGCCGTAGCGGGCCTCGATGGCGAAGGTGCGGTAGGCGGCGAAGGGCGTGGACGCCAGGTCGGCCAGCAGGGCCAGCAAGCCCACGAAGAGCAGGCCGGTGACCAGCTCGCCGAACCCGGCGGCGCGGGCCAGGGTGTCCACCCAGTTGAAGCCCCCGGCCAGGAGGAAGGCCATGGTCAGGATCGTGGCGATGGTCCCGGAAAGGATCGAGAAGCGCGCCACGTCGCGGGCGTAGTCCTGGGAGCGGCGGTAGGCCGCCGGGTCCCACACGGCGCGGAACTCCGCGGGCAGCTCCGGCGAGAGCGAGCGCACCGTGAGCGCGGCGCAGAGCGTGTCCAGGGCCCAGGACAGCGCCAGGGAGGCGAGGATGATCACGAGGTACGCGTTCATGGGCGGCAAGGGGCGCTGGACGGACGCCGGTGCGGCGCGCCCGGAAGACGGACGCGCCGGGGGGCCCCGTGTCCCCTGACGCGCTCCTGGTGTTCCACGGGGATGTACGGGATTTCCTGGCCCCGGGCAACCGCGCCGACGGCGTGGTCGTCTATCCGGTCACGCGCCGCGCCTCCATCAAGGACGTGATCGAATCCCTGGGCGTGCCGCACACCGAGGTGGACGCCATCGAGGTGACGGACGGCGGAGGCGGCTCCGGCCCGGAAAGCGACCCCGGCCCGGAAACCCGACGCGCCGTGGATTTTTCCTATCTGCTCGCTCCCGGCGACGGCCCGGACGGGCAGGCCCGAACGCGCATCGACGTGCGCGGCGTGTGCGCGCCCATGGACCTGTGCGCGCCCGCGCCGCTCCGGCCCGTGCCCCTGCCGCGCGAGGCCTTCGTGGCCGACGCCAACGTGGGCCGCCTGGCCACCTATCTGCGGCTGATCGGCTGGGACACGCGCTACGACCCCGCGGCGCGCGACGCGGACGTGGCGCGCATCGCCCGGGAGCAGCGGCGCGCCGTGCTGACCATGGACCGCGCCCTGCTGCACCGCTCGGCCATCACCCACGCCCGCCTGGTCCGCGCCCAGGACCCCTTCGGGCAACTGGTGGAGGTGGTCCGCTTTTTCGGCCTGCGCGCGCCGGGCGCGCCGTTTTCGCGCTGCCTGCGCTGCAACGGGGTGCTCGCGCCCGTGGACAAGGCCGAAGTGCTGGAGCGGCTCCTGCCCCTGACGAAAAAATATTTTGACGAATTCCACCGCTGCCCGGATTGTGGCAGGATCTACTGGCAGGGCTCGCACCACGGCCACATGCGGGCCTTCCTGGAAAGACTGGCCCGGGCCACGGGCGACGACTGGCTGCGGGGGCCGCCTGCGGGCCCCTTGCCTTGACAGGGGAAATGCCGTAGTCGCATTGCTCCCCCGACAACCGAACACCACCGACCGCGCGCCCGCCGGGGGGCAGCGCCGGGCGGCAATCCTCCATCCCCATTTCCGGACAGATCCGGAGCACATCCCATGAAGAACACCGCACAGAACGATTCGTTGCGCAATATCGCCATCATCGCCCACGTCGACCACGGCAAGACCACCCTGGTGGATGCCCTGTTCAAGCAGTCCGGCGTGTTCCGAGACAACCAGGCCGTGGACGACCGCGTCATGGACTCGATGGAACTGGAGCGCGAGCGGGGCATCACCATCGCGGCCAAGAACTGCGCCATCCACTGGAAGGGCGTGAAGATCAACATCATCGACACCCCGGGCCACGCCGACTTCGGCGGCGAGGTGGAACGCTCCCTGTCCATGGTCGACGGCGCGATCCTGCTGGTGGACGCGGCCGAGGGCCCGCTGCCCCAGACGCGCTTCGTGCTCAAGAAGGCCCTGGAGCGCGGCCTGGTGATCATGGTCGTGATCAACAAGATCGACCGCAAGGACGCCCGGCCCGAGGAGGTCCTGGACGAGATCTACGACCTGTTCATCGACCTGGACGCCTCGGACACGCAGCTCGAATTTCCGGTGTTCTACGCCATCGGCCGCGAGGGCATCGCCATGGAGTCGCTCTCCGAGCGCGGCGAGAACCTGCACGTGCTCCTGGACGCGGTGAACAGGTTCATCCCCGCGCCCGCCTTCGACCCGGAAGCGCCCTTCCAGATGCTCGTCTCCGACCTGGGCTACTCCGACTACCTGGGACGGCTGGCCATCGGCAAGATCATCAACGGCTCCACGCGACAGAACGACTCCCTGGTCTGCCTGGGCGAGGGCGGCAAGCCCCGGCCGCTCAAGGTCACCAAGCTCCAGCTCTACGACGGGCTGACCTTCCGCGAGGCCGACCTGGCCCGCGCCGGGGACATCGCCGTGCTCTCGGGCATCGACAACGTGCACATCGGCGACACGATCTGCAACGCCGAGGAGCCCAAGGCCCTGCCGCGCATCTCCGTGGACGAGCCCACCGTGTCCATGCGCTTCACCATCAACACCTCGCCCCTGGCCGGGCGCGAGGGCAAGCTGGTGCAGTCCTCCAAGATCCGCGAGCGGCTGACCAAGGAGACCCTCTCCAACGTGTCCATGCGCGTGGAGGAGTCCGAGGAGCGCGACAGCTTCATCGTCAAGGGCCGCGGCGAGTTCCAGATGGCCATCCTCATCGAGACCATGCGCCGCGAGGGCTTCGAGCTCGGCGTGGGCCGGCCCGAGGTCATCCTCAAGGAAAAGAACGGCAAGGTCCTGGAGCCCATCGAGCACCTCTTCGTGGATTGCGAGGAGACCTTCCTCGGCGTGGTCACGGAAAAGCTGGCCGCGCGCAAGGCGCGGATGATCAACCTGGTCAACAAGGGGTCGGGCCGCGTGCGCGTGGAGTTCTCCGTGCCCGCGCGCGGGCTCATCGGCTACCGCGACGAGTTCCTCACGGACACCAAGGGCACGGGGATCATGAACTCCTACCTGCTGGGCTACGAGGAGCACCGGGGCGAGTTCCCCTCGCGCTACACGGGCTCGCTGGTGGCCGACCGCTCGGGCAACGCCGTGGCCTACGCCCTGTTCAACCTGGAGCCGCGCGGCCGCCTGTTCGTGGTGCCCGGCGACCCGATCTACGAAGGCATGGTCGTGGGTGAGCACAACCGCGACAACGACATCGACGTGAACCCGGCCAAGGAAAAGAAGCTCTCCAACATGCGCGCCGCGGGCAAGGACGAGAACGTGATCCTCGCCCCGGTGCTGCCCCTGACCCTGGAGCGCGCCATCCACTTCATCCGCGAGGACGAGATGGTCGAGGTCACGCCCAGGTCCATCCGGCTGCGCAAGACCATCCTCGACGCCAAGACCCGCCACGCCATGGCCGGGGCCAAGAAGAAGACCGCCAAGCCCGGCAAGGGCGCGTAAGCGCCCAAGGGGCGGATGGTCGCGTAAGCGCCCGGAGGCACGGTCGCGTAAGCGCCCAGAGGCGAACGATCGTAACAACGCCGGAGGGCGGCGCAGGGAAGGACTTCCTTCCCTGCGCCGCCCTCCGGCGTTTGGCCGTCCGTCCCGTCTGCGCGTCCCCGCCGCAGGCGCGCCAAAAAGTTTGGGAGAGTCCAGAGAACCCTTTTCAAAGGGTTCTCTGGCCGCCGGAGGCTTTTTCCCGCGCCTAATCCATGTACTGCTTGAACCACAGCTCCAGGCAGAGCGCGCCCCAGACCACGCGGCCGAAGCTGCGCTCCGAGGCCAGGGCCGCCTCCAGCCCCTTGGCGTCGAAGATGCCGCGCGAGCGCGCCCGGGAATCCAGGAGCACGTCGGCCACGAACGTCTTGAGCTCCTTGCCGTACCACCGGTGCAGGGGCACGGGAAAGCCCATCTTGTCGCGCCGGGCCAGGATGGCGTCCGGCACCACGTTCTTGATGGCCTTGCGGAACAGGTACTTGGGCATGCCGTTCCTGAACTTGATGGTCGGCGGGATGCGCGCCATGAGCTCGCAGATGCGGTGGTCCAGCAGGGGCACGCGCGATTCCAGGCCCCAGGCCATGCTCGTGCGGTCCTCCACGTGCAGCAGGGCGGGCAGGTGCACCTTGAGGTCGAAGAAGAGCATCTTGTTCAGGAACGAGGTGGCGTCCGAGGCCTCGAACAGGCTGGTGAACCGCTCGGCCGTGTCTCCGGCGTCGGCGAAGAGGTCCGGACTGTAGAGGGTCCGGCTGTTCTCGGAACGGTCCATGAGCCGCAGGTAGCGGCTGGCCTGGGTGTCGAAGAGCCCGTCGCCCCAGAAGTAGCGCAGCATGGGCTTGTATTGCTGGAGCATGGGCAGGGAGGGGATGATCGTGGCCAGGGTGGCGGCGTATTCCGCGCGCTGGGCCGTGTCCTCGATGGCGCCCTTGAGGCATTCCTCCAGGTAGCCGACCAGGTAGCGCGCGTAGCCCGCGAAGATCTCGTCCCCGCCCTGGCCGCCCAGGACCACGGTGACGTGCTCGGAGGCCAGCTTGGAGACCATGTACTGCGGGAACACGCCGGGTCCGGCCGCGGGCTCGTCCATGATCCGGATGATCTCCGGCAGGGTGTCCTGGAAGTCGCGCGGGCCCGGGCGCACGGTGAAGAGCTCCGCGCCCGCCTCGCGGGCCACGATGCGCGCGTATTCGGTCTCGTCGAAGGCCGCGCCGCCGTCGAAGGCCCCGTTGAAGGTCTTGAGCGCGTCCGCGCCGGTGTTGAAGGCCTGGGCCAGGCAGACCACGGTGGAGGAGTCCAGGCCGCCGGAAAGGTGCGCGCCCAGGGGCACGTCCGAGCGCAGGCGGATCTTGACCGCGTCCTTGAGCAGCAGCCGCAGCCGGTCCACGAAGTATTCCTCGTCGTGCTCCGTGTCCGGCTCGAAGGACAGGTCCCAGTAGCGCTCGTTGGAGCGCACGCGGCCCTCGGCGTCCACGACCATGCGGCAGCCGGGCGGCAGGCGGCGCACCCCGGCGAAAAGCGTGCGCTCGGTGATCGGGGCCTGGAAGGTGACGTACTCGCGCAGGGCGGAGGCGTCCGGCGCGCGCTCGGCGAGCCCGGCGGCCACGAGCGCCTTGATCTCCGAGGCGAAGGCGAAGCGACCCGGCGCGGCCGCGTAGTAGAAGGGCTTCACGCCCAGCCGGTCGCGCGCGCAGAAGAGCACGCCCCGGCGCTCGTCCCACAGGGCGAAGGCGAACATGCCGATGAAGTGCTCCACGCACTTCTCGCCGTACTCCTCCCAGGCGTGGACGATGACCTCGGTGTCCGTGTGCGTGCGGAAGCGGTGGCCCTTCTGGCGCAGGGTCTGGCCCAGCTCCAGGTAGTTGTAGATGCAGCCGTTGAAGGAGACCTGCACGGTCCCGTCCTCGTTGGCCATGGGCTGGTGGCCCTGCTCCGGGTCGATGATCGCGAGCCTGCGGTGCCCGAGCCAGACCGGGGCCGTGGGCGAGGCCCAGTCGCCCTCGCCGTCCGGGCCGCGGTGCGCCAGGGCGGCGAGCATGGCCGAGCCGAGCGCTCCGTGGCTCCGCGCCTCCAGGCCCGCCCCAAGGGGGCCGATGATTCCTGCGATGCCGCACATGGTCGTATCCTGCCTCGTCCTGTGGTTGTAGCCCGTAGCTGTCGAGATTGCCCGCGGAAATCCCGTCCCGGGGCGCGAGGGCGCACGCGCCTTGATACCGGCTTCGTCCGGGCCGCGCAAGACGGCCGCGCAAGACGGCCGCGCAGGCAGGCCGCGCAACAGGGAGCGCACGGTCCCCGCCGATCTTATCGGCGCGGCCCCGAACGACTTGACGGCGCGGGCCCGGCGCGTCAGCAGACCTGCGGGCCTTCGGACTCGTCGTCGTGCCCGAAGGTCACTTCGAGGATGGTGAAGTCGTCCTTGAGGGTGGGGGACTGGTGCAGCTGCTGGGCAAAGCGCAGCAACCGGTCCAGGTCCGAAACGTCGGGATCGCTGGCGGCCAGGAAGGCCGCGAAGTCGTCGAACTCCCACATGCTCCCGTCGGGCAGCCGGTGCTCGAACGCGCCGTCCGTGTACACGTAGAGGCGGCCCGGCGCGGGCACCTGGAACTCGGCCTGCACAAAGGGAAAGCCCGGCACCCCGCCGATGAAGATGTTCTCGGTGCCGAGCCTGTGCATGGGCCCCTTGTCGCAGCCCGCGCCCTGGAAGAAGAGCGCCGGGAAATGCCCGGCGCTGGCGTAGGCCAGCTCGCGCCGCCGCCGGTCGTAGACCCCGTACCAGATGGTGAAGTACAGGCCGTTCTGCTCGGCCATGGGAAAGGAACGGTTCAGCGAGGCCAGGACCTGGTCCGGCCGGGTGAAGTCCGTGCCCGGCAGATTGCGCGAGCGCAGCACGTTCATGACCGAAACCGAGAGCAGGGCCGCGCCCACGCCGTGGCCGCAGACGTCGAGCACGAACAGGGCGAAGTGGTCCTCGTCCAGCCAGTGGTAGCCGAACACGTCGCCGCCCAGGGAGGTGGAGGGCACGAAGCGCCAGTCCGTGCGCACCGGCCCGGACCCCAGCGGCGCGGGGATCAGGCTCTTGACGTACTCGCCGGCCTTGACCAGCTCGTGGTTGAAACGGTTGAGCGCCTCGAAGAGCTCCAGGGTGCGCGCGGCCACGCGGCGCTCCAGGTGGCGATAGAGCCGCGCGTTCTCGATGGCCGAGGCCGCAAGCACGCACAGCGCGGCCAACAGGCTCAGGTCCTCGGTGCGGTAGACGTGGGGCTCGGCGATGGACAGGCAGAGCACGCCCATGGCCTTGCCCTTGACCAGGAGCGGGGCGCCGATGAAGGCGTGCACGGGCGCGGCCCCGGGCACGTGGCGCGGATCCTCGGGCACGTGGTTGACGATCTCGGGCTGGCCGCTGGCGAAGATGGCCCCGGGAATGCCCTGGGGCGAGCGGCCCGTGAGCTTGTCCGAAGGCCTCGGCCCCGTGTGCGCGAGCAGCTCCAGCCCCTCGCCCTCCTCCCGGCGCACGAGCACGAAGGCGCGGTCGCAACGGATCACCGCCGCGGCCTCGGCCAGCACGGTCTCGGCCACCTGGTCGGGCTTGAGGTTGCCCGCCAGCTTGCGCGCCAGGTCGTAGATGGCCCCCAACTCGGTGTAGCGCGCCAGGGAGTCCTGGGTCAGGGCGCGCTTCTCCTCCTGTTCGCGCGCCAGGTGCGCCAGCAGCTCGGCCAGCGCCGCCGCCCCCGCGCCGCCGCGCACCTCGCCGAGCACCTCGCCCGCCAGGGTCACGGGATGGGCGGAAACGTCTCCAGCGGCCGACAGGCTGCCCGGCGCGACGCTCCAAAGCACCTCGCCCGACGCGGAATGGACCTCGGCGTCCAGGGAACAGGCCCCGGACAAGGCCTCCAGAGCCTTCAGGGCCTCCGAGGTCCCGCGCGCGCCCATCAAGCGCCTGAGCTTATCCACACGACACTCCTTGCAACTTGCCCGGCCAACGCGACCGCGCCCCACCAAGCCATGTAGCACGGGCCGCGTACAGGCGCCACCCCCCGCCCCGCGCCCGGCCTCGAACGCGGCTTCACGCGCCCGAACGCGAGTTCACCGCGCTCTAGCGGACCGGCTAGGCCCGAAAAAAACTCCGAAAACCGCCCGCGCATCGGCGACGAAGCCCCCCCCGCCCGGACGCAAAACGCGTCGAAAATCATCCCGCCGCCCCTTGCGCAACTTGCCAAAGTCGCGCGCTTGCCCTACTAAAACCTTCCCCGGCGAGCCGACGCACCAGCGGCCCATCCTGCCGCAACCCCGCCGCACATCGCAGCACGCAAGGAGTCCCCATGCAGAAAATCACGGTCAAAACCCCGCTCGTGGAGATCGACGGCGACGAGATGACGCGCGTCATGTGGCAGATGCTCAAGGACAAGATCATCCTGCCCTACCTGGATATCCAGCTCGACTACTACGACCTGCACGTCAAGAACCGCGACAATACCGACGACAAGGTCACCGTCGAGGCCGCCGAGGCCATCAGGAAGTACAAGGTCGGCGTCAAGTGCGCCACCATCACGCCCGACGCCAAGCGCATCGACGAATACGACCTCAAGCAGCAGTGGAAGAGCCCCAACGCGACCATCCGCGCCATGCTCGACGGCACCGTGTTCCGCAGCCCGATCCTGCTCGCCAACATCGCGCCCGAAGTGAAGCACTGGAAAAAGCCCATCGTCATCGGCCGCCACGCCTACGGCGACGTGTACAAGAACGCCGAACTCAAGATCCCCGGCCCCGGCACCGCCGAACTCGTGTTCACCGGCGCGGACGGCCAGGTCCTGCGCACCACGATCCACGAATTCTCCGGCCCCGGCATCATCCAGGGCATGCACAACACCGACGACTCCATCCGCAGCTTCGCCCGCGCCTGCTTCACCCTGGGCCTGGACCAGAAGCTCGACGTCTGGTTCGCCACCAAGGACACCATCTCCAAGATCTACGACGCCAACTTCCGCAACATCTTCCAGGAAGTCTACGACGCCGAATTCAAGGCCGCCTTCGAGGCCGCGGGCATCGAATACTTCTACACCCTCATCGACGACGCCGTGGCGCGCGTGGTCAAGGCCGAGGGCGGCTTCCTGTGGTGCTGCAAGAACTACGACGGCGACGTGATGAGCGACATGGTCGCCTCGGCCTTCGGCTCGCTGGCGCTGATGACCTCCGTGCTCGTGTCGCCCCACGGCTACTTCGAATACGAGGCCGCCCACGGCACCGTGCAGCGCCACTACTACAAGCACCTCAAGGGCGAAAAGACCTCCACCAACTGCATGGCGTCGCTGTTCGCCTGGACCGGCGCGCTGAAAAAACGCGGCGAACTCGACGGCACGCCCGACGTGGTCCGCTTCGCCGAGACCGTGGAAAAGGCCTCCATCGAGACCATCGAATCCGGCACCATGACCGGCGACCTAGCGCGCATCGCCACCCCCAAACCCTCCGGCTTCGTCACCACCGAGGAATTCATCGACGCCGTCGCCGCCCGCGTGGCGCAGGCCATGGCGTAGGGGAAGGATGGGGCGAAAGCGAAGAGCCGGGGGGAGGCGGGGAGGGGAGGGACCTTTTTCGGCGAAAAAAGGTCCCTCCCCTCCCC
>JACCQO010000037.1 GCA_015709205.1 Desulfovibrionaceae bacterium
GCGGGGGAGGAAGAGGGAACCCTTTGCAAAGGGTCCCCTCTTCCTCCCCCGCCCCTCCCCCGGCTTCTTCTCCTCCCGCTCCGCGCCCGGCCCGGCCGCCGCGCGCCAGCGCCTAGCGCTTGGCGAGGCTGTCGAGGGGGGTGAGGTCGAGGAGGTAGGCGTCGGTTTCGATCTTGCCGAACTTGAGGGCCTGGGAGGTATCGAACATGAAGATGTCGATCTGGTTGCGTTTTTCCTTGGCCATCAGGTCTTCGATGGTGAAGATGCCGAGTTCCTTGATGTAGACCTTGCGGCCGAAGACCCAGCCTTCGTCGAAGAGGTCGCGGGACACGGCGACGATGCCGTGGCGCACGCGGCGGTTGGAGGCGGTCTGGAAGGGGGTGTCGTCGGTTTCCGTGGTGCGCGGGCTGTAGGCGGTCACGGTGACGATGCGTTTGGGGCGGATGGTCTGGATGTGGCGCAGGTTGGAGAAGGAGACCTTCTGCAGCAGGGTGGTGGCCGCGAGGTTGTTGTAGACGCTGCGTTCGAGCCTGTGCACCAGGTTCTTGTAGGATTCGACCTCGTCCGAGAGCGTTTCCACGCGCGCCTGCTGGTGGACGGCCACCAGGGCCAGGGCGACGAACGCGGCAGCGGAGAAGAGTCTGAGCACCATGGAAGCCTCCTGCGCCCCGTCGTGGCGACAGCGGTGACGGAGCCGCATGCTCTCCAATGTAGCCGGTCCTGTCGCGCGTGGCAATCTTGGCCGACGACGGAGGGGAAAAGAAAAAAGGCGGCCCGGGTACGGGTCGCCTTTTCGGATTTGTTCGCGGCAGGTTGCGGAATGGTGCGGACCTGCGGAAGCGGGATCAGGAGAGTTTTTCGCGGTCCTTGTAGCGCTGCACGAATTCCACGGCGTCGGGGATGGAGGAGACCTTGCCCTCCACCTGGGCCTGGAGCAGGGCTTCGCGGATGATGCCCACGCCGGGGCCGGGCCGCAGGCCGGTGAAGTCCATGATCTCGTTGCCGTTGAGCAGCGGTTCCAGGGCTTCCTCCGGAATGTCCGCGCGCTCGAGCATTTTCATGTTGTGGTTGAATTCCGTGTAGGTGGTGTCGCGGGCCTTGATGTCCGCGCGCGCGATCTCGATGAGCCGGGGGTATTCGTAGAGCGCCTTGAAGCGTCGGATGCCCCGGTCGGTGAGCATGTACTTGAAGCGCATGTGGTTGAGCACGAGGTGGCAGATGAGGTCGATGTCGTCGGGCGCGAAGCGCAGGCGGGCGAGCATCTTGCGCACGACCTTGGCGCCCACGCGGTGGTGCTGGTGGAAGTGCCAGCGGGAGTCGTAGTATTCGGCGGTATAGAGCTTGCCGACCTCGTGGAAGAGGCAGGCCATGGTGCCGTACCAGTCGTAGGGCAGCTCCTCGGGGTAACGGCGCATGACCTCGATGGTGTGGGCGAAGACGGTTTCCTCCTCGCCGCGTTCGTTGCGGATCTGGAGCACACGGGAGAGGGCGGCGACCTCGGGCATGATGCCGTGCAGGAGCTGGGCGTCGAAGAGGAGCTGCACGAAGTCGGCGAGGTTTTCGGCCTCGACCTTGCGCCATTCGTCCATGATGTCGGAGATGGAGGCGTAGTCGAGGATGCGCTGGGCCCCGCGCACGATGGCCACGCGCGTGTTGGGCTCCAGGGGCAGGGAATAGTTGGCCGCGTAGCGCAGGGCGCGCAGGCCGAGCATGTAGTTGTGGCGCAGTGTTTCGTCGGGCAGGCCGGCGAACTGGATGATGCCCTTGCCGAAGTCCTCGAACCCGGCGTGGTCGTCCACGGGGCAGGGCATGAAGGCGCAGGAGAGCTCGTAGGCCTGGGCGTCCATGTCCTGAAGCTTGCGCTGCATGCGCGGGGTCAGGTGCACCAGGGTGGTTTCCGGGTGCGAGGCGTCGGCCGAGTCGGAATGGTAGAAGCGGAAGACGGACCCGTTTTCCTTGAGCAGGGCGACGACCGCGGGCTCGGTGGTGGACTGGGCGTGCGGAAAAATCTTGAGCAGGTCGTCCAGGGACATTTCCGTGGCGATATCCACCTCCACGGACCCGGGCACGGCGAGCAGCTCCTGCAGGCGCGCGTTGATGACGTAGGCGTCGTAGCCGTTGCGCCGGATGGTGTTGCAGAGGCCCGCGGCTTCCTTGTTCAGGTTGGACATCCAGGTACTCCTTGGGTTCGTTTTGGGCGCGCGGGGCGTCAGCGGCCGCGCGCGGGGCCGGGTTCCGGGGCGACGAGCGGCCGACCGGCCAGGTAGTGGTATCTGAGCACGCCGGGCAGGGTTCTGCCGCGGCAGAGGGTGTTCTTGCCCTTGGAGCGCATGGCCTGGGGCGTGACGGTCCAGGTCGCGGCCGGGTCCAGGAGCAGAAAGTCGGCGGGGTCGCCGGGCTTGAAGGCGTTCACGGCCAGGGAGAAGGCGGCGCCCGGAGCCGAGACCCAGGCGCGGACGAAGGCGGCCTCGTCGAGCACGCCGTCGGCCACCAGGGACCAGGTCAGGGACAGGGCGGTGTCCAGCCCGCTGACGCCGAAGGGGGCCTCGTCCACGGGCACCTCCTTCTCGTGCGCCGCGTGCGGGGCGTGGTCCGTGGCGAGCATGTCGATGGTGCCGTCGCGCAGGGCCTGGCGCAGGGCCTCGCGGTCGTCGGCCGTGCGCAGGGGCGGGTTGACCTTGGCGTCGGCATCGTAGTCCCGCATGGCGGTCTCGTCGAAGACGAGGTGGTGCGGCGTGACCTCGGCGGTCACGGGCGCGCCGCGTTGCTTGGCCCAGGCGATGAGTTCCACGGATTCGCGGCAGCTGACGTGGGCGACGTGCACGGGGATGCGCAGTTGGAGGCTGAGGAGCACGTCGCGCGCCACCTGGACGGCCTCGGCCGTGGAGGGCTGGCCCTTGAGGCCCAGGCGGCCGGAGAGCGCGCCCTCGTGCATCACGCCGCCGTCGGCCAGGCCGGGGTCCTCGCAGTGGTCGATGACCCGCAGGCCGAGGTCCGAACTGTATTCCAGGGCGCGGCGGAAGAGGCCGGAATCGGTCACGGGCGCGCCGTCGTTGGAAAAGGCCACGCACCCGGCGCGGGCCAGTTCGGCCATGGGCGCGAGCTCGCGGCCCTGGAGGCCCTTGGTCAGCGCGCCGATGGGCCTGAGGCGCGGGCCGTGCGGCGCGGCGCGGCGGGCCTGGGCGAGCATGAAGTCCGTGATTGCGGCCTCGTCGTTGACCGGCGCGGTGTTGGCCATGGCCATGACCGTGCCGAACCCGCCGTGCGCCGCGGCATCGAGGCCCGAGGCGATGGTTTCCTTGTACTCGTGGCCGGGCTCGCGCAGGTGCGCGTGCGCGTCCACCAGACTCGGCAGGAGCACGAGGCCCGTGGCGTCGATCTCCGTGCAGGCGGCGGGCGCGGGGTCCGGGTTCGTCGCGGAAATCCCGCCGGTCTCGCGCACCTCGAGCACCTTGCCGTCGGCCACGTACAGATCCACGACGCGGCCGTTCAGGCGCGCGGCCCTGACGATGCAATCCGGAGCGCTCACTGGGCGTTCTCCCCCTTGCGCGTGATCAGCAGAAAGAGCGCGGCCATGCGCACGGCCACGCCCGAGGCCACCTGGTCGAGGATCAGGGAGTCGGCGCAGTCGGCCAGCTCGGAGCTGATCTCCACGCCCCGGTTGACGGGGCCGGGATGCAGGATCTTGGCGTCGGGGTTGGCCAGCTCCATGTGCCGGGCCCCGAGGCCGTATTCGTCGGAATATTCGCGCAGGCTGGGCAGCAGCCCGGCGTGCTGGCGCTCGAGCTGGAGCCGCAGGCACATGACCGCGTCCACGCCGCGCACGGCCTCCTTCAGCCGGGAGAAGACCTCCACGGGCCAGGTGGCGACCCCGGCGGGCAGCAGGGTGCGCGGGCCGCAGAGGCGCACGCGCGCGCCGAGCAGATTGAGCAGGAGCACGTTGGAGCGCGCCACGCGGCTGTGGGCGATGTCGCCGAGAATGAGCACGGTGCGGCCTTCCAGGTCGCCCCACTCGTGGCGCAGGGTGTAGGCGTCGAGCAGGGCCTGGGTGGGGTGCGCGTGGCGGCCGTCGCCGCCGTTGAGCACGCTGCAGCGCACCCGGTCGGCCACGAACCGGGCCGCGCCGCTCATGGAATGGCGGATGACGATGGCGTCCGGGTTCATGGCCTGGAGGGTGAGCACGGTGTCCTTGAGGCTCTCGCCCTTGACCAGGGACGAGGAGCTGGTGGCCAGGGAAAAGGTGTCCGCGGACAACCGCTTGCCGGCCATGTCGAAGGAAGTCTTGGTGCGCGTGGAAGGCTCGGCGAAAAAGAGCACCACGCTCTTGCCCTTGAGGGTGGGCACCTTCTTGACGGGGCGGGTGTTGATCTCCTGAAAGCGGGCGGCCGTGTCCAGGATGTGCAGGGCCTCGTCACGGTCGAGTTGGGAAACGTCGAGCAGGTCCTTGTGACGCCATTTACTGCCGATGGTCTTCTCCATGTCGTCGTGGGGCCCGGTGGGTTGGGGTCGGCCGACGGAAGCCGTCGAGCCAGGCGTGAACCGGTCGCGAAGCGGCGGACCGCGGGCCGGTGGACGGCGTGTGCGCGCCCGGCCTGCGCCTCTGACTACCTAATATGAAGCGCGGATTTTTCCAAGCGAAACGTTTTCGTCGCCGCGGGCGGGCGGCCGCCGGGACGGCCGCCGGAACGGGCGGCAAGGCGGGCGGCAAGGCGGGCGGCAAGGCGGACGGACGATCCGGGCGAACGGGATGCTTTTCAGTCGCCCGCGGCCACGGCGGTCAGGCCAATGCCCAGGGTCGCGGCAAAGGGCCGGATGGCGGCGCGGAAGCGGGCCATGTCCGCAGCGGGCAGGGCCGCGGCGCGGGGGTTCTTGATGGCCGCCGGGTTGACCCACGCGCCGTTGCGCTTCATGCGGAAGTCCAGGTGCGGCCCAGTGGCCAGCCCCGTGGACCCCACGTAGCCGATGACGGTACCCTGTCCGACCCTTGCCCCGCGCCGCAGTCCGCGCGCGTAGCGGCTGAGGTGCAGGTAGCTGGTCTCGTAGCCGCCCAGGTGGCGCAGGGTGACGTAGTTGCCCGCGCCGTGCGAGCGCGCGACCTTGACCACCGTGCCGTCGGCCACGGCCTTGACCGGCGTGCCCGTGGGCGCGGCGTAGTCGATGCCGGGATGCGGGCGGCGCACCTTGAGGATGGGGTGCAGCCGCGAGCGGCTGAACTTGGAGGAAATCCGCGTGAAGGAAAGCGGGGCGCGCAGGAAGCATTTGCGCAGGTTGCGGCCGTTCTCGTCGTAGAACTCGGCCTCGCCGTCGGCCTGCTCGAAGCGGAAGCCGCGGTAGTGGCGGCCGTCGTTGACGAACTCGGCGGCCAGAATGCGGCCGTAGCCCGCCAGGGAGCCGTCGCGATAGCGCTTCTCGAAGAGCACGCGGAAGGTATCGCCCTTGCGCAGGCCGCGGATGAAGTCGATCTCCCAGGCAAAGACGCGGTAGAGCATCATGGCCAGGGCCGGATCCTCGCCCGCGTTCTCCACGGCCAGGAAGAGGTTCTCGTCGATGGTGCCCTGGGCCGTGGCCTGGCGCACGTCGTAGACGATGGGCTCCAGGCGGGCGGTGAAGGCGGACGCGGAACCCGAGGCCGAGTCGCCGTCCGCGCGCTCGGCCACCAGCCGGTGGTCCGCGTCGATCTCGTACTCGAAACGCGCCAGTCCGGCCTCGTCGGCCCACACGGCATAGGGATTGCCCGCGCGCAGCCGGGCCAGGGAATAGACGGGCCTGCAGACCTGGGCCAAGGCATGCACCTGGGCCGGTCCGAGCCAGGTTTCCAGGAGGTCCGAGGCGGTGTCGCCGGGCTGCACCGCGCCCTGGACCACGGGCACGGGGGATGCGGGAACCGTTTCCGCCGGAACGGCCGCGCGCGCCGCCTCGGAGGCGCTGGCGGGCGCGGACACGGCGGCGGACACCTCGTTCTGCGGGCCGAACAGGCAGCGGGGGGAGGACAGCAACCAGACCACAGTGACCAGAAGCAGGGCCGCAGCCACGGTCCCGGCAGCCGCCGGGCTGATGCGGCCCTGTTCCCCGGCCAGGCCGGGAAACAGGGAATGAAACGATATCCGACGAAAAGGGCTGTTCCTGCGCTGCATGCCGCTCCTTGCGCCGCGCCGGGCACGGATGCGCCGACCGGTCCGATGGTTCGTTCCGCGTGGTCCCGCTCCGCCGTTCGCGGCCATTCGCAGCCCGGGCGGCGCGGTGCGCCGACCGGGGCGGTGAAAAAGTGGGGCGGGGCATGTACTCTCTAGAAGTTATCTAGATAATTGTCCACAATTTTCACACGCCAAATGGCCGGGTTCGACACCATTGCGCAAGGCCCGCGCGGGCAGAAGGGGTGACGGCCCCTGTTTCGGCTTGGCTTGAAGCCCATATTCTGGTAGGGATTTCCTTTGCCGGTCGCGGCGGGTCCGGGTCCGGGTCCCCTTGCCCAATCCGACGGTTTCATTGTTTATCTCCAACACGTTATACCAGAGCTGCACACCCTTGGATCCAGTATTGAAACGCTCCCTCCGCCTGCATCTGTCGCAGACGTGCTCCGACCGCGAACTGCGCCAGTGGTTCGATCCGCTGGTGCTCTCCGTGGACGAGGAGGGGCATTCCATCGCGATCTCTTTTCCACATGCTTATTTCGCCTCGTGGTTCGAGGACAACGCGCGCGAACGGTTCGAGGAGCAGCTCGCCCGCTTCCTGGGCCCGGGCTACGTGCTCCACTACGCCGGGACCAACGGCAACGGCCGCACCGGCGCGCCGGAGCCGACGCGGCCCGCGACCCTGGACTATCCCTTCGGCCGTCAGTTCACCTTCGACCGCTTCTTCACCAACCGAAAGAACTACTTCCCCCTGGCGTCGGCGCGCGAGGTGGCCCGCAACGAAACCATCCAGTACAACCCCTTCGTCATCTGCGGCGGCAACGGAACGGGCAAGACGCACCTGATGCGCTCCATCGCCAACGAGATCAGCCGCCGCGCCGGGCGGGAGTCCATCTTCTTCTCCACCATGGAGGAACTGGTGGACCTCTACCGCATGGCCCACGCGGGCGACGTGTTCAAGGCCCGCGCGCACGTCTGCTCCCACGCCCTGCTGATGCTCGACGACTTCCAGATGGTTCGGGACTACGAGGACGTCCAGGAAGAACTGATCTTTCTTTTCAACCACTTCTACGACAACGGGAAGCAGATGATCTTCGGCTGCGCGGACAAGGTCACGTCCTACGGCTTTCTGCATCCCAAGCTCAAGTCCCGGCTGGAATGGGGACTGATCGTCAATCTCAAGGATCCGGACCTGGACATCCGCGTGCAGTACATCGAACACCAGTGCCGCCTGAAGCACATCCAGATCACGCGCGAGCAGATGCTCACCCTGGCCCGGCGGTTCGACGACTTCCGCTTCCTCCAGGGCATCCTGCTCAAGCTCACGGCCTTCCGCGAACTGGTCCAAAAGGATATCAAGGACAAGGATTTCGAGCACATCCTGAGCCACACCGAGCATAGGCCCGGCGCTCGGCTGAGCCCGGAAAAGGTCATCGTCACCGTGGCCGAGCACTTCGGCGTGCCGGTCAAGGAGCTCACCGGGGTCAAGCGCCACCGCAACATCGTTCTCGCGCGCCAGGTGGCCATGTTCCTGTGCCGCGAACTGATCAGCTGCTCCTACCCCTCCCTGGGCAAGCTCTTCGGGGGCAAAGACCACAGCACGGCCATGTATGCGATCAAAAAAATCAAATCAATGCAACAGAATGACAAGGATTTGAAAACGGTAGTGACAACCCTGAAGAAAACATGTCTCTCTTTGGAAGAAAACTGAGCCCGGGTGGCCGGGAACGTTCGTTTGTTCCTCGACGGTCACTTGCGATGTCTCATTTTTTTCCTTCTTCTTCGAGAGGTTGCGTTCACAGCGCACATGCGAACCGCCCTTACTGCTAAACGAGGAGAGAATTTATGTTTTTGAAAGTATTCAAAGACGACATCATCGAAGGCCTGCAGAAATCGGCCAACATCATCCCGGCCAAGACCGGGGCGGCCTTCCTGCGCACCATCTGGCTCGGGGCGGAAGGGGACAACCTCAAGATCATGGCCACGGACTCCAACCTGGAGTTCTGCGGCATGTACCGCGCCGAGGTGGTGGAGCCGGGCATCGCCGGGGTCCAGGGCCGCTACTTCTACGACCTGGTCAAGAAGCTCCCGGCCGGGCAGATCACCTTCAAGCTGGACGACGAGGGCAAGAACCTGCTCATCGAGCAGGGCCAGCGCAAATACCGGCTGCCGACCAACGACCCGACCTGGTTCCAGAACTTCTCCGAGTTCCCGGAGAACGACTCGGTCTTCTGGTCCGGCGACTTCCTGCAGGAAGTCATCGACCGGCTGTTCTTCTGCATCAGCGACGAGGACACCATGGAGGCCATCGCCTGCATGTCCATCCGCGCCGCGGCCGCGGAACAGTACATCGAGGCCTGCGGGCTCAACGGCCACCAGTTCGCCATGCTCCGCTTCCTGCACGACGACCTGCGCGCCCTGCTGCCCGCCGAGGGCATGCTCATCCAGCGCAAGTACATCAACGAGCTGAAACGCTGGCTGACCACCGACGAGATCGAACTGAACATCGACAACAAGCGGCTCTTTTTCCGCACCGGGGACAAGCAGGAGACCTTCTCCCTGCCCCTGTCCTATTACCAGTATCCCAACTATCACAATTTCTTGCAGAAGCTGGGAGCGGCCGACAATTCGTCCATGGAGGCCGACCGGCTCGAGCTCATCGATTCCCTCGAGCGGCTGCTGGTCTTCAACACGGACAACAACCGCTGCACCTATTTCGATTTCGCGCCCGCCGAGGTGGTGCTGACCACGCAGGGCCAGGAAGTGGGCTCGGCCAACGAGACCCTCGAGGTGCGCTTCGCCGGCGCGTTGCGCAAGATCGCCTTTCCCACGCGCAACCTCATCGAGATCCTCTCGCACTTCCAGTCCGAAAAGGTCACCTTCACCCTCACGGGCAGCGAAGGGCCCTGCGGCCTTTCGGGCGGCGACGATTCCGAGTACACGGTCATCGTCATGCCCATGAAGATCGAGGAAGAGACCTACTACAGCGAAGAAGAGGCATAAATGATTCAGCAGCAGAGCGGCAAACAGTACAACGCCGATTCCATTACGATTCTCGAAGGACTTTCGGCGGTCCGCAAGCGTCCGGCCATGTACATCGGCTCCACGGACGTGCGCGGACTGCACCACCTTGTCTGGGAGGTCGTGGACAACGCCATCGACGAGGCCATGGCCGGGTACTGCGACAAGGTCGTGGTCAAGCTGCACCTGGACAATTCGGTCACGGTCATCGACAACGGCCGCGGCATTCCCGTGGACATGCATCCCAAGGAGCACCGCCCGGCCGTTGAAGTGGTCATGACCGTGCTGCACGCGGGCGGCAAGTTCGACAACGACTCCTACAAGGTCTCCGGCGGCCTGCACGGCGTGGGCGTGTCCGTGGTCAACGCCCTGTCGGAGTCTCTTGAAGTCGTGGTCAAGCGCAACGGCAGGAAGTACCATCAGCGCTACGAGCGCGGCGTGCCCGTGACCCAGCTCACCGAGATCGGCGACGCCGATTCCACGGGCACCACGGTGCGCTTTCGGCCGGACGAGGAGATATTCGAGACCAACCAGTTCATCTTCGAGGTGCTCAAGAAGCGCTTCGAGGAGCTGGCCTACCTGAACAGCGGCCTGGAGATCGAGTTCATCGACGAACGCAGCCAGGAAAAGGCCATCTTCAAGTTCGACGGCGGGATCCGCCAGTTCGTGCGCGACCTGAACAAGGGCGAGACCGGGATCCACGAGATCATCTACGGCACGGGCGAGACCGAGGGCGTGATGATCGACTTCGCCCTGCAGTACAACGCGGGCTACAAGGAGAACGTCCTCACCTTCGCCAACAACATCCGCACCAAGGAAGGCGGCACGCACCTGGTCGGCTTCAAGACCGCGCTGACCCGGGCCATCAACACCTACATCGCCAACGCCGACCTGCCCAAGAAGCTGAAGATGAAGCTCACGGGCGACGACGTGCGCGAGGGCCTCACGGCCGTGGTTTCGGTCAAGCTGCCCATGCCCCAGTTCGAGGGCCAGACCAAGACCAAGTTGGGCAACAGCGAGATCGCCGGCCTGGTTTCCGGCCAGTCCTATGAACAGATCTCCACCTTCTTCCAGGAGCATCCCAAGGACGCCAAGCTGATCATCGAGAAGGCCGGGGACGCGGCCCGGGCGCGCGAGGCCGCGCGCAAGGCCAAGGACCTGGTGCGGCGCAAGGGCGCGCTCTCGGACAACGCCCTGCCGGGCAAGCTCGCGGACTGCCAGTCCAAGGATCCGGCCGACTCCGAGCTGTTCATCGTCGAGGGCGACTCCGCAGGAGGCTCGGCCAAGCAGGGCCGCAACCCCAAACATCAGGCCATCCTGCCGCTGCGCGGCAAGATCCTCAACGTGGAGAAGACGCGCTTCGACAAGATGCTCGGCAACAAGGAGATCAAGGCCCTGATCACGGCCATGGGCGCGGGGATCGGCGACGAGGACATGGACCTGGAGAAGCTGCGCTACCACAAGATCGTGATCATGACCGATGCCGACGTGGACGGGGCGCACATCCGTACGCTCCTGCTGACCTTCTTCTTCCGCCAGTACGCCGAACTCATCGACCGCGGCTACCTCTACATCGCCCAGCCGCCGCTCTACCGCGTGCACGGCAAGGGCGTGGAGCGGTTCATCCAGGACGACGGCGAGATGGAGTCCTTCCTGCTCCAGCGCGTGAGCGACGACTTGGCCGTGGTCGCGGCCAACGGCGTGGAGTACCGCGGCGCCGAGCTCATGGAGCTGCTCAAGGGCATCCGCATGGTGCGCGGGCGCATCCGCGACGCCGAAAACCTGGGCATCCGCGCGGACCTCTTCCGCGCCTTCCTTGAGTACGAGCGCAAGCTGACCACCGCTTCCTTCGAGGAGGGGCGCATCAACGGCTTTGCCGAGTACATGCAGGAGCGCGGCTTCACCGTGACCGTGGACACGGAAATGGAGGAGGACGAGATCGCCCCGCGCCTGTACGTGGACATCCACGACGTGAACGCGCACCACACCCGCCTGGGCGTGGAGTTCTTCAACTCCAAGAACTACAAGCAGGCCTACGAGAACCTGAACTTCCTCCGTTCGGCCTGCCAGGGGTTGACCTTCACCCTGCGGCGCAAGGATGGCGAGCAGCCCGTGGCCGACTTCGTGGACCTCGTGGACGAGGTCATGGGCGAGGCGCGCAGGGGCATCTCCATCCAGCGCTACAAGGGCTTGGGCGAAATGAACCCGGAACAGCTCTGGGAAACGACCATGAATCCGGAACAGCGCTCCCTGCTCAAGGTCACGGTGGAGGACGCGGCCGAGGCCGACGACATCTTCTCCGACCTCATGGGCGACAAGGTGGAGCCGCGCCGCGAGTTCATCGAGCGCAACGCGCTCATGGTCCAGGAGCTGGACATCTGACCATTTCACGAGGTCGCGCCGAGATGCACCGCACGGTGCACCGATAGGCGCGGCATGCATTGACGCGCGCTGATCCGCGCGGCGGGTGCGGCGGCATGGTCCGCGCGCCCGGAAACACAACCGACACCCTTGCGCGCGCCCGTCGGGCGCAGCGCGGGGCGGCCCGGAACAACCACCGGGCCGGGCCGACGGAGGGCCAATGAGCAACGACTTCGTCACCATCGAGCAGGAAATCAGAAAATCCTACCTCGAATACTCCCTGAGCGTGATCATCGGACGCGCCATTCCCGACGTGCGCGACGGCCTCAAGCCCGTGCACCGGCGCATCCTCTTCGCCCAGTACGAGCTCGGCAACGCCTACAACCGCGCCTACAAGAAGTCCGCGCGCGTGGTCGGCGACGTCATCGGCAAGTACCATCCGCACGGCGATTCGGCGGTCTACGACGCGCTGGTGCGCATGGCCCAGACGTTCTCCATGCGCGACCCCCTGGTGGACGGCCAGGGCAACTTCGGCTCCATCGACGGCGACGCCGCGGCGGCCATGCGCTACACCGAGGTGCGCATGTCCCGGCTGGCCGGCGAGTTCCTGGCGGACATCGACAAGAAGACCGTGGACTTCCGGCCCAACTACGACAACACGCTGGAAGAACCGGCCGTGCTGCCCACCAAGGTGCCCAACCTGCTGCTCAACGGCTCCTCGGGCATCGCCGTGGGCATGGCCACGAACATTCCGCCGCACAACCTGGGCGAGCTCGTGGACGGCCTGCTGATGTGCCTGGACAAGCCCCAGGTCACGCCCGAGCAGTTGATGAAGAAGATCAAGGGGCCGGACTTCCCCACGGGCGCCGCGATCTACGGTGGCCGGGGCCTCTACGACGCCTACACCACCGGCCGGGGCACGATCCGCATCCGCGGCGTGCTCGAGGTGGAGGAGCGCAAGGGCGGCCGCGAGAGCATCGTCATCAAGGAGATTCCCTACGCCCTGAACAAGTCCTCCCTGGTGGAGAAGATCGCCGCCCTGATCAACGAGCGGCGCATCGACGGGGTCAGCGACCTGCGCGACGAGTCCGACCGCAAGGGCATCCGCATCGTGCTCGACCTGAAGAAGGGCACGATTCCCGACATCGTGGTCAACTCGCTCTACAAGTTCACGCCCCTGGAGACCTCCTTCGGCATCAACATGCTCGCCGTGGTCGGCAACCGCCCGCAGCTTCTGAACCTCAAGCAGGTCCTGGCCTACTTCCTGGACCACCGCCGCGAGGTCATCATCCGCCGCACGCGCTTCGACCTGGCCAAGAGCGAGCAGCGCGCGCACATCCTCGAAGGGTTGCGCGTGGCCATCGACAACATCGACCGGATCATCGAGATCATCCGCGCTTCCGAGAACCCGCCCCAGGCCAAGGAACGGCTCATGGAGGCCTTCGAGTTCACGGACGTGCAGGCCCAGGCCATCCTGGACATGCGGTTGCAGCGCCTCACCGGCCTGGAGCGCGACAAGATCGAGGCCGAATACGCCGAGCTCCTCAAGCAGATCGAGTACTTCAACTCCATCCTCTCCAACGAGGAGGTGCTCAAGTCCGTGATCCGCGAGGAGCTCACCGAGCTGAAGAAGACCTTCGCCACCCCGCGCAAGACCGAGATCCTGGCCCAGGACCTCGACGACATCGACATCGAGGACCTCATCCCCGACGACGACGTGGTCATCACCCTCTCGCGCCGCGGCTACATCAAGCGCACGCCGCTGGACGTCTACCGCCAGCAGCAGCGCGGCGGCAAGGGCGTGGCCGGCGTGCACACCGGGGACGGCGACTTCATCGACAACTTCTGCGTGACCTCCAACCACCAGTTCCTGCTGCTCTTCACCAACCGGGGCCGGATGTTCCAGCTCAAGGTGCACCAGGTGGCCGAGGGTTCGCGCACGGCCAAGGGCATGCACATCGCCAACCTCCTGCCCCTGGAGAGCGACGAGGGCATCGCCACGGCCGTGACCATCCGCGACTTCGTGGAGGACCGCCACTTCCTCTTCGTCACGCGCAAGGGCATGGTCAAGCGCTCCAGCCAGGACCTCTACGCCAAGTGCCGGCGCACCGGGCTCATCGCCGTGGGCCTCAGGCCCAAGGACGAGCTTATCGCCGTGCGCGAGGTGGACACGCGCGCCGACGTGGTCCTGACCACGCAGAACGGCTACGCCATCCGCTTCGCGCTCAAGGACGTGCGCTCCATGGGCCGCGGGGCCGCGGGCGTCAAGGGCATCGCCCTGCGCGGCGACGATGCCGTGGTCTCGGTCTGCGTCATCGACTCAGAGGCCCGCTCCGAGATCCTCAGCGTCTCCAGCAACGGCTACGGCAAACGCACGCAGCTGGACCTCTACCGGCTGCAGACGCGCGGCGGCAAGGGCGTGTTCAACATGAAGGTCACCAGCAAGACCGGACCGGTCATCGGCGCGGTGAACGTCAACGACAGCGACGAGATCGTGGTGCTCACCTCGGGCAACAAGATCATCCGCATGGCCGTCAGCGGCATCCGCCGCGTGGGCCGGGCCACCCAGGGCGTGACCCTGGTGCGCCTGGACGAGGGCGGCACCGTCGCCGGGTTCGACCTGGTCAGGGAAAACGCCCTGCCGTGAACGGACTCTCCCGCACCCTGCTCGCGCTCGTCGTAGTCTGCGCCGTGCTGGGCGGCGGGGGGTGCTCGGACCGGCGCGCCGACGAGGCCAGCCTGGGCAAGGCCCGCGCCGCGTTCTCCGAGGGCCGCTACCTGGAGGCCGAGGACCTCTACCAGGCCTATCTGCAGGTGCGGCCTCAGGGCCGCTACCGCTGGGAGGCCTGGAACCGGCTCCTGGACGTGGCCGTGAACGTGCGCACCGACCCGAACAAGGCCACGGGGCTGCTCGAGGCCATGTACCTGGAGTTCGGCTCCGACCCGGACCGGGCCTGGAAGATCCTCTCGCGCGTGGCCGACACCTACGTGGCCCAGCGCATGTGGGACAAGGCCAACGACGCCCTGCAGCGGGCCCTGAACATCCAGGGCCTGGACGCCGGGCTGATGCCCGAGATCCACTACCGCCTGGCGCGCATCTACGCCAAGCAGCGCGAGAACGACCTGGCCCAGGACTCCCTGGAGCTCTGCATCCAGAACGCCAGGGAGTCGGCGCTCAAGGCGCGCTGCCTCTACGCCCTGTCTCAGACCCTGTCGAACATGCAGGTGCTGGAGCTGGCCGAAACGCATCTGCGCGAGCTCATCGCCCTCAAGGGCGTGGACGCAGAGCAGCGGGCCCTGGCCGTGTTCCTGCTCGCGGACATCTGCGAGCAGGAGAACCGCCGCGACGAGGCGCGCGAGCTGCTCCGGTCCATCGCCAAGACCTACCCGAACCCCAAGGCCGTGGAAAAGCGGCTCGAGCACCTGGACGGGCCGCCCGAACAGTGGCGCGAAAAGGGCATCCGGCCGCCCCTGCCCGTGACGCCCGACGGCCGCGGCGGCGTGGGCGGCGGCGACGAGGGCATGGACGAACTGGAGCTCAAGGAAGGCATCCACGTGGGCGGTCCCGCGGCGGACGAACGCCCGGCCGCGGGCCAGCTCTAGCTCCGCGCCCGCCCGTTGCTGTCCGTCCGGCGGAACTGTTTTGGCCTCATCCGTTTCGGTGTCCGGGCGTCTCTTGGGCGACAACAACAAGGCCGGAAATCCAGGCGCCAGGCAACATCACGAAATGATGCGACATCCGCAAGAATCCAGATAAAGTCTGGATTTTTCGCCGCCGGTACGGTACTCTTGAACCCTGCGCCGTTGCGGTTTTTTCGCAACGGCATTGCGATTCTTTCCCGCACATTCCCAGTTCCGAAGAGGAGTTTTTCCGATGCAGATTCCCGAGGTTCCCGCGTCCCTGGAAGCACCCGTGCTCAACTCCAACGCCCAGGTCGTGCTCACCAAGCGCTACCTGCGCAAGGGCGGCGACGGCATTCCCTATGAAAAGCCGCGGGAACTGTTCTGGCGCGTGGCCTATGCCATCGCCTCGGAGGAGGCCAAGTACGAGAAGTCCACCGTGAAGGTGGACGAGCTGGCCGAGAGCTTCTACCGGCTGATGACCTCCTGGAAGTTCCTGCCCAACTCGCCCACGCTGATGAACGCGGGCACGGACCTGGGGCAGCTGGCGGCCTGCTTCGTGCTGCCCGTGGGCGACTCCATCGAGGAGATCTTCGACGCCGTGAAGTTCGCCGCCCTGATCCACAAGTCCGGCGGCGGCACGGGCTTCTCCTTCTCGCGCCTGCGGCCCAAGGAAAGCCGCGTGGGCTCCACCGGCGGCGTGGCCTCGGGCCCGCTCTCCTTCCTGCGCATCTTCAACACCGCCACCGAACAGATCAAGCAGGGGGGCACGCGGCGCGGGGCCAACATGGGCATCCTGCGCATCGACCACCCGGACATCATCGAGTTCATCAGGGCCAAGGAGCGCGACGGCGAGCTGAACAACTTCAACCTCTCCGTGGGCCTTACCGAGACCTTCATGAAGGCCGTGGAGGCCGACGGCGACTACGACCTCGTCGCCCCGCACACCAAGGAGGTCCGCGAGACCCTCAAGGCCCGCAAGGTCTTCGAGATGCTCGTGCAGAAGGCCTGGGAATCCGGCGATCCGGGCATCGTCTTTCTGGACCGCATCAACCGCGACAACCCCACCCCGGCCCAGGGCGAGATCGAGTCCACCAATCCCTGCGGCGAACAGCCGCTGCTGCCCTACGAGGCCTGCAACCTGGGCTCCATCAACCTGGCCTGCCTGCACGTCGCCGGCCGCGAGACCCTGGAATATTCCGTGGACTGGAACGAGCTCAAGCGCATCGTCCACCTTGCGGTCCGCTTCCTGGACAACGTCATCGACGCCTCGCGCTATCCCCTGGACGCCATCACCGACAAGGTGCGCACCAACCGCAAGATCGGCCTGGGCGTCATGGGCTGGGCCGACCTGCTCTTCCAGCTCGGCGTGCCCTACAACAGCCAGGAGGCCCTCAACCTCGGCGAAAAGCTGATGAAGTTCGTGCTGGAGGAAAGCCGCGCCGCGTCCAAGGCCCTGGCCAAGGAGCGCGGGCCCTTCCCGGCCTACGACGAGTCTGTGTTCGCGGCCAAGGACCTGGGCCCCTACCGCAACGCAACCACAACGACCATTGCGCCCACGGGCACCCTGTCGATCATCGCGGGCTGCTCCTCGGGCATCGAGCCGCTGTTTGCCCTGTGCTTCTCGCGCAACGTCATGGACGGCGAGAAGCTCATGGAGGTGAATCCCTATTTCGAGGACGCGCTCAAGCAGGCCCGCTGCCACAGCGCCGGGCTCATGGAGCAGGTCGCGCGCAAGGGCTCGGTCGCAAACTTCGAGCACCTGCCCGAAGCCCTGCGGCGCGTCTACGTCACGGCCATGGACATCGAGGCCAAGTGGCACCTGCGCATGCAGGCCGCCTTCCAGAAGCACACGGACAACGCCGTGTCCAAGACCGTGAACCTGCCCAATTCCGCCACGGTGGACGACATTCGCTCCATCTACTGGATGGCCTACGAGCAGGGCTGCAAGGGCGTGACCGTGTACCGCGACGGGTGCAAGTCCGTGCAGGTGCTCTGCACGGGCGACGGCGCGCAGCAGCAGGAGGGCGCCAAGGGCGAGCGCGCGGTCAAGGGCCGCCCGGACCTGATCTACGGCTTCACCCAGAAGGTCCAGACCGGCCTGGGCGCCATGTACCTGACGGTCAACGAGGTGGACGGCAGGCCCTTCGAGGTCTTCGCCACCATCGGCCGCTCGGGCCGCTCGATCACGGCCAAGGCCGAGGCCATCGGCCGCCTGGTCTCCCTGGCCCTGCGCTCCGGCATCCACGTGCGCGACGTGGTGGCGCAGATCAAGGGCATCGGCGGCGAGCACCCGGTGTTCCGGCAGAAGGGCATGCTCCTCTCCATCCCGGACGCCATCGCCTGGGTCCTGGAGAACCGCTACCTCAAGGGCGAGGAGCCCGTGCGCCCGGCCTCGTCGTCGGAAAACGACCTGGAGGCCAAGCGCTGCCCCGAATGCAACCAGGAGCTGATCTTCCAGGAAGGTTGCTTCATCTGCCCCTCCTGCGGCTACACCAAATGCGGCTAGGCAGCGTGACGCTGCACCCTTTTCGCGGTCGTCTTGTGCTGCGGAAGCGCACTCGCTTTCCCCCGCCCGCGCCTGCACGACTGCGATGATGCAACCAAAGCCTCCGGCCACGATGTGGCCGGGGGCTTTTTGGTCCGTAATCCCAACTTGCTGCAATTTAAAGATGCTGCGCCGCCTCAGACGCCCCGTGACCGGATCATTTGTTATCCCTTCTGAAAACGCTCGCGGGCGGGCGCTGCGAAAGCAGCCCGCCCGAAGCGCCGACGGTCCTTTAGCCACCTTCGCGCTCTTTGCGCCGGCACCCCAACCCCCGCCGCCATCGCGCTCTCCGAGTCAGCTTTGCCCTCCACCCTCCGCGCTATCGCGAACCAGCGCAGGGGGTGGGGAGCTCTTTTCGCAGGCATTTCGAGCGAGGCGGGTCTGGCGCAGCCGCCCCGCCTCGCTCGACCAGCCAAGAAAAGAGCTCCCCACCCCCGAAGCGGCAACCACGAGCGCCATTCCCCATCTCCCGCGCGTAACTCTTGCGGTTTCCGCCCGATTTTCCTTGCGGTCCGCGTCGATCCGCTCCCCGGTTGCACTCGTTTGCCGCATCGGGCATTGTGCAGCCAATCGCGCCCGCGGCGCAGCGACTGGAACCCATCGCCGACATTTCAAGGAACACGCGCAACCGCCATGCTCAACGTCCGGCACGTCTCCCACAACTTCGGCTCGCACTGGGCCCTGAAGAACGTCAGCTTCGAGCTGGCCAAGGGCGAGTTCCTGTTCCTCTCCGGGCCCTCGGGCGCGGGCAAGACCACGCTGCTGCGCCTGCTCTACGGCTCGCTCCCCCTGGAGCGCGGCAAGGCCACCGTGGCCGGGTTCCGGCTGCACGACCTGCGCCGCCGCGAAATTCCGCTCCTGCGGCGCCAGGTCTCCGTGGTCTTCCAGGACTTCAAGGTCCTGGCCCACCGCTCGGTCTACGACAACATCGCCCTGGCCCTGGAGGTGCGCTTCATGCCCCGGCGACACCTGGACCGCCGCGTGCGCGCCGTGGCGCGCAGCCTGGGCCTGGAGCGCCGCCTCGCCGCGCCCAGCGGCGAGCTCTCGGGCGGCGAACAGCAGCGCGTGGCCATCGCCCGGGCCATCGTGGTCAACCCGCAACTGCTCCTGGCCGACGAGCCCACCGGCAACCTGGACGCGGACCTGGCCCTGCGCATGCTCGAAATATTCCAGCAGTTCCACACCTTCGGCACCACCATCATCCTGGCCACGCACAACCGCGACCTCATCTCCCGCCAGCCCGACGCGCGCATCGTGCGCCTGGAGGAAGGCCAGGTCGTGGCCGCCAATTGGCCCGGCGGCGACCCGGCCTCGTTCCGCACCGCCGCAACCGCGGCGGCGACCGCAACGTCCGGCGCAACCGCAAGCAAAGCCGCGCCGGCCGACGTGCCCGGGCCCGGGCCCGAGCCCGAGGAGGACCGGTTGTGATCGGGGTGGTCTTCAAGCTGCTCGGGCGGGGGTTCGCGGACCTGCGCGTGAACCCGTGGGCCCAGACCCTGACGCTCGCGGCCGTGACGCTGGTGGCCTTCCTGGGCGGGCTGTTCCTGCTCTTCCTCTTCAACCTCAATGCCGAGCTGGAGCGCGCGCGCGGCGAACTGATCTTCCAGGTCTACTGGCGGCCGGACGCGGACATGGACGTGGTGGCGAGCCAGTGGGAGCAGCTCGAACACCTGCCCGCGCTGGCGGCGCGCACCACCTACACCCCGGAGCAGGGGCTGGAGGCCCTGGCCTCGAGCATGGGCGGCGGGCTGGACCTGCAGTGGCTGCGCGGCGAAAGCCCCCTGCCGCCCACGGCCGTGCTGGCCTTCTCCCCGGACGTGGCCGAGGAGGAAACCTGGACCAGGGACATGCTCGCCTACCTGGAGCACCTTCCGGGCGTGGAAAAGGTGCACTTCAACGTGGTCCGCGCCAACCTGGCCCGGGCCTGGAAGGGCTTCCGCCAGCACCTGGTCTGGCCGCTCATCGGCTTTCTCGGGCTGGTGCAGGCGCTCATCGTGGGCAACACGGTCAAGCTGCTGCTGCTCTCGCGGCGCACGGAGATCGAGATCCTGCACCTGGTGGGCGCGCGCGACTGGTACATCCAGCTGCCCCTGGTGGTCAGCGGCGCGCTGCACGGCTTCGCGGGCAGCGCCCTGGCCGTGGGGCTGCTCAAGGGCGTGCAGTACCTGATCCGCGACCTGCTCGATTTCCCGCCGCTCAACCTGCCCATCGTCTTCTTCCCCTGGGAATACGCCGCGGCCATGGCCGGCGTGCTCACCCTGGTGGGCGCGTTCAGCGGCTGGGTCGCGGTCCGGCGCTGACGGACCGCAACGCCGCGCGCCGCGACGCGAGGAACGGGACCGAATGAACATCGACACGTATCTGCGGATGCTCTCCGTGCGGCCCGAGCCGTACTGCGCCTACACGGCCCGGGCCATGTGGGACGACGAGCACGTGTCCGCGTCCATGCTCGCCCTGCACCTGGACGGGAACACGGAGCTGGCCTCCCGGCCCATGGAGTTCATCGAGCGCTCGGCGGCCTGGATCGACGCGCGGTTCTCCCTGTCCGGGCTGCGCGTGGCGGACTTCGGCTGCGGGCCCGGGCTCTATTCCAACCGCTTCGCCGCGCGCGGGGCGCGCGTCACCGGGCTGGACTTTTCGCGCCGGTCCATCGAATATGCGCGTGCGGCGGCCCGGGAAAAGGGGCTGGACGTGGACTACCGCTGCCTGAACTACCTGGAGTTCGAGCCGGACCGTCCTTTCGACCTGGCGACCATGATCTACGGGGATTTTGGCGCGCTGAACCCGGCGCAGCGCGGCCGGATGCTCGACCTGTGGCGTGGCTGCCTGGCCCCGGGCGGCAGCGTGCTGTTCGACGTTTTTTCGGCCGAAACCTTCGGCTGCGTGCAGGCGGGCGTGGAGCACTTCCGCCGCCCGGGCGGCTTTTGGAGCCCGCGCGCGCACCACGAGTTCCTGGGCACCTACCGCTACGAGGAGCTGAATCTGGGACTCCGGCGGCACGTCGTGGTGGTGCCGGGCGAGCCGGGCCGCGTCGGGCCGGACCGTATTGAGCCGGACCGCGTTCTGGACATCTTCAACTGGCTGCAGTTCTACACGCCCGAGAGCCTGGAGCGCGAACTGGCGGACCACGGTTTCCGCGTGGTCGCGGGCTTTGCGGACCTCGCGGGGACCCCGCCCGGTCCGGCCGATCCCGTGATCGCCGTGCAGGCCGCGCCCGTTGCGGATCGCGCCTGACGGTTGCGGTTTTCTTGCGGACACGGCAAGGGCCCCGGCGCGACGACGCGGCCGGGGCCCTTGTTGTTCGGGGGAACCGCGTCCGTGCTGGGCGCGGCACGGCGGCGGGCCTAGCGCGCCACGTCCGCAAAGGCGGCGTTGGTCAGGGCCGCGAGGTCGCCGGGCGCGAGTTCGATATCCATGCCCCGGCGGCCCGCGCTCACGAAGATCGTTTCCATGCCCTCGGCCGAAGCGTCGATCACGGTCGCAAGGCGCTTCTTCTGCCCCAGGGGGCTGACCCCGCCGACCACGTAGCCCGTCACGCGCTCCACGACCTTGGCCTCGGCCATGGCCGCCTTCTTCACGCCCACGGCCTTGGCCAGAAGCTTGAGGTCCAGGTGCTTCATGACCGGCACCACGGCCACCACCAGGTCCTTGTCGCCGCACGCGGCCACCAGGGTCTTGAACACGCGGTCCGGGTCCGCGTTCAGCTTTTCCGCCGCCTCCACGCCGAAGGAGCGCGCGGCGGGATCGTGGTCGTATTCGTGCACGGTGTAGGCGATGCGGGCCTTTTTCGCGGTGTCGATGGCGGGCGTCATGGCGGTCTTCCGGTTGGTGGGTTGCGGTTCGATGGTCGGGGGAGTGTCCGGCGCGATGATCGCAGGCAACGCGCCGCGAGGCAAGCGGCGGGCGGGTGGTTCGGCGGCGGGGCAGGGGAGGGCGCTCGTGGTCGCCGTTGCGGGGCAGGGGGCGGCTGGGGGAATGAAAAGCCCCGGCCGCTGGCGCGGACGGGGCTTTAAAGAGGCGCTGATTCAGTTCCTCAGGCGCGGGCGGTGGAAGGCGGTCGCTTTACCTGCAGCACCCAACGCCCGCGAAAGGGTGCTGCATTATGCTGCCCGCGAAAAGGGTGCAGCGTCACGCTGCCTAGCCGTTGCCGAGGAGGTCCTGCTTGCCTTCGATGAGGTCCTGGATCACGCCCGGGTCGGCCAGGGTAGAGGTGTCGCCGAATTGGTCGTAGATGCCCGCAGCCACCTTGCGCAGCACGCGGCGCATGATCTTGCCGCTGCGCGTCTTGGGCAGCCCCTCGGTGAACTGGATCACCTCCGGCGTGGCGATGGGCCCGATCTCCTTGCGCACCCAGGTGCGCAGCTCCTTGCGCAGCTCCTCGCTCTCCTCGGCGTCGGCCGAAAGCGTCACGTAGGCGTAGATGGATTCGCCCTTGATCGCGTGCGGCATGCCCACCACCGCGGCCTCGGCCACGGCCGGGTGCGCCACGAGCACGGATTCGATCTCCGCCGTGCCCATGCGGTGGCCCGAGACGTTGATCACGTCGTCGAGGCGGCCCATGACCCAGTAGTAGCCGTCCGGGTCGATGCGCGCGCCGTCGCCGGATTCGTACATGCCCGGGAAGTGCTCGAAGTACGTGGACCTGAAGCGCGCCGGGTCGCCGAACACGCCGCGCAGCATGCCAGGCCAGGGCCGCCGGATGACCAGGTGCCCGCCCTCGTTCGCATCCGCCGGGGTGCCGTCGGGCCGCACCACGGCCGCGTCCACGCCGGGCAGCGGATACGTGGCCGAACCCGGCTTGAGCGGCGTGGCGTAGGGCAGCGGGGCCAGCAGGAAGCCGCCGGTTTCGGTCTGCCACCAGGTATCCACGATGGGCGTCTGCTTGCGGCCGATGTGCTCGTGGTACCACATCCAGGCCTCGGGGTTGATGGGCTCGCCCACGGACCCGAGCAGCCGCAGCGACGAAAGGTCGTGCCTGCGCGTCCATTCCACGCCCTCGCGCATCAGGGCGCGGATGACCGTGGGCGCGGTGTAGAAGATGTCCACGCCGAATTTTTCCACGATGCGCCAGAAGCGGTCCGGCGCGGGGTAGGAGGGCACGCCCTCGAACATCAGCGCGGTCGCGCCCAGGGCCAGCGGGCCGTAGGTGATGTAGGAATGCCCGGTGATCCAGCCGATGTCCGCCGTGCACCAGAACACGTCCTCGTCCTTGACGTCGAAGACCCACTGCAGGGTGTGCGCCACGTAGGTCAGGTAGCCGCCCGTGGTGTGCACCACGCCCTTGGGTTTGCCCGTGGACCCGGAGGTGTAGAGGATGAAGAGCGGGTCCTCGGCGTCCATCTCCGCGCAGGGGCAGGGGGCGGCCATGCCTTCGGCCTTGGTGGCCTCGTGCCACCAGGCGTCGCGGGCCGGGTCCATGGCCACGGCGTTGCCCGCGCGGCGCACCACCACGCACTTCTCCACCGACGGACAGGCCTTCAGGGCCTCGTCGGCATTGGGCTTGAGCGGGATGGCCCGCCCGGCGCGCAGCACGGCGTCGGCCGTGACCAGGACCTTGGCCTGGCTGTCCTGCACGCGGCTGGCCAGGGACACGGCGGAAAAGCCCGCGAACACGATGGAGTGCGTGGCCCCGATGCGCGCGCAGGCGAGCATGGCCACCACGAGTTCCGGGACCATGGGCAGGTAGATGGCCACGCGGTCGCCGCGCGTGACGCCGAAGGAGTGCAGCACGTTGGCGAAGCGCGTCACCTCGGCATGGAGCATCTGGTAGGTGAAGACGCGCACGTCCTCCTCGGGCTCGCCCTGCCAGATGATCGCGGCCTTGTTGCGCCGGCCGTCGGTCAGGTGGCGGTCCACGCAGTTGAAGCAGGCGTTCAGCCTGCCGCCGGAAAACCATTTGATCTCCGGCTTGTGCAGGTCGGCGTCGAGCACGCTGTCCCATTCCTTGAACCAGGTGACCAGCTCGCGGGTGCGGTCGGCCCAGAACCCTTCGGGATCGTCCATGGAGCGTGCGTAGAGCGCCTTGTATTCCTCCATGCTCTTGACGGCGGCCGCGGCGCGCCGCTGTTCCGGCGGCGGAAACACGCGGGTTTCGGCGAGCATGCTTTCGATCTTGTCGTCGGTCATGGCGGGTCCTTTTCGAAGCTTGTTCGAAGCTTGTTCGGGCTTGTTCGAATCTTGGTCCGGCTTCCGGTCGAGGGGGGGCTGCCGGGCCTTTTGCGTCCGGGCCGCAGGGGTGTCGCACGACAGGAATGCAGTATGTCGCAGGAAACAAAAATATTCAACAAAGCGGACGCATTCAGCCGGCCCGGGGCGGATTGCGAGTTGACTTGGGGCCGGTGGCGTGATGTAGCTCCATGGATTCCATTGTGATAGGCTGGCCCGGGAGGGCAGGGGCCGGAACGGACGGGCGCGGGCCGGAGCGGGGCGAAGCTTTTCGAGCAACGCATGAGCATCGAATACCTGAATCAGCTTTTCAGACCGTCCTCCATAACGGTCATCGGCGCCACGGACGAGCCCGGCAGCCCGGGCCAGATCCTGATGCGCAACATCTCCCGGTCCAAGTTCCTCGGCCCGGTCATGCCCGTGCACCGCGAGCTGGAGACCGTGGGCGGCATCGAGGCCTACCGCGACGTGGACATCCTCCCGCTCACGCCGGACCTGGCCGTGCTCTGCACCCCGCCGGACCAGACGCCCGGCTACCTGGTGGAGCTCGGCAAGCGCGGCACGCGCGCGGCCATGATCCTCTCCCACGGCGAGTTCCGCACCGATTCCTCGGCGCGCGAGGCCTACAACAAGGCCCTGCGCGAGGCCGTCCGGCCCTACGAGGTGCGCATCCTCGGGCCCAACTGCCTGGGCTACATCAACCCCGGCGTGGGCCTGAACGCCAGCCTGGCCCACCGCGACGCCCTGCCCGGCAAGATCGCCTTCGTGGCCCAGTCCGACTCCCTGTTCACCGCCGTGCTCGACTGGGCCGTGTCCAAGAACATCGGCATCTCGCACATCATCTCCCTGGGCGACCGCGTGGACATCCACTTCGGCACGATCATCGACTACCTCAACGCCGACATCCACACCCGGGCCATCCTTTTGTACCTGGAAACCATCGTCAATGCGCGCGAGTTCATGTCCGCGGCGCGCGCGGCCTCGCGCAACAAGCCCATCGTGATCATGAAGACCGGCCGCTCCCTGGAGGGCGCCATGGCCGCGGCCGCGCACTCCGGGGCCTACCTCGGCTCCGACGACGTCTACGACGCCGCCTTCCGCCGCGCCGGCATGCTCCGCGTCTTCGACATCGATTCCCTTTTCGACAGCGTGGAGACCATCGCCCGCTCCAAGCCGCCGCGCGGCGACCGGCTGGCCATCCTGACCAACGGCGGCAGCCCCGCGTTCCTGGCCACGGACGAGCTGATCAACGGCGGCGGCCGCATGGCCGAGCTGGAATGCGAGACCGTGGAGCGGCTGCGCGAGGAGCTCGGCGACTGCTGGAGCTACGAGAATCCCCTGGTGATCAAGAGCGCGGCCGAGACCGAGAAGTACGCCGCCGCGGTCAAGCTGCTCCTGGCCGACAGGAACGTGGACGCCCTGCTGGTCATGCACGTGCCCACGGCCATGCTCGCCAGCGAGACCGTGGCCGAGGCCGTGATCGGCGCGTGCCGCCGGACCAAGAAGACCGTGCTGACCAGCTGGCTGGGCATCGACGACTGCCTGGCCGCGCGCAACCTCTTCGCCGAAGCGGGCATCTCCACCTACTTCACGCCGGACAAGGCCGTGCGCGCCTTCCTCAACCTCGTGCAGTACCGCCGCAACCAGGACCTGCTCGTGCAGACGCCCACGTCCATTTCCCGGCGCTTCTCTCCGGACCGCACGGCCGCGCGCGCAGTGGTCCTGCGCGCCCTGGCCGACGGCCGCCACTGGCTGTCCGAGGCCGAGGCCATGGACGTGCTCGGGGCCTACCAGGTGCCCGTGGTGCCCACGCGCATCACCTCGGACATGGACGGCGTGGAGGGCGTGGTCCTGGCCGCCGGGGAGCTGGGCTTCCCCGTGGCCGTCAAGGTGCTCTCCCAGGACATCGGCGACCACAAGGCGGCCATGGGCGGCGTGGCCCTGGACCTGGACACCCCCGAGGCCGTGCGCGAGGCGGCCATGGCCGTGGTCGGCCGCGTGCGGCGGCATTCGCCCGGCGCGCGCATCCAGGGGTTTGTGGTCCAGCACATGGCGCGGCGCGTGCGCGCGCACAAACTCTACCTGGAGGCCGCCACGGACCCGGTCTTCGGGCCCATCCTGCGCCTGGGCCTGGCCGACGCCGGCCCGGAGGCCAAGGAGCGCGAAACCGCGCTGCCGCCCCTGAACATGACCCTGGCCCAGGCCGTGCTGACCCGCAACAACCTGCACAAGCTCCTGCAGGGCGACCATACCATGCCCGCGGCGGACCAGGACGCCATTTGCCTGACCCTGTGCAAGCTCTCGCAACTGGTCATCGACATCCCGGAGATCCACGAGCTGGAGATCGACCCGCTCTACGCGGACCAGGAGGGCGTGCTCGCGCTCACCGCGCGCGTCTACGTGGCCCGGTGCGACGTGGAGGGCGCGGACCTGCTGGCCATCCGGCCCTACCCGCGCGAGCTGGAGGAGTGCGTCGGCCTCAAGGGCGGCCTGCGCGTGACCCTGCGGCCCATCCGGCCCGAGGACGAGCCCGCGCACTGGGAGTTCATCGAGGCCATGTCGCCCGAGGACCGGCGGCTGCGCTTCTTCGGCAACGTGGGCCAGCTGCCGCGCTCGGAGATGATCAAGCTCACCCAGATCGACTACAACCGCGAGATGGCCTTTCTGGCCGTGGCCGAGCGCAAGGACTGCGAGGCCCTCGGCGTGGCCATCTCGCCGGACGCGCCCGAGGAGGCCGTGGCCTCGGGCCAGCTGACCCTCGGCGTGGTCCGGGCCATGTTCACGCCGGACAACGCCAGCGCGGAATTCGCCGTGGCCCTGCGTTCGGACCTCAAGCGCCAGGGCCTCGGGCGCATCCTCATGGAAAAGATCATCCGCTACGCGCGCGAGCGCGGCACGCGGCGCATCGTCGGCGAGGCCCTGACCGAGAACGCGGGCATGATCGGCCTGGCCCGGGCCGTGGGCTTCGACGTGACCAAGAACTTCGACGACGACACCTATTCCTTCAAGCTGGATCTGCATCCGCGCGATTAGGCGCGGCGGCAGGGCGGGGCGGCGGATCGCCCGGCCGCGTGCCAAGGGCCGCGCGCCCGCGATCCGGCCGGGGCCGCGGTGCGCCTTTTTCGCCCAGGGCCTTCCAGGCCGGGGCCGGGAATGCTAGGGTGCCGCAAACGCAGGAGAGGCGAATGTCCAAGACCTGGATACGGGCCAAGCGGCCGGAATTTGCGCGCGACGTGCTCCGCGATTTCTGCATGGCCGCGCGCGAACTGGAGCAGCGCTTCCAGGAGTTCGACAGCGACGGGCTGGTGCACTTCGACGCCCTGCGCGAGCTCCTCGGCACGGGCAACAACAAGGGCCTTCTCTGGCGGCTCAAGGACACCGCGCACCACCTGTTCCGCAACACCGAGGGCGAGCCGGACATGGGGCGCTTTTTGGACTGGGGCGTGGGCTACATCTTCCACGAGACCATGAAGCTCAAGGAGGACGCCTACCAGCAGCAGCGCTACGCCCCGTGGTTCCGCAAGATGCAGGGCGAGGAGATGGGCGACGAGGAACGCGCCCACTGCGAGGAGCTCATGCAGGTGCTCTTCCAGACCCGCGAGTCCATCGAGCGCGAGATCAAGCGCATCCGCTTCATCGTCTACCAGTGCCGGCGCATGTTCCCGGCCTATCTGGCCACCCACGCGGACAACGAACTCCTGGCGCGCTTCCTCTTCGAGCGCAACGAGCTGGTGCGTTCGGTCTTTCGCGACCTGTATGACGAACTGATAGACAGAATATACGACGGCAGGCTGGACATCCTGTATGTCCTGGCCGCGCGCAGCCTGCGCCGGGGGGGCTGGTGGGAAGACGCGCGCCGGGCCCTGGACGCGGCCCTGGAGGCCAACCCCGGCTGCCCGGAGGCGCAGGGGGAGCTGGCGCTCCTGGCGGAGAAGGCCCAATGAGCGCACCCCGGGCCGAACGGCGCGCCGGGGGCGGCTAGGCCATGGCCGGGGGGGCGCTTTCCTGGTTCCGGACCGGCTTCGGCAAGCTGATCCTGGCCACCGGCTTCATTCTCCTGGCCTCGTCCGTGGGCTTCTACTATTTCGAGCTCGATCCCGAGGGGAGCCCGGACTTCTTTTCCGCAATCTGGTGGTCCGTGGTCACGCTGACCACCGTGGGCTACGGCGACATGGTTCCGGCCACGCTGCCGGGCCGCCTGCTCGGCATCCTGGTCATGGTCTCGGGCATCGGCCTGGTCTCCACCCTTTCGGGTAACCTGGCCTCGCTGCTGGTGGAGCGGCAGGCCAAGAAGCGCAAGGGGCTCCTGGAAGTGAAGCTCTCGGGCCACGTGATCATCCTGGGCTGGAACTCCTACGCCACGCGGCTGGTGGGCAGGATCATGTCCGTGCTGCGCGGCGCGGACATCGTCCTGGTCAACGAACTGCCGCAGGACCAGCGGGACGAGCTCTCCTTCAAGATGTCCATCGACTCGGACCTGGAGGGCGGCGAGAAACTGCACTTCGTCTACGGCAACCCCACGCAGGAGAACGTGGTGGCCCGCGCCAAGCCCGGCGCGGCCCGCGTGGTCTACATCCTCAGCCAGGACGGCCTGCCCTCCAAGGACGCCGACCAGCAGTCCATCTACTCCGCGCTCACCGTGCGCAGCCTTGCGCCCAAGACCCTGATCTACGGCGAGGTGGCCCTGCCCGAAAACCGCGAGCACCTCGTGCGCGCCGGGGTCAACGAACTGATCCTGCGCGGCGAGATGACCAGCCTGGTCCTCGGGCTCATGGGCGCCAACCCTTCCGTGTGGCCCTTCTTCCAGTATCTCCTGGGGTTGCGCGGCGAGGGGCGGCTGGCCTATCGCCGCCTGGGCGGCGAGGAGCGCCGCTCCACCTGGCGCGAGCTGCTCCTTGCCGCGCGCGAGCGCGACGGCGTCCTGCCCCTGGCCCTGTGCCAGGAATCGCGCAGCTTCACCCTCAAGGACATGATGGACGAGGGCTCGGCCCTGGACCAGTTCATCCTCGAGCTTTTCGCCGCCGCGGGCCAGCAGGCCTCCCTGGGCCAACAGGGCCCCCAGGTGCTCGTCAACCCGCCGGACGCGCAGCGGCTCGAAGGCTACGACGGCGTCCTGTACCTCGGGCCGGGGAGGGCGGAGGATGCTTGACGACAAGTGGGTGTCCATCGAGCTGTTCAAGGACATGGACGCCTCGGGCCTGGAAAGGGTCAAGGCGCTTTTTTCCGTGACGCACCGCCGGCCGGGCGAAAAGCTCATCACCGAGGGCGACCAGGGCGACGAGATGTTCATCCTCGTGCGCGGCCGCGTGCGCATCTCCAAATCCATGATCATCAAGGGCATGAAGCTGCCCCTGGCCGAACTGGAGAACCCCCGCAAGGTGCTCGCCACCCTCGAGGGCAACGCCTGTCCCATCTTCGGCGAAATGGCCCTGCTCGACCGCGACATCCGCTCGGCCACCGTGGAGGTGCTCGAACCCAGCGAATTCCTGGTCACGGACCGCGAGCGCTTCTTCGACTTCGTGGGCCGCGAACCCGCCCTGGGCGCGCACCTGCTCGGCGCCCTGGGCCGCCGCCTCGCCGCCACCGTGCGCAAGAACAACAGCGAACTCGTCAAGCTCACCACCGCCCTGGCCCTGGCCCTCTCCCAGCGCTAGGCGGCCGCGGCGCCCCAGGCCCCGCGGGACGCTGTCCCGGACCCTGCCGGGGGGGCGGAGTTGGGTGGCTGTGGTCCGGGCTTACCCCGGCCCGGAACTGTTTGCACGCCGACGCGTGCCGCTTCGTTGCGCTGCGCGGCACAGGGTGGAAGGGGAATTGGAGGAGAAGGGAGAGGGACGCCCAGGAGGCTTTGCGGCAGCAGGTTGCGCGGCCGATCGGGTCCGGATTGAGGTTCTTGAAAAATCCTTACCTTTCTTCACATGAATGCGGCTGCGCATGGGCGGGTTGCGCTGGACGAACTGCACAGGCGGGCGGTGCATGCGCCGGGCAGCGCCGCCGCGCGCAAGAGAACCCTCCGGCGGCCTCCCCGGTTCCGTCCCGCGCCCCTTGTGGCCCAAGTGCGGCCCCTGTCGCGGCCCGGCCCGGCCGGTTTCGGCGGCCTCCCGGCCTTGCCTGACCGTCCAGGAGTGGGGTAGACAGGCCCATGGCTTCCCGCACCAACCAGCACAGGAGTTTCGCCATGCAGCGCAGTAGCAGGAGCACGGGCGCAGCCGTGCGCCTGGCCGTGGTCCTCTTCGTTTTCTTCGCGGCCCTGGCGGCCGGATGCGCCAAGAAGGCCATCTACCCCGGTCCCGAACCCACCGCGCCGACCGCGCCCTCCACCACGCCCTACACCGTCAAGGGGGAGACCTACCACCCCATGGGCACGGCCCAGGGCTACGCGGAGGAGGGGTTGGCCTCCTGGTACGGCCAGGACTTCCACGGCAAGCGGACCGCCAGCGGCGAGGTCTACGACATGCACGCCATGACCGCCGCGCACAAGCTCCTGCCCTTCGGCACCCGCGTGCGCGTCACCAACCTGGAAAACGGCCAGGCCGTGGAGGTGCGCATCAACGATCGCGGCCCGTTCATCAAGGGCCGGATCATCGACCTCTCGCGCGAGGCGGGCGAACGCATCGGCCTGGCGGGCCCCGGCGTGGCGCGCGTGCGCGTGCAGACCGTGGGCCGCGTGAGCGGCCTGGTCGCCGGAGAATTGGGCGGGGCGTTCTATGTGCAGGTGGGATCGTTCGGCGTGCGGGAAAACGCCGACTCGCTCAGGGCCAAGCTGATCGAGAAGGGCTACACCGAAGGCCGCGTCCAGCCCGCCGTGGTCGGCGGCAAGGACTTCTGGCGCGTCCAGGCAGGTCCGTACACGGGACTGAACGCGGCCCTCAAGGCGCAGCAGACGCTCGAAGAGGAATATCCGTCCAGCTTCGTTATTGCTGATTGAGCTCGGAACGGAACTTCCTGGACAGACGGAAGACCACGACCTTGCGCGGGGGCAGGGTGATCGTCTCGTCGGTCTGCGGGTTGCGGCCCTTGCGCGCCTTCTTGTCGTAGGCCTCGAACTTGCCGAAGCCGCTGATGAGCAGCGCGTGGTCCTTCTTGATGGCCTGTTTCATGATCTTGAGCAGCGATTCGACGATGCCCTTGACCTCGGCCCGGTTGCGGTCGGTCTTTTCGTAGATTGCGTCGACGATGTCGGCTTTGGTAAGCGTCTTTCCGCTCATGTCTGATCCTCCGTTGCCGTAGCCTCAGATGTTCAGCTGTATCGCAGGGCGGCCGGTCCGGCTACGGAGTCGCGATGCATCGCGGCCGTGGACGGGCGCTCCCGAACAGGTCCCTTGCGGCGCACCCCATGCGCGCCGAAGGGGTTCCGGCGCAGGGCCGGACGAGGGGTTTGCAGGAGTATGACACGGGCGACCGAGCGGTACCCCCGCCCTCGGCCCTGTGCGCCAAGCGACCTCACTTGCGTCCCAACCCCTCGCAGGCGTTCGCTCGCCCGGGGACACATCGCTCGGCGCTGTCAATGGTGTCTACGGCGGCATATACTTTGAATCACCGCCCATTTCAAGTTACGGTAGCAAAAAACCCATTTTTTTCAATGGGACAGTCGAAAAAATAACTCCCGACACAAAAAAAACTCTTGCCGCTGCCGCGAAGGCCGCACGCACAAAGGGTTTTCAACCATACCGGACAGATGCGCGCAATCGTCTTCCCCCACCCGGAACCCTTCGCCTCGGCGCGGGTGCGCCCCGTGTTCCTGCCCTTTGCCGGGTGTCCGGACGCCTGCGTCTACTGCGACCAGCGCCTGCAGACCGCCACGGCTCCGGCCTCGCCCGGCGCGTTGCTGGACAGGCTGCGCGCCGATCTCGCGGCCCTGGCCGCGGCGCGCGCCGAGCCCATGGAACTGGCCTTCTACGGCGGGACCTTCACCCGCCTGCCCGCGCGGCACCTGGACGGCTTTCTGGCGACGGCCCGGGAGTGGAAGGAGCGCGGGCTGGTCACGCGGCTGCGCTGCTCCACGCGGCCCGACGCCGTGGACGCGGGCCTGCTCGCGCACCTGCGCGCAAGCGGCATGGACATGGTCGAGCTCGGCGTGCAGTCCTTCGACCCCGCGACGCTCGAAGCTTCCCGCCGCGGCTACGGCCCGGAAACCGCAATGCGCGCCTGCGCCCTGGTGCGCGCGGCCGGGCTGGACCTGGGCGTGCAGATCCTGCCCGGCCTGCCGGGCATGGCGCGCCGGGCCTTTCTGGCCGACGTGGCCGCGACCGTGGCCTGCGAACCGCAAGCCGTGCGCATCTACCCCTGCCAGGTGGTCGCCGGAACGCAACTCGCCGCGATGTTTGAGCGAGGAGAGTATGCGCCCTGGCCGCTGGGCCGGGTGCTGGAGCTGGCTTCGCTTGCGGTCTTGCGGTTCTGGAAGCACGGGATCCGCGTCATCCGCATCGGGCTTGCGCCGGAGGCCGCGTTTCAGGCCCAGGTGCTGGCGGGCCCGGCGCACCCGGCCCTGGGCGCGCGCGTGCGCGCGCGTGCGCTGCTGCATCTGGTGCGCGCGCGCATGGCTTCGCTAAACGGCGCGGCGCGCGGGCTGCGCATTCCGCGCCGCACCCAGGGCGAGTTCTGGGGCCATCGCGGCGAGCTTTCCCGCGCCTATGCGCGCCTGGGCCTGACGCACGCCAACGTCCACCCCTGGGACCAGTCTTTTTTCCTGTTGTATTGATTTTCCGTCGAACAGTCTCGGGCAGCAATGCCGCCGCATCCTTTTTGCGGCCGTCGGTGTAGCGACGGGTGCAACGGCTTTCCCGCGCCCGCGCTCGACTGCCGTATTTTTCGGCACCCACGGTTTTCCCGCTTTTCCCGCCCGCGCGCGACGACCGCATCGTCGTCTCCTCCTCCTCTTTCCCTTCCCCCCAGGGCGCATCCGCCGCAAAGCGGCGGCAGCCCGGCAATCCCGTTCCGCTTTCCATTTTTCCCGCACGTCCCGCGCCGGCCTCCACCCCGTCCGGCATCCACGCGGTACCGACAGTCACCCCGCCCTCATCCAACCAGCAGTTTTTGGGGGTGGAGAGGGGTGGAGGGGGGTC
>JACCQO010000038.1 GCA_015709205.1 Desulfovibrionaceae bacterium
GACCCCCTCCCCACCCCCGTCATCACCCCCCTAAACTTTCGGCTGGATGAGGGAGTCCCGGGCGATGGGGCGGCGTGGGTGCCGGACGGGGCGCACGGGCGTGCGGGCGTGCCCCCCGTCCGGCATCCACGCGCACTCAAAGATCACCCCCCCCTCCTCCCCCCGGCTCTTCCCTCCCAAGGACGGATCGCTTTCTTGATATCCGCTGCGGCTTCCCCTACTCTGGCCCGCGGTATTCCGTGGACGATCCACCCATAGCTCCGGACAACCATGCTTGCGACCGTCGCCACAGGGGCCCTCATGGGCATCGACGCCTTCCGGGTGGACCTGGAGGTGGATTTCGCGCGCCAGGGGCTGCCGGGATTCACCATGGTCGGCCTGGCCGAGGGCGCGGTGCGCGAGGCCAAGGAGCGCGTGTTCGCGGCCCTGCGCAATTCAGGCTTCAAGCTGCCGCCCGCGCGCGTGACCGTGAACCTGGCCCCGGCGGACATGCGCAAGGAGGGCTCCGGCTACGACCTGCCCCTGGCCGTGGCCCTGCTCGGCGCGTCGGGCATGCTCGATCCCGCGTCCCTGGCGGGCGTGTTCCTGGCCGGGGAGCTTTCGCTCACGGGCGAGGTCAGCGCCGTGCCGGGCGTGCTGCCCCTGGCCGTGCGCGCGCGGGCCGAGGGCGCCAGGTGTCTGGTCGTGCCCGCGCCCAACGCGGCCGAGGCCGCCGTGGTCCAGGGGCTCACGGTCTTCGGCGCGCGCACCTTGGGCGAGGTGGCCGCGCATCTTTCGGGCGAGCGCGCCCTGGAGCCGCAGCCGTTCTCGGCGGCCGGGGACGCGGCGGCGGACGCGGGGTTCTTCGAGGATTTCGGCGAGGTCAAGGGCCAGGAGCACGCCAAACGGGCCATCGAGATCGCGGCCGCGGGCGGGCACAACATTCTGCTCCTCGGCCCGCCGGGCTCGGGCAAGACCATGCTCGCGCGGCGCATCCCCTCGGTGCTGCCGGAGCTGTCCTTCGACGAGGCGCTGGAGGTCACCAAGGTCTACAGCGTGGCCGGGCTGCTGGAGGCCGGGCGGGGGCTGGTGCGCCGCCGCCCGTTCCGCGCGCCGCACCACACGGTCTCGGACGCCGGGCTCGTGGGCGGCGGGCAGTATCCGCGCCCGGGCGAGGTCTCCCTGGCGCACCGGGGCGTGCTCTTCCTGGACGAGCTGCCCGAGTTCAAGAAGCACGTGCTGGAGGTGCTGCGCCAGCCCCTGGAGGGCGGCGAGGTGACCATCTCCCGCGCGGCGATCTCCCTGTCCTACCCGGCGGACTTCATGCTCGTGGCGGCCATGAATCCGTGCCCGTGCGGCTATCTTGGCGACGAGCGCCACCCGTGCACGTGCACGCCCATGCAGGTGCAGCGCTACCGTTCGCGGCTGTCGGGCCCGCTCCTGGACCGCATCGACCTGCATGTGGACGTGCCCGCGGTGCCCTACCGCGACCTGAGCGCCACGGCGGCGGGCACCTCGTCGGCGGCCATGTCCGGGCGCATCCGCGCGGCGCGCGCCGTGCAGGCCGAGCGTTTCGCGGGCACCACCATGCGCACCAACGCGGACCTTTCCGGCCGCCACCTGGACCGCCACTGCGCGCCGGGCGACGACGAGCGTTCCTTCCTGGAGCGCGCCGTGCGCACCCTGGGCCTTTCCGCGCGCGCCTACACCCGCATCCTGCGCATCGCCCGCACCATCGCGGACCTGGAGGGCGCGCCCGCCATCGCGGTGGCGCACCTGGCCGAGGCCATCAACTACCGGACGCTGGACCGGCAGAGCTGACCGCGCCGAAAAAAAGCCCCGGCACTGCCGGGGCGCTGCACGATATTGGGAACGGCGGCGTGGCGCTACACGCCGTCCGGCTGCGTCTGCGAGGGCGCGGGGGCCGGTTCGGCCGAGCCTTCGTGGATCACGTTGTTCTCGCCGCCTCCAGGTATGAGCACGGCGTCGGCGTCGGCGCCCTTGCCGGAGTAGATGTCGTTGTCGCGGGTCCCGCCCGACAGAAGAATCCGGTCCCGCCCTGCGCCGCCATCGATGGTGTTGCCCAGCGCGCTGCCGGAAAGGGTGATCCGGTCCCGGCCATCGCCACCGTAAATCCTGTTGCCGCGGGCCGCGCCGCGCACCTTCGCGGAGTCGTCGTCCTCGCCCATGTCAAGGGTGCTGTCGATAAGGTCGCCCTGCAGCAGGAACACATCCCGCCCATTCCCGGTAAAAATTGTGCTTCTCCTGATGAAACCGGTAAACTCGAGCTTGTCGTCGCCAGCGCCCGTGTTCACCGTGACGTCCTGAAATTTATGCCCCGCGAGGGTGTCGTCGCCGCCACCCGTATCGATGGACGAATCGTTGTAGACGTTCCAGACATGCACGGCATCGTCGCCCTGGCCCGTGGTGATGGAACTGTACACCATTTCCCCGTCGACCTGGACGTAATCGCCGCCGTCCCCGCTGTCCACCGAGGACCGTTCCAAATAGCCGTTCACGGTTATGGAGTCATTGCCGTCGCCCGTGTGAATAATCGTTCGGGTAACGCCCACGGTGCGTACCGTATCATCGCCGTCCCCGGTATCGATCTCCGTGCTCGAAAAACTGGTGTATCTGTACCGCCAGCCTTCCTCAAACCGGCTTACCACCGTATCGTCGCCGTCGCCCGTACGTATCGTACTTCCCGACACGCCACCCGAGAACCGGACAGTGTCGTCGCCGTCGCCCGTATCAATCGAACCTATCGTCATGCCTTCTGCAATAACCGTATCGTCGCCGTCGCCCGTATCGATCCTGGATTCCATGCCGCCGGTACCTTGCACGGTGTCGTCGCCGTCACCAGTCGTGACGTCCGCCCCGTAGACCCCACCGCCGTGCAGCACCACAACGTCGTCGCCGTCACCGCCGGAAATCGTCGTGCGGGGGGCGCTGATGCTGTCGGCGCCACGGCTCAGACAGACGATCACATCGTCGCCGTCGCCGCCGGAGAGCGTGCTGCCGAACGCGCCGATGATGATGTCGTCGCCGGAAGTCTCGTCACCCTGCGTGTAGTCCTTGGTGCCGGTTATGTTCCCTTCTTCGTCCCGGGTGACGATGGTATCCTTCTCGAACGCGAAGCTCAGCTCCAACTCCCCGTCGGCCCCGAAGATGCTGGCCTTGTACATGTAGTAGTTGAGCGATCCCGGATTCTCGGCGACGGGTTGATACTTTTCGACGAGCACTCTTCTTCCGTCACGCATGGTCGTGTCGGCCACGGTTTCCATGCCGTCATCTTCTTCGGGTTCCTCGAGGGGAATCCCGGTAACCGTTCCCGGCGTGAAGGTCGCTATCCCGTCCACGTCCACGCTGACCGAACCGGATTCAACGGTGGCCATCCGCCGCGCCTCCTCGGAAATGCTCACCGTATCGCCCCCGGCAGAGGGGGCGGCAGCCTTGGGGGAGGTGGCCGCCGTCGCGTACTGGACGGCCTTGTCGCGGGAGGAAGTCCCCGCCTGTGTGGACTGGGGAGACGGAGGCAGCAATTGTGCGGTCATGGAGGAGATCATGGTCGCTCCGGGTGCGTGTTGCGGGGGCGCAGTCGGCGTGCGCCCGTGTCCATGAGCAACTGATCGGTCAATGCATACGAGGAGTTAAGGGGCGGAACACATTTTTGTTGCGGGTGCGGGCGGCCGATCCGCGCCGCGCTCGGCGCGGCGCGCTTCCCGGCAGGACGCCCCCTTCCTTTCCCGCTTTCTGCCCGGCGGGACTGGAGTTATCCCTGCGCCGTCTCCCGCCGCCCTTGCGCGCGGCACCGTTCCCGAAAGAGCAGCGCCACGCCGAGGCCGAGGGTGGCGCTGAGGGCGGCGGCGAGGAAGACCGTGGCGTAGCCGAAACCCGCGGCCAGGGCGCCGGTGAGCGGGCCGCTCACGGCGTAGGCGATGTCCTGGAAGGCCGCGAAGCCGCCGATGGCCGTGCCCTTGACGCTGGGCGGCACGATGCGCACCACCTCCACGCCCAGGGCCGGGAAGATCAGCGAGCAGCCCGCGCCCGTGCAGGCCGCGCCCGCCAGGGCCACGGCCGGATGCGGCGCGAGCCAGAGCAGGTACAGCCCCAGGGCCTCGCAGGCGAAGGAGACCAGGGAGACCCGGATGCCGCCCCGGGTGTCCGGGAGTTTGCCGCAGAAGACGCGCACCAGCACGAACGCCCCGCCGAAAAAGGTCAGCGCCAGCCCGGCGTGACCCCAGCCGCTGGCCGAAAAGTACAGGGCCGAGAAGGTGCCGATGGACGCGAAGCCCACGCCCTGCAGCCCCAGGGCCAGACCCGGCAGCCAGACCAGGCCCACGACCCGGCGCAGCGGCGGCCGTTCGCCCGGGACCGGGCTGATGGCCCGGATGCGGCCGTTGAGCGGCAGGGCCAGCAGCGGCAGCACCAGGGTGGAGACGCCGAGCGCGGCAAAGCCCCAGCGCCCGTAGAGCAGCAGCCCCAGGGGCGCGCCCGCGGCCAGCGCGCCGAACATGGCCATGCCGTTCCAGCTCATGACCAGCCCCGCGCGGGCCGGGCCCAGCAGGCCGAACCCCCAGGTCAGGACCCCGGTGAGCATCAGGCTTTCCCCGAAGCCCAGGAGCAACCGGCCCAGGAGCAGCACGCCGAAGCGCGCCGCGACGGGCAGCGGCAGGAGCACGGCGGCCAGATAGAACGCCCCGGCCCCGCCGCAGGCGAACATGCCCATGAGGGTCGCGCGCTTGGCCCGGGTGTCGGCGCAGCGCCCGGCGTAGCTGCGCGTGGCCACCGTGGCCACGAACTGGATGCTCACGGCCAGGCCCACGAGCGTGTTGCCCAGGCCCAGGTCGTCGTGCACGAAGAGCGAGATGACCGGCAGGGGCAGCCCCACGGTCAGGTAGCAGAGGAACACCGCGGCGGGCAGCCGCCAGAACAGGGCCTCGTCGGCGGATTTCGTTTCGATGGGAGACGTCATTGGGGATCCGTGGCGGTGAAACGTTGCTGAAAAAAGAACGCCCGCTCCGGCGACCCCCGTTGGGGCCCGGAGCGGGCGTTGGTTGGCGTTAACGCTTACGGTTCGTTGTCCAACGAACGAAGGGAATCTACAAAGCCGGAGCGCTGCCGTCAAGCCGCGCGGCGGGTGGCCCCGGGGCGGCTTCGGTTTCCCGGTTACGGGGCCACGGAACAGGCTGGGCAGGCCAGGGGCCTACGGCGTCGGCGCTGTCCCGCCGTCCGCGCGGCAGCCGCAGGTCGGGCTGTAGGTCCGGTCGCAGCACACGGCCCGGCCGTTCGAACAGCCGCAGACCCCGCCGTGGTGCGAACAGCAGCCGCGCTTGGCCAGCTGAAGGACTTGCGGATCGGCTCGGGCCGGTTGCGGGCAGGGTGTCTCCACGGCCGCCGGAGCCCCCTGGTCCGCCGGTGTGGTTCCGACGGCGGCCGAGGGCAGCAGCAGGGCCACGACGGTCAGTGCGGCGCACAGCAAACGCTTGGCCATGATTCCCCCTCCTTGTCTTTCCTCCGCAGAACATGTTTTGCTGCAAAGCGTCAATAGGTGGGCGGGGCGGGATGGCCGGAAGCGGTGAACGAGCCGGGCGGGCCGGGGATGGAAAGTTCTTTTGAGTCTCGTTTGTTCGATGTTTCTGAGGTTGTGGCTCATAAAACGCGAAAAGTGAGACACAAACGGGTTTGTCGCGAACAAGTGAGACGCAACGGACGCAACAGACGCTGCTGACGCGTCCGCGCGACCAGCGGAAGCGGCGGGCGGGGGCGATGTGCCGGAGCCGGGTGTGTCTGATCGGGGTCAGGCCGACAGCCGCCGCGTGAGTTCCGCCCACAGGGCGCGGTAGGCCAGGGCGGCGTCGGAGTCCGGGGCGAAGGCGGCGAGCGGGGCGCGGCGCAGGCCCATGGCCTCCACGTCCGCGCGCAGGGGGATGGAGGTTTCGCAGAATTCCGGCTCGCGCAACGAGGCGAGCACCGCGGCGCGGTGCAGGGTCTTGCGCCGGTCCACCATGGTGAAGAAGGCGTGGATCGGCAGGACAGGGGCGTCCGCGGCGTCTGCGCGGTCCTCGTCCGCGTTCTTCCCGTCTTTGCCGCTCTTCCCGTCCTTTTTCCCCTTCTTCTCGTCTTTTCCCTTTTTGTCGTCCTTGTGCTTCCTGTCCTTATCGTCCTCGGCCGCGCCTTCCGGGCCCTCGGCCAGGTAGGTGCGGACCCGCTCGAAGGTCTGGCGCGACAGGGGCGAGGGGGTCAGGGGCATGAGCAGGGCGTCGGCCGCGCAGAACACGCCCTCGGACAGGGCGGAGATGGACGGCGGGCAGTCCAGGAACACGTAGTCGTAAGGGGCCATGCCCTCGAAGGCCTTGGCGAACTTGCGGCAGGATTTTTTGGACTCGCCCAGCTCCACGTCCAGGTGGCGGTAGCCGAACCCCGCGGGCACCACGTCCAGGCCCGGATACGGCGTGGGCTGCGCCCAGTCGGAAAGGCTCCGCTTGTCCTTGAAGAGTTTTTTCAGCTTGGTCGCGGCCACGGCCTCCACGCCCAGGTGGAAGGTGGCCGCGCCCTGGGGGTCCAGGTCCCAGAGCAGCACGCGCGCGCCGGATTCGGCGGCGCAGAAGGCCAGGTTCACGGCCGAGGTGGTTTTCCCCACCCCGCCCTTCATGTTGTAGCAGGCGAGAATGCGCATGGGTTCTCCTCCGCGCGGCGCGGACCGGACCTCCATGGAATTATTCCAGGATAATTCCATGGGCTTTCGCCCGTGTGCGCGCCGGGCCGTCGTGGATCGCGGGCCCGTGCGGGCTTGGGCTCCGCGCCCGGTCGGGCCGCCGCGGCAGCCACCGCCGACCCGACGGGCGCGCGGAACGCGTGCCGCAGCCTAGCGGTCCCATGTTACGGCCGGGTGACGGATTTGCGCAAGACCCGGGAGACGAACGCCGCGCCGCGGACCCGATCGGACCGCGCGCCCGGCAGGCGCCCCTGCGTCCGGCAGGCGTCCGCACGCCCGGCAGGCGTCCGCACGCCCGGCAGGCGTCCGCACGCCCGGCAGACACCCCCGCGTCCGACAGACGCCTGGCGGCAGGCGGACGCCCCCGCGCCTACACCCCGCCCGGCGCCCCCAGGGACGCGAGCAGCCGCTCGGCGGCCGTGGCGTCCACTGGCCGCGAGAACATGAACCCCTGGGCCTGTTCGCAGCGCTCCGCGGCCAGCCGCTCCAACTGCTCCTCCTCCTCCACGCCCTCGGCCACCACGGCCAGCCCCAGGTTGCGCGCCAGGGTGAGGATCGTCTTGACGATCTCCTGGTTCTCCTCGCAGTCCGCGGCCCCGCCGCAGATGAAGCTGCGGTCGATCTTGAGCATGTCGATAGGCATGCGCTGCAGGTACTGCAGCGAGGAGTAGCCCGTGCCGAAGTCGTCCACCACTAGGCGCACGCCCAGGGCCTTGAGCCCCAACAGGTTGTCCTTGCAGGTGCGCGAGTTGGAGACCAGCGTGGTCTCGGTGAGTTCCAGCTTGAGCAGCTGCGCGGGCAGGCCGCTCTCCTCCAGGGCCCGGGCCACCAGGGGCACCAGGTCCTTCTGGTCCAGCTGGCGGCTGGCCACGTTCACGCTCATGGCCACGTCGCGCGCGGCCGGGAACCGCTTGCGCCAGGCGGCCATGCGCAGGCAGGCCTCGCGCAGCACCCATGCGCCCAGGGGCACGATGAGCCCGGTCTCCTCGGCCACGGGGATGAAGTGGTTGGGCGGGATCAGCCCGCGCCGGGGGTGCTCCCAGCGCACCAGGGCCTCGAACCCCTCGATGCGCTGCGTGGCCACGCCCACGATGGGCTGGTAGTGGACCACGAGCTGGCCCGCCTCCAGGGCCTGGCGCAGCTCGTTCTCGATGACCAGGTAGCGCGTGGCCTCCTCGTGCATCTTCTTGTTGAACACGCGGTAGCCCATCTTGCCCGTGGCCTTGGCCCGGTACATGGCCACGTCCGCGTCGCGCAGGATGTCCTCGGCCCGGGCGTAGGCCCCGGTCTTGAGCACGATGCCGATGGCCGCCGAGGAGACGATCTCCGTGCCCTCGATGGTGAAGGGCCGCTCCATGGCTTCGTGGATGCGCTGAGCCACGCGGGTCACGTCGCGCGGCGAGGAGTATTCCTCCAGAAGAATGGCGAACTCGTCGCCGCCCAGGCGGGCCACGGTGTCCACGCCGCGCACGCAGGAGACCATGCGCCGCGCCGCACCCACCAGGAGCTGGTCGCCCGCATGGTGGCCCAGGCTGTCGTTGATGACCTTGAAGCGGTTCAGGTCGATCATGAACACGGCGAAGCGGTATTCCTCGCGGCGTTGGGCGCGCTGCACGGCGCGGCCGAGGCGCTCGGTGAAGAGCACGCGGTTGGGCAGCCCGGTGAGCGCGTCGTGAAAGGCCTGGTGCGCGAGCTGTTCCTCGAATTCCTTGCGCTCGGTGATGTCCTGGTAGATGTAGTAGGCCCCCTGGATCTCGTCGCCGAACTGGATGGGGTAGCCGATGACCGCCACGGGCACCAGCCTCCCGTCCTTGTGCGTGCGCACGGTCTCGGCCTGCACGGGCTTGCCCTCCAGCAGCGAGGCCGTGAAGGCCGCGGACTCGGTCATGCGCTCCGCGGGCACGACCACGTGGCGGTTGAACAGGCCGCGCACCTCGTGCGGGGCGTGGCCGAACAGGGAGGTGAATCCCTGGTTGACGTCCTTGATGCGGCCGTCGGTGTCGATGAGCACGATGGCCTGGGGCGAGCTCTCGAAGAGCTGGCTGAAATAGGCGCGCTGGCGCTCCAGGGCCTCCTCGGCCAGCTTGCGCTCGGTGATGTCGATGACCGTGCCTTCGTAGTGGTGGATCTCGCCGTCCGCGCCGTACACCGCGCGCGAGTTCTCCGTGATCCAGATCACCGAGCCGTCCTTGCGCCGGATGCGCGACTCGAAGTGCCAGACCTCGCCCTGCTCGGCCATGAGCCGCAGGTACTCGTCGCGGCGGCCGGGGTCCACGTAGAGCTGGCTGGAAATGTTGCGGAAGTGGTGCCGGAGCTCGTCCGGATCGCGGAAGCCGTAGATGCGCGCCAGGGCCGGGTTGGCGTCCAGGTACTGGCCGCCCGGGGTGGTCAGGAAGATGCCCTCCACGGCGTTCTCGAAGAGGTCCGCATACTTGCGCGAGGCCTCGGCCAGGGCCTCGTGGGTTTCCAGGCGGCCGGTCTCGTCGCGGTACACGTGCACCAGCACGCGGCCGTCCGCGCCCAGGTCCGCGGCGTAGGCCGTGGCCTGCACGGGCACGGGATCGCCCGCAAGGCCGTAGCGCACGCCCGGCCGCCGGACCACGGCGCCGGAGGCGGCGGCCAGGGCCTCGGCCTGGGCGGCGGCGTCTTCGCCGGAATCCTGGCAGATGCAGCGGTCCAGGCAGCGGCCCGCGATGGCCTCGCAGGCGTAGCCGAACAGGGCCGTGAAGGCCGGGTTCACGCAGAGCACGCCGCCGCGCTCGTCGCACAGGGCCACGGGGTCCTGGAACTGGGCGAACAGGGGCAGCAGGCGTGCGGCCAAGGGTGCGCCGCCGGGGGCGGCGGCAGCGGCCGGGACGGCGGCCGGGCCGGAGGGCATCGAAGCGTTGGGGGTGGTCGGTTCGGACATGGTGGTTTCCTCGGGTGAAGAATTTCCCCAGCAAGGGGTGGGCCATTGTGAAAAAAGTATTATTTCGGCGTGTTGACAAAAGCAGGGCGAAGTCGTTTTGCCAAATTTGCAGAACGGAACAAATCGGTTGGACAGAATTGTCCTCGCCCAGTGCGACGCGGGCGCGGCGCGGGTCCGGCGCGGCGCGGATCCGCCCGCGGGCCTGGGGCGGCGTCCTCCGGATTGCGCGCAGCGGGACCATCGCTTGTGATTTCCCTGCGTTGCCAGAGGGAAAAGCACGGTTTTCGCCCCCGGGCCGGGCCCGGGAGCGGCAGCCGCAGGGGGTGGCTACAAATTGGTAGGCCCCGTTTTCCGATAATGGAAAATGGAGCAGGCTTTTTTTTATTCCAATGCACCTGGACTTGCGATACGTTTCGTAACCTGTCGCGAGGCTATGTAAAACCATTCATAATGGGGAGGAATTCCATGAAACGGATTCTGGTACTGTTGACGGCCTTGTTCCTGCTGTCCGGCTGCGCCGGCGAGGAGGCCAAGAAGCCCGAGGTGAAGATCGGCTTCAACATTCCGCTGACCGGCGACATTCCCGACGTCGGCGAGTCCTCCAAGAACGCCGCCGAGATGCTCAAGAAGCAGGTCAACGATGCCGGCGGCCTGGAAGTGGGCGGCAAGAAGCTGCCGCTGACCTTCGTCTACGAGGACAACGAGTCCAAGGCCGAGTCGGCCCTGGCCGCGGCCCGCAAGCTCGCCACCCAGGACAACGTGCTCGGCATCATCGGCCCCCAGTCGTCCAAGCAGGCCGTGCCCGCGGGCGAGGCCGCCAACGACCTGTCCACCCCGATGATCTCCCCCTGGTCCACCAACCCGAACACGACCCTGAACCGCCCCTACGTCTTCCGGGGCTGCTTCCTGGATCCGTTCCAGGGCCCGGTGGCCGCCAAGTTCGCCACCGAGGAGCTGGGCGCCAAGAAGGCCGCCGTGCTCTACGACATCGCCTCCGACTATCCCAAGGGCCTCGCCGAGTTCTTCAAGAAGGCCTTCGAGGACATCCACGGCCCCGGCTCGGTGGTCGCCTTCGAGACCTTCACCACCAAGGACGTGGACTTCAGCGCCCAGCTGACGAATATCGTGGCCTCCGGCGCGGACATGCTCTTCGTGCCCCAGTACTACAACGAGGTTCCGCTGATCGTGAAGCAGGCCAAGGCCCTGGGTTGGGACAAGCCGATCATGGGCTCCGACTCCTGGGGTTCCGGCGACCTGATGGGCCTGTGCGGCGACGACTGCAAGGGCTACTACTTCTCCACGCACTACGCGGCCGCGGGCGCGCAGGGCAAGACCAAGGAGTTCATCGACGCCTACAAGGCCGCCTACGGCAAGACGCCCGACGACGTGGCCGCGCTGACCTGGGACTCCACCAACCTGATGCTCAAGGCCATCCAGAACGCCGGCGGCCTGACCGGCGACATGGCCAAGGACCGCGAGGCCATCAAGACGCAGCTCGCCTCCATCAAGGACTTCCCCGGCATCACCGGCGGCATGACCTTCACCCCGGAGGGCGACCCGATCAAGTGCGCCGTGGTGGTCAAGATCGACGACCAGGGCCAGTACAGCTTCTTCAAGTCCGTGTGCCCGTAGGCGCGCGTCAAAGCGACGAGAACGGGGCCGGGACGCCCGAGGGTTGTCCCGGCCCCGGCAATCGCGTAAACCGTCAGCGGTACCGGGGAGGCGCCGGGGAGGAACCGGGGAGGAACACGGCGTGATCGAAAGCCTTTTCCAAAACATTCTCAACGCCCTGCAGTGGGGCAGCTTCTATTCGCTCATCGCCCTGGGCTACTGCCTGGTCTACGGCGTCCTGCTGCTCATCAACTTCGCCCACGGCGACATCTTCATGGTCGGGGCCTACATCTCCTTTTTCGTGGTCACGTTCCTGCTCGGCAACTTCGGGCTGATCCCCGGACTGCCGCACTGGGCCGTGCTCGCGCTGGCCGTGCCCCTGGTCATGATCCTCACCGCCGGGGTGGGCGTGACGCTGGAGCGCATCGCCTACCGCCCGTTGCGCCGCAAGGGCGCGCACCGGCTCTACGTGGTCATCACCGCGCTGATGTGCGGGCTGATCCTGGAAAACGGCAACCTGGCCCTGCTCGGCGCCAGCCGCCGCAACTTCCCCGCGCTGGTGGACGAAACCGTGATCACCGTGGGCGGCGTGAACATGACCGTGCTCAAGCTCGCGGTCATCGTGGTGGCCGTGCTCAGCTTCCTGTTCCTGCGCAAGGTGGTGGTCAAGACCAAGATCGGCATGGCCATGCGCGCCATCAGCTACGACAAGTTTGCCGTGCCGCTCATGGGCATCCCGGTGGACACGGTCATCGTCTTCACCTTCGTGCTCGGCTCCGGGTTCGCCGGGCTGGCCGGGCTGCTCTTCGCCATGACCTATCCGGTGCTCGACCCCTACATGGGGGCCATGATCGGCTGGAAGGCCTTCATCGCCGCGGTGGTCGGCGGCATCGGCTCCATCCGCGGGGCCTTTGCCGGAGGCTTCCTGCTCGGCTTCGTGGAGATCATGGTCGTGGCCTTCTTCCCCTCCACCTTCCGCGACCTCATCGCCTTCACCATCCTGCTCCTGATTCTCTGGCGCAAGCCCACGGGCCTGTTCGGCGTGGCGCGGCGCACCAAGATCTAGGGGCCCGGGGCATACGGATATGACCACGACGACGACCACTCCCCTGCAGAAATTCACGGTCCCCGTCCTGCTGCTGGCCGCCCTGGCCGCGCTGTGCTTCGGGGCGCAGTCCGGGATGATGAACCTCTACGTGCAGTCCGTGATCATGTTCATGGGCATCAACATCATCCTTTCCTCGTCCCTGAACATCGTCAACGGCTACATGGGCGAGTTCGCCTGCGGGCACGCGGGCTTCATGGCCGTGGGCGCGTACGTCTCCTCGATCCTCTCGGTCTGGCTCTTTGCCGACGACGCGGTCTTCGGAACCGCCGTGCTCTCGCCCTCGCTGGCCGTGTGGCTCTTTCCGGTGGTCATCCTGGCCGGCGGCGTGGCGGCCGCCTTCGCCGGGCTGCTCGTGGCCGTCCCCTCGTTCAAGACGCGCGGCGACTACCTGGCGATCATCACCATCGCGGCCAACTACATCGTCAAGTCCACCATCGAAAACGTGGGCGCCATCGGCGGCGCGCGCGGCTTCATGGGCATGGGCCGCGTGACCAAGGCCATGGACGCCTCCCTGCCCCTGCCCTGGATGATGATCTGGGTCTTTGCGGGCACGGTCATGACCGTGTGGCTGATCAACCGTTTCGTCTCCTCCACCCAGGGCAAGGGCATCATCGCCATCTGCCAGGACGAGATCGCGGCCGAGATCATGAGCGTGAACACCAACAAGATGAAGATCGTGGCCTTCATGCTCTCCTCGGGCCTGGCCGGCGTGGCCGGCGGCCTCTTCGCCCACGTGCTCGGCTACGTGAACCCGGGCTCGTTCACGATCATGAAGTCCACGGAGTGCATGGTCATGGTCTACCTGGGCGGCATGGGGTCCCTCGGCGGGTCGGTGCTCAGCGCGGTGCTCTTCACCCTGCTGCTGGAGGCGCTCCGGCCCCTGCAGATCATCAAGTGGGTGGTCATTCCGTTGATGCTCGTGCTGCTCATGCAGTTCCGTCCCGAAGGCATCATGGGCAACCGCGAGCTGCCCCAGCTCTTCCCGAAACTGAAGAAGTTCTACAAGTTCAAGTAGGCGCGCCATGGCACTGCTCGAGATCACCAATCTGACCCAGTATTTCGGGGGCCTGTGCGCGGTTTCCGACTTCAACGCCAGCTTCGAGGGCCGCGAGCTGATGGCCCTGATCGGCCCCAACGGCGCGGGCAAGACCACGGTCTTCAACCTCGTCAGCGGCTTCTACCAGCCCTCGGAAGGGTCCATCGTCTTCGGCGGCGTGAACACGCGCGGCATGAAGCCGCACGAGGTCACCGGCCTGGGCATCGCGCGCACCTTCCAGAACATCCGCCTCTGGCACGACATGACCGTGCTCGACAACATCCGCGTCTCCCAGCACTACCACCTGGGCTACGGCGTGGCGGACAACTTCTTCCGCACCAAGCGCTACCGGCAGCGCGAGGAGCGGATCGAGAGCACGGCCATGGAGGTGCTCGAGGCCCTGGACCTGGCCCGCTTCGCCTCCGAACTGCCCAAGAACCTGCCCTACGGCGTGCAGCGGCGCGTGGAGATCGCCCGCGCCCTGTCCCTCAGGCCCCGGCTCCTGCTCCTGGACGAGCCCGCGGCCGGGCTCAACTCCGCGGACGTGGAAGGCCTCATTTCCCTGGTTCGCTGGATCTACGACAACTACGACATCGCCATCTGGATGATCGAGCACCAGATGCAGGTGGTCATGAACCTGTGCACCTGGATCAAGGTCGTGGATTTCGGCTCGACCATCGCCGAGGGCACGCCCGAGCAGATCCAGAACAACCCCGACGTCATCAAAGCCTACCTGGGAGACGACACCATCTAATGCTTTCCGTCGAGAACCTGCACGTCAGATACGGGAACATCGAGGCCCTGCACGGCGTCTCCTTCACGCTCGAGCGCGGGGAGATCGTCACGCTCATCGGCGCCAACGGCGCGGGCAAGACCACGACCCTGCACTCGATCATGCGCCTGCCCCCGCCCGAGGCCCCGCGCGTGACCCAGGGCGACATCCGCTTCGAGGGCGCGTCCATCCTCGGCGTGGAGCCGCACGACGTGGTCCGCAGGCTGGGCATCGGCCTGGTGCCCGAGGGGCGGCGCATCTTCGGCAACCTCACGGTGCAGGAGAACCTGACCTTGGCCACCTACGCGCGCAAGGACGACTCCGCGGCCGTGCAGCAGGACCTGGGGCGCGTCTTCGAGCTCTTTCCGCGCCTCAAGGAGCGCCAGAGGCAGCTCGCCGACTCCCTGTCCGGCGGCGAGCAGCAGATGCTCGCCGTGGGCCGCGCGCTCATGAGCCGTTGCGAAGTCATCCTCCTGGACGAGCCCTCCATGGGCCTTGCGCCCCTGCTCATGTTCGACATGTTCCGCACCCTCAAGCATCTCAACGAGGAGGGGCTGACCATCCTCGTGGTCGAGCAGAACGCCAAGGTGGCCCTGGACTTCGCCCACCGCGGCTACGTCATGGACACCGGGGCCATCGTGGCCGAGGGCACCTCGGCCGAGCTGCGCGCCGACCCCAGCGTCAAGAAGGCCTACCTGGGCGGCTAGCGGGCCGCAGCGCGCTTTTTTCCGACCCCGGCCCGACCGGGGTCTTTTTTTCGGTTCCGGCCGAACCGCTTCGGCCGTGCGGCCGCTGCGCCCGGGCGCCCGGCAGGCGGTGGCGTTGCCATTTCCCGTGCCCTGGAGTAGTTTTTCCCGGCCCGTCGTCGGCGCCGTTGCGGCGCCGTGCGACCGGGCGCGACCACTTCGCGAGGTTCTTCCCATGCGTGACGGCGTCACCGAACAGGAATTTGTTTTCCGGCAGGCCCTCTCCGAGGATGGGCGTGGCGTGGAATACATTGCCCACCGCATTTTCACCCGTGCGGCTTCCAGGATATTCATCGAAAAGGACCCCTACGATCCCGCGCGCCACCAGCCCGGAGACCTGCTCCTGTGGTGGACCTTCCGCGCCAGGGCGCGCTCCCTGGACCGCGTGGAGCTGGAGACGCGTGGGCAAACCACGTGTCCGAAGACCGGGGAGATCTTCCACATCCGGCTCCCCGCGCCGACGGACGCCACGGCCTGATCGGGCCCGGACGCCGGGGGACGCCGGTCCCAGGAGACCACGTGAAGGGCGGGATGCTGCGCGAGCTGTTCATCTCCAGGTTGTTCCTCAGGTTTTCCCTGGCCATGGCGGGAATGCTCGCCCTGCTGGGCATCACCCTGGGCGTGGTCTCGGTGGGCTCGGTCACGCGCTTCGGCGAGTTCGCCGCCGGGGAGAGCGAACGCGCCCTGCTGGACCAGGCGCACGACTTCTACCGCCGCGTGACCCGCGAGCGCGCCGCGCGCATCAGCACCTCGCTGCGTGCGGCCGAGACCGGGGCCGCCCTGCTGGCCGAACGCGCCGGCCGGCTCGTCGGCCGCGCCGGGCACCACGCACTGGCCAACGTCAATCCCGCCGAAACCTTCGCGCCCCTGCCCGGCACCGGGCTCATCGCCAACACCCGTTCCAGCCTGGCCTCGGCCGTGTTCTGGGGCAAGCCGCGCCTGGCGGGCGAGGACCTTCGGGTCATGAACGCGCTCTCGCACCTGGACCCGCTGCTCACGCGCGTGCGCGGCGGGGTGCTGGCCGGGCGCGCGGCCTGGGTCATCCTCAAGCGCGGCATGGCCCGCTACTCCCCGAACATCGGCCTGGCCGAGCGCATGCCCGCGGCCGGCGAGTTCGATCTCCGCACCGGCCCCTGCTACACCGCGACCACCCCGGAAAACGACCCCGAGCGCGAGGCGCGCTGGCTGGACGTGTACCAGGACTCCGTGGGCCAGGGCCTGACCCTCACCGTGGCCGCGCCCGTGCACGTGAACGACGCCTTCGAGGGTTCGGCGGGCATCGACATCTCCCTGGAGGCCGTGGCCCGCGAACTGGACGCCGTGGACGACGGGCTCGGGATCCTCGGCGGTTTCGGCATCCTGGTCACGGACATGGGCCAGATCATCTCCCTGCCCCCGGCCAAGCTCTCCCTGTTCGGCCTGCGCAAGGCGGACGTCGCCGCGCGGCGGCCCGGAGAGGTCTTTCGCCACAGCCTGCTGGAGTCGGACAACCCGCAGGTGGCGGCCCTGGCCGAGTCCATGACCCGGGGCATGAGCGGGGCCGCGGTGCTGGAGCACGACGGCGAACGCTACACCGTGTTCCATGCCCCGCTGGAGCTCACCGGCTGGGGGCTGGGGCTGGTGGTGCCCGAGCGTGCGGCCCTGGCCCCGGTGGAGCGCACGCGCAGCGTGCTGGAGCGCACCACCAGCGGCATCAAGACCACGGCTTTCGGCGTGACCGTGCTGGCCATCCTCGGGGCCACGCTCTTCGTCCTCTTTTTCCAGGCCCGCAGCCTTTTCACCCCGCTGCAGCGTCTGCTCGAGGGCATGCGCGGCGTGGCCGCGGGCGATCTCTCCCGGCGTGTGTCCATCGACCGCGACGACGAGCTCGGCGAGCTGGGCCTGGCCTTCAACAGCATGGCCGAGCGGCTGGAGGAGGGCACCCGCACCCTGCGCATCACCGAGGCCAAGTACCGTTCCATCTTCGAGAACATGGCCGAGGGCATGTTCCGCATCACCCCCGGGGGCGTGCTTCTGGGGGCCAACCCGGCGCTGGCGGCCATGTTCGGCTACGGCTCGGCCGAGGAGATGCTCGGGCCGGGCGGGCGCGGGCGGCTGGACACGCTCTTCCGCAACCGGCGCGAGCTGCAGGAGGTCATCGACGACATCGCGCGCGAAGGCCGCGTGTCCGGACGCAGGATGCGGCTGGTGCGTTCCGACGGGCGCGAACTGGTGACGTCGCTTTCGGCCCGCGCCGAGTACGACGGCGGGGGCGCGCCCCTGTACTATTCGGGCACGATCACCGACCTGACCGACGTGGTGCGCAAGGAGGAGGCCGAGCGCGAGCTGCGCGCGGCCGAGGCCGCGAGCCTGGCCAAGAGCCAGTTCCTGGCCAACATGAGCCACGAGATCCGCACCCCGCTCAACGCGGTCATCGGCGCTGGCGACATGCTCTCGCGCATCGAGGCCGGCGAGGACCACGCCCGCCTTGTGGCCATTCTCAACAGTTCCGCCGGGATGCTCATGGGCCTCGTGGAGGGGATCCTGGACATCAGCCGCATCGAGGCCGGGCACCTGAAGCTCGAATGCGCGCCCTTCGACCCCTCGGAGCTGGTGGGCTCGGTCTGCTCGGTCATGGGCTTCGAGGCGCGGCGCAAGGGTTTGGAGTTTTCGTGCACGGGCGGCGGCAGCCTGCCCGAGACCCTCTGGGGCGACCAGGTGCGCCTGCGGCAGGTGCTCATCAACGTGGTCGGCAACGCCGTCAAGTTCACGCGCCAGGGGCGCGTGGAGTTCCGCACCACCTGCGACACCAGCGGCGACGAGGCCCTGCTGCGCTTCGAGGTGCGCGACACCGGCGTGGGCATTCCCGCGGACATGGTCGATGCGGTGTTCAACAAGTTCACCCAGGTCAATCCCGGTTCGTCGCGCGAGTTCGGCGGCGCGGGGCTGGGGCTGGCCATTGCCCGCGAGTTCGTGGAGCGCATGGGCGGGCGCGTGTTCATCGAGAGCCGGCTGGGCCAGGGGACGGAGGTGACCTTCTCCGTGCTCATGGGCATTCACGCGCCCGCGGGCGCGCAGGCCGAAATCCCGGCCGAGGCCGGAGAGCCCGCCCACGGGCGCCGTCCCTACGACCCTGCGCATCCGGCGCGCATCCTCCTGGTGGAGGACAACCGCAGCAACCAGGAACTCATCCGCCTGTTCCTCAAGGACGCCTACTGCGACCTGACCGTGGGCGAGAACGGGCTTGCGGCCGTGGAGGCCTTCGAGCAGGGCGACTTCGACCTGGTGCTCATGGACATCCAGCTGCCGGTCATGGACGGCATCGAGGCCACGCAGGCCATCCGCGCCGTGGAGACCGGGCGCGGCCGCGCTCCGGTGCCGATCATCGCGCTCACGGCCAACGCCATGGCCGGGGACCGCATCCGTTGCCTGCGCGCCGGGTGCACGGCCTATCTGGCCAAGCCCGTGCGCCGTCCGGCCCTGCTTCAGGAACTGGGCCGCTACCTGGAGCTCTTCGCCCCCGCGGCCGGCACCGCGGCCGGGCGCAACCCGAGTGGGCGTATTCCCGACGGGGCCTGACGGGCCCCGCCACGCCACAAACCCCGGAACGCCATGCAACGCGACGCACTGAACATCGCGGTGGACGAACGTCCCTCCGCGCCGTTGGCCGCAGCCCTGGGCCTGACCCACGTGCTGCTCATCTTCGACGGCATCATCTTCGTGCCCAACGTGCTGGGCAAGACCGCGGCCCTGTCGTCCGACGCCCTGCAATTCGCCACCTTCGCCACCCTGGCCGTGGCCGCGCTGTTCACCTTCCTGCAGAGCCGCCGCCGTTTCGGCCTCGGGGCCGGGTTCATCCTCTTCACCGGCTCCTACAGCGCCTTCCTGGTCTGCACCCAGGACGCCGTGCGCCTGGGCGGGTTGGAACTCCTGGCGACCATGACCCTGCTCACCGCGCCCCTGGTATTCCTCTATACCTTCTTCATCCGCTTCTTCCGGCACATCATCACCCCCGCGGTGGGCGGCGTGGTCATCCTGCTCATCGCCGTGGCCATGGTGCCCATCAGCCTGGACCTCTGGGCCGGCGAGCCCACGGCCCGGGCCGCGCCCATGGCCACCCTGGGAGTGGGCGGGCTGACCATCCTGGTGCTCACCGGGCTGATGCTCTTCGGCAACGCGGCCCTGCGCATCTGGAGCCCGCTCCTGGCCCTGGCCTGCGGCTGCGCGGCCGCGCTGGCCGCCGGGCAGCTGCACATGACGCGCGCTGCGGCCCTGCCCTGGTTCGGCCTGCCGCCCCTGGCCTGGCCCGGCATCGAGACGCACCTTTCCGTGGGCCACGTGCCCCTGCTCCTGGCCTTCGCCATGGCCATGCTCGTCAGCGTCATCGAGAACACGGGCAACATCATGCTCGTGCAGCAGATATCCCTGCGCAACTTCCGCCGCGTGTCCTACGACCGCATCCAGGGCGGACTGTACTGCGACGGGCTGAGCAAGGTCGTGGCCGGGCTGCTGGGCACGGCCGTGCCCTCCATCTACTGCGACAACCTGCCGGTCATCGAGATCACGGGCGTGGCCTCGCGGCGCGTGGGCGTGTGGGGCGCGCTGATCCTGTTGCTGTTGGCCCTGATGCCCAAGGTCAGCGGCTTCGTGCTCGACCTGCCCGGCGCGGTGCTCGGCTCCTTCCTGCTGGTCATCTCGGCCATGCTCTTCCACGCGGGCATCGGGCTGGTGACCATCAACCCGCTCAGCAACCAGCACGGCATCATCCTCGGCCTGTCCCTGACCGTGGGGCTGGTGGCCGAGTCCGGCACGTTCTTTCCCGGGGTGGTGCCGGCCGCCCTGGCGCCCATGCTCCAGAACAGCGTGGCCGTGGGCGGGTTCACGGCCTTCTTCCTGAGCACCCTGGCCCACCTCATGCCCAAGCGCGGCATGCAGGGCTCGCTTGCGGCGCGCGTGGAGGAGGTGGTGCGCCTGCGGCGCATGCTCGAACGCGGGCGCGAGCGGCTCCGGCTGGACGAGGAGAGCCTCAAGCGGCTGAACCTCTGCTGCGAGGAGGTCTTCGTGTTCATGGTCGGGGCGGGCCGGATCGGGCCGGACAAGGCCGTGGGCCCCGGGGCCGGCGCAGAGGCGGTAGAGACGGGCGGCGTGGCGCGCGGGGACGAGCGGGCCGCCACGGCGAACAAGGGCGACGGGGACGGCGAGCGGCGCATCAGCTTTCGCGTGGCGCGCGTGGAGGGCGGCTGGTTTACGGAGATCATCTGCGGCCACGAGATGGACGACATCAACAACTTCGCCGCGCCCAACAGCTTCTACCACGCCGCGCCCGAGGAGCTGGACCGCCTCGGCCTGGTGCTCTTCTCCAGGATCGCGCGCGACGTGCGCCACCTGGAGATCTCCGGCTACTCCTACATTTCCTTCCTGATCTGAGCCTGGGCGGGGGCCGCCCGGCGTCCCGGGCCCCGGCCGCAAAAAAAGGCCGCCCGGATAAACCGGGCGGCCTGGATCGTCGTGGGGCGAGAGAAGGGACTTGAACCCTCGGCCACATGGGCCACAACCATGTGCTCTGCCAACTGAGCTACTCCCGCCACAATGAGGAACGGGACGTTATCCGAGTCCGGATGGATGGTCAAGACTTTCCGAGCGGACCCGAAGCGTGTAGAACCGCGCCATGGACAAACTCATCATCCAAGGCGGCGTCCCGCTCAACGGGCGCATCCGGGTGAGCGGGTCGAAGAACGCGGCCCTGCCCATCCTGATGGCCTCCATCCTCGTGGACGAGCCGATCACCTTCACGAACGTCCCGCGCCTGCGCGACATCTTCACCACCCTCAAGCTCCTGAACATCCTCGGCTGCGTCTCGACCTTCGAGGACGACTGCGTGCGCGTGGAGTCCTGCGACCTGAAGCACGAGGCTCCCTACGAACTGGTCAAGACCATGCGCGCCTCGGTGCTCTGCCTGGGCCCGCTGCTGGCGCGCCTGGGCCGGGCCAAGGTCTCGCTGCCCGGCGGCTGCGCCATCGGCGCGCGGCCCGTGGACATGCACCTCACGGCCTTCGAGCGCATGGGCGCGACCTTCGACCTGGACTCCGGCAACATCATGGGCACGTGCGAGCACGGGCTCACGGGCGCGCACATCCAGTTCCCCTTCCCCACGGTGGGCGGCACGGAAAACGTGCTCATGGGCGCGGCCCTGGCCCGGGGCGAGACCATTCTGGAGAACGCGGCGCGCGAGCCGGAGATCACGGACCTGGCCAACTTCCTGAACGCCTGCGGCGCGCGGATCACGGGCCAGGGCACGAGCATCATCCGCGTGCAGGGCGTGGACCGGCTCACGGGCTGCGCCTACCGGATCATGCCCGACCGCATCGAGGCGGGCACGTACCTGGCGGCCGCGGCCATCACCGACGGCGAACTGGTGCTCGAGGACTGCCCGTTCCACGAGCTGGACGCCGTGGTCACCAAGATGCGCGAGATGGGCGTGTGGATCAACGAGCGCGAGGACGGCGTGGTGGCGCGGCGCGGCACGGAGCTGGTCGGCGTGGACGTGATGACCATGCCGTTTCCGGGCTTTCCCACGGACATGCAGGCCCAGATCATGGCGCTGATGACCATGGCCCGGGGGTCGAGCGTGATCGAGGAGACCATTTTCGAGAACCGCTTCATGCACGTGCAGGAGTTGGTGCGCCTCGGGGCCAAGATTCGGCTCTCCGGGCGCACGGCCATGGTGCGCGGGGTGGAATCGCTCAAGGGCGCGCCGGTCATGGCCTCGGACCTGCGCGCCAGCGCCAGCCTCGTGGTCGCGGCCCTGGCCGCGCGCGGCGAGACCGAGGTGCTGCGCATCTACCACCTGGACCGGGGCTACGAAGGCATCGAGAAGAAGCTGACCAACGTGGGCGCGCGCATCCGCCGCGTGCCGGAATAGCCCGGTCCGGGTTCGCGGGGCCGCCCAGGGCGGCAAGGCCGCTGGGCGGGCCGCGCAGCGCGGCTGTTCGAACGGGGGCGGCTGGCGCGGCGGCCCGGACGGTGGTCGCGGCTGGCGTTTGGGGCGCGGTTCCGCTGGAACGATCTTTCCGCCGATCTTGTTCGGGCCATCGCCTGCCGGAGGCCTTCCCGCCGGGCGCGGTTCGCCCGGGGCGCAGGTGCGCACCGCGCGGAACGCGCGTCGCACTGCGCAGGGAGCCTTGCGACCGGGCGCGGCGCACCGGGCGGGCGCATGCCGCGCCGCGACCGGGGCCGCGCTGCCGACCGCGCCCAGCGGGCGGCCGCCCACAGCGTTGCCGGGCCGCGGGCGGTCCGGCTTCCGGAGGCCGCCATCAGTCCGCCGCTCGTCTGGCACATCCTGCTCCTGGCCTATGCGGCCGGGCTCACGGCCGCGGCCGCGCCGTGGCCGGGCGCTGTCGGCGCGGCCCTGGTCTGGTGCCTGAGCCGGACCCTCCTGCCCTCGCGTCTTTCCCACCTGCTCTACGTCTTCTGCTTCTGCGCCGGGGTGTTCGCGGCCTCGGCCGCGCTGCCGCGCCCGCCCGCCGCCGATCCCGCCTGGACCCTGTCGCGCGAGGTGGTCGAGGTGCGCGGCGTGGTCCGGCGCGTGGAGGGCGCGCCGGACCGCAGCCTGCGCCTGATCCTGCGCGACGTGCGCCGCGTGGACGGAGCGGGGGCGGAAGACGGAACCGGCGCGCCGGACGAGATGGACGCGCCGGACGGGACGGGCGCGGGCGCGCCGGGAGTGGTGCCGGAGGGGGCAACGGGTGGCGGAACCGGCGAACCGTTGCCCGGCGGGCTGGTCTGGACGTGGCGGCACCCGCTGTATCGCCCGGCCCCGGGCCAGGAGGTCCGCGTGGCCCTGCGCGTGAAGCCCGTGCGCGGGTTCGCCAACCCCGGCACCTGGGACAGCGCCGACTACTGGGCCCTGCGCGGGGTCTTTTATCGCGCCTTTTCCAACGGCGGCCGCGTGCATCCGCACTGGGGGTCGCGCCCGGCCTCCGCGCTCTGGGACGCGCGCGAGGCCCTGCGCGCGGCCGTGGTGCACGGCCTGGGCGGCCCGGCCGAAAACGACGCGGCCGCAAGCAAGGTGGCGGGGAGCGGCGGGACGGAAAACGACAAGGGCGCCCCGGAGTCCGGCGGCGCCCTGGAGTCCGGTGAAGCCCTGGGCCGGGGCGCGGCCGTGGTCGTGGCCCTGCTCTTCGGCGACCGCTTCTTTCTGGACCGCGACGAGATGCTGCGCATGGGCCACGCCTCCCTGGCGCACACCCTGGCCCTGTCCGGCCTGCACCTGGGCATGGTCGTGGGTCTCGGCGCGCTGGCGGCCTGGGCCGTGGGCTGGCTGTGGCCCGGCGTGTACCTGCGCGTGGCGCGGCGGCGGCTGGCCGTGCTCGCGGCCGCGCCCCTGGCCCTGGGCTACGTCTGGCTGGGCCAGGGCGCGCCCTCGCTGGTGCGCGCGGCCGTGATGTTCGCGGCCTGGGGCGCGCTGCTGCTCGCCGGTCGGTCCCAGGTGCTGCTGGACGGCCTCTTCGCGGCCCTGGCCGCGATCCTGCTCGCGGACCCGCTCGCGGCCCTGGACTCCGGCCTGCGCATGAGTGCGGCGGCCGTGGCGGGCATCGCCCTGCTGGGCCCGGCCTGGGCCCGGCTCAAGCCGTGGTTCGACCGCGCCCGAGAGCGGGACGCTGGGCGCGCCGTAAAGCGGGGCGCTGCGGCGCGGCTGGCGGCGCGCACCGGGCAGTGGGCCGTGGGGCTCCTGCTCGTGAGCCTGGCCGCGCAGTTCGCGCTGCTGCCGCTTGCGGCCTGGAACTTCGGCTACGTCAGCCTGGCCTTCTGGATCAACCTGCTCTGGCTGCCCGTGCTCGGGCTGGCGATCATGCCCCTGGCCGTGGCCGGATTCCTGGCCGCCGCCGCGTCCTTCGTTGCGCCCGGGTTCGGCCCTGCGCTGGGCGGACTGGCCGCGTGGCTGTTGGGCGCGGCGGCCGGGGTGCAGGACGCGCTCTTCGGCCTGCTCGCGCACCTGGAGGCGGCCGGACTCGCGCCGTGGTGCGCGGTGCTGCGACCGCACTGGGCCGCCGGGCTGGGCTATTGGGGATTGCTCGTCCTGCTGGCCGCGTCCTTTGCCGGGCGCGGCGCGGGGCCGTACGGTTCGAGCGGAAGCGGCTCGGCCGGAAGTGGTCCGTCCGGAAGCGGTTCGGGCAAGGCGTTCCCCGCGTCCACTTCGTTGACCGCGCCGGTCCCGGCGGGTTCCGCGCGTCCCGCGCCTCCGGCGTTCCGGGCGTCCCAGGCGTCCCGTATCCGCCCGTCGCGGAGCGCGCCGCGCGCGGGGGCGGCGCTGCTCTGCCTGGTGCTGCTGGCCGCGCCCTCGTTGGCGGCCCTGTGGCCCTGGGCCACGCCGTGGGCCACGGGCGGGGGCGTGCGGCTCACGCTCCTGGACGTGGGCCAGGGCCAGGCCGTGCTCCTGGAGGGACCGGACGGCGCGCGCGTGCTGCTGGACGGCGGCGGGCTGTGGCCCGGGTTCGACGTGGGCGCGGCGGTCACGGGCCCGGCCCTGGCCTGGAACCGGCCGCCCCGCCTGGACGGCGTGCTCCTCTCGCACCCGGACTCGGACCACTGGCGCGGCCTGGAGTACGTGCTGCGCCGTTTTTCCGTGGGCTGGTTCGCCTCCAACGGCGACCGCCCGCGCGGCGAGGACGGCGAACGCTACGACGAGGCCCTGGCCGAGTGGGGCGGGGAGCCGCGCGTGCTGACGGCGGGCGAGGTCCTGCCCCTGGGCGGCGGCGCGGCCCTGGAGGTGCTGCATCCCGCGCCCGGGTTCGCGGGCAAGGACAACGACCGCTCCCTGGTTCTGCGCCTGACGTGGCGCGGCCGGGGGCTGGCCCTGTTGCCCGGCGACGTGGAACGCGCCGGGCTCTTGGCCCTGCTGGCTTCCGGGCGCGACCTGCGCGCCGACGTCCTGGTCCTGCCGCACCACGGCGCGGCCTCGTCCCTGTCGCCGGAGCTCTACCGTCGCGCGGCCCCGCGCCTGGCCCTGGCGTCGGCGGGCTTTCTCAACTATTTCGGGTTTCCGGCCGCGCTCGTGACCGAGGCCCTGCGCGCGGCCGGCGTGCCGCTCCGGACCACGGCCGATGCGGGCGCGCTGACCGTCGAGTGGTGTGCCCCCGACGCCGCGCCGCGCCTGGGCGCGGCCCGCCCGGTCGCCGTTGCCGCAGGCCCGTAGTCCCTCTTCCTTCCCCTTCCCTCCAAAAAAAGAAGAGGCCCGTGTAGGCCTCTTCCCGTGGTCGTGTTTGCCTGAAAACGCGCGCCCCCGCCGAAGGCGCGCCAAGAAGTTTAGGAGAGTCCAGAGAACCCTTTTCAAAGGGTTCTCTGGCCGCCGGAGGCGTCTTAGAAGTCGAAGCCGATGAGCTCGCGCACGGCGGCCACGGTGGCTTCGGCCTCCACGCGGGCCTTGGCGTTGCCCGCCGCCAGGATATCCGCCACCAGCGAGGGGTTGGCGTCCAGGGCGGCGCGGCGTTCGTGCATGGGCGTCAGGAACCGGTCCAGCCCTTCGAGGAGCAGCTTCTTGCAGTCCACGCAGCCCCAGGATGCGTCGCGGCAGCCCTTCTGGATCTCCTCGCGCTTGGCCTCGTCCGTGAGCAGCACGTGGTACGGATAGAGGTTGCAGACCTCGGGGTCGCCGGGATCGGACTTGCGCAGCCGGTTGGTGTCCGTGAGCATGGACATGACCTTGGGCCGCACCTCGTCCATGGGCTCGGAGAGGTAGATGGAGTTGCCGTAGCTCTTGCTCATCTTGCGGCCGTCCAGGCCCGGACACTTGGCCGCCGGGGTCAGCTCGGCGCGCGGCTCGGGGAAGAAGTCGCCGTAGAGGTGGTTGAAGCGCCGGGCCATCTCGCGGGTCAGCTCCAGGTGGGGCAGCTGGTCCTGGCCCACGGGCACGCCCTGGGGCCGGTAGATGAGGATGTCCGCGGCCATGAGCACGGGATAGCCCAGGAAGCCGTAGGTGTTCAGGTCCTTCTGGACCAGCTCCTGCTTGACCTCCTTGTAGGTGGGGTTGCGCTCCAGCCAGCCCAGCGGGGTGACCATGGACAGGTACAGGTGCAGCTCGGCGTGGGCCTTGATCTGCGACTGCTGGTAGACCACGCACTTTTCCGGGTCGATGCCCGCGCTGATCCAGTCCTTGACCAGCGAGGGCACGAAGCCCTTGATGCGCTTGGGGTCGGCGTATTCGCTGGTCAGGGCGTGCCAGTCGGCCACGAAGAAGAAGCAGTCGAAGGCGCTCTGCATCTTGATCCAGTTGTCCAGCACGCCGAAGTAGTGGCCCAGGTGCAGCGGGCCCGTGGGGCGCATGCCGGAAACGATGCGCTCTCGTGCGCTCATTGTTCCTCCGTCGGTTGCGGTCGTCGCGGGGCGGCGGGTTACAAGGGAATGCCCATGGAGCCCATGAGCAGGCCGTAGGCCCGGGAGACCACGGGCCAGAGCACGTCGCCGAGCAGGCCGGTGGCCAGCAGCACGACGATGATGATGAAGCCGTAGCGGCCGATGGACAGGAATTTCCAGGCCGCCTGCCGGGGCAGGAAGCCCGCGGCGATCTTGCTGCCGTCGAGCGGCGGCACGGGGATGAGGTTGAACAGGCCGAGCACCAGGTTCACCACGACCCCGGCCTGGCAGATCTTGGCCAGGGGCACGAGCACGGTCTCGGCCGTGGCCTGGCCGACGAGGCCGAAGGATTCCACGCAGAGCTTGAGCAGCGCGGCGAAGAGCACGGCGAGCAGGAAGTTGGCCGCGGGTCCGGCCGCGGACACGAGCATCATGCCCTTGCGCGGGTCGCGGAAGCGCATGGGGTTGACGGGCACGGGCTTGGCCCAGCCGAGCACGAAGGGGCTGACCAAGGCCGTGAGCACGAAGACGGTCAGCCCCGTGGCGTCCATGTGGCGGATGGGATTGAGGGTCAGGCGGCCCGCGTCGCGCGCGGTGGTGTCGCCCTGGCGGAAGGCGGCGTAGCCGTGGGCCACCTCGTGGCAGGTGATGCCGAGCAGCAGCGGGACGGCGAACACGGCGATGCGCTGGATGGAGGCGGCCGGATTGATGTCGAACATGGCTTAGGCGGCTATCACGATAGGGGGGCCAGGGCAAGCGGCGCGCGGCAGGCGTCTCGGGACGGCCTGCGCGCGCCCGTCCGCGCCGGCGAAAAGGCCCGGACGCGGGGCCCGGGCCGCAGCGGGGCGGGCTTCGGTGGTTGCGGGCCTGCTCGGGCGCGGCCGGGCGCGGGAGCAGGGTGGGAGCGGCCCGGTCGGGCTCAGGCTCCGGCCTTGGTCATGGCCAGGGCGACCTTGTCCTTGAGCTCGGAGAGGTCCACGGACTTGACCACGTAGTAGTCGGCGGTCACGGACTTGAGGTCGTGCTGGTAGCTGTCGTAGGCGGTGGAGAGGATCACGGGAATGGTGTGGTCCTTGCTGCGGATCTCCTGCAGGAGGTCCAGCCCCGAACGGTTGGGCCCGAGCTTGATGTCCAGGACCACGACCTGCGGTCTTTCGCGGGCGAGCACTTCGAGGATGTCCTCCTGGCCGTCGGAGGTGGCGATCTCGTAGCCCTCGGTCTCGAGTTCCTCGCGGTAGAGCATGCGGATGTGCTTTTCGTCGTCAACGACCAGAACCTTCTTGGCGCCCATGGGCCTCTCCTTGACGTCTTGTGCCGTTTCCGGCGTTGCCCTGCGTCGCCCCCCGTTTCCGTTGGCCGACCCGCGCGTTCCGTTCGGGAACGCCGTGCGCTGCGGACCCTCCCTTTCACTACATAGTACAGCGGTGGCGTGAATACAAGTTCCTTTGTGAAAAACGGCGGCCGGATGGGCGCGGGCACGGACAGAAGTATAACGGGGTTCCCCCCGTGCGCAAAAAAAGGTAGTTTCGGCGCGCTGCGGCACATGGGGAGGAGCGCCGATCGCTTGGGGCGCAGACGGTTGATTCAGCACCTGCGGAGCTGGCCATGCACGAACACATCGAGGTCGACGCCACCCTGGCGCGGCTGGGCGGGGACAGGGAGTTGCTCAAGGAGCTCTTCACGGCCTTCGTGGAGGACGTTCCCGGACGGCTGGACGAACTGGACGAGGCCCTGGCCCAGGCCGACCTGCACCGCGCCGAGCGCCGCGCCCATTCCATCAAGGGCGCGTGCGCGGCCGTGGGCGCGGTGCTGGCCCGGGCGCACGCCGCGAATCTGGAACAGGCCGCCCTGGCCGGCGACGCACCGCGCTGCGCCGAGCTGCGCGACGCCCTGCGCGCGGAGATCACGGCGGCCGTCGGCTTCATGGAGGCCTTTTAGCGTGGCGACGGTCCCGAACGCGGCTCCGAACGCCGTCGGGACGGCAGCCGCCGGGCGGGACGACCGTCCGGCCCCGCCGCCGGTGGTCGTGCGCCTGCAGCCCGAGGGCGAGACGCGGACCTTCGACCGGGTCAACACCGCCCTGCAACTGCTCAACAGGCTCGGCCTGCTGCCGACCATGGCCCTGGTCATCCGCAACGGCGGCCTGCTGACCCCGGACGTGCGCATCCGGCCCGGTGACGAGCTCGAAGTGCGCCGCGTGACCAGCTCCGGCTAGGGCCGGATCCCGACCCAGCGCGAAAGCGCCGCCCCGTATCGAAGAACACCCCCCGACCAGGCGGTGAGCACCCCATGAAATGCAAACGCTGCAAGGCTCCGGCCGTGGTGGCCCTGCCCAGCCACCACGCCGGGTTCTGCCCGGACTGCTACAAGATCTTCTTCGCCCGCCAGGTGGAGCGCGCCATCCACGGCCAGCGGCTCTTCAGCCACGAGGACCGCATCCTCGTGGCCCTGTCCGGCGGCAAGGATTCCCTGGCGCTGATGCTCGAACTCGGCCGCCAGGGCTACGACGTGACCGGCCTGCACGTGGACCTGGCCATCCCGGACTCCTCGGCCGCGGCGCGCGCCGTGGTGGAGGGCTTCTGCGCCGAACACGGCTTCGCCCTGCGCGTGGTGGAGCTGGAACGCGAGGGGCTGGCCATCCCCTTGGTCAAGGCGCGCCTGAAGCGGCCCATCTGCTCGGCCTGCGGCAAGATCAAGCGCTACTTCTTCAACAAGGTCGCCCTGGACGAGGGCTTCACCGTGCTGGCCACCGGCCACAACCTGGACGACGAGGTGGCCCGGCTCTTCGCCAACACCCTGCGCTGGGACCGCGCCTACCTGGCCGACCAGGGCCCGCTCCTGCCGCCGGAGAACGGCTTTGCGCGCAAGGTCAAGCCCCTCTACCGCCTCTCGGAGTTCGAGACCGCCAATTATGCCTTTCTCATGGGCATCGACTACCACACCGCGCCCTGCCCCTATTCCACGGGCGCGAGCTTCACGGGCCACAAGAAGCTCTGGGCCGACCTGGAACACCGCAGCCCGGGCCAGAAGCTGGCCTTCTACGAGCTCTTCCTCAAGCAGGGCCGCGAAGCCTTCGCCGCCCAGGAGCGGCGCGTGGGCGCCGCCGTGGCCCCGTGCCCGGAATGCGGCTATCCCACCAGCGCGGAGATCTGCGGCGTGTGCCGCGTGCGCCGGGCCCTGGCGGGCGAGGGCGGCGGGCCGGGCGTCGGCGGTGACCTGGACGACCGGGACGACTGAGCCGCCCGCCACGCTTCGCAGCCCCGCAGCGCCATGACCGCCATGCCCCGTTCTTCGGCTCCGCTCCCGTCGTCCCCTTCCTCCGCCGCCACCATCTCCCCCTCCGCGCCGCCCCCGGCGGTCTCCGTGCTCCTGCCCGCGCACAACGCGGCCGCCACCCTGCCGCGCGCCCTGGATAGCCTCCTGGCCCAGACCCTGGCGGACTTCGAGATCGTGGCCGTGGACGACGGGTCCACGGACGCCACGGGCGACGTGCTCGCGGCCTACGCGGCGCGCGACGGCCGCGTGCACCCCCTGGCCATTTCCCACGGTGGCATCGTGGCCGCGCTGGAGGCCGGGCGCGCGGCCTGCCGGGGCCGCTACGTGGCGCGCATGGACGCCGACGACGTGAGCCTGCCCGGCCGCCTGGCCGCCCACGTCGCGCACCTGGACGCGCGCCCGGACCTGGGGCTCTCGGCCTGCCGCGTGCGCTTCGGCGGCGACGGCGCGGCCGGGGGCTACGCGCGCTACGTGCGCTGGACCAACACCCTGCTCGCGCCCGGGGCCATCGCCGCGGCGCGCTTTCGCGAATCGCCCCTGGCGCACCCCTCGGTCTGCTTCCGGGCCGAGGTGGCCCGCGTCCACGGCGGCTACCGCGACGGCGACTTTCCCGAGGACTACGAACTCTGGCTGCGCTGGCTGGACGCGGGCGTGCGCATGGAAAAGCTGCCCGAGGAACTGCTGGTCTGGAACGACCCGCCGGGCCGGCTCTCGCGCACGCACCCCCGCTATTCGGTGGAGAATTTCTACCGCCTCAAGGCCCTGTGGCTGGCGCGTTGGCTGGCCGCGCACAACCCGCACCACCCGGACGTGATCGTGGTCGGCTCCGGCCGCACCACGCGCAAGCGCGCGGAACTGCTCACGGCCCACGGCGTGCGCATCGCCGCCTACGTGGACGTGGACCCGCGCAAGATCGGCACGGTGATCCACGGCCGCCCGGTGCTCTCGCGCGCCGAGACGCCCGGGCCCGAGGCGGCCTTCGTCCTGTCCTACGTGGCCAGCCACGGCGCCGGGCGCGACATCGCCGCCTTCCTGCGCTCCCTGGGGTTCGTGGAGGGCGTGCACTTCCTGCTCGCGGCCTGAGGCGGCGCGGCTGGGTGATAGGGCGTCGGGGACGGCCGGACGGGGAGGGCGGAACGGGAGGCGGGCGGAAAAGCGGCGCGGTTCAGCGCACGCCGCGCGACTTGAGGAACGCGGCGGCCTTGGCGTCCATCTCCAGCACGTGGCCGCGCAGCCACTTGTCCAGGAAGTGCTGCACCTGCATGGGCCGCAGCGGCGAGACCGCCCGGGTCATGGCATCCACGATGCGTACGAACTCCTCGTGCGCGGCGCGGTGTTCGTCCAACCCCGGGTAGGTGTACCGCTCCATGAGCGTCTCTTCGGTGCGGAAGTGGTCGAAGGCGTAGGCGCACATCTTGTCGAGCACCGCGTCGACCTCCTCGCCCGCGCGGCGCGCCTTCATGGCCGCATGCAACTCGTTGATGATCGCCACCAGCCCCTTGTGCTCGGCGTCGATGGCCGCGATGCCCAGGCAGAACGAGGAATCCCATTCGATATAGTTCATGGCGGCGGCTCCGGAAGGCGGGCTGGCGGCGTGGCGCGCGTTCGTCAGGGACGATGGAGTTGGAAGCGGCGCACGGCGCGGTTGTGCTCGGACAGGGACTTGCTGAAGGCGTGCGTGCCGTCCTGGCGGGACACGAAGTACAGGAAGGCGTGCTGCTCCGGCGCGGCGGCCGCGCGCAGCGACTCCAGCCCGGGCGAACAGATGGGCCCGGGCGGCAGCCCGGGATGGCGGTAGGTGTTGTAGGGATTGGCGGCGTCCAGCAGGTGCTTGCGCTTGAGGTTGCCGTCAAAGGCCGTGCCCAGGCCGTAGATGACCGTAGGGTCGCACTGCAGGAGCATGTGCCTGCGCAGCCGGTTGGCGTAGACCCCGGCGATGCGCGCGCGCTCTTCGGGCGCGGCGGTCTCCTTTTCCACCAGCGAGGCCAGGACGACCACCCGGGCCAGCTCCTCGGCCGGGGGCGGGCCGCCCGGCCACAACTCCTCGGTCTTTTCGCGGAAGGTGCGCAGCAGCAGCTCCACCACGGGCCGCGCGTCGTCGTCCTTGGGCCGCTTGAGCAGGTAGGTCTCGGGAAAAAGGAAGCCCTCTGCCGTGGCGAAGGGCACGCCGTAGCGCGCCAGCAGCTCCGGGTCGTGCACGGCGCGCGCGAAGCTGGCCGAGGAGCCGAACCCCTCGCTCTCCACCACCCCGGCGGTCTGCCACCAGGTCAGCCCCTCGCGGATGGAAAGACGGTGCAGGATGGGCTTGCCCGCCACCAGCTCCTCGAGCACGCGGCGCGGGGTCCAGCCCGTGGACAGCCGGAATTCGCCCGCCTGGATGGCCCCAAACTTGCGCTCCCAGTCGCCGAGCAGGCGGAAATAGTCGGCGTCGGCCACCACGCCCTCGCGGTGCAGCCGCCGCGCCACGGACACGAAGGTCTCGCCCGGCTCCACGGTGAAGAGCACCTCGCGGCCCGGCGTCTCCGGGGCAACGTGCAGGAAATGGTAGCCCTCGTAGGCCACGAAGCCGCCGAGTCCGAACACGGCGGCCAGCGCAAGGGCTCCCAGGGCGAGGAAGAGTCGTCTCATGGCTGCGGGGCTAGGCGTCCGGACGGTCCAGGAAGGCCTGGAGAATCTTGACCGCCGCCTGCTGGTCCAGGGCATCCTTGAGGCGCTGGCCCGAAAGACCGGCCTCGCGCAGCTCGCGCTCGGCCTCTTGGGAGGTCAGGAACTCGTCCATGAAGTCGATGGGCATGGATACCCTACGCGCAAGGCTCTTGGCAAAGTTTTTCACCTGCCGGACGATGAGCGCCTCGCCGCCGTCCGCGGCCACCGGGCCCTCGGGCAGACCCAGGACCACGGCCTGCACGCCCTCGGCCTCGATGACCGCCAGGATGTCGGCAAAGAGCTTGTCGCGCGTGGTGCGGTGCACGGTCTTCAGCGGCCAGACAAAGCCGGACGCGCCGTCGCCCAACGCCAACCCCACACGCTTGAGGCCGAAATCAATACCCAAATACCGCATGGCCCCCTTGTAGGGAGTTCACGCCAGCCTGGCAAGACGGGGCGGAACGGCGAAGAGCCGGGGGGAGGCGGGGGAGGAACCCCTTTTTCGGCGAAAAAAGGGGTTCCTCCCCCGCCT
>JACCQO010000039.1 GCA_015709205.1 Desulfovibrionaceae bacterium
GGCCCGGGGGGGATGATCCCCCCCGGCGGGGTCTGGGGCAGCGCCCCAGCAGGGTGTGGGACGGCGTCCCACCGGGGTCTGGGGCGGAGCTCCGGCCTCTTCCCCGGAGCGGCAACTCCCCGTCCGGACGGGAAAAGTCGCGGGATCGGGATGCAACCAATTGAAAATTCAGCAAGGGGTGTTATATTGGAGGCGAACCCCGGTATGCGGCCTGCGCGTTGGGGGGCCGGGGCGGTTGCGAGAACCGGGAGCGGTGGCGACGGTCGGGCAAAGGGCCCGGGGCGGCACGGCTCCCCGAACCCCTTGGGAGAGACCGAGATGAGCGAACGCGAATACGAGCGTGACGGAAGCGCCCACGAGGGCGGGCTGCAGGGGCTGTTGCGGACGTTGTTTTTCGCGGGCCTGGGCACGGCGGCCACGGCGCGCGACACGGTGCGCGACCGGCTGGAGCGGCTGGTGGACGAGGGCCGGTTGACGGCCGAGGAGGCGCGCGCGGTGTGGCTGGACGCGGGCCGCGACGGCGAGCGCGAGTGGGAGGAGTTGCGCCGCACGGCGCGCGACGCGGCCAGGCGGTTGCTGGAGGAGATGGACATCGCCACGGGCGGGCGCGTGGCGGAGCTGGAAGGGCGCGTGGCGGAGCTGGAGGGTCGCGCGGACGCGCTGACGGCGGCGCGCGACGACCTGGCCGGGCGCGTGGAGGCGCTGGAGAAGCGGCTGGCCCCGGCGGGCGCAAATTCGGACGCAAAGCCGGGCGCGGGCGGGGAGAGCGCGTAGATGTCCGTGATTCCGGGTGCCAAGGGGCTGGCGCGCATCAACCGGGTGCGCGAGATCGGTTTTGCCCTGGCCAAGTACGGGTTCCACGACGTGGTGGCGCACCTGGGGCTGCCCCTGGACGGAACCCCGGACGGCGAGGGCCAGCGCGCGCGCACGACGTACGAGCGCATCCGGCGCATGCTGGAGGAACTGGGCCCGACGTTCATCAAGCTCGGGCAGGTGTGCAGCGTGCGGCCGGACCTGGTGCCCGAGGGGCTGCTCCAGGAGTTGCGGAAGCTGCAGCATCTGGTGGAGCCGTTGCCGTTCGCGCGCATGGAGGAACGGCTCGCCGAGGAACTGGGCCGCGACTGGCGCGAGGCGTTCGCCACGGTGGAGGAGGAGAGCCTGGCGTCGGCGTCGCTGGCCCAGGTGCACGGGGCCACGCTGCCGGACGGCACGCGGGTGGCGCTGAAGATCCTCAAGCCCGGCATCCGCAAGGTGGTGGACGCGGACCTGGGCATCCTGCGCCAGGTGGCCGAGGCGCTGCAGGGCCGGGTGGAGGCGCTGGCGGCCTACGATTTGCCCGCCATCGTGGACGAGTTGGGCGAGATGCTGCTGCGCGAGTTGGACCTGACCCGCGAGTTGCGCGGCATGCGCGCGGCGCGGTTGAATCTGCGCGGGACAAGGCGCGTGTTCGTGCCCAGGGTGTACGGGGAGCATTCCACGCACGGGCTGCTGGTCATGGAGCGGGTGGAGGGGGTGCACCTGGGTGCGGCCATGGCCGGGGAGGAGCACGGGCTGAGCCGGGAGGACCGGCGCGAGCTGGCGCGCACCGGGCTTTCGGCGATCATCCGTCAGATCCTGGAGGACGGGTTCTTCCACGCCGACCCGCACCCGGGGAATATTCTGCTCTGCCCGGACGGGCGGATGGCGCTGCTGGACTGGGGCATGACCGGGCGGCTGACCCGGCGGCTGCGCAACCAGCTGGTGGACCTGGTCTGGGCCATGGCCGAGCGCGACGCGGAGAGCGCGGCGCGGGTGCTCTGCGACATGGCCAGGCCGTGCCGCCGGGAGGCGGACGCGGCCCTGGAGCGCGACGTGCTCGAGGTGCTGGACCTGACCGTGGGCGTGGAGCTGGAGAGCGTGTCGCTGGGGCAGGTGATGCTCGCGGTTTCGGGGCTGCTGCGCCGCCACGGGCTGCGCATGCCGCCGGACCTGGCGGTGATGATCAAGGCCCTGGTCACGGCCGAGGGCACGGCGCGGATGCTCTATCCGGAGCTGGACGCGGTGGCCGAGGCGCACCCGCTGCTCAGGCGCATCACGCTGCGGCGCAAGGGGCCGCTGGCCGTGCTCCGGCAGTTGGGCGAGACCGTCGCGGCGCTGGCCGAGCTGCACCGCGTGCTGCCGGGCAAGGTGGAGCGCATCGCCACGGACCTGGAGAGCGGGCGGCTGACGATCCGTTTTCGGCACGAGGGGCTGGAGGGCATGCGCGACACGCTGGCCTCGGCGTCCAGCCGGGTGGCGCTGGCCGTGGTGCTGGCGGCCATCTTTCTGGGTTCGTCGCTGATCATGACCACGGGCATGCAACCGCACATCCTGGGCTATCCGGCCTTCGGCGTGGTCGGGTACATCGTCTCCGGCGCGCTGGGCATCTGGCTGGCCGTGACGATCATCCGCGGCAGGCGCTTTTGAGGCGCGCGGCGGGCGGTTTGCCGTGGTCGGCGTCGCGGATCGCGAACCTCCGGAGTTGACATCCCGTCGATCGTGACAAAGAATTAGCTGTTTGACGCGCGCCCGGACGGCGCGCTTTCGCGCGGTGTTCCGGCGGGGCCGGGAGCGCGCGGAAGCGGGCCGCGACCGAGCGGGCGTCCGAGTGTACGTCCGAGCGCACGTTCGGGTCCGCGCGCTCGCCATTTCCCCGTGAGCTGCAGGAGACACAATGTTCGATTCGATAATGAAGATGGTCGTGGGGTCCCAGAACGATCGCTACCTCAAGAGCCTGCGACCCATCGTCGCCAAGATCAACTCCCTGGAGGAGATGGCCAAGGGGTTGTCCGACGCCGATTTTCCGATCCGTTTCGCCGAGTACCGCGAGCAGGTGGCGGACGGGCGCGCGCTGGACGATCTGCTGCCCGAGGTCTTCGCGCTGGTGCGCGAGGCCGGGTGGCGGTCCATGCAGATGCGCCATTTCGACGTGCAGCTCATCGGCGGCATCGCCCTGCACCAGGGCAAGATCGCGGAGATGAAGACCGGCGAGGGCAAGACCCTGGTGGCCACCCTGGCCGTGGCGCTCAACGCGCTGGCCGGGCGCGGGGTGCACGTGGTCACGGTCAACGACTACCTGGCCAAGCGCGACGCGGCCTGGATGGGGCGGCTCTACGCCTTCCTGGGCCTGAGCACCGGGGCCATCGTCCACGGGCTCAACGACGAGGAGCGCCGCGCGGCCTACGGCGCGGACGTGACCTACGGCACGAACAACGAGTTCGGCTTCGACTACCTGCGCGACAACATGAAGTTCTACAAGGAACAGCTCGTGTTGCGCGACCTGCATTTCGCCATCGTGGACGAGGTGGACTCCATCCTCATCGACGAGGCCAGGACCCCGCTGATCATCTCCGGCCCCTCGGACGACAACGTGGGAGCCTACGCCCAGGTGGACGCCATCGTGCCCGCGCTCAAGCGCGACGAGCACTTCACCGTGGACGAGAAGGCGCGCACCCTGGGGCTGACCGAGGAGGGCGTGGGCCGCGCCGAACAGCTCCTCGGCGTGGACAACCTCTACGACCCGCGCAACATCAGCCTGCAGCACCACGTGCTCCAGGCCCTCAAGGCCCACCATCTCTTCCACCGCGACGTGGACTACGTGGTCAACGAGGGCCAGGTGGTCATCGTGGACGAGTTCACCGGGCGCCTGATGCCCGGCCGCCGCTACTCCGACGGGCTGCACCAGGCCCTGGAGGCCAAGGAGCACGTCAAGGTCGAGGCCGAGAACCAGACCTACGCCTCGATCACCTTCCAGAACTACTTCCGCATGTACGACAAGCTCGCGGGCATGACCGGCACGGCGGATACCGAGGCCGTGGAGTTCAGTCAGATCTACGACCTGGAGGTCGTCTCCATCCCCACGCACAAGCCCATGGTCCGCCAGGACTTCCCGGACTCCATCTTCCGCACCCAGCAGGAGAAGTACGGGGCCATCGTGGAGGACATCCGCGAGCTGCACAAGAAGGGCCAGCCCGTGCTCGTGGGCACCATTTCCATCGAGAAGTCGGAACTGCTCTCGCGGATGCTCAAGAAGGCCGGGGTGCCGCACAACGTGCTCAACGCCAAGCAGCACGAGCGCGAGGCCGAGATCATCGCCGAGGCCGGGCACAAGGGCCGCGTGACCATCGCCACGAACATGGCCGGCCGCGGCACGGACATCGTGCTCGGCGAGGGCGTGCGCGAGCTCGGCGGCCTGCACATCCTGGGCACGGAGCGCCACGAGTCGCGGCGCATCGACAACCAGTTGCGCGGCCGTTCCGGCCGCCAGGGCGACCCGGGCTCCTCGCGTTTCTACCTGGCGCTCGACGACGACCTGATGCGCCTGTTCGGCTCGGACCGCATCTCCGGGATCATGGAAAAGCTCGGGCTGCAGGAGGGCGAGGCCATCGAGAACCGGATGGTCTCCAAGGCCATCGAGAACGCCCAGAAGCGCGTGGAGAACCACAATTTCGACATCCGCAAGCAGCTCCTCGAGTTCGACAACGTCATGAACCAGCAGCGCGAGGTGACCTACGACCTCCGGCGCGAGCTGATGGTCGCCGAGGACGTGGAGCCGCTGCTCGACGACTTCATCGAGGACCTCCTTGACGACATCTACGAGGGCGTGGGCGACGGCAAAAACAAGGGCAAGCCCGACGAGGAGGCCGCGGAAAACGCGCGCGCCCGGCTGGAGGACATCTTCTTCCTTTCGCGGGTCATGGACCTCGGCGCGCTGCCGGAGCGCGAGGCCGCGCGCAAGGGCGTGGACGACGTGCTGGCGCGGCTCAGGGCCGACGCGGGCGAGCACTACATGGAAATCGTGCGCTTCTTCATGCTCGACACCCTGGACCGGATGTGGAAGGAGCACCTCTCGAACATGGACTACCTGCGCGACGGCATCGGGCTGCGCGGCTACGGCCAGAAGGACCCCAAGCAGGAGTACAAGCGCGAGGGCTTCGCCATCTTCCAGGAGATGCTCTACATCATCCGGGAGAACGTGCTGCGCGCGCTTTCGCGCCTGAGGCTCCAGCGGGTTTCCGAGGAGGAGTTCAAGCACAAGGAGGCCAAGCAGGACCTGGAGTACACGGGCGGCGACGACGGGGACGCCAAGAAGCAGCCCAAGCGCCGCGCCGAGCCCAAGGTGGGCCGCAACGACCCCTGCCCGTGCGGCAGCGGCAAGAAATACAAGAAGTGCTGCGGCCGCTGACGGCCCGCCCAGGTCATCGCCCGGGGCATCGCCCGGACCATCGCCCGGCGCGCCCTGAAGCGGCGTCCTGAAGCGCATGGTCCGCTGCGCGGCCTCCGGCCCGATCCCGCAAGATTGCGCGCCCCCGCAACGGGGGCGCGTTTTTTTTGCCGATCAGGAATTGTTCTCTGTTTCCGGGCCGTTCTCGACCCGAGGTTCCGTTTTGCAACCCGGGCGTTTTGCCCGTACCACTTGCCTTGGCGGGCTTTCTGTGCGATTACCCCCCTTGGAGGGATGTTTTTAGATGAAACTGTCCACACGCAGCCGCTACGCCACCCGCATGGTCCTGGACATCGCCCTGCACGGGCCGGACAATCCGGTCTCGGTGCTGGATATTGCCCAACGCCGTGGACTGCCCGTGAAGTACCTGGAAAAGCTCATCAAGCCCCTGCGCGACGAGGGCATCGTGGAGGGCAAGCGCGGGCCGGGCGGCGGCCACGTGCTGGCCAAGCCCGCCGAGGAGATCACCGTGGGCCAGATCGTGCGCATCCTGGAAGGCGACCTGCTCACGGACTGCTCGGGCGAGGACGAGGACTGCACCAACGCCGATCACTGCCTGACGCGCATGATCTGGGCGCGCGCCACGCAGGCCATGTTCCGCGAACTGGACTCCGTGACCTTCGCCGACCTGGCCGCCGAGGCCCGCCGCCTGGAGAACCACGGCCTGCCCTGCTGCTGAACCCGGGGAGAGGGACCGCTTCGTGCCGTCCCGCTCCGGGGCGATTTCCCCGACCTTCCCCATCGTTTTTCTTCGTCGCCTCCTGGTCCGCAGTCCCTTTTGAAATAGCTTTTTTTCGCATTGCCGGCGGCCATGGCGCGTTTTCCGCCTCCGCCCTGGCTTCCAGGCCAAATCGGTGTTATATTGAGGAGTGTACCGGGAGGCGCTGCGGGCCGCTTGCGTCCGCGGTCCGCCTGCCACGGCCGGGGGGCGTCCCCTCGGCCGCGGCGGGCGCGCCGCCCGAGGGCCGGACCTCCCGCAAATTCGAAACAGCAAGGAGAGATATCATGCGGTTCACCAAGATACTCCTGCCGGTGGATGGATCGGAACATTCCGGCAAGGCGGCCGCCTGCGCCGTCGAGCTGGTCAAGGCCATGGATGCGCAACTCGTGCTGCTCAACGTCTACGGCCACGTGGCCTCGCTGCTCATGGGCGAGGGCCGCAAGGCCGTGCTCGACGAGCTGCGCGCGGCCGGGGAAAAGGCCCTGGAGCCCGCGCGCGCGCTGTGCGCCGAGCACGGGGTTGCCTTTTCGGAGAAGATGGTTGAAGGAGAACCCGGTGGCAGCATTGCCGACGTGGCCAAGGCCGAAGGATGCGACTGCATCGTCATGGGTTCGCGCGGGCTGACCGACACCGAGGGCCTCGTGCTCGGAAGCACGGCGCACAAGGTGCTGCACATGGTGGATATCCCCGTGCTCGTGGTCAGGTAGCGTCCGTTCCCCAACGTCATCCTCGGCCCGCCCGAAGCGCGTCTTCGGGTGGGCCGATGTTTTCCGAGCGAGGAAAAGCCAATGATCCCCGTCCCCAAAGGGTTCACGTTCACCACGGTGGCCGCCGGGTTCAAGAAGCAGGACCGCGACGACCTGGCCCTGGTGCTCTGCGAGAGCGAGTGCGCGGCCGCGGGCGTGTTCACCACGAACCTCTTCCAGGCCGCGCCCGTGCTGGTCGGCAAGGGCATGCTCGCCAAGAGCCCCCGCGCCCGCGCCGTGCTGGTCAATGCGGGCCAGGCCAACGCCTGCACCGGCCAGCCCGGCATCGAGGACTGCGCCGCCACCCTGGTCATGGTCGGCGAGGCCGCGGGCGTTCCGGCCGATGCCGTGCTGCCCATGTCCACCGGGGTCATCGGCCCGCGCATGGACCTGGGCAAGTGGAAGGCGGCCATGGGGACGCTGGCCGAACGGCTGGGCACGGCCACGGCCGAGGAGTGCGCCCGGGCGATCATGACCACGGACACCTTTCCCAAGCTGGCCTGGGCCACGATCCGGCCCGACGTGCCCACGGCCCCGGCGGCCGGAAACACCGGCGAGGCCGTGGTCCTGGGCATGTGCAAGGGCGCGGGCATGATCTGCCCGAACATGGCCACCATGCTCGGGATGGTGCTCACGGACGCGGCCGTGGAGCCGGAGCTCTGGGCCGACATCCTGCGCCGCGCCGTGAAGGCCAGCTTCAACGCCGTGACCGTGGACGGCGACACCTCCACCAACGACACGGTCTACGCCCTGGCCTCGGGCCGCTCGGGCGTGGAATTCACGGAGCGGAACGCGGGAGCGCTCTACGAGGCCGTGCTCCAGGTCTGCCAGGACCTGGCCTACATGGTTGTGCAGGACGCCGAGGGCGGCACCAAGGTGCTGCGCATCGGCGTGGCCGGTGCCGCGGACGACGCCCAGGCCGAGCTGGCCGCGCGCGCCGTGGGCCATTCGCCCCTGGTCAAGACCGCGCTCTACGGCAAGGACGCCAACTGGGGGCGCATCGTGGCCGCCCTGGGCCGCAGCGGGGCCGCCTTCGACCCGGACAGGGTCTCCGTGACCGTGGCGGGCGTGGAGATCTTCCGCAACGGCGCGCCCCTGTCCGGCGATTTCGACGCCCTGCTCAAGCCGCACCTGGAAAAGCGCGACATCGACATCGAGGTGGACCTGGGCGCGGGCGAGGGGTTCTTCGTGCTCCTGGCCTCGGATTTGACCCACGAGTACATCACCATCAACGCCGACTACAGATCATGAGCAAGAAATGCGACGTCCGCGCCAACACCGCGGACCGGTCCCGCGTCGAGCGGCTGGCCGACCTGATCAACGAGGCGGGCATGCTCCGCCGCACCCCGCGCACGGGCTACCAGTTCCTGGGCACCGGCGCGGAGAACGTGGCCGAACACTCCTTCCGCACCTCGGTCATCGGCTGGGTGCTGGCGCACATGGCCGGGGCCGACGCGGGCCGCACCACGCTGCTGTGCCTGTTCCACGACCTGCACGAGGCCCGCACCGGCGACTTCAACTACGTCAACCGGATGTACGACGACAGCCGCCGCACCGAGGCCCTGCGCGACGCCACGGCGGGCACCGGGCTGGCCGAGCCCCTGCTGGGGATGTGGGAGGAGCTGGAGAACGCCGAGTCCCTGGAGGCCAAGCTGGCCCAGGACGCGGACCAGATCGACCTGATCGCCAACCTCAAGGAGCAGCAGGACCTGGGCAACCCCTACGCGCGCAAGTGGATCGAGGGCGCGCTCAAGCGGCTGCGCACCGACGAGGGCCGCGAGCTGGCCGAGACCGTGGCCGTCACGGACCACACCGACTGGTGGTTCCGGGGACCGGACCGCTCCTGGTGGGAGAACAAGAACGGCCGCAAGAAGGAGTAGGGCGCGTCCGTGGCAGGCGCAGCGCGCCTTGCAAACGCTCCAGGAAAGGCGCATAGTTGCACGTTGAAAAACGGTCGGGCGCGCGTCCGTCGGCCCCGGGCCGACCGGCCGGGGCGCGGCCGCAAGCGCGGTTCGGCCCGCAGGGCCGCCGAGGACACCCGATGCTGATAGCCGTCGTCTCCGACTCGCACCTTTCCGATCCTGCTCCTGGGCTGCAGCGCGTCTTCGACGAGCATCTGGCCGGGGCCGATCACCTGGTGCATTGCGGCGACATCACCTCGGTTTCCGCCTGGCACTTCTTTCTGCAGCATCCCAACCTGCACGCCGTGCACGGCAACATGTGCGACTGGAACCTGGCCGCACAGCTGCCCGAGCGGCTCAGCCTGCGGCTCGGGCCGCTGAACGTGGGCGTGGTCCACGGCTGGGGCCCGCGCGGCTCCGTGGGGGTGCGCGCCTGCGAATCCTTCGGCCCGGGCTACGACCTGGTCTGCTACGGCCACACCCACGACTACGACTGGCGGATGTGCGGGGCCACGCGGCTGCTCAATCCCGGGAGCTTCCGGGCCGGATCCCTGGCCCTGCTGGACGTGGACGGGGACGGGACCATGCGCGTGCGGCGCGTGGAGTTCTAGGGCGCGCCGGGCGCACGGGGCACGGGGAACGGAGATGGGCGCGACGGCAAGGAAGATCGTCACCGTGGTCGGGGCGCGGCCGCAGTTCGTCAAGGCCGCGGTGGTCTCGCGGGCCCTGGCCGCGCGGTCCGGCGAAGGGGCCGTGCGCGAGGTCCTCGTGCACACGGGCCAGCACTTTTCCGCGTCCATGAGCGACGTGTTCTTCGAGCAGATGGCCATTCCCCGGCCCGCGCACCACCTGCAGATCAATTCCCTGTCCCACGGGGCCATGACCGGGCGCATGCTCGAAGCCGTGGAGGCCGTGCTTCTGGAAGAGAAGCCCGATCGCGTGCTGGTCTACGGCGACACCAACTCGACCCTGGCCGGGGCCCTGGCCGCGGCCAAGCTGCACGTGCCCGTGGCCCACGTGGAGGCCGGACTGCGCTCCTTCAACCGGCGCATGCCCGAGGAGATCAACCGCGTGCTCACGGACCACACGGCGGACGCGCTCTACTGCCCCACGCGGACCGCCGTGGCCAACCTGGCGGCCGAGGGGCTGGCCCACGACCCCGGGGGCGCGCTGCCCGGCGGCGTGCGCCGCTCCGTGCTGCTCACGGGCGACGTGATGCACGACGCCGCGCTCTTCTACGCGCAAAGATCCGCCGAGCCCGGGGCCGCGCCCACGGCCGCGCGCGTGCTCGCGGAGCTCGGCGGCGCGCCCTTCGCCCTGTGCACGCTGCACCGCGCCGAGAACACCGACGATCCCGCGCGGCTGGCGGCCATCGTCCGGGCCCTGGCGGAAATCTCGGCCCGGGGTGCGGCCCGGGGCGTGCCCGTGGTCCTGCCGCTGCACCCGCGCACGCGCGCCCTGGCCCCGCGCGCGGGCGTGGACCTGGAGGGCGCCGGGCTGCGCCTGCTGGATCCGGTGCCCTATTTCGACATGCTCGAGCTGCTCAAGGCCTGCGCAGTGGTGCTCACGGACAGCGGCGGGCTGCAGAAGGAGGCCTTCTTCTTTGCCCGGCCCTGCGTGACCCTGCGCGACGAGACCGAGTGGGTGGAACTGGTGGAGCACGGCGTGAACCGTTTGGCGGGCGCGGACACCGACGCGATCCTCGCGGCCTTCGAGGCCATGCGCGCGGTGCGCGTGGACGCGTCCCTGGCCCTGTACGGCGACGGCGACGCGGGCGGGGCCATCGCGGCCCATCTGCTGGGGGCGTAGGCGGGTGGAGAACAACCGCATCTTCCGCCTGGCGCTCTACGCGGTCTGCGGCGTGGTCCTGGTGCTTTACGCGGGCCACGGGCTGCCCGTGGAGGCCGTGCCCGACGAGACCGCGCTGCTCAAGAACGTCTACGGCATGCTCCAGCACCGCACCCCGGCGCTGGTCTATCCCTCGGTCTATTCGGCCTGGGCCCATCTCGCCTACCTGCCCTTCGCCGCGCTCTACTGGTCCGGATGGCTCCTGCTGCACTGGGACGCGGGCCTGGCCGGGCTCACGGCCGAGGCCCTGAACAACTACCTCGCGCCCGTGGGCTTTCTGCGCGCCTGCGGGGCCCTGGTCTTTCTCGGCGCGCTGATCCTGGCCACGCGCGTGGTGGACCGCGCCGCGGGCCGGGCGCACGGGCTGCTCTTCTTCGTCTTCAGCGGACTGAACCTGGTCACCGTGGTCCTGGCGCACACGGTCAAGCAGTGGCTGCCCGGCTTCTCCCTGTTCTACGCGGCCGTGTGGCTCTACTGGACGCACAAGGAGCGCGAGGCCGCGCGCACGGCGGGCCTGGTCAAGGACGATTGGCGGGCGGCGGTGGTCGGCGTGGTTCCCCGCGCTCGGGTGCTCGCCCCGCGCCTGGTGCTGGCGGGGGCCGCGGCCATGGCGGCCGCGCTCACCGTGCCTCCGCTGCTGGTCTTCTGGGTCTATTTCCCGTTGCTGCATTTTCGGGCCGTTTCCGGCGCGGCTTTGGGGGCACTCGCCGGGGGAGGGCAGGGCGCTGCGCCCGGCGGCCCCTCGTCGGACTGGCGCACCCCGGCGCGCGAGGCCGCGGGGTTCTGCCTGGGCGCGGCGGCCGCGCTGGCGCTGACGCGCTGGCTCGGCCTGGGCGGCAACGTGGCCACGCCCACGGAAACCATGGTCTTCGGCCTGCATCCGGAATTCTTCGCGCCCTACGTGGAGACCTTCCTGAACATGGCCCCGCTGGCCGCGTGCGGCTTTTTCCTCTCCCTGCCCTGGGCCGCGAACCGCTACGCTTCCGGACGGCCCGGGGGCGTGCATCCGGCCGCCGCGCTCGCGCTCTTCCTCGGGCTCGCGGGGCTCCTGCTCATCCTCCTGCTGCTCCCGGTCATCGGCAACTACTACGTGGTGCTCTTCGCCCTGTTCTGCGCCTTTCCGGCCACGCTGCTGCCCGCCCGCCTGGCCGTGGCGCGGCCCCCGCTCTTCGCCGCCCTGGTGGTCGGGTGCGTGGCCTTTTCGCTCTACGTGGACGCGGGCTGGCTGCGCATCATGGGCCGCGAGGACACGCGCCAGGTCGCGACCCGCGAGCTGCACGCCGCGGCGCGCGCGGAGCCGGACCTCTTCGTGCTCTACAACACCGTCTCCTCGCCCTACCTGCCCTATGGGGCGCGCTCCCTGCGTTTTCTGCAGGAGCGCCACCCGAACCTGCTCGGCTTCCGGGAAGAGGCGCACCTGCGCTGGGGGCTCGCGGACGGCGTGAACGGCATCGCGCTCAACCGCATCCTGCAGTCCGGCCTGGCGCCGAGCGCCGCGGTGGCCGAACTGCTCGACGCGGGCTGGCGCGTGCTCCTGGTGGACGAGGTCTTCGGCCGCCAGATGAACATGTGGCACAAGGATTCCTGGGCCCTGGACGAACTGCGCGAGCATTTCGTCCTGGAGCCCGTGGCCGCGATCTCGCCCTACTGGGACGACGCCGACGTGGACGAGACGCGCGTGGGCGACGTGAACATGAATTTCCGCGACCCGTACTACGCCATGGCCCACGTGCGCCAGCCCGGGCCGCGCGTGAGCCTGTACGGAGTTTACAAGCGGCCCTGATCCCTCTATGAAACGGACACGGCGGCCCGCGCCGCCGAATCGACATGCAGCCGGAGCCCGTGCGCACCCATGAAGATCGCCGTCCTGATACCCTGCTACAACGAAGCGCAGACAGTGCAGACCGTGGTGCGCGACTTCCGCCGCGCATTGCCCGAGGCCGAGGTCTACGTCTTCGACAACAACTCCACGGACGCCACCGCCGCCCTGGCCGCCGAGGCCGGGGCCATCGTGCGGTCCGAGCCGCTGCAGGGCAAGGGCAACGTGGTCCGCTCCATGTTCCGCGACGTGGAGGCCGACGCCTACGTGATGGTCGACGGCGACGCCACCTATCCGGCGGCGGCGGTGCGCGAGCTGCTGGCCCCGGTGCTCGCGGGCGAGGCGGACATGGCCGTGGGCGACCGGCTCACCTCCCAGGCCTACGACGCCCAGAACACCCGGCCCATGCACGGCTTCGGCAACCGGCTGGTGCGTTGGCTCATCAACCGCCTCTTCCGCGCCGACCTGGGCGACATCCTTTCCGGCTACCGGGCCATGAGCCGCTACTTCGTCAAGACCATGCCGGTGATGAGCTCGGGCTTCGAGATCGAGACCGAGCTGACCCTGCACGCCCTGGACAAGCGCTTCCGCATCCGCGAGGTGCCCGTGGCCTACGGCGCGCGGCCCGAGGGGAGCGAGTCCAAGCTGAACACCGTCACCGACGGCGCGCGCGTGCTGCGCACCATCGCCCACGTGTTCAAGAACTACCGGCCCATGTGCTTCTTCGGCTGGGCCTCGGCCGCGTGCTTCCTGCTCGGGCTGGCCGTGGGCGCGGGGCCGGTGCTGGAGTACATGCGCTACGCCTACGTCTACAAGGTGCCCTCGGCCGTGCTGGCCGCGGCCCTGGAGATGCTGGCCATGTTCCTGCTCTGCTCCGGGTTGATCCTGGAGACCATCGTGCGCCACTTCCGCGAGCGCTACGAACTGATGCTGACCGACTACAAGACCCGCGAGGCCCGGCGCGACGGCTGATCCGCCGCCCGGCCCAGGCCGCCGCGACCGGCGGCCGAGCGCAGCACCGCAACCCGACGGACGTCCATGCGCAAGATTCTTTCCCTGGTTCTCCGCACCGCCGTGGTGGCGGGCTGCCTGTTGTACGCCTTCTGGGGCATGGACCTGGAGCAGTTCGGCCGGGCCCTGACCCGCTACGAGCTGGTGCCCCTGGTCGGGCTTCTGGTCTTCAGCCTGGGCCAGTACGTGCCCGTGGGGCTGCGCTTCGACTACCTCACGGGCTTCCGCGCCGGGCTCTGGACCACCTTCAAGGCCTCGATCTTCTGCATGGGCGTGAACAACATCTTTCCGGCCAAGCTCGGCGAGGTGGCCAAGGCCTTCTATCTGCGCCGCGAGACGGGCATCTCCGTGAGCCACGGCCTGGGCCTGGTCTTCTGGGAGCGGTTCTTCGACCTCAACTGCCTGCTGTTGCTCGGGCTGTGCACCGCGGCCATGCTCGGCAAGGACTTCGCCGTGGTGCCCCTGGCCGTGTTCGTGGGCGGGGTCTGGATCTGTCTGCTGGTGCTCCGGCTCATGCCGTCCGTGGGCGCGTGGGCGGAGCGGCTGATCCCCTTCGAGCGCGCGCGGCTGCTCTTCCGCGAGGTGCTGGACCAGCTCCAGGGCGTGGCCAGCCCTTCGTTCCTGCTCGTGCTCGCGCTCTATTCCGCGGGCGTGTGGACCTTTTTCGTCAGCTTCATGGCCTCGGCCCTGTGGTGGGTCGGCGGCCTGGACCTGAGCTTTTCGCAGGTGCTCACGGTCTTCGTGGTCGCCTCCCTGGGCATGGCCGTGCCCTCGTCGCCCGGGGGCCTGGGCGTGTTCGAGGCGGCCATGGTCCTGAGCCTGGGCTGGTTCGGCGTCTCGCGCGAACAGGCCCTGGCCCTGGGGTTGGTGGTGCGCATCGTCACCTTCGTGCCGCCGATCCTGGCCACCCTGGCCATGATGGCCCGCTCCGGCCTGTCCCTCAAGGACGTGCGCAGCGCGGGCGGCGAGGACGCCTGAGCCCGGCCCAGCGGCCCGAACATTCCCGCGAATCCCGCCACGGCCTTGCGCCGCGAGCCTTTTTCCGCGATTTTCACCACAGCCCACCGAAGATGGAAGCTTGCACAGACAAGGAGCGATCATGCGCGACGCACGCCACGTCCCCAACATCCTGACCATCGCCGGATCCGACTCCGGCGGCGGGGCCGGCATCCAGGCCGACCTCAAGACCATCGCCATGCTCGGCGGTTTCGGCATGAGCGTGATCACCGCGCTCACGTCCCAGAACGGCCTGGGCGTGGACGCCATCCACGCGCCCGAGCCCGGCTTCGCGGCGCAGCAGCTGACCACGGTGCTGGCCGGGTTTCCCCTGCACGCGGCCAAGACCGGCATGCTCTTTTCCGCGCCGATCATCCACGCCCTGGCCGACGTGCTCGACGCCGAGGTGCGCGAGCGCGGGCTGCCCCTGGTGGTGGACCCGGTCTGCGTGAGCCAGTCCGGCCACGCCCTGCTGCAGGAGGACGCCGTGGCCGCGCTCAAGGAGCGCATGCTGCCCCTGGCCGCGCTGCTCACGCCCAACGTGCCCGAGGCCGAACGGCTCACGGGCCGCCGGATCGCGGACGCTGCCTCGGCGCGCGAGACCGCCGTGGCCCTGTTGGCCTTGGGGCCCAAGGCCGTGCTGCTCAAGGGCGGCCACTTCGGGCCCGAGGCGGACGCGGCCGAGGGCGGCGGCCGCCCCGTGCGGGGCACGGTCACGGACTGGCTGGCCCTGCCCGGGGCCGAGCCCGTGGGCCTGGCCGTGGAGCGCGTGGACACCGTGCACACGCACGGCACGGGCTGCACCCTGTCCGCGGCCATCGCCACGGGGCTGGGCCACGGCCTGGGCATGGAGGAGGCCGTGCGCAAGGCCCAGGCCTATCTGAATCTCTGCCTGCGCGCGGGCTACGCCCCGGGCAAGGGCTACGGCCCGCCGCGCCACGACGCGCCCCTGGTGCGCGAGCGGGCGCGCGCCGGAGTGCTGCGCGCCCTGGACGAGGCCGTGGACGTGCTCCAGACCACGCCGGGCATGCACCGGCTGGTGCCCGAAGTGCGGTTGAACCTGGCCCTGGCCCTGCCCTGGCCCATGGGCCTGGACGACGTGGCGGCCTACACCGGCCGGGTCACGCGCACGCGCGCGGGCCGGGTCATGGCCTGCGGCTGCCCGGCCTTCGGGGCCTCCTCGCACATGGCCAAGGTCGTGCTCGCGGCGCGCCGCTTCAACCCGGAGATCGCCTGCGCGGCGAGCATCGCCTGCAACCCGGACGTGGAGCGCGCCGTGCGCGAGGCCGGGCTCACGGCCGCGCGCTTCGACCGCGCGGACGAGCCCGCGGACGTGCGCGAGCGCGAGGGCTCCAGTCTGGAGTGGGGGACCATGGACGCCCTGGCGCGCGCCGAGGACCCCAGGGCCGTGGACGCCGTGGCGGACCGCGGCGGCGACGGCAAGGAGCCGATCATCCGCATCCTGGGCCGCGACGTTCCCGAGGTGCTGGGCAAGCTCACGGCGATCATCGACCGGCTCTAGACGCCCGGGGCGGCCTCGCGTGCTCCGGGCCCCGGCCCGCCGCCTTGCGCATGGGCCGGGGCTGGCGTAGGGTGCCTGCGGGGGCCGATCGTTTTCCCGGGGGGGAAAGCCATGCAGGAAGTAGATATGACCGTGCCGCAGTGGTCGGGCGCGCACGGGCGCCGGGAGCCCGAGGAACTGGTCGATGCGGCCGTGTTCTTCGAGAATTCGCCCATCGAACGCGCCCTCAACGCCGTCAACGACTACGTTTTCATTCTCAACGACAGTCGCCAGATCCTGTTCGCCAACAAGCGGTTTCTGAACGCCCTGGGCGTGCCGCGCGGGGCGTTCGTGCGCGGCAAGCGCCCGGGCGAGGCCTTGGGCTGCGAGAATTCCTGCCTGCACCCGGACGGGTGCGGCGAATCCGAATTCTGCTTCACCTGCGGCGCGCTGCTCTCCATCCGCCAGGCCCTGGCCGGCAAGCCGTGCGTGGAGGAATGCCGCATCGTGCGCCGCGCCGAGAGCGGGATGGTGGCCCTGGACCTGCGCGTCACCTGCACGCCTGAGGACTGCGACTGCGGCCGCGTCGTAATCTTCGCGGCCCAGGACATCAGCGCCGAGAAACGGCGCACGACCCTGGAACGCATCTTCTTTCACGACGTGCTCAACACGGCCTCGGGGGTCAAGGGCCTCATGGAGTTCGTGTGCTCGTCCGTGCCCGAGGAAATGCGCGAGACCACCGATCTGGTCCACGTGCACTTCAACTATCTGGTGGAGGAGATCACCGCCCAGATGGAACTGGGGCAGGCCGAATCCGGCGAGTTGCTGACGCGCAAGGCCGTGCTCTCGGCCGCCGACGTCGTGCGCCAGGCGGTGCGCTTCTTCGAGCACCAGAGCATGGCCGTCGGCCGCGCCATCGAGATGGAGCTGCCCGCGGACCCGCCGGCCCTGCGCACGGACCCCAAGCTGCTGCGCAGGGTGCTCGTGAATCTGGTCAAGAACGCCCTGGAGGCCCCGGAGGGCGGCGACGTGCTCGTGCGCCTGGAACGGGACGGGGGCCGGGTGCGCTTTTGCGTGCGCAACGCGGCCGTGATTCCGGCCGACGTCCAGCCCCAGCTCTTCCACCGCTCCTTCTCCACCAAGGGCTCGGGCCGCGGCTACGGCACCTACAGCATCCGGCTGCTGACCGAGCGCTACCTGGGCGGCTCGGTGAGCTTTTCCTCCGAGCCCGGCCGGGGCACGGAGTTCGTCGTTTCCCTGCCCGCCGCGTGACCGGGCGGGCCCGGCGTGTTGGGCGGCCCCGTGGGGCGCGCCCCGCGGCGGATTGACGGCAGGATATGGATGTATATGCATCTATTTCGCGTGATCTTGCCCCAGCCCGCTGCCGCCGGGGCGGCGGGCCGGAGCGGGTCGCAACTGTGCGGCATGTGACGTTTCCGCTCGTTGCCCACCCGTTGCTTGCGGAGGCCAGCCATGCAATCGTCCCAACCGGCGCGCATCGTCCGCACCTCCTGCCGGGGCTGCCACGGCGTCTGTCAGGTCCTCGTGCATCTCGACGCCGAAGGGCGGCCCGTCAAGGTCGTCGGCGACCCGCAGAGTCCCACCAGCCGGGGCTACGTCTGCCCCAAGGGCGCGTCCGGGCCGGAGTTCATCCGCCACCCGGACCGGCTGCTGCACCCCATGCGCCGCACGGGCCCGCGCGGCGGCGGGAAATGGGAACGCATCGGCTGGGACGAGGCCCTGGACCTCATGGCCACGACCTTCGCGCGCATCCGGAGCGAATCCGGCCCCGAGTACGTGGCCCTGTGCCAGGGCACCGGGCGGCCCTACACCGAGTTCACCGGCCGCTTCATCCACGCCTTCGGCTCGCCCAACTACGTGGGCCCCGGCCACAACTGCTTCCTGCCGCGCCTGATCTCCTCGGCCATCACCGTGGGCTGGCTGCCCGTGGCCGACGTCTACGGCCACGGCGGGGTCATGCCCGCCGGCGTGCTCGTGTTCGGCTGCAACGCCCCGGCCTTCGGCGCGGCCGACGGCATGTGCGGGGCCCTGCAGCGCCGGGCCCTGCGCGGGGCGCGCACGGTCCTGGTGGCCGATCCCCGGCGCACGCCCACGGCCGCCGCCGCCGACCTGCACCTGCAACTGCGGCCCGGTTCGGAATGCGCCCTGGTCCTGGCGCTGCTGCACGTGATTATCGGCGAGGGGCTGCACGACGCGGAGTTCGTGGAAAAGCACTGCCAGGGGTTCCCGGAGCTGGCGGAGCATGTGCGCGCCTTTTCGCCGGAATGGGCCGCGCCGATCACCCGCGTTCCGGCCGAGGACATCCGCCGCGCGGCGCGGGCCTTCGCGGCCGCGTCCCCGGCCTGCGTCCTCTGGGGCAACGGCATCGACATGAGCGTGAACGCGTTCCAGACCGGCCGGGCCCTGCTCCTGCTCATGGCCGTGACCGGCAACCTCGACGTGCCCGGGGGCATGGTCCACTGGGTGCCGCCCGAGGGTGTGCGCTGCAAGTCGCCCCTGGAGAACAAGGACGTCCTGGGCGCACAGTTCCTCACGGAGGCGCAGCGGGGCAGGATGATCGGCGCGGGGCGGTTTCCCTTCGGGCCCGGCTGCCACCAGCCGACCTTCTGGGACGCCTGCGTCTCGGGCGAGCCCTACCGGCCGCGCGCCGTGTGGCTGGTGGGCACCAACCCGATGCTCACGGCCACGCGCGGCGACGTGGTGGAGGCGGCCCTGCGCGACCACCTGGAGTTCACCGTGGCCTCGGACTTCTTCATGACCCCGACCATGGAACTGGCCGACCTCGTGCTGCCCGCGGCCCACTGGCTGGAGCAGGACGACGTGGTCTACTTCCACAAGCTCTGGTGCGTGCTGGCCCGGCGCAGGCTGGCCCAGACCGGCGAGGCGCGCGACGACCGCGCGGTGATCCTGGACCTGGCGCACCGGCTGGGCCTGGACGAGGCCTTTCCCTGGGCCGACTGGGACGCCTACCTCGCCTGGTTGCTCGAACCCGCTGGGCTGACGTTCGAGCGGTTTGCGGAAAAGGGCATTCTTCTCGGCAAGATGTGCTACCGCAAGCACGAAACCGAGGGGTTCCCCACGCCCAGCGGCAAGGTGGAGCTGGTCAGCTCGATCATGGCCCGGGCCGGGCGGCCTTCCTTGCCCGTGTACCGGGAGCCGCCGCTCTCCCCGGTCTCCATGCCGGAGCTTGCAGCCGAGTACCCGCTGATCCTGATGTCCGGGTGCAAGGTGTTGCCCTTCTTCCACTCCGCCGGGCGGCAGATCGCATCCCTGCGGCGGCTGCGCCCGCGTCCGCTGGTGGCCGTGCATCCGGAGACCGCCGCGCGGCTGGGCCTGGCCGAGGGCGACGCGGCCGACGTGGTCACGCCGTACGGCCGGGCGCGGTTCTTCGTGCGGTGCGACGCGGGGCTGGCCCGCGACGTGGTCCAGGCGGACCACGGCTGGTGGTTCCCGGAAAGGCCCGGCCCGGAGCACGGCTGGCGGGAGAGCTGCGCCAACCTGCTCTACGGCCACGAGCAGTTCGACCCGGATTCCGGGGCCGAGCCGATCAAGTGCGGGCTGTGCCGCCTGGAGCCCGCGGAGCGGGCCGGACGGGTTGCGGCCGACCCGGTCGCGGCGGGCTAGCGCCGGGCCGGGCGATCGGACCAGGCGATCGGGCCGGGCGGTTGGGCACGGCCTGACCGGCTTCCCGTGGACATTTTTCGTCCGGGCCGGGTCCGACGGCTTTTTTCGGCCTTTTCCCCACAACCATCCACCCCTGCAGGTCTTGGCGCGGCCGCCTGTTCCCGGCGCGCGGGCGGGGCCGCCGAGCGCTTGCGTTCGCGCGGGGGCTTGCGCGTGCCCTGTGGCGGGAGTACCTATGGAATGGGGGGAAAGGTGCTTCGCCATGGGTGACGACACGTCCTCGACCAACACGTCCTCGCCTGGCACGTCCTTGCCTGGCACGTCTTCGGCTGGCGCGGCCTTGGCCGGCACGTCTTCGGCCAAGGTGGAGCGGTCCAGTCCGGCGGCCGCCAGGGTGCGCGCCGATTTCGCGGCCCATCAGGCGCGCGCGGTCGAACCCGCGCCCGTGCGCAGCGTGCTTGCGGCGTTCCCGCCGCGGCGCGTTCCGCCGTCGCCCCTGGGCGAGCGGGGCGGCCTGCTGGATCTGTGCGTCTGACCCCTTCGCGGCGCGGCTGCGTAGCACCATCCTTCCTGTCCCGTCAATAAATCAACAAGATAGCATGTCGCTGCGGCCCGCGCCACGCGCGACGGGTTCGCGTCCCGCGGTTCCCTGTTTCGTCAATCCTCTCTCCGCCCGCGCCGTGCTGCGGCACCACGGGGCCCGGCGCGCCGAGCGCCGCCCGGGCCACCGTTGCGCACGGTGCGCCAGGGCCCGGGAAGCACGCTCTCCTGGAAAGCAGGAGTGCACTGCCGCCGTAAATGGCCATGGCGGCATGAAATCGTCACTGGGTCGCACACGATCGGCCACCGCGTGTATGGCAGGGTGCATTGTGCGCGAAGGTAATTCTTTGTGGGCAATTGTTGACAACAGTTGATTATGGGTGGTAGTACTCTCCTAATTTCCGGGCAACAGGCACGGCGCTCTTTGGTATGGACCTGGATTTCTAGGAGATCGCGGACCACGGCGGCGAGTGCCCGCCGGGCGGTCACAACGGCGGCATGCAGGAAAAGACCACCTACACTCTCGCGGAGGCCGCCGGGCTTCTGAGCTGCCACAAGGAGACCATCCGCCGGGCCATCAAGGCGGGCGAACTGCGGGCCGCCAAGCTCGGCAAGGAATACCGCGTCTCCAAGGCCGACCTGGAACACTATTGGCGCAACAGGGGCGGCGGGGCGTTGTTCGACGACTCCCCCATGCCCCCGGATATACGGCCCCCGGAGCCGGAGAAGAAGAAATCCGGCGGGCCCGAGCAACTCAAACTGCCAACCTGATTGACGGAGGAGGTAGTCTCCATGACCAAGCAGTGCACAGAACAGGATCGTCTGGCCGCCATGGAAGAAATCACGCTGCACAACGATACCGGTTCCGACATCACCTTCCTGGGCCAGGTCTGCGCCGAGCATTCGTTTTTCGACGACGAGACCGGCGTGCTCACCCAGCAGAAACTCTACGCCACCAGCGACGGCAACCAGGCCTACTCGGTGGTCACCACCGACGGCAAGGTCAAGGAAAAGCGCGCCTACCTCATTAAGCGCGACGGCAACCTCTGCAAGATCAACAACGGCCTCTTCGACGTCACCGTCAAGGCCATGGATCTGCTCATGGTCGTCAAGGGACTGTGCGGCATCAGCGAGTCCCTGCGCGCCAACGACTTCTTCACCCAGGTCCGCGACTCCCTCAAGAACGCGGCCAACGGCTAGACGAAGCCTGAGAAGCACATCCTGATTCCGGCAGGATGGACACACAGGTTGGTTTCTGTTCGCTGTGTTTGTTTTTTGTTGAACAATATCAGCTGGTTGTAACTCACTGGCTCCGGGGCCCCACTCCCCTCAGCCAACCCATACCCCATGCAGTGCGGGCCGCGACGGGCACCCTCGTCGCGGCCCGCGCCTTTTTTGTGCATCCGGCTTGCCGGCGCGCGGTCGGCTGCCTCGGGGCCGTCTCCGGCGGAACCCGGCGATTCCGGCTATCCGGCGAGCACGGCGATTTCGGCTTGTGCCGCTTCCCCCAAACTGCGACGGACCGGCGACGGCTCGGCAACGGGCACCGGCCCCCGTCGCCCGCACCCCCGCCCGACAGTCTGCGGTGATTCCAGACGATTCCCGACCACCTTCGGCGACGTCCGCGACGGGAGGACGGCGGCCATACGGCGTTTCGGCGGCGTGCGCAATCGCCGCGGGGTCGTAGCGCCGTCGTCATGGAGGCGGGGTGGACTGGGCGCGGCCGGAAGGCCAGTCTGGAAAAACCGAAAGGCGGATCTGGAAAACCCGGGGGGCCGACCGGGAAAACCGGGGGGACAAAGGAGGCGGTCATGTCCATCCTTTCCATCCTTGCTCCGGACCGGGGCTTGCGGGACCAGGAGGCTCGGGAGCGCGGGGCGCGGGATCGGGACTTGCGCCGGATCTTGCCGTGGTCTGGCCGATGGGCCCTGGAGCAGGGCGAACCCGGGCCGCCGTGCGGTCCGGGCGGGGGGCTGTCCTGGCCCGCGCGTTGTCTGGGACGCGCCGCGCGGTCCTGGGAGCCGCCCGGTGGGCGGCCGGTTGCGCCGACCAGCGGGTCGGTCGCTTCCTCGCCCGTCGGGCCATCTGCCGGTCCGTCGGTCCCGCCGTCGCCCACCCCGCCGGGAGCGGCGCGCGGCGGCGGGGCGGGAGCGCCCGGGCCCGGGACCGCGCCAAGTCCGGTTGGTCCGGTGCGACGGCCGCCCGGCGGCGTGGGCAAAGGTCGGAACCGTGCGCCCTCGGGAGACACACCGTCCGGTCGCACGGTCTCGGGGCGCAGGGCGGTCACCGTGGCCCGTTGCGCTGTCGGCAGGAAAAATCCTTCCGCCGCCTTCGCGCCCCTTTACAGCGGCCGCGGGAATGCGCATGTACAGGAGCGGGCGCAATGGCCCGCAAAGGTATCCCGCATGCAGATCTTCTACAACGCCGCCACCTACCTCTTCGACCCCCTGCACAACCTCTGGGAGTCGCCGCGTACCGAACGGGTGGTCGGCGGCCTGCTGACGCTGTTCTTCCTCGGCGCGCTGCTGACCATCGAGTGCAACCGCCAGGGCTGGCTGCCGCCGTCCCTGGCCTCGATCACGCCGACCAACCACTTCCACGCCGTGGGGTTGGCCTTCACCCTGGTCCTGGTGCTGGAGGTCGTGGGCCTGGTCTTCACGCTGCCGTGCTCGCTCTCCAAGTCCGTGGGCAAGCAGTTGGAGATCCTGGCCCTGATCCTGCTGCGCAACGCCTTCAAGGAACTGGCCTTCTTTCCCGAGCCCATCGCCCTGGAGTCCGTGGGGCCGGTGCTGCCGCTGCTGGCCTCGGGCGTGGGCGCGCTGGTCATCTTCGTGCTCCTCGGATTCTACTACCGCATGGTCCAGCAGAAATCCCTGCTCAAGAGCGGGGTGGACCGCTACCGCTTCGTGGCCATGAAGAAGGCCGTGGCCCTGTTCCTGCTCGGCCTGTTCGTGGTCACGGGTGCGTGGGACATGTACCTGCACTATACGCACGGCCCGGCCTACGAGTTCTTCGAGACCTTCTACACCGTGCTGATCTTCAGCGACATCCTGCTCGTGCTCCTGTCGCAGCAGTTCCTGCCCGCGTTCCACGCCATCTTCCGCAACTCGGGCTACGCCCTGGCCACGGTGCTCATGCGCCTGGCCCTGACCGCGCCGCACTACTACGACGCGGCCCTGGGCACCGCCGCCGCCGCCTTCGCCGTGCTCATCACCCTGGCCTACCGCTACTTCGACCCCCGCGCCCTCGCCGACGAAGACTGACGGGGCGGGGCGGGCGGGGCCCGCTGCCGGCGGACGAACGGCTGGTGCCGCGAGGGGATGAGGCTTTCCCCCGTTCGTGTCTGGAGGTGGGAAGGTCGTGGCAAGGAAAGCGGCGTCCGGCGCTTGCGGCTCTCGGCAGCCGCTGTCCGCGTCTTCATAGCGGCTGGCGTTCCCCTCCCCGTCCATTTTTAGATACGAACGGGGGAAACCCCCATCTTTCCCGCAGCACACGCCGTTCGTCCACCGGCAGCGGGCCCTGCCCGCTTGTCAGGGGGCGGGCAGGTCTTATGTATGGGGGAGACGAGGCGGGCTGGGGCCCGCCGAGGAGGAAACCATGGAATACCTGCATGCAGCCGCCGTCCCGAGAGGGGCGTACGATACGGACGAGACAGTGCGCGCCAGGATCGAGGGCGTGCACCGGCATTTGCGCGAACTGGCCCTGGACGTGGGCCTGGACCCGGACGGCAACGTGCTTCTGGACGTGGGCGAGGACGCCGTCCGCGTGGGGTTGAGCCCGGAGATGGACGAATACCTGCGCGACGCCGAGCCCGGCCTGTGGATGAACTAGGGTGGGCCGGGCGGGCCGGGCGCGCGGAGCGGCGAAGCCCGCGCCGCCCGACGCCGCGCCCGCACCGCACGTGCGCAAGCGCCCCGGAGGAGCATCCTCCGGGGCGCTTTGTCGTCGTGGGCCGGGGCCGGATCGGGCCTACGCCTCCTCGACGCCAGCCTCGGGCACGCCGGCGCAGCTCATGGAGGCCAGTTCCTCGGCGGAGAAGATGCGGTCGATGTCCAGGATGATGACGAAGTCGTCGCCCTGGCGCGCCATGCCGCGGATGAAGTCGGTGTTGATGGCCGCGCCGATGCGCGGTGCGGCCTCCACCGAGGAGGCGTCCATCTCCAGCACCTCGCGCACGGAATCCACGCGCATGCCGACCACGGCGTTTTCCTCGCCGCAGTCCACCTCGCTGATAATGATGCAGGTGTTGATGGTGTCCTCGATTTGGGCCATGCCGAACTTCAGGCGCAGATCGACCACGGGCACGGCGTGCCCGCGCAGGTTGATGACGCCGCGCATGAAGGGCGGGGTGCGCGGCACACGGGTGATCCTGGTCAGCTCCAGCACTTCGCGCACCGTGGCGATGTTCAGGGCGAAGCACTCGTCGTCCAGGGTGAAGGTCAGGTATTGGTTGGTTTCGGCCGCCGCAGCCGCGGCGGAGCCCGTTTTGGTGGTGCTCATGGGGCCTCCGCTGTTGTGGCGGCCCCCCGTTGCGCGGGGGGCCGCCCGTGTGCTCTAGAAACGCTCGAATTCCTCGTCGGCCACGTCGTCGCCAAGGGCGATGTGCATGCCCTGGCCGTGCCCGTTGTCCGTGGCGCCGCCGGGGCCGCCGGCGTGGCCGGAGTCCTTGGCGGGCTTGGCGGCGGGTCGGCCCTGCTCGATGCCCTTGGGTCGCGCGGCCTGGGCCGAGACGGTCTTGCGCCTGGGCGCGGCGGTGGAGGACACGTTGTGCCCCAGGTGGAAGAAGGCGATGGTCGCCTGGAGCTGTTGGGCCTGGCTGGCCAGTTCCTCGGAGGTGGAAGCCATTTCCTCGGAGGCCGAGGCGTTCTGCTGCACGACCTGGTCGAGCTGCTGGATGGCGCGGTTGATCTGCTCCGCGCCCGCGTTCTGCTCGTTGCTGGAAGCGGCGATCTCCTGCACGAGTTGGGCGTTCTTCTGGATGTCGGGCACGAGCTTTTCGAGCATGATGCCCGCGCGCTCGGCCACGTCCACGGTGGAGGAGGACAGCTCGCTGATCTCCGAGGCGGCCGCGCCGGAGCGTTCGGCCAGCTTGCGCACCTCGGCCGCGACCACGGCGAAGCCCTTGCCGTGCTCGCCCGCGCGCGCGGCCTCGATGGCCGCGTTGAGCGCCAGCAGGTTGGTCTGGCGCGCGATCTCCTCGATGATGGAGATCTTTTCCGCGATGTTCTTCATGGCGTCCACGGCCTGGGTCACGGCCTTGCCGCCGTCCTGGGCGTCCTGGGCGGCCTTGAGGGCGATCTGCTCGGTCTGGGTGGCGTTGTCCGCGTTCTGGCGGATGTTGGCGCTCATCTCCTCCATGGACGAGGATATCTCCTCCACGCTGGCGGCCTGCTCCGTGGCGCCCTGGGACAGGGACTCGGCCGAAGCCGAAAGCTCCTCGGAGCCCGAGGCCACGTTTTCTCCCGCGGACTGCACGTCGCCCACGATCTCGCGCAGCTTGGCGACCATGCGGTTGAGGGCCGTGGCGAGCATGCCGATCTCGTCGCGTTGGTTCAGGTCGATGTCCGAGGAGAGGTCGCCGCCGGCCACGGCCTCGGCGAAGCGCACGCCCTTGAGCACCGGGCCGGTGATCATCCGCGTGATGAGGATGGCGGCCAGCAGGCCGATGACCAGGGCCACGCCCGCGCCGGTCATGACCATGGCGTTGGCGCGGGTGATCTCGTCGTTCATCTTGTTCTTCTGGTCGTTGCGCGCCTCGGTGCAGACGTTCACGGCGCCCCGGGCGGCATCGAGCATCTTCTGCTCGGCCGTGGACTTCTTCTCCAGCAGCCCAGCGAAGGTCTTGAGCAACTCCCGGTAGGTTTCCACGCCCTTGGCCGAGGCGTCGAGCTGGGCGAGATGCTTGGGTACGGAGAGGCGGCTGCGCAGGTCGGCGCACAGGGCGAGCACCTTGCCGAGGCCCTCGTCGGCGGCCTGGGCGTCCTTGGGGTCGTGCCCATCCATGAACACCAGGGCGTTCTTGCGCACCTCCCAGAACAGCTTGATGAGCCGGTTGGCGTCGTCGGCCTTGGCCAGCCGGTCGCGGATCTGCATCGGGGCGGCCGTACCGGAATCGAGGAGTTCCAACAGCACGCTCTTCTGGTCCGCGCGCACGGCCTCGACCTGGGTGAGCACCTTGATCGCGTCCTCGGTCATCAGGGCGTTGGCCTTTTTTTGCTCCTTGTCGATGTCCACGTAGCTGGTGAAGGCGGCGTGGTAGGCGGAAACCTGCTTGATGACAGAGTCCATCTGCTCGCGGTTGAGGGTGTCGGCGAACTTGTCCTTGGTGGCCTTGGCCTGCTCCAGGGTGGCGTCCACCTTCTCCTTCACCTTGTCGATGTAGGAGACGTCGTCGCGGATGATGAAGTTCTTCTCCTGCTGGCGGGCCTCGAGCACGGTCTTGACCAGGCGGTTCACGTCGTCGGCCTTTTCCACGCGGCTGGTCACTCCGATCATGCCGGAGTACCCGGTGAAGGCCACGATGGCGGTCAGAACGAGGACCAAGCCGAATCCCAGTCCCAGCTTGAGCCCGAGCTTCAGGTTTTTGAACATGATGAATCCCCCTTGCCCCTGGTGGTGGCGTTTGGAACGTGAATTTGGCTCCGTCGCGCATCCGGTTCGTGCGGCGCGGCATTACTCTCGGCATGGGCCGGGCCGGAAGGCTGGTGCCGCCGTCGCGCTCGCGGCACCGGGCGCAGCGGGTGCAGCGGGCGTTGCCGCGGCAGCGTGGCCCTCCGTGCGTCAGCCCTGGCGACGAGACTAGCCCAGAAGGGCATTCGGTCAATGATATTGGGGCAAGAGATGCATTATAATTTTTCTGATCCTCCGGCCGCGGCGTGGTTGCAGGGTTCGTGGGCCAAAAAAAATCGGCCCCCGGACGCGGGCCGATTTTTGGCACGAAAATCGTGGGCGCAAAGGCGGTTGGCGTGCGTCAGGCGCAGTCCGTGGCCTGGCCCGTGGCGTGCTCCTCGGCGCGGCGGCAGATTTCGCGGGCCGGAACTATGCCCGTGGCGGCGGCGGAGACGATGTTTCCGGCCACGCCCGGGCCGTCCCCGGCCACGAAGAGATTGCGGATGGACGTCTCCAGGTGGCCGTCGGCCTCCACCTGGGTGGCGAAGAACTTGATCTCCGGGGCGTAGAGCAGGGTCTCCTCGTTGGCCACGCCGGGCACCACGATGTTCAGTTTTTCCAGCCCCTCCACCAGGTTGGAGAGAATGCGGTGCGGCAGGGCCATGGCCAGGTCGCCGCAGGTCACGTTCTTCATTGTCGGCTCGATGTAGCCCTTCTGGATGCGGTGCCAGGTGGAGCGGCGGCCGCGCTTCAAGTCCCCGAAGCGCTGCAGGATGGGCTTGCCGCCGCCGATGAGCGTGGCCAGGCGGCCGATCTGCTCGCCGTAGGCCTGGTTGTCCGAGACCGGCTCGGTGAGCACGACCTTGGAGAGAAAGGCGAAGTTGGTGTTCTCGGACTTCTTGTCCGCGTAGGCGTGGCCATTGACGCAGACGAAGTCGCGGTAGTTCTCCAGGGAGACGAAGCCTTCGCGGTTGGTGCAGAAGGTGCGGGTCTGGTCGTCGTACTTGCCGGTCTGGATGAAGAAGGTGGGGTCGTAGATCACGGAGGTGATGTCGTCCATGATGTCGCGGTGCACCTCCACGCGCACGCCGACTTCGATGCCGCGCTGGCTGTAGGACAGCCCGTGACGCTCGCAGACGTCGCCGACCCAGTCCGCGCCCACGCGGCCCGGGGCCAGGATGACGTGGCGCGCCGTGTACGTGGCGCGGTTGGTCTCCAGGCCGACCACCACGCCGTCCTCGACCACGATGTCCTTGGCGGTCTCCGAGGTGTGGAAGGCCACGCCGCGGGCCATGACGTAGTCGGTCATGGCCCCGATGTAGCGGGGCAGGTTGTCCGAACCCAGGTGCTTCTGGCGGATGAGCAGCAGGTCCATGCCGTGGGTGCGGGCATCCTTGCGCAGGGCCTGGGCGCGTTCCATGTCCGTGGGGTAGACGGGTCCGTCCATGCCGAAGGTGTTGAAGACCCGCTCGGTCTCGTCGATCAGGCGCATGGCCTCGGACACGGACATGAATTGGGTCAGGTCGGTCTTGCCGAGCTTGTGGATGTAGTTGAGTTTGCCGTCGGAAAAGAGCCCGGCCCCGCCCACGCCGGAAAGGATGTTGCAGGGCGTGCATTTGATGCAGCTCTGGTCGTCCTTGATGGGGCAGTGGCGGGAGCCCACGTGTTTGCCGCGCTCCACCACGCAGACGGAGAGGTCGGAGTGTTCGGCCAGATGGTGGGCGGCGAACAGGCCGGCCGGGCCTGCGCCGACGATGATCACGTCGAAGTCGGTCTTGCGGTTCTTGGCTGCGGGCATGGTTTCTCCATGAAGCGGTTACGCGGAAACGGTCGCGCGGGAATCGTCACGCGCCCGGCGTGCGGGCCAGGACGCGGCGGATGGTCGTGAGCACGGTTTCGCGGTCAAAGGGCCGGGCGATGCAGTCGTCCGGCAGGCCGTCGCCTCCGGCGGGGGGCCGCGCCCGGGCGCGGGCCTTTTCTTCGGCGCGGGCGTGTTCCTCGGCGACGGCCGCACTGGTCAGGGCGATGACCGGCGCGCCGTCGGCAGCGGCGCGCACGGCGGCCAGGCCCGGGGCGTTGTGCGCGAGGTCGTCGCCGGTGTCAAGCAGCACGATGTCGTGGGCTTCCGCGGCCAGGGCGGCCAGGGCCGCGTCGGCGTCGGGCACGTCCTGGACGCGGTAGCCCGCGTCGGTGAGCAGGGTGCGCAGGCAGAGGCGATGGATGCCGTTGCGCTCGGCCACGAGCACGCGGGGGCCCGGGGCCGCGTCCGGTGCGGCGAGGGCGGCGTCGGGGAGGGGCGCATGCGGCTCGGGTGCGTTCGCGCGCTCCGCTTCCGGCCCCGCCTCCGTGGCCCCTGCATTCGCGGGCCCGGCATTCGGGCGTGGGCCCTCGTCCAGGGGCGCGGACCAGGCCGCGGGCGTGGCCCGGGCCGGGGTGAAGGCGATGGTGAAGAAGAAGGAGGAACCCTGGCCCGGCTCGCTCTCCACCCAGATGGACCCGCCGAGCATCTCCACGAGGCGCTTGCAGATGGCCAGCCCCAGCCCCGTGCCCTGGAAGCGCTTGGAATAGGAGCTGTCCACCTGGGTGAAGTTGTCGAAGAGCGTGGCCTGGGCGTTGTCCGGGATGCCGATGCCCGTGTCCGTGATCTCGAAGAGGATGCGCGGGCGCGCGGGGTCGGCGTTGTGAAAGGACAGGCGCACGGCCACCGCGCCGTGGGGGGTGAACTTGACGGCGTTGCCCACGAGATTGGTGAGCACCTGGCCGAGGCGGTCCGGGTCGGTGCGCACGTAGCGGGGCACGGAAGGCGCGGCCTCCCAGGTCAGGCGCAGCCGCTTGGGCCGGATGTCCGGGCCGAAGGAGGCCAGGATGCGCTCCACGAGATCGTGCAGGTCGAAATCCTCGGGCAGCAGGCGCAGCCGGTTGGCCTCGATCTTGGAGAGGTCGAGCACGTCGTTGATGATCCGCAGGAGCGAGGCGGCCGAGGCCTTGACCTGGAGCAGGTAGGCGCGCTGTTCGTCCGTGGGGTTCGTGGAAAGGGTCATGTCGATCATGCCCATGACGTTGCTGATGGGCGTGCGCAATTCGTGGCTCATGTTGGCCAGGAACTCGCCCTTGGCGCGGCTGGCGTCCTCGGCCGCGGTGCGGGCGGCCACGAGGTCGGCCTCCATGCGCTTGCGCGCGGTCACGTCGCGGACCACGAGCTGGATGCGGTGCTGGTCCACGGCGCGGGCGCTGATGTCGGCCACGAAGGACGAGCCGTCGCGGCGCAGCAGGCGCTGCTCGCTGCGCACGGTGCCGCCGGAGGCCAGCAGCGCCGCCGCGGCCTGGGCCGGGTTTTCGGCGGGCGCGTCGGCCGGGATCAGGTCCTCGTAGTCCAGGCCGGTGAGTTCGCGGTAGCTGTGCCCGAGCATGGAGAGCATGGCCTGGTTGGCCTCGAGCACGCGCAGCCGTTCGTCCGTGACCAGGATGCCCTCGGCCGAAGTCTCGAAGAGGTCGCGGTAGGCCTTTTCGCGCTCGCCGAGCTTCTGCTGGGTGCGCGTGAGCTCCTGGACCTTGTCCTGAAGCCCGGCCAGTGTGGAGGAAAGCTGGCAGGTCATGGAGTTGAAGGACACGGCCAGCTCGCCCAGCTCGTCGGGCGCGTCGGCCCTGGCGCGGTAGCCCAGGTCCCCGGCCTGCACGGCGCGGGCCGCGCGCGCCAGGTTCTCGATGGGCGCGAACACGCGGCGCGCGGTGAACAGCGCCAGGCTCACGGACATGAGCACGCCCACGAGCACGGCCGCGGCCAGGCTGACGATGGCCCCCAGGGCCGCGGTCATGGCCGAGGCCATGGTGCGTTCGGCGATCACGGTCAGGACCTGCGCGCCCAGGGCGACCGGGCGCATGGCCAGCAGGACCAGGGTGCCGGAAAGGCCCTTCTGCACCCCCTCCTCCCGCGGCGGAGTGAACAGGGTGCCGGCCAGGACCACGTTGGCGTCGGGATGGGCCACGACGCGGTGCGCGGCGTCCACCACGTAGACGACCTCGCCGCTGTTTCCCGTGGTGTCCGCCACCATGTCCCGGATGCCGTCCAACCGGCAGTCGGCCACGAGCACTGCGGCGGGCTTGCCGGTGCGCGGGTCGGGCAGAGGCACGCCGAGGGTCATCATGGGCCGCGCGCCGGGCAGGGAGAAGGTCACCGGGCCGTAGTAGACCAGGCCCGTGGTCATGGGCGCGACAAAGGCGTCGTCGGACGCGGTGCGCTGCGGCGCGGGCGCGGCCGGGCCCGCGCCGCGGTTGAGCAGGGTGGTGCCGTCCGCATCCAGGATCTGCACGGCCAGGACCGGTGCGCCGGGCATGTGGAAGAGCCTGTCGAGCCGTCGCACGCCGCCCGGCAGCACCGGGGACAGGCCATGGCCGTGAGCGACGCCCGTCGCGGCGACCGGTCCCCGGGCCGCGCGCGCCAGGGGGGCGATGGCCTGTCCGGCCTGGAGCAGGGCGTCGGCCAGGCCGGTGACGTGGGTCTGCATGCGTTCGGCCACGCGCAGGGCGACCTCGCCCTCCAGGGCCAGGGCCTGGCGGCGTTCCACGGTGAACCCGAGCCAGGCCACGACCAGGGCCACGAGCAGCAGCGGAATGACGGCCAGGGCCACGAAGTTGATGGTCAGACGCGATTTGAGGCTCTGCTTCACGAAGGGACTCCCGTGCGCGGGGCGCGACGCGGCATGCGCCTGCCCCTTGCGCCATGCGCGCCCGCGTCCGGCAGGACGGACGGCGGGCGCACCGGATCAGGTTCGCAATCTAGCAGATTCGCACCAGGGCTCCAAGACAATTCTTCCGCCCGATCCGCGCCGGGCAAGGCGCGGCGGGTCCTGCGCTTGACTACGGGGCAAGGATGCCTATCTTTATGGAGCCTGGGACGGTGGTGACGGCCGACCAAGCAAGAGAACCAACAGAGACAGAATGTGGAAGGGCCGCCGGCCCACTACAACGAACGAGTTCTCACCTTCTTGGCCGCACCCCGTTTCCGGACTCCTTTCGCAACGCACAGGCCGCCTTCGAGCGGCCTGATGCGTTTGTGTCGGCAGCCATGCCGCGCCTCCCTTTAGCGGGCAGCGTGACGCTGCACCCCTTTCGCGGGCAGCAATGCTGCTGCACCCCTTTCGCGTCGTCGCGTACTGCGGAAGGGTTTTCCGTTTTCCCCCGCTCCCCCAGGGCGCATCCGCCGCCAAAGGCGGCGGCAGCCCGGTGCGCTCGCTCCGCTCCCCACCCTTCCCGAGCGTCCCGCGCCCGCCCCCCCGTCCGGCATCCACGCGCACTCCACAGTCATCCCCTTGCTCATCCAACTGAAAGTTTCTGGGGGTGGAGAGGGGTGGAGGGGGGCC
>JACCQO010000040.1 GCA_015709205.1 Desulfovibrionaceae bacterium
GGTCTGGGGAAGGGAGGGGGGAGGAAGAGGGGCCCCTTTGGAAAGGGGCCCCTCTTCCTCCCCCCTCCCTTCCCCAGCTCTTCATCTCATCACCTCCTCCTCTCCATCATCCCCCTAACCGAGATTGAGGATGACGGCGTTCTCGGTGAAGAAGACCCAGGCGGGGTCGCCGGTGGAGAGGTTGAGGGCGGCGCGGGAATCTTCGGTGATCACGGCGCAGACGTCGGTATCGTCGGCGAGCCGGACCATGATTTCCGAGGTGAAGCGGCCCTGGGTGATGCGCCGCACGGTGCCGTGCAGGCGGTTGGGGGCGCTGGTATCGGGCGGGTCGTCGCCGGTGGCGAGCATGACCCAGGGGGCCTTGACCTCGGCGGTGACGAATTTTTCGGGGACCAGGCCCATGCGCTTGACGCTGCCGTTGGTGACCATGCAGGTGATGGCGTGTCCGCCGAGGCAGTCGAGGCGCACTTCGGCCTGGATGTCGCCGGGGGTGACGGAGGCGATGCGGCCGAAGAAGGCGTTGCGCGCGCTGGTGCGGCGGCGTTCGCGGCCCAGGGCGAAGCGCATGGCGCGTTCCACGTCCTCGTCGGCGATTTCCACGTAGCCTGCGGCGAGGCTGGGCGTGGAGTGGCCGAGCACGCGCTGGACCATCTGCAGGGGCAGGTTGCGGCGCAGCAGTTCGATGCCGCGCGAGCGGCGCAGCACGGTGGGGTTGCAGAGTTCGCGCGGCAGCCCGGCCTCTTCGGCGCGTTCGTAGAATTTGCGGCGCAGGTGCCCGGGGTCGAAGGCGAAGGGGGCGGCGCCGGCCAGGGCCGCGTCCGAGAGCGCGCCGGTTTCGCGGGCGCGGGAGAGTTCCTCGGCCACGAAGCCGGGCAGCCCGACTTCGCGGGCGCCGTCGCCCGTGCCCAGGCGCACGGATTCGCAGCCGGGCGCGAAGTCGTCCATGGAGAGCGCCAGGGTCTCGCCCAGGCGCGCGCCGGTGTAGCGCAGCACGAGGAAGAGCAGCACGATCCGCGCGCGCGAGGCGCGCACGTCCGCGCGGCGGGGCTTTTCGGCCCAGGCGCGGAAGGCCGCCTCCAGGGTGGCGAGCTGGCCGTCGTCCAGGTGGCGCACGTCGCCGGGCACGTGCAGTTCTCCGGCTCCGGCGCGCGCGCGTTCGCGCGCGATCTGTTCCAGGGTCTCTTCGGTGTTCGCTTCCCGCATCTGTCGGCTCGTTTCCTTTCGCATTCCCGGCGGATTCCGGCCCGGCGCACCGGGCCCGTGTTCTTCCCTGCCTTTTTAGGCCCTTGCGGCCGCCTTGCCAAGCCATCCATTTTGTCGCGCCGTTCCCGCTTGACTTTACTCACACGTTAATTAAAATATTAGTGACAGTAGAAACGGCGGCCGCCCTTTTGCCGCGGGGTGGCGAACCCGAACCCGGGAGCAAGGCCATGTTCTTTTCCGTCGCAGGCATCGAAGTGAATCCGTTGGTTCCGCCGCTGGTGGCCATGGCGGTCTCCTTCGTCACCTCCATGGGCGGCGTGTCCGGGGCGTTCCTGCTGCTGCCCTTCCAGATGTCCTTTCTGGGCTACACGGCGCCGTCGGTGAGCGCCACCAACCAGCTTTTCAACATCGTGGCGATCCCCAGCGGGGTGTACCGCTACGTGCGCGAAGGCCGCATGGTCTGGCCGCTGACGTGGGTGGTGGTGGCCGGGACGCTGCCGGGGGTGCTGGCGGGCGCGATCATCCGGGTGCGCTGGCTGCCGGATCCCGGGAGTTTCAAGCTCTTTGCCGCCGCGGTGCTCGGGTACGTCGGGCTGAAGATGGTCTGCGACCTGCTGGGCGCGTGCCGGTCCATGGGCAAGGGCGCGGCCGAGGAGCGGTTCCGGACGCTGGTGGCCGCGCACCGGGAACGCGGGGGCAGCGGCGACCTGCCGGGGGTACGGGTGGTCCACTGCTCGTTGCGCTCCGTGTCCTACGATTTCTACGGCGAGACGCACACCTTTTCCGTGCCCGGCGTCTTTGCGTTGAGCCTGGCGGTGGGCGTGGTCGGCGGGGTGTACGGCATCGGCGGCGGGTCCATCGTGGCCCCGTTCTTCGTCACCTTCCTGGGGTTGCCGGTGTACACGGTGGCCGGGGCCGCGCTCATGGGCACCTTCGTGACCTCGGTGGCGGGCGTGGCCTTCTACCAGGCCATTGCGCCGCTGTATCCGCACCTGTCCGTGGGGCCGGACTGGCTGCTGGGCGCGCTCTTCGGCCTGGGCGGCATGGTCGGCATGTACCTGGGCGCGCGCTGCCAAAAGCTGGTGCCCGCGCGGCGCATCCGCTGGATGCTCGCCGCGGTCATCGTCTTCACGGCGGCCAAGTACGTCTGGTCGGCGTTGTAATCCCCTGTTTTCGACTGCTGCCGCGCGCCTGCGCGTGGTGTTCCGGCCCGCCGTTCGGCGGGCCTTTTTCGTGCCGACGCGATTACCTCGTCTTTACATTGGAGACCTAAACATCGTTTTCGTAACCTCTCACGATTCTTAACAAAAAAATTCAACCATCTGATATGACAATCTTTTTTTCGAAGTCCAAACCGGGCCTTCGCAGTGCACTGGTAACAAATTTTTACATTTTTTCGATTCGACCTCTAAAGAAGGGTGCCTGGGAGACCGATCAGTCATGCGAGTGGGGAGGGGAATAATCGGCCGCGAGGAGGTTCGCACCCAGGCCGAAGCCCCGCTCGGCACGGAGGCCTTTTTTCTACAGAGACTTCAAGGAGGAACGGCTATGTCATTGGTTATCAACCACAACTTGATGGCGACGAGCGCTGCGCGGAGCCTGGGCAGCGCCTACAACAACCTTTCGGTGTCCACAAAGCGCCTGTCTTCCGGCCTGCGCATCAACACCGCGGCCGACGACGCCGCGGGTCTTGCCGTGCGCGAGCTGATGCGTTCGGACATCGCATCCCTCAACCAGGGCGTGCGCAACGCCAACGACGCCATCAGCCTGATCCAGACGGCCGACGGCGCCCTGCAGGTCATCGACGAGAAGCTCATCCGCATGAAGGAACTGGCCGAACAGGCGGCCACCGGCACCTACAACTCCGACCAGCGGTTGATGATCGATTCCGAGTACCAGGCCATGGCCTCGGAAATCACCCGAATCGCCAACGCCACGGACTTCAACGGCATCCACCTGCTCAACGGCAACCTTTCCTCCACCACGCACGACGGTTCCGGCCTTACCTCTACAGGCAAGCTGAAGATCCACTTCGGCACCAAGAACGATTCGGCCGAGGACTACTATTACGTGCAGATCAACAACGCCACGGCCTCGGCCCTGGGCGTCGGCAACCAGGCGGCCTCGAGCTCCGACGGCTTCTCCATCTCCACCCAGGAAGGGGCGCAGAAGGCCCTGGCCTCCCTGGAGACCGCCATCATCTCCAAGGACAAGATCCGCGCCTCCCTGGGCGCCATGCAGAACCGCCTGCAGAACACCATCACCAACCTGCAGGTCCAGGCCGAAAACCTCCAGGCCGCCGAGTCGCAGATCTCCGACGTGGACGTGTCCACGGAGATGACCGAATTCGTGCGCAACCAGATCCTGACCCAATCCGCCGTGGCCATGCTGGCCCAGGCCAACTCCCTGCCCCGGCTCGCCCTGAACCTCCTCGGCGCATAAGGGCCGCCGCCGGGAGACCGCGGCCGCAAATGCCGCACGCGGAAACAAAGCCCGCCCTCCTGCATTTGCAACAAGAGAACGGGACCCCGTTCGGGGTCCCGTTTTCTTGCCGCGTCGAACGCGAAAAGGCCGGACGGGCGCGCGGCGCGCCGGGCGGAAGGATCAGACCGGCGAGCTTACGCGCGAGGCCTGGAGCACGTTGTCCAGGGCCGAGAGCCTTTCCAGGGTGTGGTACAGGTGCGCGGCGTCGCGCACCTCCAGGGTGAAGAGGATCTCGGTCTTGCCCTCCACGTTGGAGTGGAAAGAGCCCGAGTCGATGTTGACCTGCTCCTCGTAGAGCAGATTGCTGATGTGCGCGAGCACGCCCCGCTCGTTGCGGCAGATGACCCGGATCTTGGCCGGATACGGCTCGTCCTGTTCGCCCTCCCAGCTCACGGAAAGCAGCCGTTCCGGCTCCATGTTGCGCACGTTGGCGCAGTCCGCGGTGTGCACGGTCACGCCGCGGCCGCGGCTGATGTAGCCCACGATGGCGTCGCCGGGCAGCGGGTTGCAGCAGCGCGCGAAGCGCACGAGCACGTCGTCCACGCCCTTGATGGACACGCTGTCGCCGGTGTTGCGCGCGGCCTGCTCCTCGCGCGAGGGCGAGGCGGGACGCGGCTCCTCGCGCGGCTTTTCCGGCTCGGGCTCGCCCTCCATCATGGACTTGAGCTTGCCGAGCACCTTCTGCGGGGTGATGCGCGCATAGCCCACGGCCGAGAGCAGGTCGTCGCCGGCCTTGAAGGAGAACTCCTTGGCCAGTTCCTCGAACTTGTGGTCCTTCACGGCCTTGAGGAAGTTCACACCCATCTTGCGGCCCTGCTTTTCGAGCATCTCCTTGGCCAGGCTGATGGACCGGGCGCGCTCCTCGGTGCGCATGTAGTGCTGGATGCGCGTGCGCGCCTTGGCCGTCTGCACGAACTTGAGCCAGTCCCGGCTGGGATGGCGGCTGTGCTGGGTGATGATCTCCACGGTGTCGCCGTTCTGGAGCTTGGTGGAGAGCGGCACGAGCTTGCCGTTGACCTTGGCCCCGGAGCAGCGATCGCCGACCTCGGTGTGGATCATGTAGGCGAAGTCCACGGGGGTCGCGCCCTCGGGCAGCTCGCGCACGTCGCCGTTGGGCGTGAAGACGTAGACCTCGTCCTTGAACAGCTCGAAGCGCAGGGTCCGCAGGAACTCGCGCGGGTCGCTCTCCACCTTCTGCCAGTCCAGGATCTCGCGCAGCCAGGCGAACTGGCCCGCGTCCTTGGGATCGACCTTGCCGCCCTCCTTGTACAGCCAGTGCGAGGCCACGCCGTACTCGGCCATGCGGTGCATCTCCTCCGTGCGGATCTGGATCTCGATGCGCTCGCCGTCCGGGCCGATGACCGTGGTGTGCAGGGACTGGTACATGTTCGCCTTGGGCATGGACACGTAGTCCTTGAACCGCCCGGGCACGGGCTTCCACATGGCGTGCACCAGCCCGAGCACGGCGTAGCAGTCCTTGACCGAGGGCACGATGACGCGGAAGGCGATGAGGTCGAAGACCTCGTCCAGGGCCAGCCCCTGCTGCTGCATCTTGTGGTAGATGGAGTAGATGTGCTTGGTGCGCCCCATGACCCGGCCCTTGGTCTTGTTGCGCTTCAGGGCCTTTTCGATGAAGTCGATGACCTTGTCCACGTATTCGCGGCCCACGGTCTGGTGGCGCTGCACGCCCTCCATCATCTGGGCGTAGGCGTCGGGCTTCAGGTACTTGAAGGAGAGGTCCTCCAGTTCCAGCTTGATGCGGTGCAGGCCGAGGCGGTTGGCCAGGGGCGCGTAGATGTCCATGGTCTCCTGGGCGATGAGCTTGCGCTTGGGCGGGCTCATGAACTCCAGGGTGCGCATGTTGTGCAGCCGGTCGCAAAGCTTGACCAGGAGCACGCGGATGTTCTCGGCCATGGCCATGATCAGCTTGCGGATGTTCTCGGCCTGGGCCTCCTCGCGCGTGTCGAAGGTGATCTGGCTGATCTTGGTCACGCCGTCCACGATGTCGGCCACTTCCTCGCCGAACTGGGCGTCGATCTCCTCCAGGCTGGCCTTGGTGTCCTCCACGGTATCGTGCAGGAGCCCGGCGGCGATGGTGGCCTCGTCCATCTTCATGTCCGCCAGGACGTTGGCCACCTCCAGCGGGTGCGAGAGGTAGGGTTCGCCGCTGCGGCGCGTCTGGCCCGCGTGGGCCGCGGCGGAAAAGACGTAGGCCTTCTGGATCAGGGCCAGTCCTTCCGGCGGCATGTAGCCGGCGACTTTGTCGGTGATGTCGTTGATGCGTATCATGCGGGGCGTCTATTGCTGTTGGAGCGAGAAGCGCTGCAGGTCGCGCGGGACCCACCAGTGATAGAAGTCGTGGGTGATGCCTGCCGGGGCCGGGGTGATGCCGCGCACGCGCGCCTGCACGGCGGGCAGGGCCTTGGGCACGTACAGGAAGCAGTACGGCTGGTCGCGGTGCAGGATCTCCTGGATCTTGTCATAATATATCTTGCGCTCCTTCTGGTCCAGGGTGCGCCGCCCCTTTTCCAGGAGCTCGTCCATCTCCGGGTTCCGGTAGCGCACGAAGTTCAGCCCGCCTTCCACGGCCTTGGAGGAGTGCCAGACGTTGTAGATGTCCGGATCCTGAAGGATGTTCCAGCCGAGGATCACGGCGTCGAAGTTGCCGGGGTTGACGAATTCCTTGATGAACGAGGCCCACTCCACGGTGCGGATCTTCACGGCGATGCCGATGGCCGCGAGGCGGCTCTGGATGATGGTCGCGCTCTTGAGCCGCTGTTCGTTGCCCTGGTTGGTCAGGATGGTGAAGGCGAAGGGCTTGCCGTCCTTCATCAGCGGCCCGCCGTCGCCCTGGCGCTTCCAGCCCGCCTCCTCCAGCAGGGCCAGGGCCGCCGCCGGGTCGTAGGAATAGGGCTTGATGTTCTCGTTGCAGGCCCAGGTGCCGGGTTTGTAGGGCGTGCTGGTGGCCACGCCCTGGCCCAGGAGCACGCCCTTGACGATCTCCTGCTTGTCGATGGCGTGGGCCAGGGCCTGGCGCACGCGCACGTCCTTGAAGAGCGGGCGGTCCAGGTTGTAGCCCAGGTAGGTGTAGGCGAAGGCCAGGTACTCGTACTTGTGGATGCGCTCGGCCCAGTCCTTGCCCGAGGTCTGGAAGAGGTACTGCTGGGGCGTGAGGCCCATCATGTCGAGGTTGTCGGCCTTGAGCTCCAGGAACATGGTCGCCGTGTCCGGAATGATGCGGTAGACGAGGCGGTCGATGTAGGGGCGGCCCTCGTGGAAGTCGGGGTTGGCGTCGAGCACGATGCGCGAGCCCGCGGTCCACTCGGTGAGCGTGTAGGCGCCCGCGCCCACGGGCGCGCGGCTGTACTTGGTGTCCAGGATGTTCTCGTGCTCCAGCAGGTGCTTGGGCAGGATGTCGATCATCCACGAGGTCAGGGAGCGTGCGAAGACCTCGTTGTAGGTGATCTCCATGGTGTAGGGATCGAGGACCTTGAAGCCCGTCACGTGACGATAGTTCTCGGCGTAGGCCGTGGGCGTCTTGGGATCGACCATCAACTTGTAGGTGAACTCCACGTCCGCGGCCGTGAGCTTCACGCCGTCGGTCCAGCGAATGCCCTTCTTGAGCTTGAAGCGCAGCCGCTTGCCGCCGTCGAGGACCTCGAAGCTTTCGGCGGCCTCGGGCACCACGTTGAGGTCCTTGTCGTACTTGAGCAACCGCGTGTAGATATGCGAGGCTACCTCGGCCGAGGAGGAGTCCGTGGACAACACGGTAATGAGATTGGAGGCGTCGCCGATCTCGCCGAGGATCAGGCGGCCGCCCACGACCGGGGTCGCGGCGTTGGCCGCGTCCTCTCCGGCCGCGCCCTGTTCCGCCCCGCCCCGGGCGGACTCGGCGCGCATGCTCGACGGCTTGGCCTCGCGGTCCGCATCCGACGGGCCGCACCCGCCCGAGGCCGCGGCCAGGACCGCCAGCAGGCAGACAACCATGGGAACCAACCTACGCACAAGACGATTCATGACTCCTCCTCACGCTATTGCCAAATCGCGCAAACCGGGTACAATGGGAGATCGGGCCGATTGTCCCTTCCGGGCGGCACGCAAGCCTTGTTAACCGTGCCAAAAAGAACTAAAGGGGCGGGTGGTGTCGTGGTCGGGGGGCCCGCACGCCGAAACCGCAGTTTATTACACATGATTTACCCTGTCGATTCCCATTTCCGGGACCGACCGCCGGCAGGCGGGAATCGTGGGCGGACCTCTGAGCCCCCATTGAGGGGACGACCCTCTTTTCGGAGTGTAAGCGGATGAGCCGCGGCGACGAAACAGCCATCAAAAAGCACCTTGAACGCTTTGTCCGCGAATCCATCCCCGAGTACATCGTGGATGGCGCACGCTATATCCTGACCGGCGGCGGCGTCCAGAAGCTCAGCCTCAAGCAGGGCGAAACCGTCTGGGAGATCGAAGGCAACATCCAGGGCGACGACTTCCAGGTCTACTCCTCGGCCCTGACCGTGAACGTGGCCGACGGCTCGGTCCACAGCAGCTGCAACTGCGCGGATTCCTTCACCGGCGTCTGCCGCCACATCGGGGCCACGGCCCTGAAGATGATCTCCTCCATGGACAGCGGCAAAGACGACGAGCCCGCGGCGCGGCCGCGCCTGGAATGGCGGCACACCTTCCGCAACTTCTTCTCCGCCGACTTCGAGCCCGAGGCCGGGCGACACTACATCATCTTCCGCTTCCACCCCGAGCCCGGGCGGCTCCAGGTGGAGTTCCTGCGCGCCCGCCAGAACAAGTCCGGCCTGTCCACCGTGCACCAGGAGATCACCCTGGACCAGATCATCAACAACCCGGACTGGTCCGACATCTCGCCCGAACTGCCCGACGTGGCCCGCCAGATCGCCGAATACCTGGACTTCTCCGGCCACCGCGTGACCATTCCCGACGGCCTGGTGAACTGGTTCCTCTGGGCCATCCGCCACGAATACTACCTGTTCTGGAAGGACACGGACCAGCCCTGCCGCATCGAGTCCAAGACCATGCGGCTCATGCTCCACCCCCAGCTCACGGACGAGGGCCTTTCCTTCGACGTCATGCTCCATCGCGAAGGCAAGCCGCCCTTCTCCATCCGCGGCGAGGAGGTCTACTTTCACGGCCAGATCCCCCTGTGGGTCTGCTGGAGCAACGGCTTCTACCCCGTGCAGACGCCCTTTTCCCCGGCCCTGGTGCAGGAGCTGGTCCAGGAGCCGCCGGTCATCCCCCAGGCGGACATCTCCGAATTCCTGGACCGCGTGTGGTCCAAACTGCCCGCGAGCGCGCTCTTCGGCCAGGAAGCCTTCCTCGAGCACATGCAGCCCATCTTCATCCCCGCGGTCTACGCGCCCAAGCTCTTCCTGGGGGAAGAGGGCTCCCTGCTGACCCTGGAGATCCAGAACACCTACGAGACCGAGGCTGGCGAGGTCACGCTGCCCGGGCCCAACCCGGACCTGCAGACCGGCAGCCACCAGGTCGGCGGCAAGACCCTGCTGGTGCGCCGCGACCAGGCCGAGGAGGAGGCCATCACCTCCCTGCTCCAGGAAATGGGCTTCCAGCCCCGCTCCAATTCGGTCTGGTTCCTGGAGCCCGAGGAGGCCATCGCCTTCCTCCTGGACGCCTACCCCCGCCTGGTGGAAAAGTACCGCGTCTACGGCGAAAAGAGCCTCACGCGCTACAAGGTCCGCGCCACGCAGCCCGTGATCGTGGCCGAGGTGGAGTCCAACGAGGACGAGAAGTGGTTCAACCTGGAGCTCGCCGTCGAATACGACGAGGTCCGGGTGCCCATCGACAAGATCTGGAAGGCCTGGACCCAGGGCAAGCGCTACGTCCAGCTCCGCGACGGCTCCTACACCAGCCTGCCCGAGTCGTGGCTGGAAAAGCTCGGCCACAAGCTCAAGGCCATGGGCTACGACCCCAGCAAGCCGCCCAAGACGGAGTTCAAACAGTTCGAGGCCCCGGTGCTCGACAAGCTGCTCGACGACCTGCCCGAGGCGACCACGGACAGCTTCTGGAACCGGCTCAAGCAGAAGATCTACGATTTCGAGCAGATCCGCCAGATTCCGCAGCCCGCGGGGCTCAACGCCACCCTGCGGCCCTACCAGACCCAGGGGCTGTCCTACCTCAACTTCCTGCGCGAATACGGGTTCGGCGGCATCCTGGCCGACGAGATGGGCCTGGGCAAGACCATCCAGACGCTCTCCTTCATCCAGCACCTGGTGAACAGGGGCCACGACGGCCCCAACCTCATCGTGGTGCCCACCTCGGTGCTGCCCAACTGGGAGCGCGAGGCCGAGAAGTTCGTCCCGGGCCTGACGCGGCTGATCATCTACGGCACGCGCCGCGAGAACATGTTCAAGAAGATCGCGGACTCGCACCTGGTGATCACCACGTACGCCCTGCTGCGCCGCGACCTGGAGGAACTGCAGAAGTACGAGTTCAGTTCCGTGATCCTGGACGAGGCCCAGAACATCAAGAACCCGAACACGATCACCGCGCGCTCGGTGCGCAAGCTGTCGGCCAGCATCCGCATCTGCCTCTCGGGCACGCCCATCGAGAACAACCTCTTCGAGCTCTGGTCGCTCTTCGAGTTCCTCATGCCCGGGTTCCTGGGCTCGCAGCACTCCTTCCAGCGCGGCATCGTCAAGCCGATCAAGGACGGCGACCTGGAGACCCTGGACTACCTGCGCACGCGCGTGAAGCCGTTCATCCTGCGCCGCACCAAGGCCGAGGTGGCCCGCGACCTGCCGCCCAAGGTGGAGTCCACCTACTACTGCGCCCTGGCCGACGAGCAGATGGAGCTCTACGCCGCCCTGGCCAAGAAGCTCAAGGAGCAGGTCATGCAGACCGTGGACGAGAAGGGCATGGCCAAGAGCCAGATGTCCATCCTCGACGCCCTGCTCAAGCTGCGCCAGATCTGCTGCCACCCGCGCCTGCTGCGCCTGGACATGCCCGGCGTGACCACCAACCTGCCCTCGGGCAAGTTCGACGCCTTCAAGGACATGATCGGGGACATCGTGGAGGAGGGCCACAAGGTCCTGGTCTTCTCCCAGTTCGTGCAGATGCTGCACATCATCCGCAACTGGCTGACCATCAGCGAGATTCCCTTCTGCTACCTGGACGGTTCCTCCAAGGACCGCTTCGAGCAGGTGGACCGCTTCAACAACTCCCCGGACATCCCGATCTTCCTGATCTCGCTCAAGGCCGGCGGCACGGGCCTGAACCTGACCAGCGCGGACTACGTCATCCACTACGACCCGTGGTGGAACCCGGCCGTGGAAAACCAGGCCACGGACCGCACGCACCGCATCGGCCAGACCCGCCAGGTCTTCTCCTACAAGTTCATCTGCCAGAACACGGTGGAGGAGAAGATCCTCCAGCTCCAGGAGCAGAAGAAGGGCGTGGCCGAGGCCATCATCCCGGGCCAGGAGGCCTGGAAGTCGCTCACGCGCGACGACCTGGAGATGCTCTTCGAGGTCTAGCCGCGCCCTGCCCCGCAACACGGGGCCCCCCAGCAAAAAAAGGACGCCGCGCTGCCGCGCGGCGTCCTTTTTTTGCTGCTTTTCCGGCGGGAACCCGGCGGGTTCCGGCGGCTACGCCGCGCCCAGAATCCCCCAGACGCGCTCGCCCAGGGCGAGCAGTTCCTCGTCCGCGCCGAAGCGGCCCACGAGCTGCAACCCCAGGGGCAGCCCCTGGCCCCCCTGCCCCACGGGCAGGCTCAGGGACGGCAGCCCGGAATGCGTCCAGGGCAGGTTCATGGCCGGGCTGCCCGTGGAGCCCAGCCCGGCGTCGGCCTCGCCCAGGGTGGACGGGCAGACGAACGCGTCCAATCGGTGCTCGGCCAGCACCGCGTGCAGGGTTTCGCGCAGCACCAGGCAGGAGGCCCGGGCCCGGGCCAGCCCCTCGGCGTCCACCGTCCTGCCCCGCTCGACCATGGCCGCGGTGCGCGGCCGGTAGAGCTGGCGGTAGCGATCGAACCAGGCGGCGTGCTCCAGGGCGAACTCCGCGGCAATGAGATCCGTGTGCCGCTCGGCCACGGCCTCGATGTCCTCCAGGCACGGCGCGGCCACGACCTCCACGCCCTCGGCGCTCTTCAGGGCCGAGACCACGCTGCGCAGCCAGCCCAGGGAATCCGCGCTGGCCTGGGCCAGATAGGGCCCTTCGGGCACGCCCAGGCGCAACGGCGCGGCGGCGTTCGTCCCGATGCCCGCGCGCCAGCCCGGACACAGGGCGGCCATGACCGTGGCGGCCTCGTCCGGCGTGGCGCAGAACAACCCCACGTGGTCGATGGTCGGGGAAAAGTAGACCAGCCCGCGCGAGGGCAGCCGGTGCAGCGAGGGCTTGAAGCCCGTGACCCCGCAGTAGGAGGCCGGGCGCACCACCGAACCCACGGTCTGGGTGCCCAGGGCCAGGGGGAAGAACCCGGCGGCCACCCCGGCGGCCGAGCCGCTGCTGGACCCGCCGGGCGTGTGGTCCTGCGCGTGCGGGTTGCAGGTGGCCCCGGGCTCGAAAAAGGCGAACTCCGTGGTCTCGGTCTTGCCCAGGATGATCGCCCCGGCCGCGCGCAGGGCCGCGACCACCTCGGCCTCGGGCCCGTCGAAAAGGTCCGCGGGCAGGAGCGCGCCGCAGCGCGTGGGCCGCCCGGCCACGCGGAAGATGTCCTTCACGCCCACGGGCACGCCGAAGAGCGGCGGCCGGTCCTCCGGGTCCGGCCAGCGCTCCAGCAGGGCGCGGGCCTGGGCCAGCACGTCCTCGCGCACGGGCTCGCCGGAGACGAAGACGCGCAGTTCGTGGTCCAGCACCCCGGCGCGTTCCAGGAGCTGTTCGAGCATGGCCATGAGCGCCTCGCTCCCGGCGCGGACAAAGGCGTTCAGCAACGGCGGGTTTCCTAGCATGACGTCTCCTCCCGCCCGTACCAGTCGCGGGCGATGATCGTATAGAGGTCCACGGCCTGTTCCAGCTGGGCCACGGAGCAGGATTCGTCGGTCTGGTGGGCCTGGGCCGGGTCGCCCGGGCCGAGCACCAGGATGGGCAGGTCCGGCAGCACGGCGCGCAGGCTGGCCGCGTCGGTGAAGAACTGCACGGTCTCCACCTCGGGCAGCGGGCCGAGCGGGCCGCTGAGCAGTTCGCGCACGCGGCGCACCCAGGGGTGGTCCGGCGCGGTCCACACCGGGGCCAGGTCCATGAGCACCTCCAGGGGAACGTCCGGCCCGGCCAGGGCCTGGGCCGCGCGCAGCAGGGCCGCGTTGTCCCGGCCCGGCACGGTGCGCAGGTCCACGGTGAATTCGGCGGCGTCGGGAATGGAATTGACGTTCATGCCCGCATGCAGGGTGGTCAGGGCCAGGGTCGGCGCGCCGAGCTCGGCGTGCGCCGGACCCAGCTCCAGGGTGCGCAGCCGCTGGGCGGCGTCCAGGGCCTTGCACAGGGCGTTGTCCCCGTGCTCGGGCATGGAGCCGTGCGCCGTGCGGCCCGTGGCGCGGCCCTTGAGCCAGAGCGCGCCCTTGTGTCCCACCAGGGGCCGGTTGTTGGAGGGCTCGGCGACCACGGCCGCGCCGGGCCGCCCGAGCAGCGCCGCATCGCGCACCAGGTGCGCGGAGCCCTCGCAGCCCGTCTCCTCGCCGCCGTAGACGTGCACCACCAGATCGCGCCCGCGGGGCAGCTCCGGGGCCACGGCGGCGGCGGCGCAGACAGCGGCGGCCAGCCCGCCCTTCATGTCGCAGGCCCCGCGGCCGTAGAGGCGGCCGTCGCGCACCTCGCCGCCGAAGGGGTTCACGGACCACGGCGCGCCGCCCGGCGGCACGGTGTCGATGTGCCCGGCCAGGCACAGGGCGGGCCGGTCGTCGCCCGGGGCCAGCCGCGCGCAGAGGCTGGCGCGGTTCGGGCCGTAGGCGTCCACGCGCACGGTGAACCCGGCGCGCTCCAGGATTTCGCCCACCAGGGGCAGGCAGTGGCCCTCGCCTCCGGGCGGGTTGGTGGTGTCGCAGCCGATCAGCCGCTGCGCCAGTTCCAGAACGGATGTGTGCATGATTCCCCTGTCCTGCTGAAATCGAGCCCCGCCGCCAAGCGGCCGGTCCTAGCCGAAGTATGCCTGGCGCACCTCGGGGTCGTTGCGCAGTTCCTCGGCCGTGCCGCTGGCCACCACGCGGCCCTGGGCGAGCACGTAGCCGCAGTGGGAGATGGCCAGGGTCTGGCGCACGTTCTGCTCCACGAGAAACACCGCGGTGCCGGATTCACAAATTTGTCTGATGATCCGGAAATTGTCGTTGACCAGGGCGGGCGACAGCCCCAGGGACGGCTCGTCGATGATCAACAGGCGCGGCGAACTCATCAAACCGCGACCGATGGAGACCATGGCCTGCTCGCCGCCGGACATGGTCCCGGCCAGCTGCAGGCGGCGCTCCCTGAGGCGTGGGAAGGTCTCGTAGATGCGCTCCATGTTCGCGCGCACCTTGGCGTCGGACCGTTCCAGGTACGCGCCCATGCGCAGGTTCTCCTCCACGGTCATCTTGGCGAAGATGCGCCGGCCCTCGGGGATGCAGGCGATGCCGCGGGCCACGATGCCGTGCGGCGGCAGCCCGGCCAGCTCCAGCCCGTCGAAGACGATGCTGCCGGAGTGCGGCGGGGTCAAGCCCAGGATGGAGCGGATCAGCGTGCTCTTGCCCGAGCCGTTGGAGCCCAGCAGGCAGGTGATGCGGCCGGGCCAGACCTCCATGGTCACGCCGGAGAGCACGTCGGCCTTGCCATACGCGGTGTACACGTCCTCGATCATCATCGGTTTGAACATCACTCCACTTCCTCCACTTCCTTTCCGAGATAGGCTTCCTGGACGACCGGGTCCGCCGCGACCTCGTCGTAGGACCCCTCGAAGAGCTTGCGTCCGAAGTTGAGCACCACGCAGCGGTCCGTGACGCGGCGGATGACGTTCATCTCGTGCTCGATGAGCACGATGCTCAGCCCTTCGGAATAGCTGCCCATGTTCAGGATCTCGTCCATCAGCTGGCGGGTCTCGTCGTGGGTCATGCCCGCAGAGGGCTCGTCCAGGAAGAGCAGGCTCGGCCGCCCCACCAGGGCGCGGCAGATCTCGATGCGCCTGCGGTCGATCATGGGCAGGTCGCCCACGGGGTCGAACATGCGCGCGACCAGGGCCGGGTTCAGGGCGGCCAGGAGCTTTCCGGCGCGCTCCACGCCCTCCTCGTACTGGGCCAGGAACCGTCCCCGGCGCACGAGATTGTTCCAGAAGCCCAAATCCAGCCGCTTGTGGTTGCCGATCATCACGTTGTCGAAGACCGTGAGCTCCAGGCACAGCCGGGAGCGCTGGAAGGTGCGCACGATGCCGCTGTGGTAGATGCGCTGCGGGCTCAGGCCGGTGATGTCCTCGCCCTGGAAGACCACCCTGCCGGTCGTGGGCCTGTAGATGCCCGAGACCACGTTGAAGAAGGTCGTCTTGCCCGAGCCGTTGGGGCCGACCAGCCCGAGCACCTCGCCGCGGTTGACGAAGAGGTCCAGGTCGCTGAGCGCGGCCAGGCCGCCGAAGTGCATGCTCAGGCCCGTGCAGTCCAGAATGCGTTCCTGGTTCATGCCTGCCTCCGGTAGGCGCGCACCTTGCGCGGCAGCAGTCCCATGGGCCGGAAGAGGATCATCAGCAGCACCAGGGACGAATAGATGATGAAGCGGTATTCCTGGATGACCTGGAACTTTTCCGGCACGACCACGACCACGGCCGTGGCCAGGACCACGCCCCAGGAGCTGCCGATGCCGCCGAGCAGCAGGATGGAAAGGAAGATCAGCGAGTCGGCGAAGGTGAAGTTGGCCGGGCTGATGTAGGCGAGCATCATGGCGTAGAGCGCGCCGCTGACCCCGGCCAGGAAGTTGCCGGCCGTGAAGGCCGTAATCTTCCAGCGCCGGATGTCGATGCCGAAGCAGGCCCCGGCCACCTCGTCCACGCGCACCGCGTCCAGGGACAGGCCGATCCAGGAGCGCTCGATGCGCCGCACCAGGACGAAGGCCCCCACGGCCAGGGCCAGGGCCAGAAGCACGTAGGGCAGATAGAAGGAGCCGGTGTAGGAGCCGATCTCCACGTCGCTGCTGAAGTCCCAGCCGAACAGGCGCATGGGGGCCACGTCCACGCCCTGGGGGCCGCCGAAGGCGTCGTTGACCTCCATGAAGACCTTGAAGAGCAGGGCGAAGGCCATGGTCACCAGGGCGCTGTAGTGGCCCGAGGTGCGCAGCACGGGCAGGAGCAGGATGGAGCCGACCACGGCCGCCGTGACCCCGCCGCAGGCCAGGATGACGAGCGGCGGCACGCCGGTGTGCCCGCCGAGCATGGCCGCGGTGTAGCCGCCGATGCCGAAGAACGAGGCGCAGCTGAAGTTGATCAGCCCGGTGAAGCCGAGCTGCACGTTGAGCCCCAGGACCGCGACCACGTAGAGCAGAATCGTGGCCACCAGGAACAGGGCGTAGTGGTCGTCGTGGAAGATGACCATCAGGGCCAGGACCATGCCCACGGCCAGGCCGTCGCCGAGGCGCCCGTGCGCGGCCAGGGAACGGGCCACGGCGCGGTGCGCGCCCACGCGCACGGCCAGCCCGGCGGCCACGGCCCCGCCCACGAGCAGCGCCAGGATCAGTCCCTGCGACTCCGAGAGCAGGAAGGCGGCCGCGTAGGCGGTCACGGCCACGGCGGCGACGATGCCCGCCAGGGGGCCGGCCTTGGCCGCGCTCCCGGGATTCGGGACGGCCCCGGGCACGGATGCGTTGTGCTGAATGGAACCGGGCATGCTACACCCTCTCGCTGGTTTTTTCGGCGATGAAGCCCGTGGGCCGCCAGGCCATGATCAGGATGACCACGCCGAAGGCGAAGACATCCTTGTAGGCGCTGGCGAAGGGCAGGGCCACGGCCCCCAGGGTCTGCAGAAAGGCGAAGGCGAACCCGCCGAGGATGGCCCCGTAGATGTTGCCCAGCCCGCCGATGACCGCGGCGCTGAAGCCGATGGCCCCGAGCAGCAGCCCCATGCCGAAATTGATTTCATTGTAGTAGAGGCCGTTCATGATCCCCGCGAAGGCGGCCGCGGCCGAGCCCAGCGCGAAGGTCAGGAAGACGATGGCGTTGAAGTTCACGCCCATGATCCGCGCGGTCTCCGCGTCCTGGGCCACGGCGCGGATGGCCATGCCCAGCCGCGTGCGCGTGATCAGCAGGTGGATGGAGACGATGAGCAGCGCGCCCAGGGAAAAGAGGATGAGGTTGTCCAACCGCAGGGAGAGGTGGCCCATGTCCAGGGACCAGTCCGGCAGCAGCGCGGGAAACGGCTTGGGGTTGGACCCGTTGGGGTAGAACAGGCGCACGGCCTCGCGCAGCACGGTGCCGAGCATCATGGTCGCCAGGAGCGTGTTCAGGGGCGGCGCGCTGCGCAGCCTGAGAATCATGGTCCGGGCCATGACGATGCCGAGCAGGGCCATGGAGGCCATGGAGGCCAGGGCGACCCACAGGAGCATCAGGCCGTGGGAAAGCCCGGGGTAGATGGCGTCGAGCCAGTAGAAGGTCGTGAGCCCGGCGAAGCCGCCGACCATGACCACGTCGCCGTGGGAGAAGACGATGACGTCCAGCACCCCGAAGAAGAGCGTGAAGCCCACGGCCACCAGGGCGTACATCATGCCCAGCATCAGGCCGTTGATGGCGAATTGCGTGAGGAGTCCGAAATCCATGGCTGCACCCGTGGTGTTGTCGCGCGCCCGGCCGCGGTCCGGCCGGGCGCGCGGGGGTTGCTACTTCTTGACCAGGCTGCGCTTGCCGCCGGCGTATTCGCTGTCTTCCCAGACGACCCACTTGCCGTCCTGGACCACGTACTTGGAGATGGTCGCCACCGTGTTCTGGCCGTGGTCGTCAAAGGCCACCTTGCCCACGATGGAGTCCACGCTGCCCATGGTGTTGATGGCCTTGTCGATCTTCTTGCGGTCCGGACCGACCTTTTCGATGGTGTCCAGGAACAGGTTCATGGCCGCAAAGGCGAAGGGACCGTAGGCCTCGGCGGGCTGGGCGAACTTCTGCTCCTCGTAGGCCTTGGCGAAGAACGCGCCTCCGGGGAGCTTTTCCACGGGCGCGCCCTCGATGAAGGACAGGCACCCCTCGGCCAGTTCGGGGCCGAGGCCCTCGATGAAGGAGTCGGACTTGATGCCCGAGACGCCCTCGAACTGGGCGTTGACGCCGATCTTCTCCATCTGGGAGCGGATACGCACGCCCAGCGGGGTCAGGCCGCCGAAGTAGACCACGTCGGGGTTTAGGGCCTTGATCTTAGTCAGCTCGGCGGTGAAGTCCTGCTGGTCCGAGGTCACGCCGAACACGCCCACGACCGTGCCGCCGTTCTCGGCCAGATACTTGGTGAAGTAGTCCTTGTGCGACTTGCCGTAGTCCGTGGTGTCGTGCATCACGGCAAAGGTCTTGTAGCCCTGGGCGGTCATGAACCTGGCCGCCTCCTCGTTCTGGTTGATCATGGTGCCGTTGATGCGGTGGACTTCCTTGAAATCGTTGTCGTAGGTGATGCCCGGATGCACGGCGCCCCAAACGATGACCGGCAGGCCGAAGCGATGGTAGATCTTCACGGTGCTCAGGGCCACGGCGGAGCAGTAGTGCGGCACCAGGGCCACGACGTCCTTGTCCGAGGCCATCTTGGTGGCCGCCTGCACGCCGATGTTCGGCTTGCACTCGTCGTCCATGGCCACGAACTCGTAGTGGTACTTGGCCTTGGGGTCCTGGTTGCGCAGGATCACGGCCAGCTCCGCGGAGTTCCGGCCGCCGATGCCGTTGGCGCTCACGCCGCCGGTGAGCGGGGCGATGAAGCCGACCTTGACGGTTTCCTTGGCCAGGGCCGGAACGGCGGCCATGGCGACCATCAGCAACGCCGCGACAAGTTTGAGCCCGTGCCGCAGCCCGGTGCGCGGAGCGTTCCTCGTGTCCATACGTCCTCCTGTTGTGTGCGTGGCAATGCAAGGTTGCCCATTCGGGTTCGGAAAAACTTGAACGGAAAGAAAAATTCCCAACGAACTTGACTGGAATAAAGCAACGGCCATGCCATGGCTCATAACACAATGAAATAAAATACTTTATTTATACAAACACGCTCCTGGGTGTGCAGCGGGAAGCTCCAAAAAAACAATTTTGTGAACAGAACACAGTGGTTTATTCCAGAGGTATTGGAGACCAATTCCCCCGGAGGTCCCGCTGTTGACGCGTTCTTGGCCCGGATTACAGTGGTCAGACCAACACCTTGCGCAGACCATTTGTGTTAATAGATTGAGTTCATTATATTTTTTATAATTTTACAAATTTGACAACACGAAGAGACGCGTGGTGGCGGGGGAAGCGCGGGGAGAAAACTTGACTTTGATTCAATAATCAGTAGCGTCCTTGAAAAAGGAGGCACGGGGGACGTGCGCGATCACGACGTGGATTTGGGCAACAGATTGAGGGAATTGCGCAAGCGGCAGGGGCTGCGGCTCAACGCCGTGGCCGAGATGGTCGGGTGCTCCGAAAGCATGCTCTCCAAGATCGAGAACAACAAGGGCAACCCCTCCCTCAACCTCCTGCACCGCATCGCCGAAGCCCTGGGCGTGTCCATCAGCAACCTCTTTGCCGAGGAAGAGGACGAGCCCGTGGTGCGCCGCGCCGGGGAGCGGCCGGTCATCGAGGTCTCGGCCCCGGGCCAGGGCATCTCCCTGGAGGCGCTCATCTCCAGCCGGGCGGACACCGTGCTCCAGGCCCACATCCACATCGTGGTCCCGGGCGGCCGCTCGCGCCGGGCCATCTCCCACGAGGGCGAGGAGGTCGGCTACCTGCTGGAGGGCGAGCTGGAGCTGGAGGTGGACGGCCAGACCCACCAGCTCTCCCAGGGCGACGCCTTCTATTTCCGCTCCGAACGCAAGCACCGCTACCGCAACCCCGGCACGACCATCGCGCGCGTGCTCTGGGTCAACACCCCGCCCACGTTCTAGCGCCGCCCTGCCCGGCCCCGTTCCCAGACAACAAAAAAGCCCCCGCACCGGTGCGGGGGCTTTTCCTTGCTCTGTTCGCGCAACGCGCGGCCAGCCTAGAAGGGCACGTCGTCCATGCCGCTGGCCTCGGAGGGGAAGGCCGGGCCCAGGTCCTCGTCCTGAGGCTGGGGGGCCGGGGCCTGCTGGCGCTGCTGGGGAGGCCGCTGCTGCTGGCGCTGGCCGCCGTAGCCGCCCTGGCGCGCCTGGCCGCCCCCGTACCCGCCCTGGCCGCCGCCCTGGCCGCCGCCGTAGCCGCCGCCCTGGTAGCCCTGATCCTCTTCATAGCTCGGGGCGCTGTCCACGCCCGCGCCCTTGGGATCCAGGAACTGCACGCGCTGGGCCTTGACCTCGGTGGTGTAGCGGTCCTGGCCGTTCTGGTCCTGCCACTTGCGCGTGGTCAGGGAGCCCTCCACGTAGCACAGGCTCCCCTTGCGCAGGTAGTTGGCGCAGGTCTCGGCCTGGCGGTTGAAGACCACGATGCGGTGCCATTCCGCGCGGTCCACCCGGTTGCCGTCGCGGTCCGTATAGGATTCGTCCGTGGCCATGCTGAAATTCGTCACGGGCGTGCCGGACGCGGAATACTTGAGCTCGGGATCGCGTCCCAGCCTGCCGATGAGCATGACCTTGTTCAATGTCGCGGCCATTGGTTACCTCCGCTTTTTGAAGCCGAATTTGCTCCAGATGGTGTCCTTCGCCTCAGGCGCGAGCCCGTTCATGTCGTCGAGCGCCTGCTCCAGTTCCTCGCTCAAGCGGTTGGCCTGGCTGGGCTGCCAGTCGGCCAGGGCCTTTTCCAGGTCCCCGGCCAGGGCCACGGCCGCATCGATGCGCGGCCCCAGTTCCCGGGCCACGTCTTCCTTCCAGTCGCCGAATCGGCGTTCGTCGTCAAGGGTGCGCACCAAGTCGAGCACGCCGCGCGGCGGCCCGGGCGCATCCGCGCCCACGCGCGGCTCGGGCCAGGCCAGGGCGCAGAGGTTGGGCCAGGCGCGCAGCACCTCGCGTTCGTCCCAGGTCTGGGCCGTGACCCGAATCTGCAGCACCCTGCCCATGCTCGCCTCCTTGCGGCGCTCGGGCCCCGGCCGCGTTGCCGCGGCCCGGTCCCCTCGGCCGGTTCCCTCGGCCCGATTCCGGCCGCTAGTCCTGCTCGCTCCACTCGGTCTGCACGCGCACGACCACGTCCTGGATCAGCGCGACCTGATCCGGCGGGCACACGCCGATGAGCGGCGCGCCCGCGTCCACGTTCTGCGACGGGCTGAAGTAGACCGCGTAGATCACGCCGTCCGGCCCGGCGTAGTGCAGCGGGGCCTCGCGCTTCATGCGGCTCATGATCAGGATCTCCATGCCCTCGCGCACGTGCACGGACTCCAGCCCCCCGGCGCGGATCTTGGTGTCCACCTCCGGGGTGAAGTAGTACTTGGCCCGCTCCGGCGCGCGGAAGAGGTGCAGGGCCTTGCGCAGGATGGCGCTCTGGACCTCGTCCTTGGAAAGGTAGTGGCGGATGCGCACCAGCGGGGTGCCGGTCTCCACGAACGTCCCTTCCAGGTCCGAAAAGATCTCCATCACCGTGCCCTTCTGCGTGGCGCGGATGGGCCGCGGGTTGCGCTCGCGGGTGAGCGTGGCCACGGTGGTGCCGGGCTTTTCCCGGAACTCGCCCGAGGGGCCCACGACCTTGTCGCCGACCGCGAGCCCGCCGAAGGTCACCTCGCCGGTCTGCGGCGCGGTGATCTCCATCTCCTGGTACGGGGAGGCCTTGATCTCCTCCAGCAGCTTGGTGACGTCGAGCATGCCTTCCCCCTAGCGGTAGTACAGGTTGCGGCCGCCCATGGTGAGCAGCGACTGGTAGAGATTGTTGCGGATGTCGCGGCGGTCCCAGATGCCCTGGATGTGGCCGCGCGACAGGGCGCTGTAGGCGCGGTGGTAGTCGGGCGGGATGTCCAGGCCGGTGGTCTCCTTGATCACGCCGGGACCGGCGAAGCCGATGTTCGCCGAGCGCACCGCGAACTGGTAGGGCGAGCAGCCCAGGAAGCTGGCCACGGGCCCGGCGTAGGAGTTGGTGTCGTAGACCACCAGGTACAGGCCGCCGGCCTCGATGTAGCGGCGCACGGCCATGGTGCAGCGCGGCATCTGGATGACGCCGTTGACGCCCTCCTGGATGCGGATGCCCGCGGTACCGTGCACGTAGGCCAGGAAGGGGAAATGCTTCTTGCGCGCGCGGTCGGCGGCGCGGATGAACTTCTCGCCCTCGGCCGCGCCCACGCTGCCGCCCCGGAACGGGGCCATGAGCATGGCCACCACGACCTTGACGCCCTTGACCTTGGCCTCGAAGGTCATGCACGCGCTCTTGCGCCCGAGCTTCTGCTTGGCCTTTTCCAGCTTGGCGTCGAACCCGGAATAGTCCAACGGGTTGCCGGACTCCACCTCGGCGTTGAACTCGAAGACGCTGCGCTCGTCGAAGACGTTGAACAGGTACCACTGGTATTCCATGGGGAAGTGGTGCCCGCAGTAGCTGCACACGCCCGCGAAGTCGCCGAACAGGTCCGGGGCCCAGAGGTCCAGGCAGCCGGACTCCTCGGAGTTCGGGCAGGTCACGGCGCGGTCCTCGGCCGCGCGGGGGCTCACGTAGCGCCAGGCGGTGTCGCCCTCGGCCGCGTCGCCGTCGGCCTCCCAGGCCGAAAGCTGCGTGAGCCGCTCCACGTTGGCCTCGGGCACGGCCGCGCCGCCGCCGAGCTTCTCGAAGATGCGCCGCCACGGGCGGGACACGCGCTCCTTGACCACGTCCACCTCGGCGCCCATCTCGGCCATGGCGTGGGCGATGCGCCGGTGGTGCTTGCGCCAGAGGTCGTAGCGGAAGAAGGAGTACAGGGACCAGCCCAGGTCGTGGCAGGCCGAGCAGGCCTTCTTCACGGCCGGGCGCTTGTCCAGGAAGGCGTGGCGCGACAGGCGCATGAACTTGGCGTAGCGCCGGGAAAGCAGCCGCTCGCGCGCCGCAGTGTTCAGGTCCCAGCGCACGTAGATGGCCTCGGCGTCGATGGGCGCGCCGCGCCGCTGCCGACGCCGCAGCGCCATGGCCCGGAAGAGCTTGATGCCCTTGACCGAGAGCACGACCTCGTCCGTGGCGCGGATGATCTCCTGGCGGAGCTGCTTGAAGAAGCCGTAGTCGTCCACGCGCGCGCCCAGGGCCGGTTCCTGGATGATGCGGTCCACGTAGCCGTTCTTCAGGTTGTCGTCGGCCGTGATGCACAACCGGCGCGCGCAGGTCTCGATGAGCTCGGCGGGGGCGCGCTGGCCCTGGCGGATGCCGGATTCGATGGCCGCCGCGCCCTCGGGCGAGATGACCGAATAGTAGCCGTGGGAGAGCATCAGCCGGGTGTCGGCCAGGCCGATGGCCTCGGCCCCGCCCGAGCCGCCCTCGGAGAACACGCTGACCACCGGCACCTTGAGCGCGGCCATCTCGTAGAGATTGCGGGCGATCTGCTGCGCCGCGCCGGGCCAGTCCTCCACCGGGTAGGAGCCCGGGGTGAAGACGTAGGTGTGGATGGGGATGTTCTCGATCTCGGCGACCTTCATGTAGTGCAGGGCCTTGGCGTTGCCCCAGGGCTTGACCGAGCCGCCGTTGCGGAACTCCTGGCCGTGGCCCTTTTCCTGGCCGATGACCATGACCGGCTGGTTGTAGACCTTCTTGCCCTTGCGCCGGGTGATGTAGGCCCGGGCGATGAGCATGGCCGGGTCGATGGAATGCTCGTCGCGGCCGCCGATCTCGGTGTAGTTGTCGTAGACGTTTTCCAGGATGTCCTTGAGGCAGATGCGCTGCGGGTGGCGCACGATGCGCACCTTGTCCATGGGGGTCAGCTCGGCCTCGAGCTTCTTCTCCAGAAAGGCGAAGAGGTCCTCCAGGGCGGCCAGGGCGCGGATGCGCTCGGGCTCGGACAGGGTCCGCTCGCGGGCCTGGAAGTCGCCGAGCTTGGTGGCCAGCAGGGTGATGTTCTCGTTCTCCCTGGCCCCGAAGATGTCCCGGACGTAACGCAGGCGTTCGTTCAGTTCGTTGAGTCGCTTTTCTGTATCCATTGATGCCCAATGCGGCCGCCGCGCGGGCGGCCGTTGCGGTCGTGCGTTGCGGGAGGTTCGGCGCGGTCCCTAGAAGACGAGCAGCCGTTCGGTCCTGTCCCCGAGGAACGCGATGTTGGAGCGCATGCCGCCCTGGCGATTTTCGCCCTTGAGCGTCAGCCCGTCAAGGAACCCCCTGCCCCGGGCCTTGGCCTCGGAGAGGTCCTTGCCCCAGATGATGGCCAGGGCCAGGTTGGGGTCGTATTCGGTCGGAATGTCGTAGGCCACGTCCGTGGGAATCTGCGTGTGCAGGGCGAGCCAGGGCTCGTCCCGCCAGCGGAACTCGTCGATGCGCCCGACCCAGGGGGCGAAGCGGTCCTCCGGGGCCTCGGCGATGATCCGGTACTCGATGCCCACGCCCTCGAAGGTGACGTCCTCCTGGGTGTAGCCCAGGGGCTCGCCCAGGCCGGTGCGGATCTGCTCGGCGATGATGTCCACGCCGTTCTTGCCCCGGATACGGCTGATGGCCGCGGACACGCCGTTCTCCACCTGGATGCGCGTGTTGACCTCCATGAGGTACGGCTCGCCCTGGCGGGTCACGATCCATTCCCAGGTGCCCACGCTGTCGTAGCCGACCTTGCGGGCCAGGGTCAGGGAGTGGCCGATGATGTCGTCCAGGACCTTCTGCGCGTCGAAGGTGTAGGCGATCTCGGACGGGGCGAAGCCCGGGGCCACCTCGATGCGCTTCTGGCGGCCCGTGGACTGCACCGTGCAGTTGCGCGTGCCGAAGTGCACGGGGTTCTTGCCGCTGCGGTCCGAAACCACCTGGACCTCCAGGTGGTTGAAGTCCTCGATGCGCTGCTCGATGAGCACGCCCTCGTCGTGGAACTGGCGGCGCGAATAGTTGCGCACGCGGCGGTACACGGCGCGGAACATGTCCGGGTCCAGGACCTCCTCGATGCCCATGCCGCCGCCGCCGGCCGAGGCCTTGACCAGGACCATGGGCCGTTTGATGCCCTGCTCGGCCTGGAAGGCGAAGAGCGAGGCCGCGATGTCCTCGGCCTCCAACTCGTCGTAGATGGGCTTGTCCGAGCCGGGCACCGTGGGCACGCCCAGGCTGCGCGCCAGCCGCTTGGTGTTGATCTTGTCGCCCAGCTCGCGGATCACGCGCCACGACGGGCCGATGAAGATCAGCTTGCGGTCGCGGTTGGTGGCGCGGCGCGCGAAGCGGAAATCCTCGGCAAAGAACCCGTAGCCCGGGTGCACCGCCGTGGCCCCGGCGTGGTCGGCCACGGCCATGAGCTCGTTGGCGTCGTGGTAGGAGCTGACGCGACAGGCGGCCCGCTCGCCCCCCAGGGAACGGGCCAGGGCCACATGGCCCGAATGACGGTCCTCATGCGTGTAGACGCAAACAAAATCCAGGCCCAACTTCCGGCAGGCCTGGACGATTCGCATGGCGATCTCGCCCCGGTTGGCGACGAGCACCTTGTGTTCCTGCATAGTCACGGAATCCGCGTTCCTCGCTTATTCGCTTTGCCCCTCCCGCGCCTTCTGGAGGGCGATCATTCTCTTCTGCACTTCAAGCACCAGCTTGTCCAGGCGCACTTCCTGCTGCCGATTCAGACCCTCGAAATTCATGCCCACGATGCCGTTGCCGAGCACCTTGACCACCCGGGCCGTCATCCCGGCCAGGAACGGCTTGCGGTTCAGGAAGAGGTCGAACTCCACGAGTTCGTCCTCCCTGAAATATTTGCTTGCGCCCAAAAAGGCAATGCCCAGGCCGCTCAGATCCGCGACCTCGAACACCTTGGACTGGGCCGCGAAGCGCCCGACCAGGCCGGGCACCTTGGCCCGGAACGCACGTCGCCGTTGCCCGTCTTCCTCGGGCATGGTGAAGTCGAAGTCAACCATAAATCGCGCTCCCTCGTTTGCGCCCGTGTTCCGGGCGCCCAGCGTCCCTGCGGACATCCGGTCCCCGGATCCGTCGGACGTCTCCCGTCCCGGACACCTTCACGGACGCCCTTCGCCCAGGTGGACGCCCCACCGGGCGCCTCGCGGCGCATTCCCCTCGGACGCGCGCCACGCGGACGCCTACTTGGTGACCCGCTTCTCCAGCACGAACTCCACGCGCCTGTTCTTGGCGCGGTTGGCCTCGGAGGTGTTCGGAAACAGCGGGTCCAGGTCCGACAGGCCCGTAGCGGTCATGCGCGTGGCCTCGATGCCGTTCTTCAGGAAGAACCGCAGCGTGTTCACGGCGCGCAGGGCCGAAATCTCCCAGTTGTCGCGGAACCGGCTGTTCGGTCCGGGCAGGGTGTCGTCGGTATAGCCCTTGATGTTGATGTTCTGGTCGTTGCGCTGGATGAACATGTTCTTGAGCAGCATGAGCACGCGCTCGCCCTCGGGGGTCAGCTGCACCTCGCCGGGCGCGAAGAGCACGCCGCCGGGCACCCGCAGGGTGATCACGCCCTCGTCGAAGACCGCGCCGATCACGCCCTCCACGCCCTTGCGGTTGAGAAAGGTGCGGATGTCCGAATAGACCTTCTTCTGGGTCTGGATGAGCTGCTTCTGCAGCCGCACGGACTCCAGGATGGCCGCATCCTGGGTCTGCACCCGGGAGGAACTGATCTTGTCCGTCTTGTCGCCCAGGGCCTGCTTCACCGAGGTGAAGGAGTCCGTGAACTTCACGATGTCCAGGGTGGACATGGAGAAAAGGAGAATGAAGAAGACGAGCAGGAGCATGGAGAGGTCCGCAAACGTCTGCAGCCACTCCTCCCCGGATTCCTCCTCTTCCTGCTCGGCCCCGAGCATCTCCAGATCATCGGGCACTCTTGCGCTCCTTCGGCGGGATGAAGGACGAAAGCTTCTCGTACACCAGCCTGGGGTTGTTGTTCTCCAGGATGGACTTGGCGCCCTCGAAGATGATGTTCAGGTTGACCTCTTCCTGCAGGGTGCGCGCGCGCAGCTTGCCGCTCATGGGCAGAAACAGCAGGTTGGCCATGACCGATCCGTAGAAGGTGGTCAGGATGGCCACGGCCATGGCCGGTCCGATGGACTTGGGGTCGTCGAGCTGCGTGAGCATCTGGACCAGGCCGATGAGCGTGCCGATCATGCCGAAGGCCGGGGCGAAGCCGCCGAGGCGCTTGAAGACCGCGATGGAGATGTTGTGGCGACGGCGCATGGTCGCGATCTCGATCATGACCGTGTCGCGGATCAGCGAGGGGTCGGCGTTGTCGGCGATGAGCTGGCAGGCCTTCTTCAGGATGGCGTTCTCGGTCTGGATGTTCTCCAGGGCGATGAGGCCCTCGCGGCGGCTGATCTCCGCGATGCGCACCATGGTGTTCACGACCTCCTGGACCTTCACGCGCTTGGACGCGAAGACCTGCATGCCGCCGGCAAAAGCCAGGAGCACCTCTTCCAGGGGGAAGGTGACGCAGATGGCGGCGAAGGTCCCACCAACGACGATCATGATACTGGGAACATTGAAGAAAATACTGACGGCGCCACCCATGAAGATGGCCCCGAGAACCAGCGAGAAGCCGATGACGATACCAAGAAGCGTTGCGATATCCATGAGTTCCGCCTATAGTCGCGTCGTCGTGCGAAACATGCTGCCTGCCCCCTCCGGCATCCTTTGTCCCGGGCAGCCCACTGGCGCCATCCGGTGCGCCGATTTTCGGGAGTGTGATGCAAAATTTTGAAAAAGTCCAGAAGGCCGTCGCGTTTATCGCAAAGAGCGCGGCAGGAATGCCGCGCCCGCGCCTGGGCATGGTCCTCGGCACCGGGCTGGGCCCGGCCTGGTGCGGCGAGGAGTCCTTCGGCCTGGAGTACGGCGCGATCCCGGGCTTTCCGCCCGCCACCGTGTCCTCCCACGCCGGGCGGCTGTGCTTGGGCCGCGTGGGCGGGGCATGGGCCTGGGCGCTTTCGGGCCGGCCGCACCTCTACGAGGGGCGCACCCCCGCCGAGGTCTGCATGGGCGTGCGCGTGCTGGCCGGGCTGGGCGTGGACACGCTGGTGCTGACCAACGCGGCCGGTGCGCTGAACCCGGCCTTCGAGGCGGGCACGCTGATGTGCGTGGCCGACCACATCAACCTGACCGGGGCCAACCCGCTCACCGGGCCCAACCACGAGGGTTGGGGCGAGCGCTTCCCGGACATGAGCGCACCCTACGACGCCGGGCTGCGGGCCCTGGCCGCCGAGGAGGCCGCGCGGCTGGGCGTGCGCCTGGAAAGCGGGGTCTACGCGGCCGTGCCCGGGCCGAGCATGGAGACACCGGCCGAGACGCGCATGCTGCGCACCCTGGGGGCCGACGCCGTGGGCATGAGCACGGTGCTGGAATGCATCGCGGCGCGGCACATGGGGCTGCGCGTGCTGGGCGTCTCCTGCCTGACGAACAAGAACGATCCCGACGCCATGGCCCCGGTGCGCCACGAGGCCGTGGTGGCCGCGGCCGCGACCGTGGCCGGCGACCTCGCCGCCCTGCTCGCCGCCCTGGCCCCGCGCCTGGCCCGGCCGGAATCCACGCGCTGAACGCGCGTTGCAGGCGGGCCTCGCCCGCGACCATCCCTTCCCCTCCCCTGCCCCGAAAAAAACGGCCCGGCAGGGCCGGGCCGTTGAAAAACGCCGCAGGACGCGCGGCTACGGCCTGTTCATCTGCTCGTAGACCTCGAGCAGCAGGCCGCGGGCCTGGTTGAGCTTGTCCACCGCGGCCTCGTCGCCGACCTCGATGCTCATGGCCCCGGCGCGCTGGGCCATGTCCTGGAGCATGCCCGCGAAGACCATGCGCTTGGCCTTGGCCGGGAGCGCGTCGAACTCGGCCACCTTGGCCTCCAGAGCGTCCATCTTGGCGCTGACGCCCTGCATGTCGGTGCGCAGCGTCCCCAGGGACTTGACCTCGTCGTTGAGGCCGGAGATGTTCTGGTTGAAGCCGAAGACGAAGACCACCATCAGGACGACGGTGAGCAGGGAGACGAACAGGGCCACGCGGCCCATGTCGCGGTAGGGCTTGGTCAACGCGTCCTCGGGCACTCCGGGCGAAGAGGGCATGGAGTGGTTGGGGTTGAGGCGATGCACCTTGTCCTTGGAAGCCTGAGCCTGGGCTCGGGGGGCCTGTGCCTGGGCTTGGGCCTGGGCGGCCTGGGCGGAAGCGTCGGGGGCCATATGGATTCTCCTTGTGCGCGGGGTTGAGGTCGTGGGCCTGGGCAAAGCCTAGCCCACCGCCGGGCAACAATCAACCCGCGGCCATCCGTTGCACATCCAAGATGCCTGAATAATTACCTAAATAAAAGAGTTCAGATGTCACCGTTCTCCGCGATCTTCTCGTCCTCGTAGGGGGCGAGCTTCTTGCGGTAGAACTCCAGCTTGGCGTGCTCCATGGCGCTGGTGCACCGGGCGTAGTTGGCGTAGCCCGGGCCGAGATCCCGGGCGATGAGGCAGGCGAGTTTGTAAATGCAATAATTGAGCTCGCCCTCGGTTTTGACGTCGGCGGCCAACGCCTCAAGATGCTTGTCGAAGATAGTTCTGCGGTCCTGGGTGATGTAGGGCATGGTTCCTCCGCAACCGGGCGAAATGTGTTCAGAACCCGCATCCAGCGCGCGATTCGCCCAGCTAGTCGTTGATTTAACGCCCTGCATCGTATACGAATTCTGTTAGGAATGCGACGCCGCCGCCCGGGCCCGACGCGGACGGACTTCGCGCTTCCTTGGGGGGGGCGTTCCGGTGTTTCCTTCCCTGCGCTCCACCCATCTCCGCGCCCGCCGAGGGCGCCCCGGCAAGGCGTTCCCGGCTGCCCAACGCCCAAGGAGATCGTTGCGTCCATGCGCCCGCACATCGTCACCGTCACCGCCGCCAGCCAGGAGGAAGCCCTGGCCCAGGCCGTCGGCCTCCTGCAGGCCCCCCCGGCCGAGGTCGAGCACGTGGCCCACGACGAGGGACGGCACACCGTGCGGCTCAAACGCTGCGATGCAGCCATGCTGGTGAGCATCTCCGAAGACAAGATGCTCGCCATCCTGGACGCGGAGCCCGCCTTTGGCGAAGGCGGCGATTTCGATCCCAAGGCGCTGGTGGGCACGGTGCGCGAGGCCGGAATCCGCGTGCAGATCGACGCAGCGGCCCTCAAGGAGGCCATGAACGAACTGCTCGCGGGCCGGGCGGTGCACGACCTGGTGGTGGCCCACGGCACCCCGCCCACCCCCGCCCAGGACGCGCGCATCGATCCGGCGGGCGACTGGCGCTACCCCTTTTTCCCGGGCGAGGCCATCGGCGTGCTCGTGCCCTCCACCCCGGCCAAGCCCGGCGTCTACGTGGACGGGTCCAAGGCCCCGCCCGAAGGCAAGACCCGCGGCGACGCCATCATCTTTCCCGACGACGCCTTCTGCCACCTGGACAAGATCAGCAACTACGTGCGCGCCGAACGCTACGGCCTGGCCACGCTGAACGGCCTGGAACTCAGCGTCACACCGCTCGGGGCCGTGTCCGCCGACCGCATGGAGGTGCGCGCCACCCTCTTCCACCGCGACGCCATGGGCCGCCTCATCGACCCGGACCGCATCCAGGAGGCCCTGGCCGCCGAGGACGTCAGCGAGCGCGTCAACGCCGGAGCCGTGGTCACGGCTGTGGAAGAGGCGGCCCAAAAGGAATTCCCCGTCAAGGACGTGCTCGTGTGCCGCGGGGTCCTGCCGCGTCACGGCCAGGACGGTCGCTTCGAGATGGTTTTTCAGGACGACCGCTCCACCGTGGGGTCCACCACCGAGGACGGCCGCATGGACTTCCGCTCGCGCGGCATGATCCGTTCGGTGCAGAAAAACGAACTCCTGGGGCGGCTGATCCCGCCCACCACGGGCCGCCCGGGCCGCGACGTGCAGGGCAGGATCATCCCGGCCCGCGACGGCGATCCCTACCCCCTCGTGGTCGGCGAAAACGTGACCACCTCCGAGGAGGGCGACGAATTCCGCGCCGAGGACGTGGGCATGGTCTTCTTCGTGGACGGCCTGCTCTCGGTCACCGACGTCTTCCAGACCGAGGGCGACGTGGACATGAAGATCGGCAACATCTCCCTGGAAAAGGGCTCGGTGCACGTGCGCGGCTCGATCCTCTCCGGGTTCACCGTGTCCTCGCCGCGCCACGTGCTCGTGGACGACGTCATCGAGTCCGCCTGCATCGAGGCCGGCGGCGACGTGGAGGTCAAGGGCGGCATCCTCATGGAGCGCGGCGGCAAGATCACCGCGGCGGGCCGCGTCTCGGCCATGTTCGCCCAGAACGCGCGCATCGAGGCCCAGGGCGACGTCATCGTGCACCACGAACTGAACAACTGCGTGGTCTTCACGCGCACCAAGGTCATCTGTACCCGGGGCAAGGGCAAGATCGTCGGCTCCACCATCCGCGCGGGCGAAGGCGTGGACGCCAAGGAAATCGGCTCGCCCCTGGGCGTGGAGACCACCGTGCTGCTCGGCCTGGAACGCAAGGCCAACAGCGAGGACCTCAAACGGCGCAAGGAACTCAAGCTCCTGCTCCAGAAAATCTTCGCGGCCATCGGCAGCGGCGACGTGAAGGAAATCCTCACGCGCACCCTGCCCGCCAAGCGCAAGGCCGTGGCCGACCTGCTCAAGGCGCGCATCAACGCCGAACAGGAACTCGCCGACCTGGAGGCGCGCATCGAACAGGACCGCGACGACATGCGCAAGGCCGCCAAGGCCCGCATCCGCGTGCACGGCACCCTCTACCCGGGCACGACCATCTCCTGCTTCGGCTCGACCCTGAAGATCAAGGACCCCGTGCCGCACAGCATCATCTTCTACAACCCGCGCACCAACAAGGTCGAAATCGGCACCCTCTAGCGCACGCCGAAAGACGGGCGCGGCGAGAAAGAGAAAGAGCCGGGGGAGGGGCGGGGGAGGAAGAGGGAACCCTTTGAAAAGGGCTTCCCTCTTCCT
>JACCQO010000114.1 GCA_015709205.1 Desulfovibrionaceae bacterium
CACCCCACCTCTCCCCCAAAAACTGCTGGTTGGATGAGGGCGGGGGTGACTGTCGGGACCGCGTGGATGCCGGACGGGGGACGGGGGGCGCAGGGAGCGCGGGAGGGGCGATAGGCTTGCGGACTTGCCGGGCTGCCGCCGCCAGGGGCGGCGGATGCGCCCCGAGGGGAGAAGGAGAGGGGAAAATGTTTTAGAATGAGTGGGATGTAAACCTGCGTGTGGGGAGAGGGCGCGGCAAGCGCAAGAATTTATAACGCCCTGTCGGGCGTGGGTCTGTGGACTTGGGCGGAGGGATGTGCTCTAGTGCTAGCTGAGGGATCTTGCGCCGTGGAGAGAGAGGACGGCGCATGCGGCGAACAGGCCCGGCGCGGGACAGCAACGGACCGCAGGGGAATCCATCAGGGAGCAGGGCCGACGGCGCCTTTGATTGCCGGAAACGGCAAGGACGGAAAATGGCCGAGGATGACCGCAATACGCCTTCCGCAACGCCGGAACACGCCGGGCGCGAGGCCGGTTCGGACAACGAGGACCGCTTTGCCGGGCGCGTGGACGCCTGGGGCGCGGCGGCCATGCACGCCCTGTTCGAGGCCCTGACCACGCCGGTGTTCATCAAGGGGCCGGACAGCCGCTACCTGGGCTGCAACAAGGCCCTGGAAGCCTTCCAGGGCGTGCCGCGCGAGGAGATGATCGGCAGGACCTCGCAGCACATTGCGCCGCGGGAGCTTGCCGACCTCTACGAGGTCCTGGACCGCCGCGTGCGGGACGAGGGTGGCGTGGTCGCCCTGGAGAGCAAGGTGCGCACCTCGACGGGCGAACTGCGCGACGTGTTGCTGCACAAGACGCCGTTGCTCGGCCCGACCGGCGAACTCGCGGCCATCGTGGGCGAGGTGCTGGACATCACCGAGCGGAAAAGGGCCGAGGTGCAGGCCGCGAACCTGGCCAAGTTTCCCAGCCAGAACCCGCATCCCGTGCTGCGCATCGATGCGGACGGCGTACTGCTGCACGCCAATGCCGCCAGCCTGGCCCTGCGCCGGTTGTGGGGGGTGCGGCCCGGGGGGGGCGTGCCCGTGGACGTGCGGGCGCAGGTGCTGGAGGCGCTGCGCAACGACAGCATCGTGACCATCGACGTGCCCGTGGGCGAGGTAATCTATTCCCTGAGCATCTGTCCGGTGGTGGAAGACGGCTACGCCAACATCTACGGCATGGACGTGACCGACCGCACCCGCGCCGAGCAGGGGTTGCTCGCGGCCAAGGAGGAGGCCGAGGCCGCCAACCGGACCAAGTCCGAATTCCTGGCCAACATGAGCCACGAGATCCGCACGCCGCTCAACGGGCTCATGGGCATGCTCGCGCTGCTCAAGACCACGGACCTGGACGAGGAGCAGCGCAAGTACACCACCATCGCGATCCAGAGTTCGGCGCGCCTGACGCGGCTGCTGGGCGACATCCTGGACCTTTCGCGCATCGAGGCCGGGCGCATGGAGATCCGGCGCGAGCCCTTCGATCTGCGCGAGGTCATCCAGGAGGTCGAGGGCATCTTCCGGCCCTCGGCCGACCAGGCGGGAGTGGAGCTGTCGGCCCGGTGCGACGCGGGCATGCCCGCGCGGCTCATGGGCGACGGCCAGCGCGTGCAGCAGATCCTCTTCAACCTCACCGGCAACGCCCTCAAGTTCACGCAGCAGGGCAGCGTGGAGGTGGACGCGCTGTGCCTGCGCATGGCCGGCGGCGCACATCCGCGCGTGCTGCTGCGCGTCAGCGACACGGGCATCGGCATTCCCGAGATGCGCCAGGAAGAGCTCTTCCAGCCCTTCAGCCAGGGCGAAAGCTCCTACACGCGGCGCTATCAGGGCGCGGGGCTGGGCCTGAGCATCGTCAAGCGGCTGGTCGAACTCATGGGCGGCGGCGTGTGCGTGGACAGCGTGGAGGGCCATGGCACCACCTTTTATGTGACGTTGCCCCTGGCCCCGGCCGAGGCGCGCGCGCCCGCGGCCGCCGTGGGCCGCACCGCGGCGAGGGACTTTCCGCATTCGGCCCGGGCCCTGGTGGTGGAGGACGACAACATCAGCCTGCTGGCCATCAACCAACTGCTTTCCAAGAACGGATTCGAGGTGCATGGGGTGGGCGACGGCAGGCAGGCCCTGGAAGCGCTCAAGGCCTCGGACTACGATTTCATCCTCATGGACATCCAACTGCCGGTCATGGACGGGGTGGAGGCCACGCGCATCATTCGTACCTCGCCGGAATTCAGCGCCAAGGCCGACATTCCGATCATCGCGCTGACGGCCTACGCCATGAACGGCGACCGCGAGGTCTTCCTGGACGCGGGCATGGACGCCTATCTCTCCAAGCCCGTGGACATGCGCACCCTCTCCGAAGTCCTCGGCCGCATCCTCCACCGCTAGGCAGGCGGCGTGACGCCGCACCCTTTCCGGGAGCAACGCTGCTCCACCCTTTTCGGCAGCGTGACGCTGCACCCTTTTCGCGGCCGTCGGTGCTGCGGCTGCGGTTTCGGCTTTCCCCCGCCGCGCTCGACCGGCGTATTTGGGGCACCCACGGCTTTCCCGTGTTTCCTCGCTCGCGCTCGACGATCGCATCGTCGCCTCCTCCATTTCTTTCCCTTCCCTCCAGGGCGCATCCGCCGCCGCAGGCGGCGGCAGCCCGGCAAGCTCGCTCCGCTCT
>JACCQO010000005.1 GCA_015709205.1 Desulfovibrionaceae bacterium
GTCACCCCGGAGAATGACCCCAGAGAGACGGGTTTGTCTTTTCTAAATGGTGGAGACGAAGGGATTCGAACCCTCGACCCCTGCCTTGCGAAGGCAGTGCTCTCCCAGCTGAGCTACGTCCCCACTGGTACGGGCGACAGGGTCTGTTGTCGCCGCCCGGTCGGCCGTCGGACCCCGAAAAGGGCCGGTGGCTGCCGAGGGAAAGGTGTTTACCCTCTTCGGCGGGCCTTGGCAACTCCTTTCGGCGAGCGGGCGGGCCGGAAAATCATCGCGCGCCGTGAAACCGCGCGCCGCGGTTCGAAGCGACCGACGATTCGGGAGGCGGATCGCGCCCGGACGAATCCGGCGGAGGTCCGGAACGAGGCCGGGTGCGCCGCGCTCACAGCCCCAGGGCCACGAGCAGGGTGGTCATGCGGTGCACGTAGGTGTGCTCGGAGAGGATCAGGCTGCGCCAGGCGCGGCGCAGGTCGTTGGTCAGGCCGCGCTCGGATTCCAGGCGGCGCACCAGCGGGCCGATCTCCGAAGGCGCGCGGAAGCGCACCGGCTCGGTCAGCTCGCGCGGAAAGATGTCCAGCCCGGGCGTGGCGTCCGTGATCAGGAAGCCCCCGGCGGCCCAGACGTCGAAGTGCCGCTGGGTGAGCCCGTGGGGCAGCAGCAGGCTGGTGACGTTCAGGGTGTACGGCGCGGCGCGGTAGATGGCCGCCAGCGGGCCGTAGTAGTCCACGGGCGAGCGCAGGTCGAAGATTTCGGGCGCAAGCTCCCGCCAGCCCTCGTCGCCGAAGATCGTGACCGTGAGCTCCCGCGCGGCCGCGCGCAGGCACTCCGCGCGGCGCAGGCGCGAGCTCTCCTCGGCCCCGAAGCCCGGCCGCCGGGCCTCGGCCGTGGGCCAGAGCAGGGACATGCCCAGCCGGCGCACCCACCAGGCGTGGTCCGGCCGGCCGCCGCGCGCCAGGATCTCGCGCGCCGCGTCCAGCTCCGTGGGGTCCACGCCGCAACCCGCGAAATAGCGCTCCCGGTCCGGAAACGCGGAGCGGCCCACGAAGGTGAGTTGGCCCAGCCCCATGGCCTCGCGCGGCAGCGGCGTGAAGTCCCGGGGCGCGCTGCCCGAGCCCGGCGGCGCGGACGGCCCGGGCCCGAAGATCGCCGGGTCCACGGCCAGGGGCAGATGGTGCACGCGGCGCGCGCCGTGGCCCTTGAGCGGGCCGATGAACGAAGCGTCGGTGACGAAGAGGTGGCAGTCCTTCCAGAACGGGCTCTTGAGGCCCGAGAGCAGGTGCCAGGGGTTGTCCACGCACCACACGGCCACGGGCACGCCCGCGGCGCGCAGCAGGCCGTAGCGCTCGCCGTGCGCGTCCAGTCCCTTGAAGTTCACGGACACGCAGCACTGCGGCCGCGAGCGCGTCAGGGCCACGGGCAGGTCCTTGGCCATCAGGTCCGGGCTGAGGCGCTTGGGCTTGAGCCCCAGCTCGTGCAGGGCGGAGACGATCTCGCGCGCCAGCAGGTCGGAAAGGTCGGCGGTCACGAGCACGGCGCGGCTGCGCTCCATGGGCGCGTCCGGCGCGAGAAAGGCCCACTGGCAGGCGGCCACCAGCGGCCCCCAGAAGCTGGGGAAGAGCTGCGCGGCCGGGCGGTAGCGGAAGACCTCGCAGGAGCGCACCAGCTCGCGCGTCAGGGCCTCGGGCGCGAGCCGCTCCCAGGCCGGGCCGTCCGCGGCGTGGGCAAAGGCCTCCACGGCCGTCTTTTCCGCCATGCGCACGGCGGCGGGCCACAGCCCGCCCATCTGGCGCTCGAAATCCGGACACTCCACGTACTTGACCGGCGCGCCGGAAAAGGAGAGACCCGCCGCGATGACCGCGTCCAGCGGCACGGGCCCCAGGCCGAGCAGGAGCACGGGCGACCCGGGCGCGCCGCCCAGGCGCTCGTACTGGCCCGCGCCGGACATGAGCGTGCGGGGCTTGCCCAGCTCGTTGACGATGCGGATGCGTTGCGGCCTCATGGCGTGGGCGGCGTTCCCCTCCGGGGCGCGGGGGCCGCATGCGCATCTTGGCGCGCGGCCCGGTTTGGGGTACACAAGGCAACCCGTTCATGAAAAAATATCGCGACCACTACTTCAAGAAGGCCAAGCAGGAGCACTACCCGGCCCGCTCGGTCTACAAGCTCCAGGAAATCGACAAGCGATTTCATGTGCTTGGAGCGGGATTCCAGGTCCTGGACCTGGGCGCCGCGCCCGGCTCCTGGACCCTGTGGGCGGCCAGGAAGGTCGGCCCCGGCGGCCGCGTGCTCGCAGCGGACATCCAGGCCACGGAGACGCAGTTTCCTGAAAACGCGGTTTTTTTGCAAGAGGACGTCTTCGAGCGCAGCGCGGCCTTTCAGGCCGAACTCGACGCCCGCAAGCCCTTCGACGTCGTGCTCTCGGACATGGCCCCCAAGACGACCGGGGTCAAGTTCGCGGATCAGGCGCGCTCCCTGGAACTGGCCGTGGAGGCCCTGGCCGTGGCCCAGGATTGCCTGATAAAAGGCGGCAGCTTCGTGGTCAAGATTTTCATGGGCCCGGACGACGGCGAATTGCGCGCGGCCATGCGCGACGCCTTCGAGGCCGTGAAGGCCTTCAAGCCCCAGAGTTCGCGGTCCGAGAGCAAGGAGATTTTTTACGTGGGGCTCAGGTTCAGGGGAGCGGGGGCGTCCGCGCCCGAGGAGGGCGAGCCCAAACCTCCGGACCCCAAGCCTCCGGACGCGGCCACGGGCAACGGCCGGGGCGACGCGCCCACGTAGCGCGTTCCGGGCGGCCCGGCGGGCCGAGGGCGTTTTTTCGGGAAACGATGCGGGCGGCCCCGGGGCCGCCGACGCAGACGGGAAGGATACCGCGCCGCGCGGGCGGCGCAGCGAACACGAACCATACGGCACGGGCGGCGCAGCGCGCCCGGCCTTCGCGGCCCGGTCGGCCGATCGGGCGCGATCTATAAGGAGGAGTTATGGCCGGACACAGCAAATGGCACAATATCCAGCACCGCAAGGGCCGTCAGGACGCCAAGCGCGGTGTGCAGTTCACCAAGGCGGCCAAGGAGATCATCATCGCGGCGCGCGGCGGCGGCGATCCGAACATGAACGCGCGCCTGAAGAGCGCCATCGCGGCGGCCAAGGCCGTGAACCTGCCCAAGGACAAGATCGAGACCGCGATCAAGAAGGGCACGGGCGAGCTGCAGGGCGAGAACTACGAGGAAGTGACCTACGAAGGGTACGGCCCGGGCGGCGTGGCCCTGCTCATCGACGCGGCCACGGACAACCGCAACCGCACTGTGGCCGACGTGCGCCACCTGCTCAACAAGGGCGGCGGGTCCATGGGCGAGGCCGGGTGCGTGAACTGGATGTTCGAGCGCAAGGGCGTGTTCGGCTTCCCCAAGGACAAGTACGCCGAGGACCAGCTCCTGGAGATCGGTCTGGAGGCCGGGGCCGAGGACGTCATCGACGACGGCGACGAATGGACCGTGCACGCCTCGGTGGAGGACTTCATGGCCGTGCAGGAGGCCTTCGAGGCCGCGGGCCTGGAGTGGGACGAGGCCGAGCTGACCATGGTGCCCAAGACCACCGTGGACGTGGACGTGGAGGTCGCGCGCAAGCTCCTGCGGCTCATGGACATGCTCGAGGACAACGACGACGTGCAGAAGGTCCACGCCAACTTCGACATCCCCGACGACGTGATGGCCGAGTTGGAGAACGAGTAGGGCGCATGCGCGGGCAGGGCAGGGGCGTGGTGGTGCTGGGCATCGACCCGGGCACGCGGATCACGGGCTACGGCGTGGTGGCCGAGGAATCGGGCAGCGCGCGGCTCGTGGCCGTGGGCACCATCCGCCCCCCCGCCAACGCGCCCATGGAGCGGCGGCTGGCGGCCATCTTCAAGGGCGTGTCCGAACTCATCGCCGCGCACGCGCCCGACGAGGCGGCCCTGGAGGAGGTCTTCACCGCGCGCAACGTGGGCTCGGCGCTGAAGCTGGGCCAGGCGCGCGGCGCGATCCTGGCCGCCTGCGGCCTGGCCGGGGTGCCGGTGGTCGGCTACGAACCCACGAAGATCAAGAAGGCCGTGGTCGGCCAGGGCCGGGCGGAGAAGGACCAGGTCGCCTTCATGGTCGCGCAGATCCTGGGCCAGCGCAATCCGGGCTGGGCCGTGGACGCCAGCGACGCCCTGGCCGCGGCCGTCTGCCACCTGAACACGCGCCGCCTGAACCGGCTCGCCGGAGTGGCGGGCGCGGGGAACGCTCCGAAGGGAGAGCGCCGATGATCGCCTATCTGGAAGGACGGTTGCTGGAGAGCTCCGAGGACAGTTGCGTGCTGTTCACCGAGGGCGGCGTGGGCTACGAGGTCTTTCCCGTGCGCCAGGTGCTCTCGCGGCTGCCCGCGCGCGGCGAGCTCGTGGCCCTCTACATCTCCACCATCGTGCGCGAGGACGCCCTGGAACTCTACGGCTTCCCGTCCTGGGACGAGCGCCGGACCTTCGAGGTGCTCATCTCCATCTCCAAGCTCGGGCCCAAGACCTCCCTGGCCCTGCTTTCGCATTTTTCGCCCGACGACCTGCGCCGCGTGGTGGCCAACGACGACCCCGGCGCGCTGACCGTGGTTTCGGGCATCGGCAAGAAGACCGCCCAGCACATCTTCCTGGAGCTCAAGTACAAGCTCAAGGCCGACGTCGTGCCCGGCGCGGTCAAGGGCCGCGACGCCACGGCCGCTTCGGCCTTCCGCGACGCCCTGGCGGGGCTGACCAATCTGGGGTATCCCGAGGAAGAGGCGCGCACCGTGCTGGAAGAGGTCTTCGCCGCCCAGGAGGACCTGGACGTGGCCGGGGCCCTGCGCGAGGCGCTCAAGGCCATGGCCCGCAACCGTTCCGGCGCGTAGCGCCCCGGGCGGGACCGGAAGGCGCCTCCGGCGCCGCATTCGTGACGCATCCGGAAGAGCAGCATTCGCGAGACACGCATTCGAGAGCCCATGTACGATCCCTGCGGCGACGACACCATCCGGCCGGAGAGCCTGGACTCCTTCATCGGCCAGGAGGATTTGCGCGCCAACCTGCGCGTCTTCCTGCGTGCGGCCACGGAGCGCGGCCAGGCCATGGACCACACCCTGTTCTACGGCAATCCGGGCCTGGGCAAGACAACGCTGGCCCGGATCATGGCCCGCGAGTTGGGCGTGAACCTGGTCTCCACTTCCGGCCCGGTGCTCGAGCGCGGCGGCGACCTGGCCGCCATCCTCACCAACCTGGGCTCGCGCGACATCCTCTTTGTGGACGAGATCCACCGCATGCCCCCGGCCGTGGAGGAGATCCTCTATCCGGCCATGGAGGACTTCAAGCTCGACCTGGTCATCGGCCAGGGGCCCGGCGCGCGCACCGTGAAGATCGACCTGGAGCCCTTCACCCTGGTGGGCGCGACCACGCGCATCGGCCTGCTGACCTCGCCCCTGCGCGACCGCTTCGGGGCCATCTTCCGGCTGGAGTTCTACGATGCCGAGGATTTGCGCACCATCGTGCTGCGCGCCGCGCGCATCCTGGACGTGGAGATCACCGAGGCCGGGGCCCTGGAGATCGGCCGCCGCTCGCGCGGCACCCCGCGCATCGCCAACCGGCTGCTGCGCCGCGTGCGCGACTTCGCCTCGGTCACGGGCACCGGCGTGGTGGACGACGTCATCGCCGTGGAGGCCCTGGGCCGCATGGACGTGGACGAATCCGGCCTGGACCAGATGGACCGCAAGATCCTGGAGGTGCTCATCCACAACTACTCGGGCGGCCCCGTGGGCGTGAAGACCCTGGCCGTGGCCTGCTCCGAGGAGGTGCGCACCATCGAGGACATCTACGAGCCGTACCTCATCCAGTGCGGCTTTCTCAAACGCACGTCCCGGGGGCGCGTGGCCACGGCCAAGGCCTATCGCCACCTGGGCGTCATGGGCTGACGCCCGCAAGCCGCACCGCCGCGCGACGCGGCACGAAGAAGGACCGCCATGCCCCGCAAAGAGTGCAACGTCTCGCTCCTGGCCCACACGCCCGAGGCCCTTTCGCTGATCTACGCCGCCTTCCGCCAGTGCTACCACGCGGGCTGGGTGGCGGACATGTGGCCCCGGTTGCTCGCCGGGGAGATCGAGAAGGGCAAGCAGGCCGAATTCGTGCGCAACGTGCTCGCCTCGGGCCACGATTCGCCCATCGAGCACGTCTCCTTCACCTTCGCCGTGGAGGGCGTGAGCCGCGCCCTGACGCACCAGTTGGTGCGCCACCGCATCGCGTCCTATTCCCAGCAGTCCCAGCGCTACGTGGACGGCTCGGACTTCGACTACATCCTGCCGCCGCAGATCGAGCGCATCCCCGAGGCGAAGGAGCGCTTCGAGCGCTTCATCGCCGAGGTGGGCTCGGCCTACCGCGACCTCAAGGACATCCTGGAGCGTGCGGGCCGCAAGGGGGCCAAGGCCAACGAGGACGCGCGCTTCGTCCTGCCCCAGGCCGCCGAGTCCAAGATCGTGGTGACCATGAACTGCCGTTCGCTTCTGCACTTCTTCGAACTGCGCTGCTGCATGCGCGCCCAGTGGGAGATCCGCGGCATGGCCCAGCGCATGCTCGAACTCTGCCGCGAGGCCCTGCCCGTGATCTTCGAGGGGGCCGGGGCCAAGTGCGAGCGGCTGAGCTACTGCCCCGAGTCTCCGAAGTTCTCCTGCGGCCGCTATCCCACGCGCGAGGGCTGATCCTTCGGCGGTGCGCCGCCGACGCATCCTTTCCCAACGCACAGGGCGGCCGCTGCCGCCCTGTGCGTTCCGGCGCAGCCTGCCCGGCTCCGGGCGGTCCACCACGGACCTCCGTATCCCGTCCTCCTTGCGCGCCTTCGCTTTCCGCGCCCGTCCCCCTCTGGTCATCGGTGCAATTTGGCCGCCGTTTCCGTTGCCATTGTTTCTTCCTGCCCGGCTCCTGGGGCCAGCGCGGGCGCGGTTTCGTAACCAGAATGCGTCAGGTTCGGGCGAGCTGGCGTAGCACAAATCCCGACTTGCTGCCCACGTTCTCAATACACTGAAATATATTTGGAAATAAATTTTGCTCGATTACAGAGCCTATCTCAGGAACGCGCAGCGCTATCGCTCCTATCGCGCAATATTGCGATCCGGTGACGTTTTGCCCGAAGCGCAGGGCCGAATAGGGCGCACCTGGCTTGGTTCGGCGGGGCGACGATTCCTTTGCGCGATGTGCGGCACATGCCTTGCTAGAGGCTCGTGTCTCACATCGCGAGCAAGGGGGGCGCCGTACTGACGGCGTTCATGATCAGGGACGGGGAGACCATGCATTATCGTGAAATATTCAAGTATCTTCCACAGCCGGCATTGCTGCTCGACCAGAAGCTGGGGGTGGTGGATTGCAACGAGGCGGCGTTTGCCCTGTTCGGCCGCGCCGAAAAGTGTGCCCAGGCCGGCGGCCCCGCACCGGCAGGGCCCGGCAGAAGCGCTGCGGAGGCCGGTCGGGCACGTTGCGCCGGGCGCTATGTGGTCGAGCGCGTGCTCCTGCCCTGGCTGCGGGAGGTGGCCGAGCCCTTTGTCCAGGGGCCGGACCACGTACTGACCGTGGAGCGTCCCCTGGCCGGGGCCTTTAACGACGAGCGCTGGTTCCGGCTGCGCCTGTCCAAGATCAACCCCGAAGGGTCCGGCGGCGGCGTGGTCGCCATCATCACGGACATCAGCAAGGAGCACAGGCACCTGGACGAGATCGCCCGGCTCGCGGTGATCATGAATTCCACCGAGGACGCGGTGCTCTGCATGGACCTCGACGGCACGGTGCGCACCGTGAATCCGGCCTTCAGCAAGATATACGGCTACGAGGCCTCGGAAATCGTGGGCGGCTCGGTCTTCGTCCTGGTGCCCTTCGGGGTGGAGGACGAGATGCGCGACATCCTGGCCGAGGTGGGGCGCGGCCAGGGGGTTGGACGCGTGGAAACCATGCGGTTGCGCAAGGACGGGAGCCTGTTTCCCGTCTCCGTGACCTATTCGCCCGTGCAGGCCAAGGACGTGGTCAGCGCGGTGTCGGCCATCTCCCGCGACATCACCGAGCGCAAGACCGCCGAGGCCGCGTTGCGCTCCAGCCACTACAGCCTGCGCACCCTGCTCAACGAGACGGTCATGGCCCTGTCCATGACCATGGAAAAACGCGACCTCTACACGGCCGGGCACCAGCAGAAGGTGGCCACCCTGTCGTGCATGCTCGCCGGAGAACTGGGGTTCGATCCCGTGGACGTCGAGGCCGTGCGCATCGCCGCGTTGCTGCACGACATCGGCAAGATCTGCGTGCCGATGGCCATTCTCTCCAAACCGGCGCGCCTATCTCACGGCGAGTTCGAGCTCATTCGTTGTCATCCCCAGAACGGCTACGACATTCTCAACGACATCCCCTTCCCCTGGCCTGTGGGCGACCTGATCCATCAGCATCACGAACGATTGGACGGCACCGGCTATCCCGACGGCCTGTCGGACGAGGACATTCTGCCCGGCGCGCGCGTGGTGGCCGTGGCCGATGTGCTCGAGGCCATGAGCGCGCACCGGCCCTATCGGCCCGCGCTCGGCCTGGAAAGGGCTTTGGAGGAGATTACTCAGGAGGCAGGAAAGGCATTTGACAAGGACGTGTGCAAGGCGCTTCGCAGTCTGGTCGCCCGGCATGAGATCATCAACGAAAAAGGAGAGATGCGACTATGTCCGTGCGTATGAGACTGTGGATAGTCCTGGCTGTCGCCCTGGCGGGGTTTCTCCTGGTTGCGGCTGCGAACTGGCTGGGCCGGGGCAAGGTCGGCACCGCTCTGGAGTTGCGCGAGCAGGCGTTGACCGCAGGCTCCGAGGTGCTGCAGGCCCGTCGGCAGGAGAAGAATTTTTTGTTGCGCAAGGACGAGTCCTGCGTTGCCAAGGTGAACGGCCATGTGGACGCGGTGGCGGCTGCGGTCAAGAGCATCGCGGCCGGCGATCCCGAGAGCGGGGAGCGCTGCGAAAGGGCCCTGGGACTGCTTGCCGCTTACCGCAACGAGTTTTCGAGCATGGTCGAGATGGAGAAGGCCACGGGATTGACCGAGGACCAGGGCGCGCGAGCCGTCTTCATCAAGGCCGCGCGGGCCATGGAGGCGGAGTTCAAGGACGTGGAGCGGCAGGAGGTCGTCATCGTGCTTCTCCAGCTCCGGCGCCAGGAGAAGAACTGGCAGTTGCGCGATTCCGCCAAGTACCTGGAGCGGGCCAACGGCTGGAAGGTCAAGCTGGAGCAACTGGTGCCCGATCTGGGGCTTGCGCCGGACCATGCCGAGCGCGTGCTCAAGCGGCTGGGTGAATACAGCCAGGCCTTCAACACGGTGGTCGAACTGCGCGCCCAGGAAAAGAAGGTCAACGCATCGTTGATCGACGCGGCCCGCGCCCTGGAGCCCGCGCTCAAGGAACTGGGCGACATCTACGCCGTTCGCGCCGAATCCATCCGCAACCAGGTGGATGCGGTTTCCTTCGCGGTCATCGGCCTGAGCGCCGTGCTCCTGGTGCTGTGCATCACCTGGGCCGCGCGCACCGTGACCAAGCCGCTCGCGGCCCTGGGCGCGTATTCGTGCGCCGTGGCCTCGGGGGACATGGAGGCCCGCGTGGAAGGGCGCTTCCCGCCCGAGTTCGCGGCCATGCGCGAGGACATCACCAGCATGGTCGGCCAGCTCGCGGCCCGGTTGGAGGAGGTGCGCACCAAGGAGGTCGAGTCGCGCGAGCAGGCCGAGGCCGCGCGCGCGGCCATGGAGGAGGCGCGCGCCCAGGAGCGGCGCGTCCAGCGGCTCATGGACCGCATGCACGATTCCGCCGCCCAGGCCGACCAGGTTTCCGAGCGCGTGGCTTCGGCAGCGGGGCAGCTTTCGGCCATGATGACCCAGGTGCGCCAGGGCGCGGACGTGCAGAGCGAGCGCATGATCGAGACGGCCACGGCCATGGACCAGATGAACGCCACGGTGCTCGAGGTCGCGCGCAACGCCTCCAGCGCCTCGGACAACGCCCGCCAGGCCATGGACAAGGCCCAGGCCGGTGCGGACATGGTCTCCCGGGCCGTCAACGCCATCGCCACCGTGGAACGGCGCACCGGCGACATGCGCACGGGCATGGAGGAACTCGGCGTGCAGGTGGAGTCCATCGGCAAGGTCATGGAGGTGATCAGCGAGATCGCGGATCAGACCAACCTTCTGGCGCTCAACGCGGCCATCGAGGCCGCGCGCGCGGGCGACGCTGGCCGCGGCTTCGCCGTGGTGGCCGACGAGGTGCGCAAGCTGGCGGAAAAGACCATGCAGGCCACCAGCGAGGTGGACAAGAGCATCCTGGCCATCCAGGACTCGGCCAAGAAGAACATCGAATCCATGCGCCAGGCCGTGAAGGCCGTGGAGGAGAGCACCAATCTGGCCACGGCCTCGGGCCGCTCTCAGGAGGAGATCGTGCGCCTGGTCAGCGAGAACACCCAGCAGGTGGCGGGCATCGCCACGGCCTCGGAGGAGCAGTCCGCGGCCTCGGAGCAGATCAATCGCGCGGTGGACGAGGTCAACCGCATCGCGCGGGAGTCCGCCGAGGGCATGGCCCAGTCCCAGGAGGCGGTGCACAGCCTGGCCGAGCTGGCCGAGGAGCTCAAGAACATGATTTCGTCCATGCTCGAGGGCGTGGGCGATGCCCCTGCGGACGGGAAAAGGGCCTGACGGCCGCCCGTCCCTTTGGAAACGGGTCGGCCCTTTTCCATACCCGGCGTTCGCAGGGTGCGTACAGCCGGCCTCGGTCCCAACGGACCGGGGCCGGCTTTCTTTGCGCGAAATGCAAGAGCAGGATCGAGGAAGGCAAAGGGGAAGGTATCGAGCAAAAAAGTCGCGCAAGGCACGCGCAGGATTTTTTGCGCGGGCGATCCGCGCCCCGGCGGGACCCGCTTGGCAGGCGCCGGCCGGGGGCTTCGGCCCGTAGGTGGAAACGTCAGGATCGGGGGCCGGGAACGGCGGCGCGGCCGGTGGCCAGCCAGGCGGCCCAGTCCTCGCGGCCGTTGCGCCGGGCCGTCTCGGCGGCCGTGGTCCAGTCGTAGGGCAGGACCACGCGCTCCACGATCCAGTCGTCCCCGGTCCGGTGCAGCAGGGTGTAGCGCGCGTGCGGGCTGCCGGTTTGCATGGCGTGGGGCGGGTGCGCGTCCGTATAGGCCTGCAACCCCACGCTGCCGGGGTTCACAATCAGGGTCCCGGCGCACACGGCCGTGCGCGGCATGTGCGTGTGGCCGCAGCAGATCACAGGATACGGAGCGAGCTGCACGGCGTCGGCCACCTCGTCCGGGTCGCGCGGCGCGGGCACCCCGCGCGAGACGTCCTCCAGCAGGTAGTCGGTGTCCGCCACGGGCGAGCCGTGGCAGAGCAGCAGTTCCGCGCCGTGGGCCTCGACCACCTCCAGGGCGTGCAGCGGGCGCAGGAATTCTATCCCCGCGGGGCCGAGGTCGGCCAGGGTGTGCGCCAGGGTGGGGCCGGGCTGGCCTGGGGGGGCGAGCAGCGGGCGGTCCTGGTTGCCGATGACCGTGACCACGGGCGCGAAGTCCACGGAACTGAGCAGGTCCAGGGTGCGGCCGGGCTCCAGGGGGCCGTGGAAGACGTCCCCGAGGTTGGCCACCAGCGCAACCCCGCGGGAGCGGGCATGGGCCAGCACGGCCGCGAGGGCCGCGGCGTTGCCGTGGATATCCGCCAGAACGGCGATGGGCGCAAGCATGGGCGTGCTCCGGGCAGAGGTTCGCCCCACTGGCGCCGGGGCGCCGGGGGAACGCCCCGCCGTGCAGGGCGGGGCGGAAGCCGCGTGTGTTACGGCAGGCGCACCAGGCGGAAGCCGATGTCGTCGGCCGCCAGGGGGTTGGAGCCCCGGTTGGCGGTGCGCAGGTAGGGTTCGGGCAGGGCGTAGCTCCCGCCGCGCTTGCCGCGCGGGCCGCCGCCCTCGACCACCGGGTCGTGCGGCGCGCCGTCTCCGGAACCATTCGAGCCTTCGGCCGCGAACGCCGCGGATTTGTAGGCGTCGGGCCTGTAGGCGTCGCGCACCCATTCGTAGACGTTGCCGCTCATGTCGTAGAGTCCCAGGGGATTGGGCGCGAAGGAGCCCACGGGCGCGGTGCGCGTCCATTCGTCCGGGCCGTGCGTGCCCCGCATGTTGGCCTGGTCGCGGCCGATGTCGCCGGTGTAGGTGGCGTATTCCATGCGCCGCCCTCCGGCGCGGGCCGCGTATTCCCACTGCGCCTCGGTGGGCAGGGACAGGCGCGCGCCGGTCTTTTTCGACAGCCAGGCGGCAAAGGCCTCGGCGTCGGCCGCGCTGACGCAGACCACCGGATGCGTGAGGTCCTGCACGAAGCCGGGCTGGCTCCAGGTGCGCCCGGCGGCCCGGACCATGCGGCCCGCGCCCGAGCGCGCGAAGCAGTAGCCGGCCTCGGCCGCGTCGCCCGCGCGGCCGGTCTCCATGGCGAAGCGCTGGTACTGGCCCACCGTGACCTCGCGGACGGCCATGGCGAAGTCCGAGACGCAGACCTCGCGCACGGGCCGTTCGTCCTCGTCGCCGTGGCGGAAGATGTCGCCCATCTCGAAGCAGCCGCCCTCCACGTCCACGAACTCCAGCCCCAGCACGGGATCGCGCCAGGATTGGGCCTGGGCAGGCGCGGTCCCGAACGCCATCGGCAGGGCGGCCGTCAGGACGGCGGCCAGGACGGCGGCCAGGACATAGGCGCGCGGCAGCGCGAACGCGGCGCGCAGGCGCGCAGGCGCGGGGCAGGAGGGGCAAGGGGGCAGGGCGGTGCGTGGCATGGCGTGCTCCGTGCCGCGCCGGGCGCGGCGTCTGCCGGAGTTGTGGCAGGCTTCGGGCCAAATGGCAAGATCGCGGCCCGAACAACGCGCCCGGCCACAGGGCCGGGCGCGCAGGAGGCGGATGATCGGGCGGCGGCCGGGGCGGCCGCTACGCGTCGGGGCTGCGCCGTGCGCGGCCCTACTTGCGCTGGCTGATGGGGACGTAGCTGCGGCGCTGGGGCCCGGTGTAGATCTGGCGCGGCCGGTGGATGCGCGTACCGGCCTGCGCGTCCTCGTACCAGTGGGCGATCCAGCCCGGGAGGCGGCCGATGGAGAACATTACCGGGAACATGGACACCGGCACGCCGAGCGCGCGCAGGATGATGCCTGAGTAGAAGTCCACGTTGGGGTAGAGGCTCCGCTCCACGAAGTAGTCGTCGTTGAGGGCCGCCTCCTCCATTTCCTGGGCCAGGTCCAGCAGTTCGTCGCTGCGGCCGAGGTTGAGCAGCAGGTTGTGCGCCGCGTTCTTGAGCAACTTGGCGCGCGGGTCGAAGTTCTTGTAGATGCGGTGGCCGAAGCCCATGAGCCGGAACTCGCGCTTTTTGACGCGCTCCAGGTACTCGCGGACCGGGATGCCCTCGTTGCGGATCAGCGTGAGCATGCGGATCACCGCGGAGTTGGCCCCGCCGTGCAGCGGGCCCCACAGGGCGGACACGCCCGCGGAGACCGAGGCGAAGAGGTTGGTCTGCGTGGACCCGACCATGCGCACGGTGGAGCAGGAGCAGTTCTGCTCGTGGTCGGCGTGCAGGATGAGGAACAGCGACAGGGCCCGCACCGCGCCCAGCGGCGGCTCGTAGAGCTTGAAGGGCAGCGAGAACATCATGTGCAGGAAGTTCACGCAGTACCTGAGCTTGGGGTCCGGGTACATGAACGGCAGCCCCATGGACTTGCGGTAGGAGAAGGCCGCGATGGTCCTGATCTTGCTGATCAGGTTGGCCACGGCCAGGCGCATGTGGTCCTCGCCGTCGATCTTCAGCAGGTCCGGATGGTAGCAGGACAGGGCGCTGACCACGGCCGAAAGGATGGACATGGGGTCGCCGTTGGAAGGGAAGCCGTCGAAATGGTGGAGGAGGTCCTCGTTGAGCAGTTCGTGCTCGGAGAGCATTTCGCGGAAACGCGTAAGCTCGGCCTGGGTGGGCAGCTCGCCGAAGATGAGCAGCATGGCCGTTTCGATGAAAGTGGACTTTTCTGCAATCTCCTCGATGGGATAGCCACGGTAGCGCAAAATGCCTTTTTCGCCGTCCACGAAGGTGATGTTGCTTTTGCAGGAGCCGGTGTTGGCGTAGCCGGGATCGAAGGTGATCAGGCCGCTGTCCTTGCGCAGACAGGAGATGTCGATGCCGACCTCGCCTTCGCTGCCGACGTGCACCGGGAGCTCGTAGCTCTTGCCGTCGTAGGTGAGGGTGGCGGTCTTCGGTTTGTTGGACATACGCCTCCTAATGCATCGCTGGTAACATGCATCGCTTGAATGAATACTGCCGGGAGCGAGACGGATCGTGCGTGTGTTCGTCTGGATATGGCCCGGGCAGGCCTGCGTGGGGCACGCGGGAAAGCGGATACTTTCCATTCTTGACAACCGGTTTTTTACAAAATCTCCCCCGCGTTGTCCATACCCGGCCCCGGGGATGGGGACGCGGCCGACATCGCGGGCGGGAAGATTATCATCGATCGGAGAAATGGCCATTGGCGCTTTTCATGGGCGGCCGAAGGTGCTAGGAATTGCAATGCGCTGCGCCGCACCGAGCCCCGTGGCCCGGCGGCGCCTCCCACGAAGCATTCACGGGATTGCCGACAGCGACACGGGGATTGCCGACAGCGACACGGAGTTGCCGACAGCGACATGGAAAAGAACGAACGCATCGACGCCTACCTCAAGCGGCTGGCCCTGCTCAAGGAGCGCAGCTCCCTGCGCGAGGTCGTGGAACGCGAACTCCTCTACGAGTGCATCCTGGCCAACCGCGAGGGCATCAACGAATATCCCCTCCTGGAGCCCCAGCAGCGTTCGGTGCTGGAGTTCCTGACGCACCGCGCCCAGGAACACCCGGGTCAGGAGTTCGTGCACAAGGTCCTGGCCGCCTTCGTGGGCGCATTGACCAAGTATTCCAAGCTCATGGACTCCGGCGACGCGGAGGCCACCGAGGACGCGCGGCGCGAGGTCTTCAACGCCGAAACCGTGCTCGTCAAGCTGGTCCAGGGCGCGGTTTACGCCACGGCCCTGGCCGTGGACAACTTCGGCGAGGTCATCATCCGCTACTTCGGGGCCGAGTCCATGGAGAAGATGGACGAGATCCTCAAGGAAGTGGAATTGGGCGAGAAGTTCTGGCGCGACCACGTCGAGCACTTCATCACCCAGCTCGTGGAAGGGGCTTACCGGGACATCATCGCCACCAACCGGCACAGCCTGACCAAGCAGAATTCCATCCTGGTGCTCTCCATCGCCTTCGACGACGTGCTCGGCTGCCTGAAGCGCACGGCCAAGCAGGTGGAAAAGACGCGCGTGCAGCAGTATTTCGAGCAGGATGCCGCGACCGACGAGGCCGTGGAGATCCAGAAGCTGGCCTTCGACCACTTGGCGCGCATGGGCGAGAGCGTGTTGCGCGCGCCGCTGACCAGGACGGACCTGGCCTTTCTGGCGCGCTTCGTGAGCGTGGACCAGGCCGGGCGCGACTATCTGGCGGATGCGCGGCACGAGCCGGGGGGGGAGGAGTTCGACGAGCAGCGGCGGCACTTCGTCAAGCGCCAGGTGCTGGCCCTGGCCCTGGGCGCGGACCTGGCCTCCTGCCTGATGACCGAGGACCTGGTGCGCGCGGTCCACGAATTCGAGCCGCGCGAGATCGAGACCATCCGCCGACTGGTGCGCCATTTCGAGATCGAATCCCTGGAGGCCACCCTGGTCTTCATGCTCCAGTGCCAGCTCACCAGCCTGCTGCGGCGCATGGGCGCGGAGGAGGGCGGCAAGCTGCAGGTGCGCACGACCCAGGTGCGCCGCACCCCGGCCGACACGGTGCAGGCCCTGTTCGACGCCGGGCTCAACCGCATCCGCAAGAGCAAGATCTGGGAGCAGGACCCGGCGCGCGAGGACATGCTCCTCTTCCGCCCGCGCACCGCGCGCGAGCTGGCCGACCTGCTCGCCGTGCTGCAGATCGAGGAGCCCCTGGCCGCGCGCATCATCCCCCTATGGGAGAACGCGGCCGTGAAGGTGGACATCCTCGTGCTCATCAACGTGGCGCTGATCGCCAAGACCACCACCAACCTGAAGATGCGGCTGGCCAAGATCCTCGGGGACTTCGGCATCGGCGGCCGCAGGGAGGGCGAGGCCGGGCTGGACCTGTGAGCCCGGCGGCCGCGCCGGACGCGGCCCAGCGCCGACCACCCGTCATCACCGAGAACCCGCAACCGGCCCCGCCGGGGTCCGAAGGAGGCGCGCCATGGCGGCGATCCGCGAACGGGACATCGGAACGCTCAAGGAATTCTACGGCCTGATGGCCGAAACTGCGGCCGTGCGCCGCGACGTGGTGCGCGCGCTGTTCGGCGCGGTGGACGTTTCCGAAGCGCACACGGCTGCGTTGCGCACGGCCCTGGCCTGCCTGCGCGCCGCCTGCTTCGAGGGCGTGCGCGCCGAACTGGCCCTGGATCCGGTAAATCCGGCAAATCCGGTGAATCGGGCGGACCGGATTGCGGCCGGTGGGGGCGGCGGCGCGGCGCGGACCATCACCGTGGACCTGACCTACGAGATCACTGAGCTGGAAAAGGACCTGCTCTTTCTGGAGCACGGCGAGGAGGCCCTGGCCGCGCGCATGGCCGCAACCGTGCCCGGGTTTCGCGACCAGGTGCGCGACGGGCGCGAGGTCCTGGACGGGGTGGCGCTCAACTGCTTCGTCTCCGACCGCGACGGCACCACCAACAACTACTGCGGCCGCTACCTTTCCTCGGTGCAGTCGGCCTGGAACGCGCTCTTTCTGGCGCGTTTCGCCACCCGCCCCGGCCTCGGGCCGCGCTTTCCCATCCTGCTGACCTCAGCGCCCCTGGCCTCGCCCGGCATCGTGGACGTGTCCACCGCGCCCGAGCGCACGCTGATCTACGCAGCGTCCAAGGGCCGCGAGTTCCTGGACCTTGCGGGCGCGCGCCGCCACTTTCCCATCGAGCCGGAAAAGCAGGCCCTGCTCGACGAACTGAACCGCGCCCTGGCCGCCCTGGTGCGCGAGCCGGAGTACGAACCCTTTGCGCTCATCGGCTCGGGGCTGCAGTGCAAATTCGGCCAGACCACCGTGGCCCGCCAGGACATCGACGGTTCGGTGGAGCAGGACCGTTCCGCCGCGTTCCTGGAGACCCTGGGCGCGCTCGTGGCGCGCATCGATCCGGCCGGAACCAACTTCCGCATCGAGGACACCGGCCTGGACGTGGAGGTCATCCTCACGGTGGAGGACGGGCAGGACGGCGGCGCGCGCGACTTCGACAAGGGCGACGGCGTGCGCTTCCTGGATACGGCCCTGGGCATGCACATGGAATCCGGGCCGCACCTGGTCTGCGGCGACACGGGCTCGGACGTGCCCATGCTCGAGGCCGCCATGGAGAAATGTCTTGACACCCGTGCGGTCTTCGTCACAAAAAATGAGAAGTTGGCGAACCGCGTCCGCTCGGTCTGCCCCCGGGCACTCATCGTCTCCTCGCCCGACGTGCTGGTGGCGATCCTCGGCGGGCTCTAGTCCCGGCCTCGGTTCGCAGGGTCCCCCAGCCGGCCCTCTGCGAACGGCCCGGGCGGACCACGTTGCGAGCAAGTCCCAAGGGAGGCGGTTTTCCTTGTTTTCCTTCCGCGCCCATAGACGCCCCCAGACCGTCCCCGGGACGGTCGCGGGGGCGTTCGTTTTCCGGGCGCGGGCCGTCTCGCTCCACCTCAAGCCCCCAAAGGACGGCCCATGCCACGCACTCAGCTCTCCGGCGTCATCTTCGACCTCGACGGCGTGATCACGGACACGGCCAAGGCGCACGCGCGCTCCTGGGCCAACATGTTCAACGCCTATCTCAAGACCTACAGCGCACGCGAGAACAAGCCCTTCATCCCCTTCGACCACCGCGACGACTATCTCGAGTACGTGGACGGCAAGCCGCGCTACGAGGGGGTCAAGAGCTTTCTGGAGTCGCGCGGCATCCACCTGCCGTTCGGCGAGCCCACGGACCCCACGGACCGGGAGACCATCTGCGGCCTGGGCAACCGCAAGAACGAGGAGTTCCAGAAGGTCCTGGCCGAGCACGGGCCCGAGGTCTACGCCAGCTCCTTGGCCTTCGTGCGCGACCTCAAGGAGCGCGGGGTCAAGGTGGCGGTGGCCTCCTCCAGCCGCAACTGCGCCCTGGTGCTGCGCCTGGCGTCCATCGAGGACCTCTTCGACGCGCGCGTGGACGGCGACGTGTCGGCCAGGCTCGCGCTCAAGGGCAAGCCGGACCCGGACATCTTCGTCACCGCCGCGCGGTTCATGGACCTGGAGCCCGGAGCATGCGTGGTGGTCGAGGACGCCATCAGCGGGGTGCAGGCCGGGCAGTCGGGCAACTTCGGCATGACCCTGGGTATCGCGCGCTCGGTGGAGGGCCAGCTCCTGCTGCGCTTCGGCGCGGACCGCGTGGTCACGGACCTGTCCGAGATCACGGTGGACGAGATCGAGGACTGGTTCGCCGAGGGCGTGGGCGAGAGCGGCTGGCGGCTGGAATACAACGGGTTCGACGCGGGCGACGAGAAGCTGCGCGAGACCCTGACCACCGTGGGCAACGGCTACCTGGGCACGCGCGGCGCGTTTCCGGGCGAGCGCGCGGGCTTCAACTTCTATCCCGGCACCTACATCGCGGGTGTGTTCAACAAGCTGGCCACGCCCATCCACGACCGCGACGTCTGGAACAACGACTTCGTCAACTGCCCCAACTGGCTGCTCCTGGAATACCGCGTGGGCAACGGCGAGTTCGTCAGCCCCCTGTCCATGGAGATCCTCAGCTACGGCCACCGCCTGGACCTGCGCCGGGGTCTGAACGTGCGCACCATCCTGTGCAAGGACCGGCTCGGCCGGGTCACGCGCATTCGCGCCACGCAGCTCGCCTCCATGGCCGACCCCCACGTCTGCGCCCTGCGCTACGACCTCACGCCCTGCAACTTCTCGGAAAAGATCACCTTCCGCTCCTCGCTGGACGGCAACGTGGTCAACGACGGCGTGGCCCGCTATCGCGATCTGGCCCACGATCACCTGGAGTTCGTGGAGTCCGGGCGGCTGCACGGCGTGCGCGGCGACGGGGTGTTTCTGCACGTGCGCACGCGCACCAGCGGCTACGACGTGGTCATGAGCGCGCGCACCCGGCTGCGCGACGACGGCGCGCCCGTGGAGGCCGCGCGCCGCGTGCACGTGGACGGCGCGTGCATCGGCGAGGAGGCCACGGTCTGCGCGCGGGAGAACCACACCTACACCCTGGAGAAGCTGGTCACGGTGTACACCTCGCTGGACCAGGGCGCACAGGCCCCGCGCAAGGCCTCGGCCGCGCACCTGGACCGCGTGGGCAGCTTCGCGCCCGTGCTTTCGGCCCACGTCAAGGCCTGGGCGCGGCTCTGGAAGGTGGCCGACGTGGAGGTGGACGGGGACCGCTTCATCCAGCGCGTGGCGCGGCTGCACGCCTACCACCTGCTCTGCACGGCCTCGCCGCACAACGCGCGCATCGACGCGGGCATGCCCGCGCGCGGCCTCTCGGGCGAGGCCTACCGCGGCCACATCTTCTGGGACGAGGTCTACATCTTTCCCTTCTTCGACCACCACTTCCCGGAGATCACCCGGGCGCTGCTCCTGTACCGCTGCAATCGGCTGCGCGCGGCCAAGGAGTACGCGCGCGCCAACGGCTGCAAGGGGGCCATGTTCCCCTGGCAGACGGCCGACGACGGCGGCGAGGAAACGCAGGAGGTTCACTTCAATCCCGCCAACAATACCTGGGGGCCGGACGAGTCGCGCCGCCAGCGGCACGTGTCCATCGCCGTGTTCGTCAACGCCCACAGCTACGTGCAGCGCTCCGGCGACCGGCGCTTCCTGTTCGACCACGGCGCGGAGCTGATGCTCGAAATCGCGCGTTTCTGGGGCTCCATCGCGCACCTGGATCCGAAAGACGGGCGCTACCACATCGCCGGGGTCATGGGCCCGGACGAGTTCCACGAAAAGCTGCCCAACGCGCGCGAGCACGGGCTTCGCGACAACGCCTACACCAACGTGATGGTCGTCTGGCTCATGGAGCGCGCCCTGGAGCTCCTGGAGACCCTGCCGCCCGCCGTGGCCGGGCGCCTGCGGCGCAAGGTCCGCTTCACCGACGCCGAGCTGGCCAAGTGGCGGGACATGACCACGAAGATGAACGTGCTCCTGACCCGCGAGCACGTCATTCACCAATTCGACGGCTACATGGACCTGGAGGAGCTCAACTGGGAGTTCTACCGCAACCGCTACTACTCCATCCATCGCCTGGACCGTATCCTCAAGGCCGAAAAGGACACGCCGGACCGATACAAGGTGGCCAAGCAGGCCGACGTGCTGATGCTCTTCTACCTGCTGCCGCCGCCCGAGGTCTGCCGCCTCCTGCGCCAGCTCGGCTACGACGTGGGCGACGACTGGCGCGAGTTCCTGCGCCGCAACTACGACTACTACGAGCGGCGCACCAGCCACGGCTCCACGCTGAGCAAGGTGGTCCACGCCGTGGTCTCCAGCTACCTGGACGCCGGGTCCACGGCCTGGGACTGGTTCATGGAGGCCATGCGCAGCGACGTCTACGACACCCAGGGCGGGACCACGGTGGAGGGCATCCATACCGGCGTGATGGCCGGGACCCTGGACGTGATCCGGCGCTACTTCGCGGGCGTGGATTTCTCCGAGGGGCTGCTCAGCCTGAATCCGCACCTGCCCGCGCACTGGAACCGGTTGTCATTGTGCCTGCAGGATCGTAGAATATGGTACGAACTGGTCTTCGAGGACGGCGTGGTGCACGTGGGCGTGCGCGCCAAGGCCGGGCAGGTGGTCCCGGTGCGCGTGCAGGGCCGGGACATGGACATCGAGTCCGGCCGCACGCGCACGGTGCGGCTGGCGCCGCCGCACGGGGCCGGAGCCGCCGGAGCGGGCGCGGTCACGGCGAATCCCGGTGGCGGCAAGACGACGGGCAAGGGGGCGAAGAAGGCTCCCGAGAAGACGTCGAAGGCGGCCCCGAAGAAGGCCGCGAAAAAGAGCGGTTCGGCGAAGCGTTCCTGACGGACGCTGCGCCGGTGCAAGGCGGGCCGGGCCCGTGCCCGCGCGGAAAGAGCGGACGTGCCCGACGGCATCTACCGGGGGGAAACGTGTCCATTTTACGCACTTCCATATCCAACGCCATGGGCTACCGGGTCCTGGAGGCCGACATCCGCCAGGACGCGGCCCTGGGCAGGCGGTTGACCGTGGCGGACCAGTCCGCCGTGGGCATTCTCTGGGGCATGACGCACGGGGACCGCGCGGCCCGGGGGGCTCGCACGGACCCGCCGCCCGGCGCGGGCATCGAGAACATGGTCGGTCGCGTCATGGACCAGCGGGGCTGACCTTTTCCTGTCGCAAGATTCTTCCTCTTTCCTTTCATGATGCAGGACGCAGGATGCGCAGCATCCTGTGGCATAGGCCGCGGAACGCGGACAGGCCCGATCCGTCAGGATCGGCCCGGCCTGTCCGCGTTCCGCGGCCGAAACCTTCGCGTCGCCGCCCTGTCCGCCGGCGCACCGGCATCCGCGTTCACTCCGCCGAGGGGGGGATCATCCGCCCGGCGGGGTCCGGGGCGGCGTCCCACCTCCCTTTTCCGCGCGCGCGGCAACCTTTTCCGCATCCGCTCCTTAAGATTCGCACAAGGGTCGAAAAACGCCGACAGCCCCCGCCTGGCCTAAACTTGTGACTAAAACGCACGATAAGCTTCTTAACAGGGCTTCGTGACGGCCCACGGAAGGGCCGAAGGAGGAAGAACCATGGATGGGTTGAACCACATCGTCGCCCCCGCACTGGAGGTCGGGTCCGGCATACGGCTGGTGGAAGCGGAGCGCCACTGGGAAGTGGGCACTTCGCGGAAGGCCGGGTCGGACAAGGCAATGAACGAGGACTCGATGGCGAATCAGATGAAGGACGTGCGCAAGCAGCGGCTGCGCCGCATGGTCATGCAGGATCCTTCCCTGGCCAAGCGGCTCGTGGCCGCAGAGGCGTCGCCGGTGTACAACGCCAAGGGCGAACTGATCCAGTCTCTCGGATCCGGCAGCGAGTTCTAGTTTTCGTTCGCAACCGTTCCAACCAGGAGGTGCGGCCTATTCGGAACACGCACGCAGCACCCGCAGTGGCCCGGCCGGAAACCCCCTCCGGTCCGGGCCGAACCTTTCCAGGGGCCGCCCGCCTGCCGGGGCGGCCCTTTTGTACGGGGCGCGCATTTCCCTGGCGCGCGCGACTTTACTTCATGGGCTTCCTGGCATACGAATCTGCCTTTGCGCGACCGATGCGGCCCGTCCGGGGCCGGTGGCGGTCGCGGCTGCACAAGGAGCGCGCATGTCCCCGAACAGCCCCTACGATCAGGCCCATCCGTCCATCGACGTGAAGGTCAGGTTCCTCGAGAACGGCATCGCCCCCTACGAGGTGGACGCCGCCTCGCACTCGCTGGCGTACGCCACCGCGTCGTCGGCCGGGTTGGACCTGCGCGCGTGCATGGAGGAGGAGACCGTGACGATTCCGGCGGGCGGGCGGTATGCGTTCCCGGCCGGGCTGTGCATCGAGCCTTTGGCGGGCGGCGTTGCCGGGTTCGTGTTTTCGCGCAGCGGCCTGGGCGCCAAGGACGGACTCACGGTGTCGCAGGGCGTGGGCGTCATCGACCCGGACTACCGGGGGCAGATCATCGTTTCGCTCCTGAACACCTCCGAGAAGGAACGCCTGGTGCGACGAGGCCAGCGTATCGCCCAACTCGTGTTCCTGCCGTTTTTCCAGGCCGTGGTTCGGCCGGTGGAGGAACTGGGCGATACGGATCGCGGCGCCGGCGGCTTCGGCCACACCGGCAGGATGTAGTCCGGCCATCGGCGGGCATCGACGCTTCCGCATGGGGCGTCGAACCGCATCGGATTTCGCATCCCAGGGTGCTGCTCATCGAATTCGGCACCCCAAGGTGCTTCGCATCCAATTCGACATTCCAGGATGCTTCGCACCAATGAACCCAACGATACAGCGAGGTGCGCCATGAGCGCGAAGACTTCTTTCGATACGTTGAAGGCACGGGAAGAAAAGGTCCTCTGCCGGACCTACGGACGCTATCCCCTGGCCGTGGCCCGGGCCGAGGGCACGCGGCTCTACGACTACGAGGGCAACGAATATCTGGATCTGCTGGCGGGCATCGCGGTGGTCAACCTGGGCCACTGCCGTCCGGAGCTCACCAAGGTCATGTGCGAGCAGTCCGCGCGGCTGGTGCACGTGTCCAACCTCTTCTACCAGGAGCCGCAGCTGGACCTGGCCGAGCGGCTGTTGGCCACCTGCGGCCTGGGCAAGGCCTTTTTCTGCAACTCCGGGGCCGAGGCCAACGAGGCGGCCATCAAGCTGGCGCGGCGCTATCAGCGCAAGGTGCGCGGCAGGGACGCCTACGAGATCGTGACCTTCGAGGGGTCGTTCCACGGCCGGACCCTGGGCACGCTGGGGGCCACGGGCCAGGCCCGGTTCCGGGACGGCTTCGAGCCGTTGCCCAAAGGGTTCCTGAACGTGCCGTGGAACGACGCGGACGCGCTGCGCGCGGCCGTGGGCGGGCGCACGGCAGCCGTGCTCGTGGAGATGGTCCAGGGCGAGGGCGGCGTGCGGCCCATGACGCCGGAGTTCGCCGCGGTCATCCAGGACGTGTGCCGCGCGAGCGGGGCGCTGTTCATGGTCGACGAGATCCAGACCGGCCTGGGCCGCTCCGGGCGCATGTGGGCCTTCCAGCACTTCGGGGTCGGCCCGGACGTGGTCACCGTGGCCAAGGGGCTGGCCAACGGGCTGCCCATGGGCGCGATGCTCTGCACCGACGAGGCGGCCAAGGGGTTCGAGCCCGGCACGCACGCCACCACGTTCGGCGGCGGCGGCGTGGTCGCGGCCGTGGCCGCCAAGGTGTTGGATATTCTGGTGGCGGACAGGCTGCCCGAGCACGCGGCCGAGATGGGCGCCTACGCCCTGGAGACGCTCGGCGCGCTGCGGGCCAAACACCCGGACAAGATCGCGGACGTGCGCGGCCTGGGGCTTTTGGTGGGCGTGGAACTGACCTCTTCGGGCCAGGACGTGTGGCGCGAGCTGTTCGAACGGCGGATCGTGCTCAACCTGACGCAGGGCAACGTGCTGCGCATCGCGCCGCCGCTGGTGGTTTCACGCGAGGACATCGACGCCTACGTCACGGCCCTGGACGAGGTGCTTACCACCCTGTAACGCATCCTCATTGCTGTTGATTCAGATGCGCCCGTTCCGGCCGGAAGGCCGGGACGGGCGTTTTTTCGCGTCCCGGCCCGGGGCTGGGCGGGGGAAGCGCCGCGGGAGGCCGCGCCGCAGGCGGGCCTGGTTGACCTTCCGCTCCTGTAAAGCTATATTTAACAAATAGGGAATTCCTTTTGGGAACCGGCAACCGCCACAAGGGGGTCGAAGATGTCAGTGGACAGCATCGGCGCATATTCCGTGGGGCTTTCGACCGGGCTTTCGGCGAGCATGGGCAACGGGATTTCCAGTCCCCTGGACAAGGAATCCTTCGGCGCGGCCGTGGTGGGCACCACGCTGGACTTCATGAACGGATCGACCACGTCCACGCTGCCGGTCACGGACAAGCAGACGTTCGGCGCGGCCGTGGCCACCAAGACCCTGGACTATCTCAATTCCGGATCCATCGGGTCGGGCGGGTCGGGCGGCTCGTCCAAATCGTCCTTCGCGGGCGCGGCGGACTACGGGTTCCAGACCGACGTGCTCGGCGCGGTCTATTCGGGCAAGGGCGCGCTGGCGAATTTTCAGGTCTAGGCCCGGCCGCGCGGTGCGGCGGGCGATGCCCGCCGCGCCGGGGGCGCGCCGGGTCGAAGACGCGGACGAACGCGGGGGGAAGGGCCGAGCCGCAGACGGCGGCGGCCCGAGGAGGTAGCACATGAGCGACATCGAAACCACGGCGGCCCCGCCGCCCCCGTCTCAGGCGCAGCAGGCAGCGAATTCCCCGTCCGAGGCCGCCCAGGCCCGGGTCGAGGCCGAGGCGGCCCAGCCCGCGGAACCGGCCCCGTCCTCGCCCCCCTCTCCCGAGGAGGCGCAGGGCGAGTTCGTGAACACCATGGTCTGACGCGGCCCGCGCGGTTCGCGCGGAACGCGCGAGGGCGGCCCCGCCGGGCCGCCAAGCGGTCGTTTGCGGCCGTTTTCCCGTGGTCCGCGCCATTTGTCCGTCGATTTCCATGCAAGGCCGGAGTGGTCCGGCTTTTTCCGTGGCCTACGAAGGACGCGTCCGGCGCAGGGGCGTGGAAGAGGGCAGGCCGGGCGGCGTTTGTCGGCTTCGTTGGGCCGGAGGCCCTGCGCCGCGCGCAGGCGCGGGAAAGCCGCCGCAACGCCGCAGCACCCGACGCCTGCGCAATGGCGGGGGGCCTGCCCGCTCCTACCCGCCGTGTCCTGCCCGCTCCCTTGATAAGAGGGCGGGGGTTGGGTAGGAGTGGGGGAGGTCGGCGGCCGCCGATCGCCCCGCGAACGGAGAACGCCGCCTTCATGCCTTCCATGCCCATGCTCCAGTGCACCGACGTCCACAAGTGGTACGGGGATTTTCACGCCCTGCGCGGAGTGAGCCTGTGCGTGGAGCGCGGCCAGGTCCTGGTGGTCTGCGGCCCCTCCGGCTCGGGCAAGTCCACCTTCATCCGCTGCATCAACCGGCTGGAGGACTTTCAGCAGGGGACCATCCTCTTCGAGGGCACGGACATCCGCGTGCCGGACGTGAACCGGCTGCGCGCCGAGATCGGCATCGTGTTCCAGCAGTTCAACCTCTATCCGCACCTCACGGCCGAGCGCAACGTGAGCCTGGCGCCGGTCAAGGCCTTGGGCCTGAGCCGCGCCGAGGCGCGCGGACGGTCCCTGGCCCTGCTGGAGCGCGTGGGCCTGGCCGGGCTCGCGGATCGGCGGCCGGGCGAGCTTTCCGGCGGCCAGCAGCAGCGCGTGGCCATCGCCCGCGCCCTGGCCATGGAGCCCAAGGTCATGCTCTTCGACGAGCCCACCAGCGCCCTGGACCCGGAGATGATCGGCGAGGTGCTCGGCGTGATGCGCGACCTGGCCCTGGGCGGCATGACCATGGTCGTGGTCACGCACGAGATGGGCTTTGCCCGCGAGGTGGCCGACAGCGTGGCCTTCATGGACCAGGGGAGCCTTCTGGAACAGGCCGCGCCCGACGAATTCTTCTCTGCCCCGCGCACCGAGCGGGCCAAGAAATTTCTCAACGACATCCTGCACGCCTGCTAGCCGGGTGCGCCGCAGATTCGATAAGATCCGATACGACCAGATACGACCCGAAGCATCCGAAAAAGGAACCATCCCTTGAAGAAATCCCCCCCCGTGCCCGCCGCCTCTCCTGCCGCCTCTCCGGCCATGGACGAACTCTGGAAGATGGAGATCGCGGCCCCGGCCGATGCGCGCGACGCGCTGACCGTCTACCTGTTCCAGCGCGTGGCCTACGGCTGGGAGGAGGAGGAGCGCGCCGGCGGTTCCGTGCTCTTCCGCGTGCACGTGGAGGAAAGCCGCGTGGGCGAGGAGATCGCCGCCGAGATCGCGGCGCGCTGGCCCGCCGTGGCCGTGTCCACCGTGGCCGTGCCCAACAGCAACTGGATGCTCGCCTGGCGCGAGTTCTTCACGCCCGTGCCCATCGGCGAGACCTTCGTGGTCCTGGCCCCCTGGATGGTCGAGGACAATCCCTACCCGGAGCGCACGGCCATCGTCATCGACCCCAAGACCGCCTTCGGCACCGGCCACCACCCGACCACGGCCCTGTGCCTGGGGCTGGTGGCGCGGCTCTACGAGTCCGGTCGGCTCAGGCCGGGCATGCGCTTCCTGGACCTGGGCACGGGCACGGGCATCCTCGGCCTGGGCTGCGCGCTGCTCGGGCTCGCGGGGGTGGGGCTGGACATCGACCCCCTGGCCGTGGACAACGCCGTGGAGAACAAGGCCTTCAACGCCGTGGGCGAGCGATTCGAGGTGCGCGAGGGCGGGGTGGACGCGGCCCTGGAGATGGCGGGCGAAGCGGGCTTCGACGTGGTCCTGGCCAACATCCTGGCCGGGCCGCTCATCGAGATGGCCCCGAGCATCGCGCGCCTGGTGCGCCCGGGCGGGTGCCTCGCGCTCTCGGGCATCCTCTCGGAGCAGGCCGCGTCCGTGGCCGCGGCCTACGTGGCCCAGGGGCTGGCCGAGCCCGCCGTCGCGACCAGCGCCGAATGGTCCGGCCTGGTCTGGGAGGAGCGCTGACCCATGCCCAGCCGTCGCGTGCAACTGCTCAATTTCTACGACGCCCTGATGACCGCCCTGGGCCCGAGCCACTGGTGGCCCGGGGAGACGCCCTTCGAGGTCACCGTGGGCGCGATCCTGACCCAGAACACCAACTGGACCAACGTGGAGCGCGCCATCGTCAACCTCAAGGCCGCCGGGCTCATGGACCCGGCCGCGCTCTACGCCGTGCCCGAGGCGCACCTGGCCGAGCTGATCCGCCCGGCGGGCTACTACCGGCTCAAGGCCGCGCGGCTGCGCAACTTCCTGCGCTTCCTGCGTCGCGAATGCGGCTTCGACTTCTCGGCCCTGGCCGAGCGCGAGACCTCCGACCTGCGCGAGGCGCTGCTCGCGGTCAAGGGCGTGGGCCAGGAGACCGCGGATTCCATCCTGCTCTACGCCCTGAACAAGCCTGTGTTCGTGGTCGATGCCTACACCAGGCGGCTCTGCAACCGCCACGGGCTGGTGGCCGAGGAGGCCGACTACAGGGAGGTGCAGGAGCTGTTCATGGACTGTCTGGAGGAGGACGTGAACCTGTTCAACGAGTACCACGCCCTGATCGTGCGCACGGCCAAGGAGTGGTGCCGCAAGACGCGGCCGCGCTGTTCCGAGTGCCCGCTGGAGCCGTTCCTCTAGCCATGGCGCGGCGCGGGGAGCGGGCGCGGGGCGCACGGAAGCGGCGGGACGCCGCCACGGCCTGGGGGCCCTCCCCGGTGGTGGTGGCAGTGGCGACGGTGGCGCTGCTCGCGCTGCTGCTGGCCGGTCCCGCGCCGGTGCGCTGCGCCCAGGGCGTGGAGGAGCTCAAGGCCGCCATCGAGGCCAAGAGCGAACGCGCCCGCGCCGAGGAAGAGGCCCTGCTGCGGCTGACCGAGAGCGAGAAACGGCTGCACCAGGACCTCACCGAGGCCGCGCGGCGCATCGACACGGCCCGGGGCCGCGTGGCCGAGCAGGAGAAGCGGCTGGCCGCCATCCAGGAGCGCGAGCAGGCCGCGCAAACGCGCTCCATGGCCCTGACCCGCGACAAGAAGCGCGCCGAGGCCGAGCTTGCGCGCTACCTCTCCGGGTTGTGGTCGCTGTACCTGAAGAAGGACGTGGTCCATCGCGGCCGCGACGTGCCCACCTGGGACAAGGCCGACCGCGAGTACGAGTGGACCGCGGAGATGTACCGCAAGGTGGACGAACTGCTCGCGGACCTGCGCCGCCGCCAGCTGGAGGTGCGCTCGGTGCTCGCGGAGCAGCAGCGGCTGGCCTCGGAGGCGCGCACGCAGCTGGCGGCCGTGAACCGCGCCAAGGACGAGGAACTGCGCGACAAGCTGGCCTACATGCGTCGCCTTTCCGAGGTGCGCCGGGAGAAGCTGGACCGCGAGGAGGAACTGGGCCGCGTGATGACGGCCATCAAGTCCCTCAACTACACCCTGTCCCTGCGCATGCGCCCGGGCGACCACCCCTTTGGCGAGCTCAAGGGCACGCTGCCCTGGCCCGCGCAGGGCCGTGTGGTGGCGGAGTTCGCCCCGGACCGGCGGCCGCCGCGCCACGGCATGGGGCTCTCCGTGGCCGACGGAGCGCCGGTTCGCGCCGTGTCCTGGGGCAAGGTGGTGCACAACGACGTGCTCCGCGGCTTCGGCCGCGTGGTCATCCTGATGCACGGCGAGGAATACTACAGCCTCTATGCCTTTCTGGCCGAAAGCGCGGTGGAGGTGGGCCAGGACGTGCGCCAGGGTGACGTTTTGGGCCGGGCGGGGTACTATCCCGACGCCAAGGGGCCCGGATTGTATTTTGAATTGCGTTTTCACCAAAAAGCCATTAACCCGAAGACCTGGCTCATTGCGGCCCGCTAGGGCCCGCAGGCCGCAGACGGCGGGGATTTCCCCCGGCACGGGCCGTGAGCGCAAAGGCCGGAGGCGCACATGCGACTGACGATTCTCAGCGGCGTTCTGCTGCTTCTGCTGACCCTGACCCTGTCCAGCGGACCGTGTTCGTCGGCCACCGGAGAGGGGGACTACGATTCCCTGAAGCGGTTCAGCCAGGTGCTGGACATGGTCGAGCGGTACTACGTGCGGGACGTGACGCGCCAGGAGCTCATCGACGGGGCCCTGCGCGGCATGGTCCAGGAGTTGGATCCGCACTCCATGTACATGGACCGTGACGAGTTCGAGGACATGCAGGTCTCCACCTCGGGCGAGTTCAGCGGCATCGGCATCGAGATCAGCCAGCAGAACGGTCGGCTCCTGGTGGTTTCGCCCATCGAGGACACCCCGGCCTACGACGCCGGGCTCAAGGCCGGCGACCTGATCCTGGAGATCGAGGGCGAGTCCACGCAGGAGCTTTCGCTCCTGGACGCGGTCAAGAAGATCCGCGGCCCCAAGGGCTCGGCCGTGAACCTGACCATCCTGCACAAGGACGCGGACAAGCCCGAGCGCGTGTCCATCGTGCGCGACACCATCCCCATCCTCAGCGTCAAGAGCGAGCAGCTCGAGAACGGCTACGGCTACCTGCGGCTGACGCGCTTCAACGAGCACACCACCGAGGACATGCACGCGGCCATCGGCAAGTTCAAGGACCTCAAGGGGCTGGTGCTCGACCTGCGCAACAATCCCGGCGGATTGCTGGACCAGGCCGTGTCCGTGGCCGACACCTTCCTTTCCAAGGGCATGGTCGTCTACATCCAGGGCCGCGACCCCAACTCGCGCAAGGACTTCACCGCCGCCGAGCAGCCCACGGACGTGAACGTGCCCCTGGTGGTGCTCATCAACGCTGGCTCGGCCTCGGCCTCGGAAATCGTGGCCGGGGCGCTCAAGGACCACAAGCGCGGCCTGCTGCTGGGTGAGCGCACCTTCGGCAAGGGTTCGGTGCAGACGATCATTCCCATGCCCGACGGCTCGGGCGTGAAGTTGACCACCGCGCTCTACTACACGCCCAGCGGCACCTCCATCCAGGCCGAGGGCATCGAGCCCGACCTGCGCATCCCCTTCGAGGCCCCGGCCAAGGAGAAGATCGAGGAACTGAACTTTCAGGTCACGCGCGAGCGCGATCTTTCCGGCCACCTGGCCAACGGCAACGGCCGCGAGGACGGACCGGCGGACAAGGACGGCCCGACGGACAAGGACGGCAAGGCCTCCAAGAGCAAGGACGGCGCGAGCGAAAAGGCCCGGCAGATGCTCCAGGTGGACAACCAGCTGCGCCTGGCCCTGCAGTTGGTCAAGAACCTGCCGCGGCTCAAGAGCATCCAGTAGGCGGCGTCCGCATCCGGGCGCTGCTCCGGCAGACCACGATCGGGGGGCGCTGTGCGCCCCCCGTTTTTTGGAACGGCCCAGCCTTGCGGGAAGACTATGGAAGAACGCACCACGCCCGACGAACGATTCACCGGCGAGCCCGATCCGGACCGGCCCGACGCGCGGCCCGAGTCCGGCGACACGCTGGGCGGCGGAGCGGAGCAGGCCAAGCCGTCCAGGGACGTTGCTGCCGTCGCGTCCTCTGAATCCGGCCAACCCGACGAATTCGGCCAAACCGATGTATCTGGCGGACCTGCCGCACTTGGCGAACCCGACGCGCCCGGCGCACCCGCGTGGCGCGCGCGGCTGGCCGAGGCCCTGGCCGGGCGCATGCCCGTGTGGGCCGTGGTCGCCGTGGCCGGGGCCGCCGCGCTGACCCTGCTGGTGGTCGCGCTGCTGCTCTGGCCAGCGCACCGCGCCTCCCAGGCGCCGGACGTCCCCGGCGCGGGCGGGCCGCGCATGGCGGACAACGGCACGGCCGACACTGGCGGACTGGGCGGACCGGACGGCCTGGGCCACGACGGGCTGGTCTACGAGGAGGCCCTGGGCGGGCCGCTGGAGGAATCGGTCAAGCGGGTGGACTACGCCCTGGTGCAGGCCATGGCCCAGTCCGGCGTGGGACCGGACGCCCTGGAGATCCGCGACGTGGACGTGCGCGCGGTGCTTGGCCAGAGCTACCACGTGCAGACCCTGTCCATCGAACTGACCGGCGCGGTGGATCCGTTCGCGCGCACCCTGGCGGCGAACCTGGACCGCTGGGCCACCAACGCCACCCTGGCCCGGGCCGAGGACGGATCCTGGACCGTGACCGTGTTCGGCCGCCGCACGCACCGGCTCTATCTGCAGGGCCACGACGCCGTGCCGCGTCCCGGCGCGGCCGGGAACGCGCGGCTGGTGGTGGTCATCGACGATTTGGGCGAGTCCGTGACCTTTGCGCGCAGGCTCGCGGCCCTGCCGTATCCCGTGACCTTTTCCATCTGGCCGCTCGCCACCCACGCGCGCGAGGTCGAGGACCTGGCCGTGGACGCCGGGCGCGAGGTGCTCGTGCACCAGCCCATGGAGCCCATGGGCTACCCGCGCGTGCGGCCCGGCCGGGGTTCGGTCTTCGTGTCCATGGACCCGGCCGAGATCCGGCGGGTGGTGGCCTCGAATCTGGACCGGCTCCCGCGCGCCGTGGGGCTGAACAACCACATGGGCTCGCGCTTCACCCAGGACCGCCGGGGCGTGGACGCCGTGCTCGAGGAACTGCGCGCCCGGCATCTCTTCATCCTGGACAGCCTGACGCACCCGGCCTCCGTGGTCATGGAGGAGGCCGCGCGCGAGGGCGTGCCCGCGTTGCAGCGCGACGTGTTCCTGGACGTGGTCCGCGACCGGTCCGCGATCCTGCGCCAGTTGCACAAGGCGCGCCGGTTGGCCGAACACACGGGCGCGGCCGTGGCCATCGGTCATCCCTTTCCCGAGACCCTCCAGGCCCTGCGCGACTTCGCGGCCGAGAGCGCGGATGTGCGCATCGTGACCCTGGCCCGGCTCGGCGGGTTCGCCGACCCGGCCGGAAGCGGGGGGGCGCAGGCCGCCGCACGGGCCCCGGATCAGGCCTTCGCACGGCCTCCGGCCCGGGGCGCGGGGCAAGCCCCGGCGGCCGCAGCGGCGCGGCCCGCCTATTGATTTGGGCGGCGAATCCCTGTACACGGCCACCTATCCCATACCATCGATACCGGAGGAAGAAATGGCTGAACGCACCCTGTCCATCGTCAAGCCCGACGCCGTGCAGCGCAATCTCATCGGCGCCATCCTGAAGATGATCGAGGAGGCCGGGCTGAAGGTCGTGGCCACCAAGCTGGTCCACCTGTCCAAGAAGCAGGCCGAGGGCTTCTACCACGTGCACCGCGAGCGGCCCTTCTTCGGCGATCTCACGGACTTCATGTGTTCGGGCCCGGCCCTGGTCAGCGTGCTCGAGGGCGAGGACGCCATCAAAAAGTACCGCGAGCTGATGGGCGCGACCAATCCGGCCAACGCGGCCGAGGGCACCATCCGCAAGACCTACGCCCTGGACCTGGAAAAGAATTCCGTGCACGGTTCCGACGCGCCCGAGACCGCGGCGTTCGAAATCGGCTATTTCTTCAACGACCTGGAGATTGTGGGCTGATGCACGATTCCAAGGATGCGGCGGCCGGACCCGCCACGCTCGGCGTCATCGGTTGCGGAAACATGGGCGGGGCCATCCTGCGCGGGCTGGCCGGTCGTCCAGACCTCGCCCTGCACGGCTTCGACCTCAACGCCGGACGGGTGCAGGCCCTGGCCGGGGAGAGCGGGGTGGTGGCCGCGGAATCGCCGCGCGCCGTGGCCGACGCGTGCGACTACGTGCTCGTGGCCGTGAAGCCGCACCACGTGGCCCCGCTGCTGGCCGAGCTCGCGCCGTTCCTGCGGCCGGATCAGATCATCGTTTCCATCGCCGCCGGAATGTCCGTGGCCGCGCTCAAGGAGGCCTCCAGCGGCGTGTGCCCCGTGGTGCGCGTCATGCCCAACACCCCGGCCATGGTCGGCCAGGGCGTGTTCGCCGTGTGCTTCGACGACCCGGCCTTGACCCCGGCGGCCAAGGATTTCCTCCAGGGGCTGTTCCGTTCCCTGGGCCAGGTGCACGTGCTCGGCGAGGACCGTTTCGACGCCTTCACCGCGGTGGCCGGTTCCGGCCCGGCCTACGTGTTCTACTTCATGGAGGCCATCGTGGAGGCGGGCGTGACCCTGGGGCTCACCAGGGCCCAGTCCACGGAGATGGTCAAGAAGCTCTTCTCCGGCTCGGCCGCCCTGGCCGAGGAGACGTCGATGCACCTGAGCGAGCTGCGCGAGATGGTCACCTCGCCCGCGGGCACGACCATCGCGGCGACCAACGTGCTCGACCTGGGCGCGGTGCGGGGCAAGATCGTGGAGGCCGTCAAGGCCGCCTCCGACCGCAGCCGGGAGATGGGCAAAAAGAAGTAGGCGGTGCGCCGAAAGCAAAGAGGAAAACGCCGCGTCCGGCAGGGACGCGGCGTTTTTTTGTCGGCCACGTGCGCGGGGCGCGGCTCAGAACAGGTCGGGATCCGAGGGCGTGCGGTCCCACTGGATCTTGCCGCGCGACTTCTTGTGCTTGCGGAGCATGACGTAGAGCGCGCCCGCGCCGCCGTCGCGCGGCAGGGCCGTGCAGAAGGCCAGGACCACGCGCTTGAAGGGGTCCTGGGTGAGCCAGGACTGCAGCTTTTCGCGCAGCACGCCGTAGCCGTCGGGCGAGCCCAGGCCGCGGCCCGGGATGAGCAGCACGCAGCGCCGCCCCTCCATGTAGCGTTTCTTCATGAAGTCCACGAGGCCTTCGTAGGCCTGCACGGCGTTGAGCCCGTGCAGGTCCAGGTGCGCCTCGTGGCTGATGCGCCCGGCGCGCAGCTGGCCCATGGTCTTGGGGTCGAAGCCCTTGACGTGGCCCTGGATGTATTCGGCGGTGTTCTGCAGGTCGAATTCGACCTTGCCCTCCATGAATTCGCGCAACCGTTCGCGCGCCGCGGCGTCCGCCGGGGGCGGCGTGATCTCCGGCAGGGGAGCCTGGGCGTCCACCGCGCGGCCGGACCCGGCCAGCGGGGCCACCCCGGCCATGGCCCGGGCAAAGGCGGCGTCCTCCTCCGGGGTGGGCGGTGCGGGCGCGGTTTCGGGGACGGGGGACGCGGCGGCCGGAGACGGTTGCGCCGGGGCGATGGAGCCGCCCGGTGCAGCAGGCGCGGCCTCGGAAGCTTCGTTGGTCCTGGTTTCCGCTCCCGTGTCCTGCTCCGGGTCCGGTTCCGGGCCCTGGCCCGGGGCGGGCTTGCCCAGGGCCTTGTTCAGGGCGGCGTACCCCTCGGCGGCCTGGTGCAGGGGAAAGCCCGGGTCCTCGGGCCGGGGCTTGGCCCGGGCCCCCTTGCCCCGGGCCGAGCCGCGCTCCAGCCGGGCCACGCCGGACATGGCCCCGGCGAACAGCGCCATGTCGGCGTCGGCCTTGGCCGGGTCCGCGGGGGGCTGGGGCCATGGGGCCGGGGATTTGGACGTCGGGGCCTCGGGCGGGGTCTTGGGTGAAGTCTTGGGTGCGGCCGGGCGGGCCTTGGTGGTGCTTCCGGGCGCGGCCTTGGCGTCGCGCGCGGGCTCGCCGGGCTGCGCCGTTTCCGCCACGCTGTGCGCCAGGTCGGCGAAGGAGGTCAGGCGTTGCTTGCTCATGGCCCTGGTGTGGCGTGGCGGGCCCGGGGTGTCAAGAGGTGGGCGCGCGCCGCGCGGCCCGGGCCGCGGCGGGAGCGGCCCGGACCGGAGGCCGCGCCAAGAAGCGGTTGCGGCCCGCGCGCGGATCGGTTTACAAAGGGCCACCGCTTGCCGCGTCTTAGCGGCCGCCGCCCGGTCCGCACCGGGCCTGCGGCGCGGGCGCGAGCGGCCGGAGAGCCTGCGGATGATCGACACTCGATTGAAGATACTGTGCGTGGACGGCGACGGGAGCGTGGCGCGCCACGTGGCGGCCTTTGCGGCCGAGCGCGTCCTGGGCTGGGAGGTCGTCTCCGTGCACGGCGCGCAGGACGCGTGGCGCGCGGCGGCGCAGCGCAGGTGCGACCTGGTCATCACCACCTATCGCCTCGTCGACGGCACGGCCCTGGACCTGGTGCAGGGCTCGTCCGTGCCCGTGGTTGTGACCACGGCCGTGGCCGACGTGGACGTGGCCGTGGCCTGCATGCGCGAGGGCGCGGCGGACTTTCTGGTGCGCGACGCGGGCGGGGCCTATCTGGAACGGCTGCCGGGCATCGTGCTGCGCGCGTTGGATGCGCGGCGCAACGAGCAGCTCTTCCGCATGCTCTTCCACTCCATCATGTGCATCCGCGAGGCCCTGTTCGTCACGGACATGGACGACGTGGTCACCTTCGTCAACGCCGCGTTCCGCCGCACCTTCGGCTACGCCGAGCGCGAGATCATCGGCACCTCGGCCCGCGTGCTCTGGGAGGTGGAGGGCGTCATCGAGGAATCGCCGCCGCCCACGGCCGCGCGCATCGCCGAGGGCGGCAGCTGGTCCGGCGACGTGCTCAACCGCCGCCAGGACGGGACCATCTTCCCCGTGTCCATGTCGCGCTCCGTGGTGCGCGACGACGCGGGGCGCGACGTGGCCGTGGTCGGCGTGGTCTACGACAACACCGCGCGCCGCAGGCACGAGGAGCAGATCAAGGCCTCGCTCAAGGAAAAGGAGGTCCTGCTCAAGGAGATCCACCACCGGGTCAAGAACAACCTTCAGGTCATCTCCAGCCTGCTCAACCTGCAGTCCGCCTACGTCACGGACGAGCGCACCCTGGACGTGCTGCGCGACAGCCAGAACCGGGTCAAGTCCATGGCCCTGATCCACGAGCGCCTCTACCAGACCCGCGCCCTGACCAAGATCGACTTCGGCGACTACCTCTTTTCCCTGGTCAGCCACATCAAGAGCTCCTTCCGCGGCGTGGGCGACGTGGACGTGCGCATCGACGCCGACGGCTACGTGCTCGACGTGGACCTGGTCATTCCCTGCGGCCTGATCGTCAACGAGCTGATCTCCAACTCCCTGAAGCACGGCTTCCCGGACGGGCGCAGCGGCGAGATCGTCGTGGCCCTGCGCCACGGCCAAGACTTCGACCTGGTGCTCACCGTGGCCGACGACGGCTGCGGCCTGCCTGCGGACCTGGATTTGGCCGCGCCGCGCTCCCTGGGGCTGCAGCTCGTGACCATGCTCACCCAGCAGGTGCGCGGCGAGTTGCGCGTGGAGCGCGACCGGGGCACCGCCTTCATCATCACCTTTCCCATGGAGTGACCATGACGCGTCGGTTGTCGGTTCGTCTCCTGTGCTGCGTTTTCGCGGCCCTGCTCCTGTCGGCCCCGGGCTGCGCCCCGCGCGTGAGCCTCTTCGGCCCGGCCTCGGATCCCCTGCGCGAATACGCGCTGGCCGAGGGGGCGGGCGGCAAGGTCCTCGTGGTCCACGTCAACGGCTTCCTGGGCCTTTCCCCGCGCCGAGGCCTCACGGGCGAGCGGCCCGGCGAGGTGCAGGAGGTGCTCGCGCGCCTTAAGCGAGCGGCCGGGGATCCGGACATCAAGGCCGTGGTCCTGGCCATCAACAGCCCGGGCGGCACGGTCACGGCCAGCGACGTGCTCTACAGCGAGATCATGCGCTACAAGGAGAAGAGCGGGGCCAAGGTCGTGGCCTGTCTGCTCGACGTGGCCGCCTCGGGCGGCTACTACGCCGCGGCCGCGGCGGACCGCATCGTGGCGCACCCGACCACGCTCACGGGCTCCATCGGCACCATCTTCATCCGGCCCGACGTGGCCGGGCTCATGGACCTGGTGGGCATCCGCGCCGAGGTCTCCAAGTCCGGCCGCCTCAAGGACATGGGCTCGCCCCTGCGCGCCAGCACCGAGGAGGAGCGCGACCTGCTCCGGAAGATCATCGAGAACCACAACGCGCGCTTCCTCTCCGTGGTTTCGGAGCGCCGCGCCCTGACGGGCGAGCGCCTCGCCGCCGTGGCCGACGCGCGCATCTTTACCGGGCCGCAGGCCCTTCAGGCCGGGCTGGTGGACGAGGTCGGCTACATGGAGGACGCCCTGGCCGAGGCCAGGAAGCTGGCGCAGCTGCCCGAGGACTGCCCCGTGGTCGTGTACCGCCGCGCCGAGCAGTACGACGACACGCCCTACAACGCGGTGAGCTCGGCGGCCCCGGCGGCAACGGCCTCGCTTCTGCCCGAGGGCGCGGCGCGGGCCCTGTCCCTGCCCCCGGCCGGGTTCCACTACCTCTGGGCCCTGGGGTATTTCCAATGATCCGGTCCAGGCTCCGGCCCAGGCTCCTATCCAGACTCCGGCGCGCCGTTGCGCTGCCGGCCGCCGCGCTCTGCTGCGCGGCCCTTGTCGCGGCCCTTGTCGCGGCTCTTGTCGCGGCCGTGTCCGCTCCGGCCGTTGCGGGCACCATCGTCAACGAGGACGAGGCCACCTACGCCTTCAAGCTCTACTGGGACGACCTCAAGCCCGTGGAGGAGGGCACCATCGGCCCCAAGGCCAAGGTGCGCATCCGCGACTCCTACGGCATCGTGGAGCTGGTGGGCCGGGGCGACAACATCTATATCCGGCCGGACCAGACCGTGCGCATCCACGGGGGCATTCTGCAGGAGAAGTGAGCGGCGCGGGTTTTGGAAAACATTCGCACAACAAAGGGGCTCCCAAGGGAGCCCCTTTATCGTTGGATTTTCGTTACGCGCAGGCGCAAGAAAGAGGGCTCCCGAGGAGCCGTTCTGACCGTTTTGCACAAGAAAAAGGGCTCCGCAGAGTCCTTTTGATCGTTTTGTAGAAGAAAAAGGGCTCCGAGGAGCCCTTTTCCCGTGGAGGTAAAGCGACCTTAGTGGTCGCAGATATTCGCGCCGGTCTGCAGGTTGCCGTCGAGATACGCCTGGACCACGGCCTCGGGCGTTTCGGACGGGGCCCCGGTGACCACGGTGATGCCGTGGTCCGTGAAGATGGACTGGGCGCGCGCGCCCATGCCGCCCGCCAGGACCACCTTGGCGCCCTGGTCGGCCAGCCACTTGGGCAGCACGCCGGGCTCGTGGGGAGGCGGGGTCATCAGCTTGGTTTCCTTGATGGTCTTCGCGGCCGGGTCCACGTCCACCAGGGCGAACTGCTCGCAGTGCCCGAAGTGCATGCACAGCTTGCCCGCGGCCACGGGCACGGCGATGCGGCTTGCGCCGTCGGTCGGCGCGGCCACGGTTTCGCCCGCCGGGCGCTCCTGCAGCCCGCCGGCCATGCCCAGCAGGGGCTTGATCACGCGGCCGAAGGCCTCGGCCGTGGCCCCCTCGTGGTGCACCTTCATGTAGGCGTAGCCCTCGTCGCCGGAGCGCACGACCTCGGGGTCCAGGGGGATGCGGCCCAGGAAGGGCACGCCCATCTCCTTGGCCAGGGCCTCGCCGCCGCCGGAGCCGAAGAGGTTTTCGACGTGGCCGCAGTTGGAGCAGACCATGCCGCTCATGTTTTCCACGATGCCCGCCACGGGGTTGCCCACCTCGCGGCAGAAGCTCACGGAGCGGCGCACGTCGTCGATGGCCACGCCCTGCGGGGTGGTCACGATCACGGCCACGGCGTCCGGGCCCAGGGTCTGCAGCGCGGAGAGCGGCTCGTCACCGGTGCCCGGAGGGCAATCGACGACCAGGAAGTCCAGGTCGCCCCAGGCCACGTCCTGTACGAACTGGCGGATCAGGCCGATCTTGACCGGGCCGCGCCAGATCACGGCCTGCTCGGGCGAGGGCAGCAGGAAGCCCAGGGACATGACCGAAAGGTTCTTGCTCCAGGCCACGGGCTCCATGAAGGAACTGTCGATGTGCGGCTGGGCCCCGCCCAGGCTCAGCAGCCGGGGGATGGTCGGTCCGTGCACGTCCACGTCCATGAGCCCGACCTTCTTGTCGGCCAGGGACAGGGCCACGGCGATGTTCGTGGCCACGGTGGACTTGCCCACGCCGCCCTTGCCCGAGAGCACGACGATCTTGTGCTTGATGCGCGAAAGGGTTTTGGCGAGCTTGTCCTCGCCGGAGCAGGCGCCTCCGGAGCAGGAACCTCCGGAGCAGTCGCCGCCGGACGAGCAGCTGCCGCATGCATGGTCGCTCATTGTCTTGAACTCCTTACAGATCGTGTTGTGCGAGCGCCTCGGTGGCGAGGGCGTCGCGGATGGTTGTCCAGACCGCCTCGAAGGCGGGGGCCAGGGCGGGATCGGCCTCGGGCACGGTCTTTCCGAGCACCTGGGCGCGGGTGAAGGCCGGGTCGTAGCCGAAGGCGCCGGCCAGGCCCACGCCGGATTCGGCGCACCAGACACGGATCTCGTCGGCCAACTGCGGGTTGAGGTCCGCCTTGTTCACGAGCACGAGGCAGGGGACCTTGAAGTGCGCGGCCAGCGAGCGCACGCGCTTCAGGTCGTGGATGGCCGTGACCGTGGGTTCGGTAATGAGTAGTGCCAGATCCGCGTTTGTCAAGGAGGCGATGACCGGGCAGCCGATGCCCGGAGGGCCGTCCGTGAGCACCATCTGCAGGCCGCGCGCCTCGGCGGCCTCGCGCGAGCGGTTGCGCACCGTGGTCACCAGCTTGCCGGAGTTCTCCGCGCCGATGTCCAGCCGCGCGTGGACCATGGGTCCATGGCGCGTCTCGGTCAGGTACCATTCGCCGCAGCGGCGGGGCTCCATGCGCACGGCGTCCACCGTGCAGACGTAGCGGCACACGCCGCAGCCCTCGCACAGCTCCGGCCGAACGCGGCAGGAGGCGTCGATGGCGTCGAAGCGGCAGGCCGTGGCGCATTCGCCGCAGGACACGCAGCGCTCCGGATCGATGAAGGCCAGGTCGCCGGAGATGAAGGGGTGGGTCTCCAGGGTTTCGGCACCGCCGTGCGAGCCCTGGCCGAGCACCAGGTGCAGGTCCGCGGCGTCCACGTCGCAGTCCGCGACCACGATGCCGCGCGCGCCCTGGCCCAGGGCGTTTTTGGCCACCGAGGCCAGGGCCGCGGTCATGGTCGTCTTGCCCGTGCCGCCCTTGCCGCTCAGGACCACGATCTCATGGATCTTGCCGTTGGTTCGCGGCGTCGCGTCGATGGTCATGCCGCCTCCTTGGCCACGGCGCCGGTCAACGCGCGCCAGATTCGTTCGTAGGTGGTCCGCAGCTCGGGCATGCGCGCGGCCATGGGGCCGTCCACGAGCAGTTCGCCGGTGGAGCAGGCCGCGGCGATGGCCCGGTCGTGTGGGATGCGCCCGAGCACGGGAATGGCCTCGGCCGCGAGCCAGGCGTCCAGGCGGCCGTCGCCCATGCCGTCGCGGTTCACGACCACGCCGAAGGGGATCTTCAGCGCGCGCACGGTCTCCACGGCCAGGGTCAGGTCGTGCATGCCGAAGGGCGTGGGCTCGCCCACGAGCAGGGCGTAGTCCGCCCCGTCCATGGCGGACACGGCCGGGCACGAGGTGCCGGGCGGGCAGTCCCAGAGCTGGATGCCGGGTCCGGCGGCCTCCTTCTTGACCGCGCGGATCAGCGGCGGGGTCTGGGCCTCGCCCACGCGCAGTTCGCCGGAGACCAGCTCCACGCCCGCGCAGGCCGTGGCCAGGCCGCGCTGCACGCGGCCGATGACCCGTTCACCCTCGCCCACGGCCTGGGCCTGGCAGGCCTCGGCGCACAGGCCGCAGGAATGGCACAGCTCCGGAAAGACCATCACCGAGTCGGCCATCCAGATCAGGGCCTTGAAGCGGCACAGGTAGACGCAGGCGCGGCAGGTCTCCCCGAGGCATTTCTCCTCGTTGATGGCGGGCACCTGCACGGTCTCGGTGCGCTGCAGGTTCCACGTCGGGGCCAGGTACAGGTGGGCGTTGGGCTCCTCCACGTCGCAGTCCGCCAGCCGGACGGGTTCGCCCAGCCGGGCCGCCGTGGCCGCCAGGTTCGCGGCCACGGTGGTCTTGCCCGTGCCGCCCTTGCCGCTGGCGATGGCGATGCGCATGGAACGGCTACTCCTTGTCCGCATCGGCATCCGCGCTCCGCGCCTCGGGCGCCTTCGGCGTCTCCGGCGTCTCGGGCGTCCCGGCCGTGCCGGGAGCGACGAACACGCCGCCCATGCCCCGGCCCATGCCGCGACCGGCGCCGCCGCCCATGCCCCGGCCCCGGCCCTGGTTCATGTTGCGGCCGGCGCCGCAACGACCGTTGCGCATGCCGCCGCCGCAGGGGCCCAAGCCCCGGCCCATGCCCATGCCCACTCCGGGCTGCGCGTTCATGGCCTCGTCCATGGGGGCGTCGGGCTGCACGTTCACACCGCAGCGGCCCATGCCGCGTCCCGTCCTCGGTCCTTGGCCCAGCGGGCCCGATCCGTTCATTCCAGGCATTGTCGTTCTCCTTTTTCCGCCGCGCGCGGCGCGGCGTCTACCAGTGGCCTTCCACGTCGGCCCCGCCCGTGGGCGGCAGGTCTCCGGCGGCCAGTTGGTCCAATCCCTGTCCCACGGTGGACGCGGTGCACAGGTGCACGGCGATGGCGCCCTTGTTCAGCGCGGCAAAGGCCTTGGGCCCCACGTGCCCGGTGAGCACGGCCTTGGCTCCGGCATTGGCCACGGTCATGGCCGACTGGATGCCCGCGCCCTGGGCCAGGTTCAGGTTCTGTTCGTTGTTCACGTATTCCGCAGCTCCCGAGTCCGTGTCGTAGAGCACGAACCCGGCCGCCCGGCCGAAACGCGGGTCCAGGGGCAGGGAGCGGAACTCGGCCAGCGGCCCGTTGGGGGCCGTGGCGCCGGTGCTGCATGCTATCTTCATGACGATTCTCCTTGGTTGTCGGGGTTGTTCAGCCTGCGGCGGCAACGCGGCCCCAATCCGCCGGGACCGCCCCGGCCGCCGTCAGGTCCGCCGTCAGGGCCTTGTGTCGCGCCGGGTCCTTGAGCCGCGTCGAGCCCTCGGCCCTGCTGCGCGGCCCGGCCCATGCCGCGCCCGCAGCCGCGTCCCATGCCCCTGCCCGGCCCCATGCCGGGCCCGGGACAGCCGGGCATGCGCCACTCGTCCAGGTTCCCATCGCAAAAGGCCCGGGCCACGCCCTCGGTGTCGCCGCAGATCCAGGGGATGACCCGGATGCCCGCGGCGGCCAGGCGCCGGTGCAGGCCGCAGCCGATGCCGCCGCAGATGGCGCAGGAAACCCCGTGCGCGGCCAGCAGGCCCGGAATCTGCGCCGGGTCGCCGCCGTGCAGCGGCAACCGGCCCAGCGGGGTGATGGACCCGTCGGCGTCGATCTCCAGGAGGTCGAACCGCTCGGCGGTGTCGAACAGGGTGGCCAGTCGCGGGCCGTAGGCGGCCAGACAGACGATCATGCCGACCTCCGGCTGTGGGCTGATTTTTCGTCCTTCACACCGTTCATGCCCGGTATGCAGCAGAAAGGATGCCAATTTTATAATTAGCTGATTTTATGGAATGAGGAGAAGGCAGGGATGCTGCAGGAGAGAGGAAAAGGCGAAAAAATAGCCCAAACCGAAGAACAGAGACGAATTATTCGTCCACATCCTCGATCTGGGCCAGCAAGCGGCGCAGGGTGTCCTTGGTGATGCCCAGCTCGCGGCAGGCGGCCATGCGCTTGCCGCCGTGGCGCAGCACCGCCTCGCGCGCGGCGCGGGCCTTGATCTGCTCCATGGTCAGGGGCGCGGCGGAGTGCCGGACCCCGGCATGGCGCGCGGCCGGGCGCAGCCCCTCGGGCAGGTGCTCGGGCTGCACCAGCCCGCCGGGGCAGAGGATGAAGGCGTATTCCAGGATGTTCTCCAGCTCGCGCACGTTGCCGGGGAAGTCGTGGCGCAGGAGCGTGGCCAGCACCTCGGCGGACACGCCTTCCACGCTCTTGCCCGTGAGCGCGTTGAAGCGGCTCACGAAATGGGCCACGAGCAGGGGCACGTCCTCGGGCCGCTCGCGCAGGGGGGGGATGTGGATGCGCGCCACGTTGAGGCGGTAGAAGAGGTCCTGGCGAAAGGCGCCGGAGGCGGCCAGTTCGTCCAGGTCGCGGTTGGTGGCCGCGACCACGCGGGCCTCGGTGCGTTCGGGCGCGGTGGACCCCAGGGGCTCGTACACGCGTTCCTGGAGCACGCGCAGCAGCTTGACCTGCACGGCCGGGGAGAGCTCGGCCACCTCGTCCAGAAAGATCGTGCCCCGGCCCGCCAGGGCGAAGCGCCCGGGCTTGTCGCCCTTGGCGTCGGTGAAGGCCCCGGCCTTGTAGCCGAAGAGCTCGGACTCCAGGAGCGTGTCCGGCAGCGCTCCGCAGTTCACGGCCACGAAGGGTTCTGCCTCGCGCGGGCTCACGGAGTGCAGGGCGCGGGCCACCAGTTCCTTGCCCGTGCCGGATTCGCCGGTCACGAGCACCGTGGCGTCGGAGCGGGCGATGCGCGGCAGGAGGTCGAAGAGGCGGGTCATGGCCCGGCTCTTGCCCACGATGTCCTCGAAGGAGAAGCGCGCCTCGACCTCCTTGCGGAGCAGGGCCACGTCCGTGAGGTCGCGGAAGGTCTCCACCCCGCCGAGCAGGCTCCCGTCCCCGGCGTGCAGCGGCGCGGCGGAGATGGACACGGGCACCTTGGTGCCGTCGGAGCGGATGATGAAGATGGAGACGTTGGAGAGGTTCGCGCCCTCGCTCATGCACTGGGCCAGGGCGCAGCGGCCGTCGCACAGGCTGGAGCGGAAGACCTCCCAGCACTTGCGGCCCAGGGCCTCGGCCGCGGGGATGCCCGTGATGCGCTCGGCGGACTTGTTGAAGAACGTCACGTTCCACTCCATGTCCACGGTGAACACGCCGTCGGCGATGGAGTTCATGATCCCGTCGCAGGGAATGTCGAGGGGCAGGGCCATGGCTGGTCCCCGGCAGGGGCCGGGTTTGCGGCCGGGCCGCGCGGGCGCCCCGGCCGGGAGATCAGGCTTTCTTGGCGGCCACGGCGGCGCGCAGCCAGTCGTACCAGGCGCCGAGCCCGTCGCCGTTGCGGCAGGACACGGAGAAGACCTCCAGGCCCGGGTTCAGGGCGCGCGCCCCGCGCGTGGCGCGCTCCACGTCGAAGTCCACGTAGGGCAGCAGGTCCACCTTGTTCAGGACCATGGCCTTGCCCACGGTGAAGAGCTGGGGATACTTCTCGGGCTTGTCGTCGCCCTCGGTGACCGAGAGCAGCCCCACCTTGCAGTCCTCGCCCAGGTCGAACTCCACCGGGCAGACCAGGTTGCCGACGTTCTCGATGAAAAGGATGTCCAGTTCGGAGAGGTCCAGGCTGGCCAGGGCCTCCAGGATCATGGAACCGTTCAGGTGGCAGCCGCCGTCGGTCTCGATCTGCACGGCCTTGGCCCCGGTGGCGGCCACGCGGCGGGCATCGTTGTCCGTGGTCACGTCGCCCTCGATCACGGCCATGCGCAGTTCGCCCTTGAGGTCCGTGAGGGTGCGTTCGAGCAGGGTGGTCTTGCCCGCGCCCGGGGAGCTGATCAGGTTGGGCACGAAGACCTTGTGCGCGGCGAACAGCTTGCGCAGCTGGTCGGCGATGCGGTCGTTGGCTTCGAGGATGTTGCGTACGACGGGAATTTCCGTGGCCATGTTCGCTCCTTTGTCCTCCGGGCGACGGCGCGCGTCACTCGGCCTCGATCGTTTCCAGGTAGAGCTCCTTGCCCGTGACCACGGTGTGGCCGAATTCCTCGCCGCACTTGGGGCAGGGCATCAGGAGCAGGTTGTCGTCCTCCGGGGTGAACTCCTCGCCGCAGCCGAAGCATCTGACCACCAGCGGCACCTGGCGCAGGTGCAGGGTGGCCCCGGCCAGAGGGGTGTCCATGGTCATGGCCTCGAAGGCGAAGGACAGGGCCTCGGGCACCAGGTTGGTCAGGCGGCCGTGCACCACGGTGGCGGAAAGGAGCCGGGTGGCCTTGGCCTTGGCCATTTCCTGCTGGATGATCTCGATCAGGCTCTGGGCGATGGCTGCTTCGTGCATGGCCGTCAGTCCTAAACCAAAACCCCTCTTGCGTCCACCCGGTTTGTCCGTGGCGCACGGGAGGTTGCGCGCGCCCACGGCCCGGCGCGCGCCCTTGCGTCCGGATGCGGCGCAGGACGCGCAGCGGGGTTTCCCTGCGGCGCGGGGAGTGATATATCCTGCCCAGGCCGGGTCCCGGCGGGATACGGCTTCGGTTCCGGCCGCCCAACGCCGGGCCGGGAACCCTCATCCGCAAAGGCTCGCCAAAGGTTCGCACATGCAGCAGGACAAGATCATCGGTGTTTTTTCCACCCGGGCCCAATCCAGCATCGGCACGGGCATGACCCGGCGCAAGACCGTGCAGAAACGGTACTGGATCGCCTACGAGACCGGGGACGGCGGGCGCACCGTGGAGCCGCTCAACGCCAATCTCGTGCCCAGCGGCGGCAAGCGCGAGGTGCCGGTGGAGGAGTTCGAGGAACGTTTCGAGCTCGAACCGGAATTCTTCTTCAACCCCGAGGCCAACAAGATCCGCAAGGTCTGGAAGGCGAATCCGGACAAGGAACGGGCGGCGGGCGGCGTGATCGACGACGAGTCCGCCGGGGCCGAGGCGGCGGCCATTCAGGTCCCGGAGCCCGACGGCTCCTTTGGCCTTGATTTGGACGATCCCCTGGACGATGCCCAGGACGTGCCCATGGACCTCGATGAAGAGCCCGGCCAACAGGCCGTTCCCGAGCCCGTGCGCCGTGCGGACCTGCGCCGCAAGGCCGACGCCGGGGACGAGGACGACGAGCAGGAACGCAGCGCGCGCGCGGATTTCGGCATCGGCCTGGCCTACCTCAAGCGCGGCGACGCGGACAAGGCGCGGCGCATCTTCGAAGAGCTGGCCGACCGCGAGGGCGACTGGCAGCTGCACCATAAGTTCATGTTCAACGACTTCGGCATCGGCCTGCGCAAGAGCCGCCTGGGCGAGACCGCGGTGCGCCACTACGAGAAGGCCCTGGCCCTGAGCCCGGACGACGAGAACCTCTACCACAACCTGGCGCGGGTCTACTACGAGCTGGGCGACACCAACAACGCCGTGCGCAACCTGAAGAAGTCCCTGGACATCAATCCGGATCTCAAGGAGTCCCGGATGTTCCTGGACTACATCCGCAGAAGGAGCGCCTCGGGCGGCGCGCTCAAGCTGGACATCTAGCCCGGGATCGGCCGGGCGGCAGTTCGGGGACGGAAGCCGGATCGGGGAACCGGCGGGCCGACCATCTCGCGCCGCGGCGCGGCGCGCCAAGAGAGGAGGCGGCATGATCGACTACACCGGGGTGCTGGACGCGGTGCAGCAGGCCCTGGCCGCGCGCGTGGCGCGCAGGCCCGAACTGATCAACACGCCGGGCCGTTCCCTGGCCTGCAAGATCGACTACAACTACTACCTGGGCCTGGACCCGCAGTTCGTGGACGCCACGGCCGCCTGGGCCGGGCTGGAACCCGCCCTGGTGCGCGCCGCCCTGGTGCGCACCGGCGACCTGATCACCAGCCCCGACGACCGCGAGGGGCGGCTGACCCTGACCGTGGCCTGGCCCGGCGGGCGGACGCGCATCGGCGCCTGCCTGCTGCATTCCAACTGCATCGACCGCGCCCTCTACCTCTACGCGGGCACGGCCGGGCCTCTGCCCATCTCCGAACTGCGCATCGACCCCGCCTTCCGCGCGGCCCTGGACCGCTTCCTGGAGGGCAAGAGCCCCCTGGAGGCCGTCGCCTTCGCCTGAGCGCAGGCCCAGCGGGGTCCCCGCCTTTGCGGGATCTTTCCGGGATATCAGAACATGGCCAGGAACTCGCCCACCAGGAGCGGGTTCTGGTGTTCGCGCGTGGGCGCGGCCTTCAGGGCGCGGGCCAGGGCGGCCTCGTCGCCGGGCGGGGGCGCGCCTTCGGCCAGCTCCAGGACCGTGGCCACCGCGCCCACGGCCAGGGGGCGGTGCGCGTCGGAGTTGTAGACCGGGATGAGTCCGTGCCGGGCCAGGGCGTCCTCGTAGATCTCGTGGTCCAGCGGGACGTAACGGTCGTTCTCCCGGATCCAGCCCGTGCGCAGGATGTTCAGGGAGTTCATCTCCAGCCCGTCCATGGCCGCGAGGAGCCGTTCGCCGTGGGCCGTGGGCCGGGGGAAGAAGCGGAAGGCGTGGGGCAGGAAGAGGAAGGTGTCCGCGCGCGCCGGGGTCAGCCGTTCGGCGAGCAGGTCGAAGGGCGGCAGGGGCGGCAGCGCTGGCCGCGAGGGGCCGATGACCACCACGTCGTAACCCTCGCGAGTGGTTATCTCCGCGCCCACGTAGATGGTCAGCCCGGGATGGCGCGCCCGCAGCCCGTGGGCCTCGGCGTCGGACCACCAGACGTTGTGTTCGGTGAGCACCACGCCGTCGAGCCCCCGGGCCAGGGCCAGTTCGGCCAGCCGGTCCGGCTTGATGACCGAGCAGTGCGAGTGGGCGCTGGTGTGGGCGTGCAGGTCGATGCGCATGGCGGCTCAGTCGGCGCGATCCTCTCCCTGCGCGGCCAGGAACGCGCCCATGCGCTTGTCCTCGACCAGGATGTGCTTGTTGATCCACTGCAGCAGGAAGGCGGGGACGCGTTCGTCGATGGCCATGCCCGTGAGCATGCCCACCTCCAGTTCCGAGAGTTTGTCCAGGAAGATGGCGTGCTCGGCCTCGTGGCGCTCGCGGTTGGGGTAGCCCCGGGCGCGCATGAGTTCGTCCTCGGTGGCGAAGTGCGTGTCCGCGTAGTTGCGCAGGTTCTCGAAGAGCACGGAAAGGTTGCCCACGTTGCCGCGCTCGTGCGCCGCGATTTCCAGGAAGCGGTTGAGGATGGTGAACAACTGCTTGTGCTGTTGATCGACGATCTCCACGCCGACGGAGTGGTCCGGGGTCCAGGAAATGTAGCTCATGCGCGCTCCGTGAATGTGCCGTGCCGCGGCCGGAAGGCCGCACCCTGCCTCTTACGGGATGCGGCCCGGTGGGTCAAGGCGGTGGCGCGAAAAAGCCGCCCGCTCCGGAGGTGGGTGCGGAGTCCGGGGGCTTTCATCGCACGGCGGCACCTTTACAAGGCGGCCCGGAATCTCTAATCCATGGAGTGAACCTTGCCGTGGGCCGCGTCCGTTTTTCGTGGGCCGCGCGAATCGAAAACCCAGGGAGTCGGCTCTGATGAACAAGAAGGTCGCATTGGTGGTGCTCATTCTCCTGCTGGCGGGCATGGGCGTGGTGGTGTTCAACCAGGTGCTGCGGCACACCGGCCAGGCCCCCAAGGCCCCGGTTCCCCAGGTCGCCGAGGCCCCGGCCCCGTCCGAGCCGCAGGGAGCGGAGCAGGGCGCGGCCGTGACCGGGCAGCTGTCCATGAAGTCTCCCGAAGAGGCTCCGGTGGTCGCGCCGGAGCCGGGTCCGTCCGAACAGCAGCCCGCCGCCGAGCCCCCGGCTCCGGAACCGGGCGCGAGCGGCGGCGCGGTCACGGGCATGGCCCCCGCGCCCAAGTTCGAGCTCCAGCCCCCGGGCGCGACTCCTCCGGCCGTCCCGGCTCCCGAGGCTGCGGCTCCCGTGGTCCCGGCTCCCGGGGTCGCGACGCCTGCGCCCGCCGTGCCTGCGCCGCCGGCGTCCGAGGTGGTCAAGGCCCCGGCGGCCCCGGCCCAGGTCGCGGAAAAGGCCGCCAAGCCTGCCGCCAAGCCCGCCGCCAAGAAGGCCGCCACGGCCACGTCCGGCCCCAACGCGCTCAAGACTCTGGCCGTGAGTGTGGAGGACGGCGCGGTCACCGTGGCCGTGGCCGCGGACAAGCCCGTGGGCGGGGTCAAGCATTTCTTCCTCAAGTCGCCCTGGCGGCTGGTGGTGGATCTCTACGGCGATTTCGCCCCGGCGCGCGATCCGGCCGTGCCGGACAACGCGGCCGTCAAGTCCGTGCGCCTGGGCCGCCACAAGGACAAGCTGCGCATGGTCCTGGACCTCACGGGCGACTATTCGTCCAAGGCCGAGGTCGTGAACGAGCAGACAGGCGCGCGCATCGTCATCCGGCCCTAGCCGGAGCGGCCCGCCCGCGCCCGGCCCGTCCCGCCCGTAACGCGCTGGGCGGTGGCGCGCCCGGAGCGGCATGTGCGGCGACGATGGCCAAAACAGCGGGAGGCGACCTCGAAGGGACGCCTCCCGCTGTTTTTTTTTGCCCGCATCGCGGCTCTCCGTAGTGCCGCAACCGGCTGCAATGCCGCGACCGGCCGCAACATTGCGGCGCTCCGGTTCCTTTTCCGCCGTGCGTTCCGTACCGGTGCGTCCGGGCCCGGGCCCGGACGCATCGACCCGAACGGCTGCCTCGTACCCGTTCGGCACCCGTGTACGGGCGGCATCTCGTGGACGGGCGGCACTCCGTCGGAGGCCGCAGGCCCAAGGGCCGACCGTCGGGCCGAGCATGGCCGCAGGCGTCGCGGGGCCGTTAGGGCACGGTGTATCCGGCGTCGCGCACCGCGTTCTTGATCTTTTCTACGGTTTCGGGCGTGGCCGCGGTGAAGGTGGCCTCGCCCGCCTCCAGGCTCACGCTCACGTCGCTGCCGCCCGCGTCCCGCACGGCCTCGGTCACGGCTCGGCGGCAGTGTTCGCAACTCATGCCTTGCACTTTGATGGTCGTCATGGGGGTACTCCTTTTGGGTTTGACTTTGAAAATCATTTTCGGCATCCCCGGGGTGGATGTCAACTGCAGAGTAGGAACGTGCGTGTTCCGAAACAATGATTATACTTTCCTGAGTGCGGGCCTGCGGGCCCTGTTGTTGCCAATGGCGGCGGGCGGTTGTGATCGTTCGCCGCAAAGGGGACGGTGCCATGGATACGCAACGGAATGCAACGGCGGATATCGAACGGCGGCGGCTGCCGGTGAAGGGCATGACCTGCGCGGCCTGCTCGGCGCGCGTGGAGCGCGTGGTCGGCAAGCTGGAGGGCGTGCGTGCGGCCAGCGTGAATCTGGCCACCGAAAATCTGGACGTGAGCTGGGACCCGGCGCAAACGAGCCTGGAGACCGTGGCCGCGGCCGTGGGCAAGGCCGGGTACGAACTGGTCCTGCCGCAACGGCCCGTTGCCGCGCCCAATGAGCCCGGTGCGACCGGCGCGACCGGCGCATCCGGCCCATCCGGCGGCGCGCAGGAGCCCCGGCGACCCCCCAAAAGGTTGCGTTTCGCGATCTCGGGCATGACCTGCGCGGCCTGCTCGGCGCGCGTGGAGCGCGTGGCCGGGGCGCTGCCCGGCGTGGCCTCGGCCAGCGTGAATTTGGCCACGGACTCCGCCGAGGTGCGCCTGGCCGACGGCGCGGATCCCGCCGAGGTGGCCCGCGCCGTGGACGCGGCCGTGGCCAAGGCGGGCTACGGGGCCACGCTGCTTTCGGCCCCGGCGCACGCCGCGCCGGGGGGGCAGGGCGCGGCGGCCGGGCCGTCCGGCCCCTTGCGGTTCGCCATCTCGGGCATGACCTGCGCGGCCTGCTCGGCGCGCGTGGAGCGCGTGACCGGGGCGCTGCCGGGCGTGGCCGCGGCCAGCGTGAATCTGGCCACGGATTCCGCCGAGGTGCGTCTGGCCGACGGCGCGGACCCCGACGAGGTGGCCCGCGCCGTGGACGCGGCCGTGGCCAAGGCGGGCTACGGAGCCACGCTGCTCTCGGCCCCGTCCCATGGCCCGGCGGGCCCGCTGCGCTTCAGCGTCTCGGGCATGACCTGCGCGGCGTGCTCGGCGCGCGTGGAGCGCGTGGCTTCGGCGCTGCCCGGCGTGGCCTCGGCCGGCGTGAATCTGGCCACGGACTCCGCCGAGGTGCGGTTGGCCGATGGCGCGGACCCCGCAGCGGTGGCCCGCGCCGTGAGCGAGGCCGTGGCCAGGGCGGGGTACGAGGCGGTGTGGCTGGGGGCCGGGACCGGGGACGCCGAGTCCGCCTCGGCCGCCGAGCGCGAGGCCGACGAGTCGGCCATGCTCTGGGAGCACCAGCAGGCCGCCTCGCGCGAGCGGCTGGCGAGCATGCGCGCGCGGCTGATCCCGGCCTTTGCCTTCGCCCTGCCGCTGCTCGTGCTCTCCATGGGCGAGATGCTCGGCATGCCGCTGCCCGCGTGGCTTTCGCCGCACTCCGCGCCGCTCAACTACGCCCTGGTCCAGTTCGCCCTGGTCCTGCCCGTGCTCTGGTCCGGGCGCGACTTCTACCGCCACGGCTTTCCCAACCTCTGGCGGCTGGCCCCGAACATGGATTCGCTCATCGCCGTGGGCACGGGCGCGGCCGTGATCTACAGCGTCTGGAACCTCATCGAGATCGTCCTGGGCGTGGACCCCATGGCCCGGGCCATGGACCTCTATTTCGAGTCCGCCGCCGTGCTCATCGCCCTGGTTTCCCTGGGCAAGTACTTCGAGGCCCGCGCCCGCGCGCACACCTCCGACGCCATCAAGGGGCTCATGGATCTGACCCCGGAGCGCGCCGTGCTCGTGCGCGGCGGCGAGGAGACCGAGGTGCGCGTGGAGGACATCCGCCCCGGCGACGTGCTGCGCGTCAAGCCCGGCGCGCGGGTGCCCGTGGACGGCGAGGTGGTCCAGGGCGAGAGCGGGGTGGACGAGTCCATGCTCACGGGCGAATCCATGCCCGTGACCAAGCGCCAAGGAGATGCCGTGGCCGGCGGGACCATGAACCTGCGCGGCTCGTTCCTGATGCGCGCCAGGCGCGTGGGCGCGGACACGGTGCTCTCGCGCATCATTCGCCTGGTGCAGGAGGCCCAGGGCTCCAAGGCCCCCATCGCCTCCATGGCCGACCGCGTGAGCCTCTATTTCGTGCCCGTGGTCATGGGGCTGGGCGCGCTGGCGGCCGTCGCCTGGCTCGTGGGCGGCGCGTCGCTGCCCTTTGCCCTGCGCATCTTCGTGGCCGTGCTGGTCATCGCCTGCCCGTGCGCCATGGGCCTGGCCACGCCCACGTCGATCATGGTCGGCACCGGGCGCGGCGCGCAGCTCGGCGTGCTGGTCAAGAGCGGCGTGGCCCTGGAGCAGCTCGGCCGGGTCACGGCCGTGGTCTTCGACAAGACCGGCACGCTCACGCGCGGCAAGCCCACGGTCACGGCCGTGCAACCGGCCGACGGCGGGCTTGCGGAGGACGACCTCCTGGCCCTGGCGGCGGCGGCCGAATCCGCGTCCGAGCATCCGCTGGCCGCCGCCGTGACCGGCGCGGCGCACGAGCGCGGGCTGGCCCTGGGGACGGTGGCGTCCTTCGAGGCCGTGTCCGGCCTGGGCATCCGCGCCGAGGTGGCGGCGGCCTCCGGTGGGGTGGAAAACGATACGGTTGTTGCGCCGCGCCGCGTGCTCGTGGGCAGCCCGGACTTCCTGCGCCGCGAGGGCGCGCGGGGCGTGGACGCGCTGGACGCGCCCGCCGCGGCCATGGCCGGGCGGGGCGAGACGCCCCTGGCCGTGGCCGTGGACGGCAGCGCCGCCGGGCTGGTGGCCGTGGCCGATACCCTGCGGCCCGAGGCCCCGGCCGTGGTGCGCGCCCTGCGCGAGCGCGGCGTGCGCGTGCTCATGCTCACGGGCGACAACGAGCGCACGGCGCGGGCCATGGCCGAGCGCGCGGGCATCGACGAGGTGCTCGCCGGGGTCATGCCCGAGGACAAGGCCGGGACCGTGGAGCGGCTCAAGGGCCAGGGGCTGGTGGTGGCCATGGTCGGCGACGGCATCAACGACGCGCCCGCCCTGGCCGGGGCCGACGTGGGCATGGCCATGGGCACGGGCATCGACGTGGCCGTGGAGGCGGGCGACGTGGTGCTCATGCGCGGCGACCTGGGCGGCGTGCTCGCGGCCGTGGACCTCTCCCGCGCCACCCTGCGCAACATCAAGCAGAACCTCTTCTGGGCCTTCGGCTACAACGTGCTCGGCATCCCGGTGGCCATGGGCCTTTTGACCTTCTTCGGCGGTCCTACGCTTTCGCCCATGATCGCGGGCGGGGCCATGGCGCTGAGCTCGGTCTCCGTGGTCGGCAACGCCCTGCGCCTGCGCTTCTACCAGCCGCCGAGCGTGGCCGGAGCCGGGCCGGGCGCTGCCGGGGCCTGAGCCCCGCGCGATGCCCCTTCCGCGAACGCGGACGACAAAAAAACGGCGGGCCCTGGAGCCCGCCGTTTGCGTTCGAAAAGAAAGGAAAAATCAGTAGGACTTGACGTACTCGTCCAGGTCGTGGGCCCCGTTCTCCTTGGAGACCCAGAAGGCCGTGGCCCAGACCATCAGCGCCGTGGCCTGCACGTCGTCGAGGCGCTTGAGCTTGGCCTCCAGGTTGACCTTGCTCGCCCCGTGCTTGGTGTGGATCAGGTCCAGGTCGCAGGCGTCCTGCAGCCGGAGCTGGAGGTAGGCCAGCCGGGACTGTTCGGGCAGGAGCTTGATGTCCTTGTGGGCCTCGATGATCGTCTTGAGTTCGGGCGCGGAGAAGGTGCCCTTGATGGCGTTGATGGCGCGAAAGAACGTATCCACGGCCCAGGGAAGAATGAATTCCGCCCCGGCGCTCTTGGTCCGGAAATAGTCCTTGAGCCAGCGCTCCTGCTCCGCGCTGATGCGGGCTGCGACTTGTGGTGGCATGTTTCCCCCCTGGCGTGCGGGCCCCCCCGGCTCTGCAACGCCGTGTGTCGTGGTAGATATCCCGTTGGAAAATATATCATGGCCGATCGCAGATCAAGAATTTTTCTAGATAAAATATCGCAGAAGTCTTGAATCGGCGCGGGGCTTGGTCCGGGGCTCGTCCGGCACGTATCCGGCATCTGTTGGGCGGCCCCGGGAACCGGAAGGGCCCGGCGAGCATCCGGCGCACGGGCGCGGGGCCTTGCCGCGCCGCCGGGGAAGCGGTAGGAAGGCGGAATGGTAGCAGCCACGACACAACGGCCGTCCCGGGCGGGTCGGAACGCTTTTCGGTTCGGCCCGCCCGGGGCGGTGTCGCAAGGCCCCGGCCGGGCCGCGCCCAGGGACGCCGTCCGGACGCTCGAGGCCCCGACAGGGGCCTTTGCCCCGCTTCCGCCGCGGGCCTTTGCCACCATCCCGATGCGGGCCGCGCGTTGGATTTCCCGAGGATTTGGGCCCGTCCGGTCACGCCGGTCCCTGGCACGCGCAGCGGCGCTGCTCGCGGCGGTCTGCGCGCTGTGGGCCCTGGGCGCGCTGCGCGCCGAGCCCGCCTGGGCGGCCTCGGCCACCGGGCCGAGGCTGGAATGGGCCCTCTTCGCCCTGGCCGCGCCGTCGGAATCCGTTGCGTCCTCTTCGTCTCCTTTGCTCCCGCCGGGTCCGGGCGCGGAGCCGGCCGTGCTGGCCGTGGCCGTGCTGCGCCTGCCCGCCGGGGCCTACGTCTACGGGCCGGATCCCCAGTTCACGGGCCAGCCCACGCGTCTGGCCGTGGAGGCGGTGCTCGGCTCGGGGGCGACGAGCCCGGGAGGGGGAACGGACGGTGCGGGCGGCGCGCCGCTGGCCGTCGCGTTCCCGCCGACCGAGACCAAGATCGACGCTGCCTCGGGCCGCAAGGTGCGCGTCTTCCACGACGGCGCGCCGTTCTTCCTGGTCCTGCCCGCGTTCACGGCGACCCCGGCCGCCCCGGCAACCGTGTTCCTGCGCGGTGCGTTGCGCGCCCTGCTGTGCACGGACACCACCTGCACGCTGTTGCGCCTGCCCGTGGCCGAGCGCTTGGACGGCGTGGTCCCGGCCGCCCTGGAGCACGCCGAGGTGCAGCCGTGGTGGCCGCTGTACCAGCTCGCCGCGCCCGCGAGCGCAGCGAGCGTGCCGTCCGGTCCGGAACCCGCAGCGCCCGGCGCGCCCGCGGCGGACGACGCGTCCATTTCGGACGACGCGTCGGGGGCCTCCGTCTCCCTCGCTCCGGCCGGAGGGGCCTCGGTTTCCGCTTCCGGCGGCTGGAGCTTCGAGCCGCGCTATTTTTCGGCCGCCCTGGAGGTGGGCGGCCTGGGCAAGGCCATCCTCTTCGGCCTGCTCGCCGGGTTCATCCTCAATTTCATGCCCTGCGTGCTGCCCGTGGTCGGGCTGAAGGTCTCCACGCTCCTGGCGGCCACGGGCGAGGCGGGCGAGCGCGAGCGCGTGGCGCGCTTCCGCGAGCACAACATCTTCTTTTCCGCCGGGGTGCTGCTCTATTTCCTGGTGCTGGCCATGCTCTTCGGCACCCTGGGCGTGGCCTGGGGCTCGCTCTTCCAGCGCCCGGGCGTGGTCCTGGCCCTGGCCGTGGCCGTGTTCGTGCTCGGCCTGTCCCTGTTCGGGGTCATGGACCTGCCCGTGGTCGACCTCAAGGGCGGCGGCGGTGGTGGGGGCGGTGGCGGCGGCCGCGTGCAGGCCCTGTTCACCGGGCTGCTGGCCACGGTGCTGGCCACCCCGTGCAGCGGGCCGCTCCTGGGCGGCGTGCTCGGCTGGACCCTGTGGCAGCCCGCGCGCGTCACCGTGGCCGTATTCCTGGCCATCGGCCTGGGCATGGCCCTGCCGTACCTGGCCATGGCCGCGCGCCCCGGGCTGGCGCGCTTCTACCCCCGGCCCGGCCGCTGGGTCGGCTACGTGGAGCGCGGCGTGGCCTTTTTCCTCATGGCCACGTGCGCCTATCTGGTCTCCATCCTGCCCCCGGCCATGACCGGTCCGGCCCTGGCCGTGCTCCTGGGCGCGGGGTTCGCGGCCTGGATGTGGGGCGGCTGGACCGGGCTGACGCGCTCGCGGCTGCACCGCTTTTCGGTGCGGCTGGCGGCCGTGGTCCTGGCCGTGGGCGTGGCCGCCGTGGCCCTGGCCCCGCGCTCCGAGGCCGGGTGGGAGCCCTTCGAACCCGCGTCCTTTGCCGCGTCCCTGGGCAGGGACCGGCTCCTGGTGGATTTCACCGCCGACTGGTGCCCCAACTGCCGTCTGCTGGAGCAGGCCGTGCTCACGCCCGAACGGTTGGCCCGCTGGCGTGCAAAGTGGGGCGTGCGGCTGGTGCAGGTGGACATGACCGCCGAGGATGCCGAGACCGCGGCGCTGCTCAAGGCCCTGGGCAGCGCGTCCATCCCGGTGGTGGCCCTGTTCCCGGCGGGCGAGGGCGCGGGACGGCCCGTGGTCCTGCGCGACCTGTTCACCGGCGCGCAGATCGAGGCCGCCCTGGAGCAGGCCTTCGGTTCCGGCTCCCGCTGATTTTCGTCTGTTTCTGCAGATTCCTGCTGATTTCTGCCGCCGCGCGCCGGTTCCGAGCGGCGTGGTCCGTTCCGTCTCCCCGTCCCCCCGTCCCGTTCCGCGCCGGATGGCGCGGCGCCTCCTGCGACGATCCCGCCCGGTCTTCCTTCGGTGTGGAGCCGCGCCGCGCGCCGCGCGTCCGCTCCCCTGTCGTCCGGACGGAAATACAACGGGCCCGCCACGGTTCCGGTCCGTGGCGGGCCCGAGGGAAGAAGCGGCCTGGGGCCGCCCCGCGTCAGACCGCGGCGGGCGCGGCAAACGCGGGAAATCGGGAAGGGGGGACGGAAGGACGCTGGGCCGACGGCGCGCTGGCCCGAATACGCAGGGCCGGGACGACCACGCGCGCGTCCTTGCGGCCCAGGCCCGCGCGCAGTTCGGCGCAGGCCGAGCCCGCCGCGATCCTGTCCGCGAAGCGGCCCACGTACACGCGCTGCCAGCGGCCGCGCGCGCCCAGGTCCACGGGCGCGGTCCAGGCGTCCAGCCCCTGGGCCGCCAGCCGCTCCCGGTCGCTCTCGGCCGAGGTTTCGCTGCGCCAGGAGCTGACGTGCACGCTGTAGGGCGGCAGCGCGAGGCGGGCGGGCTGCGCCGGAAGCGTCGGGGTTGCGGTCCGGGACACGGCGGCGGTCACGGCGGCGGCGGGGCGCGTCGCAATCGGTTGCACCGTCGTCGGGAGCACCGTCGTATGCGGGAGCATCATCGCATCCGGGAGCACGGCAGCGGCGGGGCCAAAGGCGATCGGGGCCACGCGCGCCGCGCCGTGGGCCGCCGTGGGAGAAACGTCGGCGTCCTGCGGCTCGTCCACGTTGGGCACGGTCCTGGACTCGTCGTCCGCGGCGGTTTCGCCGTCCCCGGAACGGTCGCTTGCGGCCGCGTCGTCTTCAGCGGCGCCGTCGCGTTCCATTTCGTCGTCCTTGTCCGCGGCGTCGCTGCTCTTCTGCACGGCCGCCGCGCCGTTCGGCGTCGCGGCCTTGTCGGCCCTGGTGAAGCCCCCCGGCATCCCCGGCACCTCGATCCAGGTTTCGGACCGGAACCCCCGGGCCTCGGCTCCGGGGACGGGCGTTGCGCCGTCCGGCTCCAGCACGCCCTGGTCCATGGGCCCCTGGCCGAACGGGGAGCGCGGCAGGGCCGTGTTCGGCGTGCCTGAGGCTGTGGACTGCGCGGACGCCGTGGGCCGGGCCCGGCCCGCACGACCACCGGGCCGCAGGCCGGGCGTGGGCGCCGTGAACGGGTTGGGCTGCAGGAAGGGCGTCAGCGGGCTGGGGGGCAGGGGGGCCGGCTCTTGGGGCGCGAACTGCGGCGCGCCGTTGTGCGCGTCCTGCACGGCGCCCGCCACGCGCAGGGCCAGCCGCGCGCGCTCCAGGTTCTCGGCCGCGCGCTCGTAGTAGGTCGGCGAGAGCTGCAGGGCCTTTTCGAAGTAGGGCAGGGAGTCCGCGTAGCGGCCGCTCTTGTAGAGATAGTAGCCCACGTTGTTGCGCGCCGTGGCCTCGCCGCCGCCCGCGCGGCGGAACGCGGCCAGGGCCTCGTCGAAGCGGTTCATGCGGCACAGGGCCAGGCCGAGGTTGTTGGCGATGCGCCCTTCGTCCGGGCCGGGCGCGGCGTGGCGCAGGGCCTCGGCAAAGGCCATCGTCGCCTCCACCGGATAGCCGGACATGGCGTAGGTCATGCCCAGATTGTTGAGCACGTCGGGGTTGTCCGGCGAGACCTGCAGGGCGGCCTTGAATTCGATTTCGGCCTTTTCGTAGCGCTCGGCGTAGTTGTCGAGCACGCCCAGGAGCATGCGCGCGCGCCACAGTTTGGCGTCGGCCTCCACGGCCCGGCGGGCGTGCGCGGCGGCCTCGTCGCGCATGCCGCCCTTGAAGAGCAGCAGGGCCGCGGCCTCGCGGGCGCGGGCGACCAGGGGCAGGGTGTCCTGGGGACGCAGCGTTTGACGGCTTGCGGCCTGGGGGCTCGTGGGCCGGGGATTCGCGGCCTGGGCCGTGTCCTTGGGGCTTGCGGCCTGGGCCGCGTTCTGGGGGCTCGCGCTCCGGGCCATCCCTTGGGGGGCGGCGGCCCCGGCGTCCGTTCCCTCGTTCGTTTCCGCGCCGGGTGCGGCCGTTTCGGCGGCCGTATTCGCCTGTTCCCCGCGCCGCACGACCTCCTGGTATTCGGCCAGGGCCAGCTCGGCCGCGCCCTGGCGGTCCAGGAGCCGGGCCTTCTTGAGGCGCAGCGCGAGGTTGTCGGGCTGCTCGGCCAGGGCCTGGTTGTAGTGCCGCAGCGCGGTCTCGTTCTGGCCGCGCGCCACCAGGTTGTCGGCGATGCGTTCGTTTTCCGCCGCGCCCAGGGTTTCCGGGCCGCCCTTGGCCGCGGGCGCGGCAGGGGACGACAGCGCGGCGCAGCCGGAGGCGGCCAGGACGCAGAGCGCGACGAGCAGCGCGGCCAGCCGTGTCACGGCCCGGCGGCCGGTGCGCGGACGGGATGTGCGGCGGGTGTCCATGATTCCTCTCCTTATTTCCCCGCTCCGAACACGCCCAGGAGCGAGATGACCGCCGGCCCGCCGATGACCACGAACAGGGCCGGGAAGATGAACGTGACCAGGGGCACCAGGAGCTTGACCGGCAGCTTGGCGGCCATTTCCTCGGCACGCTGGTAGCGCTTGGTGCGCATGACGTCGGAATACACGCGCAGGGTCTGGGCCACGCTGGTGCCGAAGGCGTCGGACTGGATCAGCAGGGTCACCAGGCTGTTGACGTCGTCCAGGCCCACGCGTTCTGCCAGGGAGCGCAGGGCGTCGGCCCGCGCCTTGCCCGCGCGCAGTTCCAGGTTGAGAATCCGGAATTCCTCGTTGATGACCAGGCAGTCGTGGGCCATCTCCACGCCCACGCGGTACAGGGCCTGGTCCAGCCCCATGCCGGACTCCACGCAGACCACGAGCAGGTCCAGGGCGTCGGGCAGCCCGTTGGTGAAGGCCTTCCTGCGCTCGGACGTGCGTGCGTGCAGCCACAGGCCGGGCAGGTAGAGTCCGGCCAGTGCGGCCGTGGCTCCGGCCGTCAGGGTCGCGGGCAGGGGCAGGGTGTGCAGCACGAGCAGCCGCAGGGCCAGGAACGCGCCGAGCAGGACGAGCATGCACAGGCACTTGACGCCCCAGTAGACCATCGGCGCGTTGGGCGAGCGCAGCCCGGCGCGGGCCAGGGCCGCGCGCAGGCCCGTGCTCTCCTCCTCGTCGTGCGGGCCGGTCTTTTCGCCCAGCCTGCGGGCCAGCCCGGCCAGCAACCGGCGGCCCTTGCGCGCCTCGGCGTCCATGCCCAGCTTGGCGCGAACGGCCCGCGAGCGGCGGCGCTGGCGCAGCAGACCGGCGGTCCCGACGGACAGGCCCAGGACCGAGAGGAACGCCAGGGCGGCGGCGGCCACGGGATAGATGGAGGCGGTCATGGCGTGCTCCTAGACCTTGATCCGCACCAGTCGGCGGATGATCAGGATGCCCAGGGCCATGTTGATGCCCGCGCCGGTCATCATCATCTTGCCCAGGGGATGGACGAAGAGCTTGCCCAGGTACTCCGGGTTCAGGAAGAAGATGGCCAACCCCGCGAGCAGGGGCAGGGCGATGAGGATCCAGGCCGACAGCCGCCCCTCGGCCGAGAGGATGCGCACCTTGCCGAAGAGCTTGAACCGCTCGCGCACCAGCCGGGCGATGTTCGTGACGATTTCCGCCAGGTTGCCGCCGGTCTCGCGCTGGATGTTCACCGAGACCACGAAGAACTTGAGATCCGGGCAGTCCACGCGGTTGGCCAGGTTGCGCAGGGCCTCGTCCGCGCCCAGGCCGAAGTTGATCTCGTCCAGCGTGGTCTGGAATTCCGGGCCCAGGGGCTCGCCGAACTCGTCCGAGACCATGCGCAGCCCGCTGTTGAAGGCGTGCCCGGCCTTGAGCGCGCGGGCCACCAGCTCCAGGGCGTCGGGCAGTTGGATCTGGAATCGCTCCATGCGCTTGGCGCGTACGCGGCGCACGTAGAAGAGCGGCAGCAGCGCGCCCAGGGCCCCGGCCGCCCCGGCCGCTATCTCCGTGTCCGCGAACAGCCAGGCGAGCAGCAGGGCGACGGCGCCGGAAAAGGCCGAGAGCAGCAGGAACTGCGCCGGACTCAGGCGGCAGCGCGCCTGGGCCAGCAGGTCGGACAGGGCGCGCGCCGTGCCCAGGCGGCCGAGAAAACGGCCCAGGCGTCGCGCGCCGTCGTCGTCGCTGCGGCGCAGGAGGTCGCCCCGGGCCGCGGCGTCGTCCCCGCGCAGGGCGGCGTGCAGCCGCCCCAGGGCCACGGCGCGCCGCCGCGCGGCTCCGCGCGAGGCCAGGCCCAGGATCAGGTGCGCGGACAGGAAGACGGCGGCGGCGGCGAGCAGGGCGATGAGCAGGTTCATGGCTCCCTCCTCACATCTCCACGGCGTTGGCCGGGTCGAAAAGCGTCCGTTCCAGGGGCAGCCCCATGGCCTCCAGCCGGTCCGCGAACTTGGGGCGCACGCCCAGGGGGCGGAAGCGCCCGTGGACCTTGCCGTTCTTGCCCACGCTGCGGTCGAATCCGGTCTGCTCGAAGCTGAAGATCTCCTGCATGGTGACCATGTCCCCTTCCATTCCGGAAATCTCCTGGAAGCTGATCACCTTGCGCGAGCCGTCCGCCAGCCGCGCCACCTGCACGATGACGTCGATGGCCGAGGACACGTAGCGCCGCAGCGAAAGGGTCTCCAGGTTCAGCCCGGCCATGGAGACCATGGTCTCCAGCCGCATCAGGGCGTCGCGCGGGGTGTTGGCGTGGATCGTGGCCAGGGAGCCGTCGTGGCCCGTGTTCATGGCCTGGAGCATGTCCAGGGCCTCGGCCCCGCGCACCTCGCCCACGATGATGCGGTCCGGGCGCATGCGCAGGCAGTTCTTGACCAGGTCGCGCTGGGTGATCTCGCCGCGGCCCTCGATGTTCGCCGGGCGCGTCTCCAGCCGGACCACGTGTTCCTGCTTGAGCTGCAGTTCGGCCGCGTCCTCGATGGTCACGATGCGCTCCTCGCCGGGCACGAAGCGCGAGAGCACGTTGAGCAGCGTGGTCTTGCCCGACCCAGTGCCGCCGGAGATGAGCACGTTGAGCCGCGCCTTGACGATGGACCCGAGGACTTCGGCCAGGGAGGGGATCATGGCCTTCTTGTCGATGAGGTCCTGGATCTCCAGGGGCGTCTTGGAGAACTTGCGGATGGACAGGCTCGGCCCGTCGATGGCCAGGGGCGGGATGATCGCGTTGACGCGCGAGCCGTCGGCCAGGCGCGCGTCCACCATGGGCGAGGACTCGTCGATGCGCCGGCCCACGCGCGAGACGATGCGGTCGATGATCTTGCGCAGGTGGACGTCGTCGCGGAAGCGCGCGGACGTGGCCTCCAGCTTGCCCGCGCGTTCCACGTAGACGTGCGCGAAGCCGTTGACGAGCACGTCGTTGACCGTGGGGTCCTTGAGAAAGGGCTCCAGCGGCCCCAGGCCCAGGACCTCGTCCTTGATCTCCTCGATCACGGCGCGGCGCTCGGCGGAGTTCAGCGGCGCGGAGACGAATTCCTCGCGCATGAGCTGTTCGACGATGGCCCCGATCTCCGAGCGCAGCACCTGCTCGGGCATGGACTCGATCTTGGAGAGGTCCATGAGGTCGATGAGCCGGACGTGGATGCGCGTCTTGATCTCGTAGTAGGCGTCGCCGGGCGAGGCCGCCGCGCGCGCCGGGCCGCCGCCGGGGGAAAGGGTGGGTCCGGAAGGCCCGGCCGGGGGGATTGGCCGGACGCCTTCCGGACCTTCGGCGGAAGACCCGCGCAGGGTCGGCGGGGGAACCGACGTTGCGCCTTCGCCGGAGGGCGCGCGGGAGGACGCGCCGATCCGGCTCAATGGGCCGATGCCGCCAAATTCCTTGATGATGTTTCTGCGCAGCCGGTTCTGGAGGTCCATGGCCCGCTCCCTATGCCGCGGCCGGGCGCGCGAAGAGGTTCAGCCCCAGCAGGCCGCCGGACCGGGCCGCGTGGCCGGGCAGCCGGTTGTCGGCCAGGGCCGCGGCCATGCTCGAAAGGGCGCGCGCGGCCTTGCACTTGGGCGCGGCCGCGAGCAGCGGCAAGCCCTGGTTGATGGCCGAAAGGGCCTCCTTGTAGTCGTTGGGCACCAGCCAGAAGGCCTTGCGCCCGATGATCTCCTCGGCGTCCTGCACGGAGATCTCCGCGTTGGAGAGGTGGCGGTTGTAGACCACGCGCACGTCCTCGTCGTCCACCGCGCCCAGGCTGGTCAGCGCCGCGGAGACCTTGCGCAGGTTGGCCAGGCAGGGCAGGGACAGGGAGGAGACCAGCAGCACCCGCGTGGACAGGGCCATGACGTTGAAGCAGACCTCGTCCAGGTAGGAGCCGCCGTCCACGACCACGAAGTCGAAGGTCTCGGCGAGCACGGTGAACATGCGGTCCAGGGCCGCGGCCGTGACCTCCGGGCGGTCCTGCAGGTCCGGCGCGGGCAGCACGTAGAGGCCCGAGGGGTGGCGGCTGACGATGCCCATGAGGTAGGAGGCGTCCAGCCGGTCCAGGTTGCGGACCACCTCGCCCCAGTTGTAGAGCGGGTCCAGGTCCAGGAACAGGGGCACCTCGCCGAAGGCGGTGTTCATGTCCACCAGGACCACGGAGGGCGGTTCGGCCTTGCCGTGCGGCCGGGCCAGGGCGTGGGCCAGATTCACGGCCACGGTGGTCGCGCCCACGCCGCCCTTGACCCCGACCACGTCGAAGACGCGCGCGGAGCGTCCGGTGCGGCCCGCGCCCTGGCTCCGGGCCAGGATGCGGTTCACGGCCGCGCACAGTTCGGTCTCGTCCGGCGGCAGGACCACGAACTCCTGGGCCCCGGCGCGCATGGCCGCCAGCAGCACCTCGCGCCCTCCGTCGGCCGAGGCGGCCAGCACGGGCGCGCCGCTTTCGGCCCAGCGCGCCAGGCGCGCCGCGTCCCCGGGGCCGTCCAGCTCGACCACGGCCAGCGCCGCGCCCCGGGCCGCCGAAGGCCGCGCCGCGCGCACGGGCGTGAGCCCCAGCCGCTCCTGCGCCAGCATGCCCACGCGCTGGGCGTGTTCCTCGTTCCGGAAATCCAGGGCTATGGCCTGCCTGTCGTTCATGGCGTCTCCCCCGCTGTGTTCCTGTGTGCGTCGTTTCGCGCCCGCGTTTTTAGGGTTCGTCGTGGTGCATGACCGACGTGGAGGCCACGCGGGTCGGGCGCGCCGCGTCGCCGAGCAGGGCATCGAGGACCATCAGGTCCACCGAGGCCTCCACGTGCACGGTGACGGGCTGCGAACTCTCGCGCGGGCCGATGGTCACGGAGTGGTCCGTGTCCAGGCCCCGGTCGAGCAGGGTGCTCTCCACCGCGTCGGCCACCTCGGCGTCCGTGGGCCCGTGCAGCAGGGCCATGCGCGCGCCCTCGGCCGCGGCCTCGGCCACCGCGCCCGCCACCCAGATGTAGCGGCCCAGCTCGACCACGCCGAAGACCAGGAACAGGATCAGGGGCAGGGCGACGATTTTCGTGACCGGACCGGCAAAGCGGCGGGAGTCCGCAACGTGGCGTCCGGCTTCGCAGCGGGCGGGGGCGGTGGAAACGGGGGCCAGGGTCGCGGTGGCGGTGGCGGCGTGCATCACTTCTTCTCCATCATGGATTTGATCAGTTGGTTGAAATCCAGGGAACTCTCCGGGGCAAAGCCCTTGGCATAGCCCTGCATGGTTCCCTGGGCGGCCTGGCCGTCGAAGCCCGTGACCGGGTCCGTGGACGGCTCGCCGGGATACAGGGTCTGCGCGGCCATGGCCTGGTGCACGGACGCGCCCATGGGTTCGGACGGAGCGGTCATGTAGCACCCGGTCGCGCCCGCGAGGAGCAGCGTCAGCAGCATGGCGGCGGTTCTCGGCATGGTCCTCTCCTCACTGCCTGGGCAGGATGTGCCCGAAGCTGCCTTCCAGCCCGTGCTCGCCGCCCTCGGGCGCGAGCGGGACCGTGTGCGCGGCCGGAGCCACGACGGGCTTGTTGCGGCCTTCGGTCAGACCCAGGAAATACAGTTCCGTGTCGTCGGGCTCCACGTAGGAATCCGTGGGCAGCGTCTGGCGTGCGACGTCCAGGGGCCGGGCCAGCCGCGGGGTGACGATGATGATCAGCTCGGACTCGTTCTTCTGGAACGACGTGGAGCGGAACAGGGTGCCGAGCACCGGGACCTCGCCCAGGCCCGGAATCTTGTCCGCGACCTCTCGCACGTTGTCCTTGAGCAGTCCGGCGATGGCGAAGCTCTGGCCGTCCTCCAACTCCACGGTGGTGGCGGCGCGCCGCGTGTTCAGGGCCGGGATCAGGAAGTTGTTGATGTTCACGGCGTTGTTGTAGTCCAGCTCGCTGACCTCCGGGGCCACCTCCATGGAGATGCGCCGGGGGCCGATGACGCGCGGGGTGAAGTTCAGGCTCACGCCGAACTGCTTGTACTCGATGGCCGTCTGGCCCAGGCCCTGGGGGATGGGCACGGGGATTTCGCCGCCCGCCAGGAACGAGGCGCTCTTGCCCGAGATGCAGATCAGCGTGGGCTCGGCCAGGATCTTGATCAGCCCGTCCTGCTTGAGGGCGTCCAGGAAGCCGGTGATGGCCGCCTTGCCCACGGAGAAGCGGAACATGGAGTTGACCGAGTCCGTGACCGCGAGGTTGCCCGCGGAGGACTGCGACGGCGAGATGGGCAGCGGGCCGTTTTCGTTGTCCAGGTAGACCATGTTGTTGAGGAACTGGTAGATGAAGTCGCCGTCCATGAAATAGCTGAAGTTCACGCCGAGTTGCCTGAGCACCGAGCGGCTCATCTCCGCCACCTTGACCTCGAGCATGACCTGGTGCACGCCGCCCACGCTGAGCATGTTGACCACGCGCTTGGGCGCGAAGGTCTCGGCCAGGGTCACGGCGCGCGAGAGGTTGGCGGCGCTGGACACGGTGCCCGAGAGGGTCACGGCCTCGCCCGCCGGAACCACGCGGATGGAGCGCTCCGCGGGCATGATCTGGTGCAGGGCGCTCTTGAGCTGGGTCAGGTCCGGGACCACGGTCACGTCGTAGAGCGCGCTGATGACGTCGTCGTTGGCCCAGGCCGTGACGGTCGCGGTCCCCGGGGCCTTGCCCGTGAGGTAGATGCGCCAGGGCGAGAGCAGGCGGATGTCCACGGCCTCGGGGTTGGACAGGGAGATGCGCGCCGAGGGGCCCGGGCAGTCGAGGATGATCGACTTGCCGCGCACCAGCTCCACGGGAATGGGCGTGAAGTTCGCGGTGCCCGGGGCCACGGCCGGGGGCGCGCCCACCAGGGGCCCGGCCTGGGCGGCCACGGCGCTCAGGAGCATGCACAGGGCGGCGAGCAGGAGCGCGCGCACGGAGCGCAGGCGGCCGAGCCGGGAGCACAGGCCGATGAGGAGCAGGGCGGCGTCGGCGATCATTTCGCGTTCCTCCAGAAGCCCATGATCTGCCGCTGCCCGCCGCGCAGGACCTCGACCACGTAGTCCGGCCGACGGCGTGTCTTGGCCTTGTCGGAAGACGAGGCGATGGACAGGGTGGACTTCACGCTCGCGCCCGGGGTGGCCACCAGGGTTTCGTCCGCCGGGTTGCGCAGGGCGAAGTGCAGGGTGCCCTTGGTGGCGGCGAGGGAGAGCCGTTCGCCTTCGGCAGGCGTCAGTTCCAGGGTGTAGGTATCCACGGGCGACGGCTCTCCCTTGCCGTTGTCCTCGAGCTCGGTTCCGGTCGCGAGCACGGGAATGTTTTCCAGCACGGTCTTGGTCCGGATGCGGCCCGGGACCTGCTTGTTGTCGATGGTCACGAGCACGTCCACGCGGTTGCCCGGGCGGATGAACCCGGCCAGCCCCAGGACCTTGTTGCCCTTGACGGCGATGGCCCGCTTGCCGGGCGCGATCATGGCGCTGATGCCCGCGCCGCCGTCCTTGGGCACGAGGCGCGCCTCGGTCAGGGGCTCGTTCTGGTAGATGCGTTCGCGCAGGGTGCGGCCCACCAGGGTGGCGGGGTCGGAAAAGGCGTTCTGCGGCAGGCTTTCGGCCGGAAGGCGCACGGTGCGCAGCATGGCGGCGTCGATGGCCGCGCCCCGATCGAGGTCCTTGGCGGCCACGACCACGGCCGTGGCGTTGTCGGCCCGCACGGCGGCCGTGGGCGCGTTGCGCGGCACGGCCATCCACTGGAAGACCAGTACGCCCGTGGCCAGGGCCAGCACCAGCGCGCCGACGAGTTGCAGCATCCATCGCGAAGAACCCATGGGAGCCTCCTCGGATCCGGCCGGTTCGCGACCGGCCTAGCCGATCCAGCCGGGCGCCGTGCGCCAGGCGGTTACGGCCAGGGTTCCTGCGGCCAAGGCCACGCCGTAGCAGAGCCTGGGCAGCCCATGCGTTCCTGACCGCACGTGCACGCGGCCGGTGGCCACGAGCATCTGAAATTGTTCGCGCAGTCCGGCGAAAAGCCGCACGGCCACGCCCCTGCGGACCGCGATCAGGATCAACGCGTAGACGCCGCCCGCGACGGAGGCCAGCAGAAAGGCCCAGATCACCCCGTACCAGCCCAAGGCCGCGCCCGCTGCGGCCAGGAACTTCACGTCGCCCGCGCCCATCACGCCGAACATGTGCGGTACGATGAGCAACGCGAATCCCGCGCCCAGTCCGGCCAGCGAATAGAGCAGACCGGGCATGCCCGCGGCGATGGCGTGCAGGCCCAGGAAGACGAGCATGGCCGGAAAGGTCAGCAGGTTGGGGATGCGCCGACTGGCGAGGTCGGTGGCGGCGGCCGCGATGCAGACGACGGCCAGAATGGCGCTGATGGCGATGTGCATGTTCCCCCCTTGCCCCGGATGGGGCGGTGGCTGCCGGTCGGGGCCGGACCGTCTCTCCCACGGTCCGGCCCCGTCCACGGGCTGCGCCCGCGGCTGGCGGCTAGACGGTGGGCATGGAGCCGGCAATCGTGTTGAAGGTGCCCTGGACGTTGGTGCCCAGCAGGGTCACGGCGGTGATGATCACACCGGCGATCAGGGCGGCGAGCAGGCCGTATTCCAGAGCGGTGACGCCTTCTTCGTTACGCAGGAAGTTACGGATCGTACGCATGGTGAATTCTCCTTGGGCTTGCGGTGTTGGGTTGCGTGTCCTCGGCCTCGCGGCCGGATGCCCCCCCCTTGAGCAACCCGTGTGCCAGCCTGCGCGCCGCACCGGTTCGCCCGGCGTGCCCCTGGCTCGGTGCATTCCGAAAAATCTCTTGTATTCCGCAGGAATGCAGGCTGCGAAAAAAGTGCGCCGCCGGTCACGGTTGCGGCCAGCGTGCAGACGAGAGGGCCCGGGATGTCCATTTTTTGTGGAGTATCGTTTTCCGTCTGTTTTTATCTAACATTTCAAAATAAAATATAAAATGACAATAATTTCCATTGAACAGGCGCTGCGGACGGTTGTCCATGAAAAATGGAGGGAGGCTTTTTGGTAATAGCCGCAAATTATTAACCGGTTGAATAGAAAAGGTTTATTTTTGGACCTCGTCGGTGTGCGCCGCGCCGTGGCGCGCCGGTGGCGTCGCGGGGCGGGGTTGGAGCGGGATTGAAAGAGGACGTGTGTCCACAAAAAATGGAAGACTGCGCGCAGCGGTTTGGCCCGGCGTCGGGAAGGATATCCTGGACTATTTAGAAAACTATTTTAATACAATATGTTGAAGAAAATGAGCGGCGGCGGCGCGCGAACCTGCGGCTTGGCACGGGTGTTGCCTAGGGAACAGCGGACCGTGCCGAACGGCTGCGCGACGGTTCCGGCTTCGGCCGGGCGTCGGCCAGGAGCCGGGGACGCGGAACGTGAGGCGGCCGTGCCCCCGGCCGGAGAGAGCGGGGGCGCGGCCCGGCCGCGACGGAGATCGAGCCGCCGGGGCCGGGATGGGACCTTGAGCCCGGCGGGTCCGGCCACGGGCAAAACGAAATGGGCAAAGGCGATGCAAACGAAAGCAGAGCACCCGCGAGCGATGCGACCGAGAGCGATGTGGATCAAGAGGACGGGCGAGGGCCGGGAAGGACTGGCCGCCGTGGAGTTCGCCCTGGTGCTGCCCCTGTTCGTCGTGCTGCTCTTCGTGCTCGTGGAGGGCGCCAACGCCCTGGCCATGCGCCAGGCCCTGGTGAGCGCGAGCCGCGAAGCCGCGCGCCTGGTTCTCAGGGAAGGGGACTCCGCCCAGGTTCAGAACCTGGTGGACTCCCTGACGACGGGCATGCCCGGCGAATCGCCCCGCGCCACGGTCAGCGTGGACAGCGCGGCGCAAACCGTAACCGTGCAGGTGGACTATGACTACCACTCCTTCTACACCGACGAATCCTTCGAACAAATGTTCGGCACCGATCCGCTGGTGCTCAGCGCCGCGACCACAATGCCCTTCCCCTGATCGGGAGGGGCCGCGCGCGCCGCAGGGCCGCGCGGGCCGTTCGGGCCCGTCGGACGGGCGGCGCGGCTCCGTGGCCGTGCTCGTGGCCGTGGTCCTGCCCGTGCTGCTCGGCATGATCGGCCTGGCCGTGGATCTGGGCAACGTCTACCTGTCGCATTCGCGCATCCAGGCCGCGGTGGACGCCGCGGCCCTGGCCGGTTCCCTGGAGTTGCCCTACGACCCGGAGATCACCAACGGCCGCGTGGCCACGGCCAGCGCGGGCATGCTTGCCAAGAACTATCCCGAGGCGCACGTGGCCGCCCTGACGGCCGGCACCGAGGTGCGCAGCGTGTGCGTCACGGGCGAAGCCGACGTGGACATGCTCTTCATGGGCGCGGTGGGGCTGCTTTCGAGCACGGTGCAGGCCAAGGCCTGCGCCGGTTTCAACGACCTGGAGATCGTCTTCGTCATCGACAACTCCGGCTCGATGAAGGGCACGCCCATCACCAATACCAACGCCGCGGCCTCGGAACTGGTCAACCTGCTCATTCCCGACGGCGCGAGCCCGGCCATCAAGTTCGGGCTGGTGCCCTTCCGCGGCAAGGTGCACATCCCCGGCGATGTGGACGGCCTGGCCGACGGCTGCCGCAACGCGGACGGCACCCTGAACACCGGGCTGCTTTCCGAATACACCAAGCCGGAGTACCGCTATCCCCGGGGCTCCTACCTGCGCGTCAGCTCCGACACCTGCTCCTCCATTCCGCGCGTCCGCGGTCTCACCGAGGACAAGTCCGAAATCCTGGCGGCCATCGCCAGCCAGACCGCCCTGGGCGCGGCCTCGGGCACGCTCATCGGCGAGGGCGTCAAGTGGGGCCGCCACGTGCTCACGCCCGAACCGCCCTACGAGGAGGGCGACGACTCCGACCGGATGCGCAAGATCATGATCCTGCTCACGGACGGCGACACCGAGGACGGCGGGTGCGGCGGGGCCTACAGCGTGTACTACACGCCCAACGACTACTGGACCAACGCCTGGTACGGCATGGGCGTGACCGACGCCCACTGCCAGGACGGCGGTCCCCTGAACGCGGCCATGCTCGAGCAGGCCCAACTGGCCAAGGACGCGGGCGTGGAGATCTTCACCATCCGCTACGGCTCCTCGGACGCGGTGGACGTGAGCCTCATGCAGCAGGTGGCCTCGTCCAAGACGGGCACCAACGACCACTACTTCGACGCGCCCAGCGCCGACGACATCGAGGACATCTTCCGCAAGATCGGCAAGCACCTGGGCTGGCGGCTGCTGCAGTAGGGCAGGGAGGTGGCAATGCGCGCCCACACCGCAAGGACGGAAACCGACGAGCGCCGCGACGCGGCGCGGCGGGGGCTGGCGGCCGTGGAAATGGCCCTGATCCTGCCCGCGTTCCTGCTCCTGGTCTTCGGGATCATCGAGGTCAGCACGATCATGCGCTCGTGGCTGACCCTGCAGGAGGCCGCCGAGACCGGCGCGCGCTACGCGTCCACGGGCCAGGGGCTGGACGAGGGCGACCGCCTGGCGCGCGTGGTGGCCGAGACCAACCGGCTGCTGGACACGCTGCCGTCCGGTGCGCACGAGGTGCTGGTGCGCAGTTGGCCGCAGTCCGGGGGCGGCGCCGTGGAAAACGACGCGGGCGGCCCGTGCCAGATGGTCGAGGTGGAGGTGCGCTACGCCTATGAGCCCATGACCGCGATCATGGAGAGGATCCTTCCGGACGAGATCGATTTGCAGAGCGCCGTACGCAAGGTGAACGAGCCCTGGAACCCCTGCGATTAATGGATTGCGGGAAGCGCGGGAGGTTCCGGCCCCCGGCGGACGGTCCGCCGGGGGCCTTTTTCGTGGCGTGCGGCGGACGGCCGGACCTCCCTAAAGCTGGTCCTGCAGATCGTGGATGCCCATGGGCAGGGGCGTGGCGAAGCGCACGCCGATCTCGTTGCCGCGCAGCCAGTCGACGATGCAGTCCAGCCCCTCGGGGCCGGAGTCCAGGCGCGGCAGGCAGGGATTCAGGCGCAGCCTGCGGCCCGGGGCGTAGAGATCGCCCGCGGCCCGGCCCAGGCGCACGCGGGCGGCCGCGGCGTTGATGGTGACGAGTTCCGCGGGGACCGTGCCGTTGCGGTCGCGCAGTTCGGTGGGATGATGAAAGGCGAAGGCCGCGAGTTTTCCGCACAGCGAGTGGTTCATGGCGCAGGCTCCTTGTTCGAGGGAATCCGACGCCGTCAGGTCTAGGCGCGTTCGGTGAAGGACGCGCGAAGGCCCCGTGGAGATTTCGCGTCGCGCTGCGGGACGCCAGGGGTGCGAAAGGAGGGGAAAAGAGTCGGCGGGTTACGAGCCCGTGCCGATGCCGTGCTTCTGCAGCTTGTTCCAGAGGTTCTTGGGCGAGATGCCGAGCAGGCGCGCGGCTTCGGCCTGGCGGCCCCCGGCCTTGTCCAGGGCCCCGAGGATCAGCGTGCGCTCCACCTCGCGCAGGGTATCCTTGAGGCACAGCCCCCCGGTCCTTCCGGACCCCCCGGCGGCAGCGCCGGGCAGGTCCCCGTTCTCGCCGTCCTCGGCCAGGGCCGGGCGCAGGTCCTTCTGAAAGGCCAACCGGACCTCGCGGCCCGTGATGTAGGCCGACTCGCCCAGAATGGCGGCGCGCTCGATGACGTTGGCCAGCTGCCGCACGTTGCCCGGCCAGTCGCAGGCCATGAGTTCGGTCATGGCGTCGGCGGAAACCCCCTTGTACTCCGTGCCCAGGCGCACGTTGACGCGGTGCACGAAGTGCTCGGCGAGCAGGGGCAGGTCCTCCTTGCGCTCGCGTAGCGGCGGCAGGCTCACCGAGGCCACGTTGAGGCGGTAGTAGAGGTCCTCGCGGAAGCGCTTTTCGCGGCTCAGGGTCAGCAGGTCCTGGTTGGTGGCGGCCACGATGCGTACGTCCACAGCGATCTCCGCGCGGCCGCCCACGCGCTGGATGCGCTTTTGCTCCACGGCGCGCAGGAGCTTGGGCTGGAGCGAGACGGGCATGTCCCCGATCTCGTCCAGGAGCAGGGTGCCGCCCTGGGCCAGCTCGAACCAGCCGGCCCGGGCCGCGGCCGCGCCGGTGAAGGCCCCCTTTTCGTGGCCGAAGAGTTCGCTTTCCAGCAGGTTTTCCGGGATCGCGGCGCAGTTGACCTTGACGAAGGGCCCGGAGGCGCGGCGCGAAAGCTCGTGCACCGTGTCGGCCACCAGTTCCTTGCCCGTGCCCGATTCGCCCGTGACCAGCACCGTGGATTCCAGGGGCGCGACCTTGCGGATCAGCGCCACCACGCGGCGCATGGCCGCGCCCTCGCCCACGATGCGGATGCCCGGCCCGCGCTCCTCCAGGGACTGGCGCAACCGGTCCACCTCGTTCTGCAGCCGCCGTTTCTCCAGGGCGCGGCGGATCACGATCTCCATTTCGGCCAGGCTGAAGGGCTTGGCGAAGAAGTCGTAGGCCCCGAGGCGCACGGCCTCCACCGCGGCCTCCTTGGGCGAAAAGGCGCTCATGACCACGATGTCCGTGCGCGGGGCCATGGCCGCCAGGCGCGGAATGGCCTCGATGCCCGACATGCCCGGCAACCGCACGTCCGTGAGCACGATGTCGAAGACGCCCGCCTCGAGCAGGGTCAGCCCCTCCTCGGCGCTGGACGCGGCGGTCACGTCGTAGGACTTGAGCTCCAGGGCGTCGGTGAGCATCTCGCGGAATTCGCGGTCGTCCTCGATGATCAGGATGCGTTCGGCCATGATGCCGGAAGTATACCCTGCGTGCGGCCCGGGCACAACCGGCGCGGCTTCGGCCGGGGCGCGGTTTTTTGCACAGATTGGGAAAAACGGTTGCTTTTGGTTGCAAAATAAAATATGTAGCGTAAAATCAGCGCAGATGTACCCGCCCGCGCCCCGTGCGCGGGCCTGCCGGGGGGGAAAGAAAGGGAGGCTCCGATGGCTGCAACGCCCGCCGGAGTGGTCGTCAATTTCAGCGGCACGGTCACCGCCGAGAGCGGTGGCGAGGTGCGGACCCTCGGTCTGCACAGCGAGGTCTTTTCCGGAGATTCGCTCACTACGGGCGCTTCGAGCGCCGTGGAAGTCGAGTTCGCGGACGGCACCAAGATGTCCCAGGGGCCGGAAGGGACCTTCAGCATCGATTCCTACGTCTTCGACCCCCAACAGGGCGAGTCGTCCGGCTTTCTCTTCAATCTTTCCCAAGGCACCTACCGCATGGTCACCGGGACCATTGCGGACCAGAACCCCGACGGGGTTCACGTCAAGTCGCCCCTGTCCACCATGGGCATCCGGGGCACCACCACGGTCCACCAGATCAAGTCCGACGGCACGGAATCGCACGGCGCCGAGGAACTGACCGGCGGCCGCTCCATCATCCTCACCGACACCTTCGGCCGTTCGGTGGTCATCTCCTTTCCCATGGGCATGGTCAGCATGGCCCCGGGCCAGCCCATGAGCGAGGTCCGCGTCATGAGCCCGGAGGAACTGGACCAGTTCGTCCAGATCATCCAGTCCGTGCTGCCGCCCCCGCCCGACGAGGGCGATACGGGCGAGCAGGGCGACGGCGAGGGAGATGGAGAGGGTGACGGCACCGGCGAAGGTGACGGCACTGGAGAAGACGACGGCACCGGTGAAGGCGACGGCACTGGAGAAGACGACGGCACCGGCGAGGGCGACGGTACCGGAGAGGGAGAGGGCGAAGGGGATGGCGAGGGCGAAGGCCTGGGTAACGACGGCATGGGCCCGGGCGAGATCGTTCTGGCCCTGAGCGCCGAGCAACTGGCCGCGCTGCTGCCCTCCATGGATCAGGGCGAGCAGGATATCCTGACGAATCTGTTGTCCGATATCCTGGATTTTCCGGACATCGAGCCGGAATCTCCGGATCCCGAAGATGACGATCCGGACCCGGAGGAGACGGACACGCTCTCCGGCGGCGAGGACACGCACTCCGGCGGCGACGACACCGGGACCGGCGGCAGCCATGTGCTCTACGGCAGTTCGGGCTCCGACAACCTGATGACCGTCGGCAGCGGCGACTACGAAATCTACGCCGGGCAGGGCAACGACACCGTGCAGGCCCTCTCGGGCGCGGACACGGTCTACGGCGGCATGGGCGACGACTGCCTGCTCAGTGGCTACACGGTCGGCGACACCCTCTACGGCGAGGCGGGCGACGACACCCTGGTGGGCCGCACCGCGGCGGGCCAGGCCGTGGGCCACGTGCTCGACGGCGGCGAGGGGTCCGATTCGCTCCAGGGCGGCGCGGGCGACGATGCGCTCTACGCCGGTCTCGGCCAGGGCTACGACACCCTGGACGGTGGCGCTGGCGACGACACCCTTTACGGCGGCGAAGGCCACACCACGCTGCTCGGCGGGGCGGGCGACGACCTGCTCGTGGGCGGCGACGGCGTGGACGAATATTACGGCGGCGCGGGCAGCGACACCGTCAGCTTCGTCAATGCCGATGGCGGCATCGTCTTCAACAGCGACGGCCTGTTCGACGAGAGTTACGGCACCGAATACTTCGAGGGCGTGGAGTGGATCCAGGGCAGCACGTACGGCGACGAGTTCCGCACGACCGGCACCGTGGAGCCCTCCTTCGACGGCGGCGGCGGGGACGACACCCTGTACCTGGACGCCGACGTGAGCGGCTTCGCCTGGGACTCCGAGGACGGCTCGGGCACGTTTTCCCTGGCCAACGGCTCCGTCACCTTCACCGACGTGGACGGCTTCGTGCTCAATGCCTCCACCGCCGACTCCCTGGATCTTTCGTCCTGGGGCTCGTCCAACTCCGTCTGGGCCGAAGACGGCGACGACCACGTGGTGGACGGCGCGGGCGACGACAGCCTGTTCGGCGGCGGCGGCGGCGACACCCTTGAGGGCGGGGCGGGCGACGACACCCTTTTCGGCGACGACGTGGACCCGCACAACTCGGATGTGCAAGGGGATGATTACCTGCTCGGCGGCGACGGCGCGGACCATATCTACGGGGGCTACGGCAACGACACCATCGCTGGCGGAGAGGGCAACGATCTCATCTACGGCAACGACGGCCAGGACTCCATCGACGGCGGCGGCGGCGACGACACCCTCTACGGCGACGGCAGCGGCGCGCCTGCGGACGGCGACATCGTGCTCGGCGGCGACGGCGACGACATGCTCTACGGCGGGGCGGGCAACGACACCCTGGACGGCGGGTCCGGGGAGGACACCATCTACGGCCAGGAGGGCACCAATACGCTGCTCGGCGGCGACGACAACGACATGCTCTACGGCGGCGTGGGCAACGACAGCCTTGCTGGCGAGGATGGCGACGACACCCTTTACGGCGGCTCCGGCGGCTCCAAGTTGCTCGGCGGCCACGGCGACGACCTGCTGGTGAGCGGCACGGGCGCCGACGAATACGTCGGCGGTGACGGCGAGGACACCATCAGCTTCGCCCTGGCCGGCGGCGCCATCTCGCTGAACAGCGACGGCCTGTTCGACGACAACGGCAACTCCGAATCCTTCAGCGACGTGGAATGGATCCTGGGCAGCGGCCACGACGACGATTTTCTCGCCCGTTACGGCAATCCCGACTTTGACGGCGGCGACGGCCTCGACGTTCTGCGCTTCGACGATACGTTGGTCGCGGCGTCCTTCACCGACGGCGTGAACACCCTGGACAACGGCATCCGGTTCACCAACGTCGAGGGGTTCGCCCTGGCCGACGGCGACTGGAACGCCCTGGACCTCACCGGCATGGGCGAGACGGACAACCTCGTCTACGGCAGCTATTCCGTCGATTCCGTCACCCTGGGCGGCGGCGACGACACGGCCTACGGCGAGGGCGGCGACGACTACCTGGAAGGCGGTACGGGCAACGACTACCTGGATGGCGGCGAGGATGCCGACACCATTGTTGGCGACGAAGGCAACGACACGCTGTTCGGCGGCGACGGCGGCGACGAGATTTACGGCGGCCTGGGCAACGACAGCATCCAGGGCGGCGCGGGCGACGACAGCATCGAGGGCGGGGAGGGCCAGGACGTCGTCTACGGCGACGCAGGCGACGACCTCATCCTGGGCGGCGACGATTACGACGTGCTCTACGGCGGCGCGGGCAACGACACGCTCGACGGCGGCACGTGCGGCAACGAATTGTACGGGGACGACGGGAACGACAGCCTCGTGGGCGGCGACGACGACGACCTGCTCTACGGCGGCGTGGGCAACGACACCCTGGACGGCGGTACGGGCGACGACGAACTGCACGCCGAAGGCGGTGACGACAGCCTGGTGGGCGGCGACGGCGACGACACCCTCTACGGCGACGCAGGGGACAATGTGCTCGTCGGCGGCGACGGCAACGACCTGCTTTACAGCGGCGTCGGCCTGGACACCTACGAGGGCGGCGATGGCGACGACACCCTGAGCTACGCCCTGGCGGCGGGCGGCATGGCCCTCGGCCTGGGCATCTCGGACGGCGACGGCAATACCGAGAGCGAAGTCTCGGGAATCGAGTGGATTCAGGGCAGCGCCTACGGCGACCTCGTGGCCTGGACGTGGGGCACGCCGTCGTTCGACGGCTACGACGGCGACGACACCTTGGTCTTCGATGAAAGGATTCTGGGCTCGACGTTGTCCGGCGATGCGGGCGTGGTGGAGATCGCGGGCGACATGGTCGGCTACTACGCCTTCGCCAACGTGGAGGCCTTCGTGCTCGAAGGCAACGGCAACGAACTCGACCTTTCGGGCATGGCCGGCGACGCCACGGTCACGAGCGCCGACGGCGCGGACGCCATCACCATGGGCGACGGCGACGACGTCGTGTTCTCGGGCTGGGGCGACGACGAGATCTACGGCGGGGCGGGCGACGACTGCCTGGTGAGCGGCCAGGACGTCGACGGCGTCACGGACAACGACTACCTGGATGGCGGGGCCGGCAACGACTGGCTCTACGCCGGTCTGGGCGACGACGAACTGCACGGCGGAACGGGGAACGACGCCCTTTCCGGCGGCGCGGGCGAGGACGTGCTCTACGGCGACGAAGGGGATGACGTCCTGCAAGGCGGAGCGGACAACGACACCCTGTACGGCGGCGCGGGCGACGACTGCCTCGCCGGAGATCCGGACTCCGGCCAGGATATGGTCTACGGGTCCGACGATCTTTACGGCGAAGCGGGCGACGACACGCTGTCCGGCAGCGACGGCTACGACTGCCTCTTCGGCGGCGACGACAACGACTATCTCGATGGCGGCGCCGACGACGACAGCCTGGACGGCGGCGCGGGCGACGACATCCTCTTGGGCGGCGACGGCTCCGACTACCTGGTGGGCGGCACGGGCGACGACACCCTGGACGGCGGCGCGGACGGCGATATGCTGTGGGGTGGCGAAGGTCACGATTCCCTGCTCGGCGGCAGCGGCGACGACGACTACGTCTTCGAGCACGTGGGCTCGGCGGACCTCGACACGGTCTTTGACGGCGACGGCAACGACGCGTTCTTCTTCAAGGCCGCCGCCATCGGCTGGACCGGAATCGTCGAGACCAATAGCCTGGGGGCCGCGGGCGGCGCCCTGAACTTCGTGACGGCCGCGCCCACCAACCCGGTCTCCAACGCGTTCTACTACGTCACCCAGGGCACGCAGGCGGGCTATCTGCTGTACGACCACGACGGAGCGGGAACCGCCCCCCTGATCACCCTGGCCGTGCTGCGCACGGCCGAGGGGTATAATGCGCTGGCCTCCCAGGGCGCGGACGGATTTTCCGCCTCGGACATCATCCTCTTCTGAGCGTTCTCGAACCGGAACGCCCGCCGCCCGTCCCGCGCCATCGGCGCGTGACGGGCGGCTTTTTTGCGGGTAGGCTGCGGTCGGGCCGGACGTGGCGCGACGCGCCTGGGCGCGCCGCGCAAACCTCCAGGACCGCAACCCCCAGCCACCGTAGCCCATGAGCACCACACCCCGGCTGACCCTGTGCACCTACACGCGCGACGATGCCCCCCTGGTTCTCGGCCTGCTGGACTCCGTGTCCGGCTGGACCGTGCGGCCGGACGAGATCGTGGTCGTGGACGACGGCTCGCGCACGCCGCTGGACGCCTCCCGCCTGCCGCCCGGCGCACGGTTGCTGCGCAACGCCGCGCCCCAGGGGCCCATGCGCGCCAAGGTGCGCGGCCTGGGAGCGGCGCGCGGCGAGTTTCTGCTCTCCGTGGACTGCGACATGCGCCTTTCGCCGAACTGGGTGGCGGCCGTGCTGGAGCACGCGGCGCGGCCCGAGGTGGGCATCGCCTGTTCCGTGTGGAGCTACGTCGAGCGCGGGGCGGAATCCTCCGGCCGCGCGGCGGCAACGGCCGAGGCGCACGACCCGGCCGGGCCGCAGCCTGCCGACGCGCCGGACGCCGGGCTGGCCCAGCGCTACCTGCGCGTCTACGTGGCCAGCGAGGTGCAGACGGGCGAGGTGGAGCTCATGCCGGGCACGGCCTGGCTGCTGCGCCGCGCCGTGTGGGAGGAGGTGGGCGGCTTTTCCGGCTTCACCATGCCCACGCACGAGGATCTGCTCTTCTGCGCCCGCGTGCGCGCCGCGGGCTACACCCTCTATCGCACCGGCGCGGCCGCCGCGCGCCAGGTGCGCCGCCTCTCGCACACGGCCGTGGTGCGGCGGCAGTGGATCTTCGTGGACGGCATGTACCGCGCCGGTCTCGCCCGGAAGCCGTTGGCCGAGCGCGTGGACGGCATGGGCGCGCGCTCCCTGGCGCGCGCCGCGCTCTTCCTGCGCAGCGGCCGGCGCGAGCTGTGCTACGTGGAGCTGCTTTTCCTCGTCTTTGCCCACCTGCGGCTGCTGCTGGACCACGCCCTGCCCGGGCTGGACGCGGCCGAGGCCGCCGGGGCCCAGCTCGGGGCCCTGGGCGTGCATCTGGCCCCGTACGCGCGGCTGCGCGCCGAACTGGCCGCCGACCTTCTTCGCCTCGGCGTGCCCGCCGTCCGGGCGGTGCGGCCCGTGGACCGTTGCCCCAGGCTGGCGGAGTTGCTGGATCTGCTGCGCCGCGCGGACGCGCTGCGTTGGCTGGATGCGCACGCGCCGGAGTTCCTGGCGCGCGACCGGGCCCGGGCCGCGGACTATTCCTTCTACGAGCGGATGCGGCCCGGCGACGGGCCGGACCTGCTGGACGGCGGCCTGGCATAGGCCCATGCGGGCTCGACCGAACGCGCATCCGCGAGCAGGAGACGGCGGGGAAACGGGGAAAGGGATCATGGCCGCAACGGCCGACGGTGCGCCATGGGACGGGCCGTCCGACGGCGTCCCGGAGGGGGCGTCAGTTCGCGGTCAGGCCTTCGAGCACCCCGGCGAGGCCGGGCACGCCGTGGTCCGGATCCACGCGCGCCCATTGCAGGGTGTCCGGCGCGCCGTTGCTTGCGCCGCGGTGGGTGAACTGGATGCCCAGGATGACCTTGCCGCCCGAAACGTTGATGCGGTTGCGGATCACGCCCGCGACCCACAGGGAACGGAACTTCTTGGTCTGGCGGTTGAGGACCAGGAGGTTCATGGTCACGGGCTCCTCGGCCTCCAGGGTGCCGTCGCGCCGGGCCAGGGGCATGAGCATGGCCATGCCCGTGACCGAGATGTCCTTGACCCGCGGCTGCGCGGGCCCGCTTCTTTTCATCCAGTCCACGTCCAGCCGCGGCGGGGTGTCCTCCAGCCGCTGCAGCGCGCCGTCCGAGGGCGGCAGGGTCAGCCACAGCCGGGCCTTGACGAACCGGGGGTCCTTGACGTCCGCGCGGAAATGGCGGCGGCGCGATTCGTAGCCGAAGCAGCAGCGCCGCCCCAGGACCACTCCCTTGTAGTCGATGGCCTCGATCACGGCGCGCAGGCAGTTGAGGCGCGTGCCGTTTTCCGCGGCCATGGGCGGGAAATAGGCCGTGGCCAGGCAGCCGCGCAGGTTCGCGCCCGTGTTGTTCGGGGACATGATCACCAGACGGATGTCCGCGGCCGTGACCTTTTCCAGCCGCGCCAAGCCCACGAAGCGGTTCACGCCCTTGTGGCAGGCGAAGACTTCCAGCTCGCAGCGCTTTCCGGCCAGGACGTCGAGCGACCGCGCCGAGTCCTCGCCCCGATCGCCGGAAAGCAGGTGCCGGACGCGCATGCGCACCAGGGCGCGGTGGGTCGCGAGCCAGTAGAGCCCGAGCAGCACGGGAACCAGGGCCAGGCCGAAGAGCAGGATCATGAGGCTGTCGCCGCCGAATCCGCTGGGCGGCTGGATGCGGCCGCCGCGATAGCCGGAATTGAAGTCCAGCGTGCCCTGCTGCGCGCTGAACAGGGTCGCGGCGCGCGTCAGTTCCAGCAGGGGGGCGAGGGATGCGGGACCCATGGAGCCGTCCGTGGCGGTTATGGGGAAGCGGGCCGGGTCGACACGCCCCCACCGGTTCACTATACTTCGCGATAGACAAGCCGATCGCACCCGAGCCGTTCTCGCGATGCCGAGAGTCATATCGGCGCGTTTGGCGGATTGCTTTGGGGTAGTCGCAAAACGACCGGGCCTTGCTCCGGAACCGCCCGTGCGGCGGCGGTCCGGCTCGACGCCCGACACGTCCACAGACGGGAGGAAACATGGAAAGCGCCATCGTGCGACACCTGCAGCCGACCTTCGAGCCGGTGGCGGTTGTCTGGAGCGATATGTTACCCGCGGATGCCTTTCAGTTCAAGGCGGGCAGATTCGGTTGCATTCTCCACCTGTTCGCGGAGGCAAGCAGACGGGGCAGGATCGCCGCCGCCGACCGGGAAAGCGTCGCGTGTCCCGGCGGCCGCGCGGCCCTGGGGTTCGGGGTCGAATTCGATGCCTCGGCCGATGCGCTCGATCACTTCGCCGCCCTGTTCAGCAAGGGGCTCGCCGCGGCGGAGAACCGGGAGGCCTACCGCAGCGTGCTGGAGGCGGCCCCCAGGCAGTGGCGCGACATGTATGAATACGGCGAGCGCATGCACTGCAGCCTGGAGGCGGCCAAGGAGTGGATCCGGCATGGCCTGCCCCGCTACGACGCCCCGTGCCGCTACGTGCTCTTCAAGCCGCTGCGCCGCACCGACGCCGACGAGGACATCCGCGCCGTCATTTTTCCCGTCAGCCCCGTGGAGCTTGCGGGCCTGACCACCCTGGCCGGTTCGGTCCTGCCGGGAACGGACCCGGTCCAGGTTCCCACCGGGGCGGACTGCAACAGCATCACCGCCTTTGCCCATGCCCAGGGCGCGGCGGCCGAACCCCGCGCCGTGCTGGGGATGCTCGGGATCGACGGTCGGGAGGTCATGCGCAGGCGCTTTCAGGAAGCTACGCTGACGCTGACCCTGCCGCGCTCGCTTTTTGAGCGCATGGAGGCCGAAGCGGACGACAGTGTCTTCCGGATCCCGGCATGGCGGAAGCTGGTCGGCCGATGAACCGGTCGCGGTAGGCGTCGGCGGGTGCGGACGGCATTGCGCCCGGGACGCCGGGCGTGGGAACCCGATGCGTGTGGGGCGGGTGGGGGCAAGGGAGAGGAAAAACGGTCGGAGCGGCGCCGCCCGGGCCTGGCCCTGGACGGCGCGCGCCGGAGCCCGGCCGGATGGCCGGGCCCTTAGCTGGCGGTGGCCGCGAAGTCGGAATCCTCCAGAAGCAGGCGCTTGACCCCGGTGGGCATGGCCGCGTCCGCCTGGGCGGCCAGGGGCGGGGTGGCGTGCAGGTAGCCCGTGCCGCGCACGGTGCGGATGCGTTTGCCGCCGCCGGGCAGTCGTCCGAGTTTCTTGCGCAGGCTGGAGATGTGCACGTCCACGCTGCGGTCGTAGGGCACGTAGGTGCGGCCGAGAACCACCTCGGAGAGTTCGTCGCGCGTGACCACGGTGCCTGCTCGGCGCACCAGCAGTTCGAGCATGCCGAATTCCGCGCTGGTGAGCTGCACGGGCTCGCCGTGGCGGGTCACGGTACGCGCCGAGGGGTCGATGCGCAGGTCCGCGACCTCCATGACCGGCTCCCGGCCGAGCAGGCGGCTGGACTTGCCCGCGCGGCGCAGCACGGCGCGCACCCGCGCCAGGAATTCGCGGATGCTGAAGGGCCGGATCAGAAAATCGTCGGCTCCGGTCTCGAAGGCCAGGATGCGCTGCGTGCCCGCGCCCGGGCCGCTGTCGCCCATGAGCATGAAGGGCATGTCCGAATGCGCGCGCACCGCGGCCAGCAGGTCCAGGCCGGTGCCGTCGGGCAGGACCGCGCCCGCGGCCACCAGGTCACAGCCGCCGCCAAGCGCGAATTCGACGCCCTCCCGCGCGGTGCGCACGGCCCGCGCCGGTATGCCGTTGTCGTCCAGACAGGCGCGCAGGGTGGCGCTGAAGGCCTTGTCCGTTTCAACGATCAGTATGGAAGTCATCGTCACCTCGTATGGCAGAATCTTCCCAATAGGGTTTTTTCCGGTGGGAAGAGCAAGGAGCGCGCCAGAGTGGGGCGACGGGGCGGCCCCGCGCAGCCCGGGCGGCGCGGCGCGGCGCACGGACGCAGCACTGGCGCGGCCTGACGGCCGATGGCCGGTGCGCGCCGCGGCGCAGGCCGGGCCGCCGCCGGAGCCGCTGCGGCCGCCCGGCCCGGGCCGGGGCGGCAGTCTTTTCCGGCCGACGGTGCGCGGCGTGGTGGGGTGTGGAGGGGCGGCGCGGTACGGGGAGGCGCGGTACGGGGAGGCGCGGCGCGCCGCGCCGACGTTGAGGGATGGGGCGTGGAGATGCGCGGGGTCGAGGTGCAGAGGCGGGGTGGGTCGCGCCGAATCGCGGTGCGGGAGCAGGCCGGGCCGCCCGGTCGGCGCTGGCCGGGGAGGTCCGGCCGTTCGCGCGGTCAGCGCGGACCGAGGAGGTCCAACAGGTCCCGCGCGCCGTCCTCGCCGGTGAATTCGCCCAGGTCGCGCTCCACGGGCGTTCCCGGGGCCAGGGCGGGTTCGCCGTAGACCGCCAGGCACAGCCGCGCGATGCGCCGCACCTCCAGGCGCAGTTCCTCCGGGTCCACGTGGGCGGGCATGCCCCCGCCCAGGCGCATGATCTCGAAGTTGGAGTGCGCGAACTGCTCCTGGAAGCGGGCGTGGCCCTTGAGCGCGTCGCGCGCCGAGGCGTGGCGCGCGCGCAGGGCCGCAAGGCCGTCCGCGCCCGGCGCGAGCGTCTCCAGGAAGCGGCAGGCGTAGTCCAGCAGCCCGGCGAAGCCGGAGTCGCGCTCCCCGGCGGCCGTGCCCACGGCCCGCGCCCGCAGCAGGCGCGCGAGGAAATCGCAGTGCGCGTCGGTGAACTCCAACCGCGCGTGGCGCAGCAGCACCTTCAGGCGCAGCCCCGCACCCGGGGCGGAGGGCGTTTCCGCTCTCCCGGATTCTCCCGTGAAGGCCTCGTCCACGGCCGCGAGCAGCGGGGGGGGCGGCGTGTGCTCGGGCCGGAGCCGCTGCACCCATCGTTGCGCCGCGCCCGCGTCCAACTCCAGTTCCGCCAGCGGCGGCCCCTCCGGCTCCGCCCCGTCCGGCATGCTCCCGCCGCCGGGCGCGTCCGGCAGCACCGTGACGCGCACCGCGCGCCGGGACAGCTCGCGGGCCAGCTCTTGGGCGTCGGCGGGCGTGCAGCGCGCCGCGAGCAGGGCGGGTTCCAGTTCCGCTTTGCAGGTCTCGTCGGGGAAAAGAAGATATTCCAGAAAGATGCGTCCGTCGGCCCCGTCCGGGTCCGCGAGCAGGGCGCGCAGGTCGTCGGCGCTGTCGGTCCCAAAGGCCGAGGCCGCGAACTCCAGGGCCTGGGCCGGGACCGTCAGGGGCCGGGCGAGCCGTTGCGCCAGCAGGTCGGCGAGGCGGGCGACGCGTCCGGGTGAGCTGGGGGAGCTGGAGGAGCCGGGGGAGCAGGACTGGTCGAACTGGCCGGAGTGATCGGACATGGGGAGAGGATAGCGGGTCGGCCCCGGGCCTGTCCACGGCGGCGTGGGCGGGCCCCGGTCGGGAGCACGGCGCGCCTACTGCTTGAAGGTGTAGTTGCCCTTGAAGAATTCCTCGACGTACCAGTCGATCTGCCCGTTGTCCGAGAGGACCATGTCCAGCAGCCGCACCGAGCCGAGCAACCGGCCGACCATGTCCAGCTTGGTCTTCATGACCTCCTGGCCGTATTTCTTGACCGTGCCCTTGACCATGTCGGCCTTGAGCTCGGTCTTGAAGCCTAGGTGCTTGAGGATGGACTGGATGAGCAGGGCGCGGCGCGAGCGACGGCCGATGTCCGCGGCCCCGCCCTTGAAGGAGAAGGTGATGTAGTTGTCGTTGATGCTCTCGCCGATGTAGCTGTCGATGGTCGCGAAGTGGTAGCCCAGGCGCGCGTTGAAGTTCATGTAGTGGCGCGAGACGGCCAGGTAGTTGGGCCCGCCCATGCCCTGCTGCTGGGCCGGGTCGTGGAACGCGCTTTCGGCCACGATGGCGGCGAACCCCTTGATGTTCACGCCGATGGGCCCGAGCCATTCCACGTCCGGGTGGAGCATGCCCTTGAGCAGGGCCTGGAAGGGGACGCTGTGCACGTCCTCGTGCTCCACCTCGCGCAGGCCGTGCTTCTCCAGGGCCTCGCCCAGGTCCACGGCGTAGAGCTGTAGGGGCAGGGGCACGCGCACGCGGGTGGAAAAGCACTTGCCCGCGTCGTCGCCCATGCGGAACATCTCGCGCATGCTGATCTCGTGGCTGAAGCGGATCACGTCGTGCAGCGTGCGGCAGCCCTCGGGCGAGAAATCCTCGGCCTCCGGGTCCACCAGGCCCAGGGGGCTGATGGCCTTGATGGCCGCCTGAGCGGCCTTGTAGACCGGGCTGCCCTTCATGGGGTTCACGGCGCGCTTGCGCTCCAGGATGTCCCCGGCCTTGCCCAGGAAGACCATGCGGTTGGTGGCGTCCACGGTCACGTCCGCGCCGTGGGGAACGGTCGTGGTGGCGTTGCCCGTGCCCACCAGGGTGGGCACGCCGAACTCGCGCGCCACCGAGGCCAGGTGCCCGGTGGCCGAGCCCACGTCGGTGACGATCGCCTTGACGCGGCCCAGCACCGTGACCAGGCGCGGCGAGGTCTGGGGCACCACCAGGATGGAGCCCTCGGGAATGTTGCAGAGGTTGTGGTCCGAGGTAAGCACGTAGGCCGGGCCGTAGGCCTTGCCCCGGCAGGCCGTGGACCCGGCGGAGAGCAGCGCCGGGCACGCGGCGCCGCAGGACGGGGCGGCGTCGGCGGCTTTCGGGGCCTGGGGCCCGGGGCCGGATTCCGCGGGCTTCTCGCCTTGGCTCATCTCGGCCGAATGCGGCTCAACCGGTCGCATTTCGGCCGGACGCATCTGGAGCGGCCGGGCCTGGAGCACGAAGATGCGGTTGTCCCCGTCCATGGCCCATTCGATGTCCAGCGGAAAGCCGTAGTGGTCCTCCAGGACCAGGGCGTAGACGCCCAGGGTGACGATCTGCCCGGGGTCCAGGCAGGGAGTCGAGCGCAGTTCCGTGGGCACCTCGCGCACCACCAGCCCGCCGTTCTCGTCGAGCACGACCATGCCCTTCTTCTCCGCCACGCGCGAGGCGATCACGTGCTTGTCGATCTTGTCCACCTCGTAGTCGTCGGACTCCACGGACCCTTCCACCGCGCCCACGCCCAGGCCGCGCACGGCGTTGACCAGGATCAGGTCGCGCGCGGGGTCGTTGGGGTCGCGGGTGTAGAGCACGCCCGAGCACTTGGCGTCGATCATGTTCAGGCAGAGCACGCTCATGATCACGTATTCGTCGGGATAGCCCCGGCTGCGGCGGTAGAAGACCGCGCGCGGGTTGAAGGCGCTGGCCACCACGCGGCGGTAGGCGTCGGCCAGATCGTCGGTGCGCACGTTGAGGATCGAGGAGTGCTGGCCTGCGAAGCTGGCCACCGAATCTTCGCTGGTGGCGGAGGAGCGCACGGCCAGGCGCACCTCGGGCCCGTAGCGGCGCACCAGTTCCTCGGCCTGGCGGCCCAGTTCGGTCTCCAGGTCCGGCGGCAGGGGGGTGGCCAGGATCTTTTCCTGGATTTCGGCGCAGCGCTCGATGAGCGCGGAGGTGTCGTTGATGTCGAGGCCTTCGAGGATGGTCCGCGCGGCCGGGAGCAGGTCACCGGAGCGCAGGAAGTTGAAGGTGGCGAAGGCCGTGACCGCGAAGCCGTAGGGCGTCGGCAGGTGCACGCGGTTGCAGACCTCGCCGAGGTTGGCGGCCTTGCCGCCGGTCTCGGGCACGTTGTCCAGGGACAGCTCGCGGAAGGACAGGGTCAGGCGCGAGGGCGGGATTTCCCGTTTTCGGGCCAGCGGGGCCAGCACGCTCACACCGATGGTCTCCACGGTCTCGAAGAGTTCCTCGTACTGCCCGGCGGCCATGCCGTTGAGGTCCTCGACGATGTCGTAGACGGTCTTGAAGAGCCGCTCGGTGCGCGAGAGCACGTCGTCGACGGTGAAGGGCCGCACGCCGTAGCAGAGCTCCTCCAGTTCGGCGATGATCTCCAGCGCGGCGTTGTTGCCAGTGAGCAGCTGACGGAAATATTTGTATTTTTCCCGGAACGCGGCGAGATGCGCCTCGCAGCCGGAGTGGCTTTTGGCGGAACTGAAGAAGTCGAAGAGTCTGATCATGAGTCCCGGTTCCTTCGGGGCCGGGGGGCCGTTGCTCGGTTGCGGGCGGCGCAGCGATTCGCCCGTCTTCAAGTGCTTATCCGCTCTTGCGCAGGGCCGCAACGGTTGACCCAAGATTCACGAACCGCAACGGGCCGGGGCGCAGGCGGAGGCAGAAAGGGACGCGGAAGGGGATGCGCAGCGGGCGGGCACGGTTTCGCAGGCCTCGGCGCCGGGCTGCGGGCGCAAAAAAGGGCCCTTCGCGGTGTCCGGGCCCTTTGGTGCTCTCTGGAGCCAGCGAGGAGACTTGAACTCCTGACCTGATGATTACGAATCAACTGCTCTACCAACTGAGCTACGCTGGCGAAGTGAGAGTGGGTTTTTATATCAGCCTCCAAGGGGTGGTCAAGAAAAATCCGCACACCGGGAGAAGGGCCCCGAAGGGGTTGCCGAAGGGGATGGAAGGGAGGGCGGAGAGCGTTCGGATGCGCGCGTTTACGGGACCGGGCCGGGCCGGGCGGCCCCGTACGTTCGGCCCTGCCGACGGGGGACCGCGTTCCGGCGGACAGGCGGCGGGGCAGGGTGCGTGCACCTGGGCGGGCGGGCCTTGACCCCGGCCGCGCACAAGGCTACTGCGGCCCATGCGCGACGCGCCTGTAGCGCCCGCGCCGGAGATCCCATGCAGCTCGTGCTCTACGAACCCGAAATCCCGCCCAACACCGGCAACGTGGCCCGGCTTTGCGCCGCCACGGGCACGCGGTTGCACCTCGTGGAGCCCTTGGGCTTCAGCCTGGAGGACAAGTATCTGAAGCGCGCCGGGCTGGACTACTGGCCCAGCGTGGACCTCACGGTCTGGCCCGGGTGGGCGGCCTTCACGGCCGCGCAGGCAGGGCGCGGGCGGCTGGTGTTCTCCTCGTCCCACGCGGGCGAGCGGCTCGACCGCTTCGCCTTCCGCGCCGACGACCTCATCGTGCTCGGCCCGGAGACGCGCGGGCTGCCCCGGGAACTCCTGGACGCGGCCCTGGCCGCGCAAGAGACGGCCCCCGGCGGACACGTTTTTCCTGACGCGCCCGGGTTGGTGCGCATCCCCATCCTGCCCTGCGTGCGCAGTCTGAACATGTCCACGGCCGCGGGCATCCTGCTCCTGGAGGCCCTGCGCCAGACCGGTGGCCTGGACCTTCTCGAGGCCCGGGCCCCGGCCGGTTCGCCCGGTTCGGCCGGACCGGCCGGTTCGACGGGTCCGGCGCACTAGCCGCCCGCCGTTTCCGGCCGTTCGCCCGCCTTCTGGGCGCCTCCGCCCGGGCGTTCCCCGGCCGGTCTCGGCCCCCTGGGACGAGGCGGTCGGCGCGGGCGGGAAAAGCGGCGGCCCCGCCTCTGCCGCCTGGCTCGGCCCGCGTCCCGTCTCCCCTCTCCCGTCGTTTGCGCGGTCCTGCTCGCTCTGCACATCGGTCCTCAGACGTCTGTTGCACGCGCTTCGGCACGCAGCCGGGCTCTGCAATCGGACTTTTTTACGCTCCGTTTGGACTTCCAGCGCCTCCGGGTGAACGAGCGAACGATCGTTACCCGCGTGCGGCGCGGGTTAGGGGGACGTGCGGCGCCGATATTGTGAAAGGTCTCCCATATGTTGATCGATGATGTGTTTTTATGGTAGGATGTTGTGATAAGGCTGCCGTTCCACCTCAACACATCAGGGAGACAGACATGAAGAGACATGCCTCAACCGCCTTGGCCGCATTGTGTGCGGTGGCGCTGCTGCTGTGCGCCACCACCGCCTTCGCCAAACCCATTCTCATCAAGTTTTCCCACGTCGTGGCCGAAAATACCCCCAAGGGGCTGATGGCCAACAAGTTCCGTGAGTTGGTCGAACAGCGCATGGGCGACAAGGTCGTGGTCGAGGTCTATCCGAACTCGCAGTTGTTCGGCGACGACAAGGTGTTGGAAGCAATGCTGCTCGGCGACGTGCAGCTCGCCGCCCCGGCGCTCTCCAAGTTCGAGAGCTACACCAAGGTGTTGCAGATCTACGACCTGCCCTTCCTGTTCAAGGATATGGGCGCGGTGGAGAAATTCCAGCAGGGCCCCAACGGCCAGAAGATGCTGCATTCCATGGAGGACAAGGGCGTCCTGGGCCTGGGCTACCTGCACAACGGCCTCAAGCAGCTCTCGTCCAGCGATCCGCTGCGCGTGCCCGCCGACGCCGTGGGCAAGAAGTTCCGGATCATGGCTTCCGACGTGCTCGCCGCGCAGTTCGAGGCGCTCCAGGCCATCCCGCTGAAGAAGCCCTTCTCCGAGGTCTTCACCCTGTTGCAGACCAAGGCCATCGACGGACAGGAGAACACCTGGTCGAACATCTATTCCAAGAAGTTCTACGAGGTGCAGCCCTACATCACCGAGTCCAACCACGGCCTGCTCGACTATCTGGTGGTCACCAGCGCCGAGTTCTGGAACGGCCTGCCCGACGACGTGCGCGCCGAGCTGAAGAAGTGCCTGGACGAGGCCATCGCCTTTGGCAACAAGATCGCCGGCGACAAGGACGACGAGGACAAGAAGAAGATCGCCGATTCCGGCCGCTCGAAGATCATCGAGCTGACCCCGGAGCAGCGCGAGCAGTGGGTCGAGGCCATGAAGCCCGTGTGGAAGCAGTTCGAGGGGCAGGTCGGCACGGACAACCTGGAGGCCGCCATCGCCTCCAACAAGTAGCCCTCTGGCCTATAGATGCTGCGCACCTTCATAAACAAGCTGGAGGAGGGGATCATTTCCCTCCTCCTGGCTTCCATGACGCTGCTCGTGTTCGTGGAGGTCGTGTTGCGGTTCGGGTTCAACACCGGGCTCCTCTGGGCCCAGGAGTTGACCCTGCATCTGTCGGCATGGATGGTGCTCTTCGGCGCGTCGTACGGCATCAAGGTCGGGTCGCACATCGGCGTGGACGCCTTTGTGCGCATCCTGCCGAAAAAGGCCGCGCGCGCCGTGAGCCTGGCGGCCTGCCTGCTCGGGCTGGCCTACTGCGGCCTGTTCGTCAAGGGCTCGTGGGTCTACCTCGCCAAGATGTACAAGATCGGCATCGATCTCGAGGACCTGCCCATTCCCAAGTGGGTCGCGCATTCCATCCTGCTGATCGGTTTCGTGCTCATCGCCATCCGCCTGGTGCAGCTCTTCATCGCCATCCTCCAGGGCCGGGCCGAAGGGTTCCAGCTCATGGACGAGGCCAAGGAGTCCATGCACCTGGCCAACCAGGGGGATGAAGAGGAGGTGGCCAAATGACCACCGCCATGCTCTTCATCCTGCTCTTCGCGTGCCTGCTCACGGGCATGCCCATCGCCATCGGTTTGGGGCTGGCCTCGATCACCACCATCCTGCTGTTCTCCAGCGACTCCCTGGCCTCCATCGCCCTCAAGCTCTTCGAGGCCGAGTCCGGACACTACACCCTGTTGGCCATCCCCTTCTTCATCCTCTCCTCCGCCTTCCTTTCCACGGGCGGAGTGGCCAACCGCTTGATCCGTTTCGCCATCGACTGCGTGGGGCACATCCGGGGCGGCCTGGCCATGGCCTCGGTCCTGGCCTGCATGCTCTTCGCCGCCGTGTCCGGATCGTCCCCGGCCACCGTGGCGGCCATCGGCTCCATCGTCATTGCGGGCATGGTCCGCGCGGGCTATCCGGAATCCCTGGCCGCGGGCGTCATCGCCAACGCGGGCACCCTGGGCATCCTCATCCCGCCGTCCATCGTCATGCTCGTGTACGCCGCGGCCACCGAGGAATCCGCGGCGCGGCTGTTCATGGCCGGGTTCATCCCCGGCCTGCTCATGGGCTCCATGCTCATGTTCGCCATCTACATCGTGGCGCGCTACAAGGGGCTGCCCGCGCACCCCTGGCCGGGTTTCCTGGCCCTGCTGAGCTCCGGCTGGCGGGCCACGGGCGGCCTGCTGCTCATCGTCATCGTGCTCGGCTCCATCTACGGCGGCATCTGCAGCCCCACCGAGGCCGCGGCCATCTCCGCGGTGTATGCCTATCTCGTGGCCATCTTCATCTACCGCGACATGGGCCCGCTCAAGGGGGTGCAGTGGCGCAAGCCCGGGGAGGGCGCGGTCACGGCCTTGGCCCGCAACCTGGCCCTCTCGGCGATCGCGCTGCCGCGCTCGCTCTACCACCCCGAGGTGCGCAAGGTCGTGCTCGACGCCTCCAAGGTCTCGATCATGCTCCTGTTCATCATCGGCAACGCCATGCTCTTCGCCCACGTGCTGACCACCGAGCGCATCCCGCACATGATCGCGGAGCAGATCATCGGCTGGGGGCTGCCCGCCTGGGGCTTCCTGGTCGTGGTCAACATCCTGCTGCTCATGGCCGGCAACTTCATGGAGCCGTCGGCCATCCTGCTGATCATGGCCCCGATTCTGTTCCCCATCGCCGTGAAGCTGGGCATCGACCCCATCCACCTCGGCGTGATCATGGTCGTGAACATGGAGATCGGCATGATCACCCCGCCCGTGGGGCTGAACCTGTTCGTCACCGCGGGCATCACCGGCCACAACATCACCTGGGTGCTGCGCGCGGCCCTGCCGTGGCTGTGCATCCTGTTGATCTTCCTCGTCATCATCACCTACATTCCGGAAATCTCGCTCTTCCTGCCCAACTATATCGATCATCTCAAGGGCTTTTAAGGAACGGGCGAAACAGACCGCGAAAGCATACCGGCGGGCCGTTCACGGCCCGCCGGTTTTTCCGTATACCCGGCGGGGAGGCGACGACATGCACGCAGAGGCAACGACATGCCGGGAATGACGGACGGCGCGGCAGCGCTCCTGGTGGCCCTGGCCGTGGTCCTGGACTTGGCCGTGGGCGACCCGCGCGGCTGGCCGCATCCGGTGCGCGCCCTGGGCGCGGCCGCGAACGCGCTGGAGCGCGCGGCGCGGTCCTGGGCCCGGAGGAGGGCGGAGCGCGCGACGGCGGGCGCGGCGGCGGGCGAGGCGCAGGAGACGGCGCGGGACCGGGCGCGTGAGCGCGCGCTGCGCCTGGCCGGGGTCGCGGCAGTGGCCGTGCTTGCGGGCGGAGCCTGGGGCGCGGCGCGGCTGGCCATGGCCCTGCCCGGGGTGGGCTGGGCTGCGGGGCTCTACCTGGCCTATGCCGGGCTGGCCCTGGGCAGCCTGCTGCGCGAGTGCCGCGACGCGGCGCGCGCCGTGCGTTCCGGCACGCTGGAGGAGGCCCGCGCCGCCGTGGGCCTGCTCGTCAGCCGCGACACCTCGGCTCTGGAGCGGCCCGCGCTGGCCCGCGCCCTGGCCGAAACGCTTTCCGAGAACCTGGGCGACGGGTTCGCGGCCCCGCTGTTCTATCTGGCCCTGGGCGGTCCTCCGCTGCTTTGGATCTACAAGGCCGTGAGCACCCTGGACTCCATGTGGGGCTACCGCACCGAGCGCTGGCGCAGCCTGGGCTGGGCGGCGGCGCGGCTGGACGACGTGCTGGCCTTTGCGCCCGCGCGGCTGGCGGCCCTGGCCTTGCTCGCGGCCGCTCCATTTATGGGTCTGGGGCTGGGGCCGGCGCGGCACGGTCGCGGGGCATCGCTTCTGGGCAAGGTGCGCCGCGACGCGCGGACCATGGCCAGCCCCAACGCGGGCTGGCCCATGGCCGCGGCCGCGTGGATCATGGGTGCGCCCATGGGCGGCCCGGCGGTCTATTTCGGCGTTGCCGTGCAAAAGCCCGTGCTCGGCCCCAGGCCCGCTGCGGCCGGGCAGGGCGGAGCCGGGGGGGGCGGAACGGACCAGGGCGCGACGCAAGGAGCGCCGTCCCCGGACGGCTGGGACGACGCCCGGCTCGCCGGGCTGCTGCGACTGTGCCGCGCGGCCGGGCTGCTGTTGGCCGCGGCGGCCGTGGCCGCGCTCTGGGCCCTGGCCTGAGCCGCGCGACCCCTAATCCTGCGGTGCGCATCCTAATCGGGCCGCCGTGTCGCCTGCGCCCGCCGCTGTTCGGGCGCAGCCGGTCGCTTCCATGTCGCTCTCCGGTCCCTCCGTATCCGTCGTCCCGTGTTCGCCCGGGGGCGGCGTCCGCCCGGTTCCTTTTTCGTCCCTCGTCGTATTTGGCGACGGTGGCGGCTGCCCCGGGCGCGGCTGCCCGGCCTGCCTTCCCCTTCCCGCTGTTCTTTTTTTCGCGTTGGCCGTGCGACCATGCCGGGCAGATTGTCTTTGGTCTGCAACGGGCCCGCGAGTGAACCATTGTTTGATAAAATTGTAGAAGAAGAACGCAGGAACGACAATTCCGAAAGATTTTGGACCCGAAAGCCGGAGCGGCAACGTTCCGGGCGAGGCCGCGCCAGGAAGGAACGGTCAGGCCCCGCGTGCCCACGCCCGAGCCGGTCAGCACCCGCGTTTGCGCTGCCCGGAACAGGCATCATCTTCCTCCCGCCTTGTTTCGCACCCCGCGCCGGGCATGCCCCGCCGTGGCCGGGCCCTTTCCCCTCGCTGGGCCAGCCCCGCCGCCGGCCGCCCCGGGCTTTTGTGCCCGTCGTCCACGCCCTCGCGGCCTGTTGTTCCGCCTGCGGCCGTTGATCCACCTGCAGTGGCCGTCGCGCCGTCCGGCCCGTGCACCGGGCCTCCGGAATGTTGATCCACATTGTTATACAGAAATGGTAACAAAATGTATGTAACATTCACACAATTGTAATGCATGTTTTGCGCAAATTTTTTAATGTGCTGAAATAGCATGTTCTTTTTTCGTGTCGGATTGGTACGCATATTGCCAATGGGGGGGGAACGCCCGCCGGCATCCGCCCCGGCGCGCAACGGCGGCCGCCCGCGGCTGGCCGCCACCGGCAGCAACTCCACCCGGCACCAACCTCATCATCCGGCGCACCCGTTTCCGGCGAACGACAAGGAGGCATCCCCCATGAATGCGGCTGACACCGCCTTTATCCTCATCTGCTCCGCCCTGGTCATGTTCATGACCCCTGGCCTGGCCCTGTTCTACGGCGGCATGGCCAGGAGCAAGAATGTTCTCGGCACCATCATGCACAGTTTCTTCCTGGTCGGCCTGGCCACGCTCGTCTGGGTCTTCATCGGCTACTCCCTGTCCTTCGGCACGGACCACGGCGGCCTCATCGGCGGCCTGGACTATCTTTTCCTCCAGGGCGTGGGCATGGAGGCCAACGGCCCGGTGGACAACCTGCCCCACCTGGCCTTCATGATCTTCCAGTGCATGTTCGCCGTGATCACCCCGGCGCTGATCTCCGGGGCCTATGCCGAGCGCATCCGCTTCGGCGGGTTCGTGGCCTTTTCCGCGCTCTGGCTCGTGTTCGTCTACAGCCCCATGTGCCACTGGGTCTGGGGCGGCGGCTGGATGGGCGCCATGGGCGCGCTGGACTTCGCCGGCGGCGCGGTGGTGCACATGAGCTCCGCGGCCGCGGCCCTGGCCGCCTGCCTCGTGCTCGGCAAGCGCAAGGGCTACGGCAAGGGGGCCTTCATCCCCCACAACCTGCCCATGACCATCACCGGCGCGAGCATCCTCTGGTTCGGCTGGTTCGGGTTCAACGCGGGCAGCGCCCTAGCCGCCAACGGCGCGGCCGCCAACGCCTTCGTCACCACCCACGTGGCCACGGCCGCCGCGGTCATCGGCTGGGCCCTGATGGAGAAGTTCCATCGCGGCAAGGCCACGACCCTGGGCGCGGCCTCGGGCGCGGTGGCCGGACTGGTGGCCATTACCCCGGCCGCCGGGTTCGTCACGCCCATGGGCTCGGTGATCATCGGCCTGGGCGGCGGCGTGTTCTGCTACCTGGGCGTGCTGCTCAAGGTCCGGCTGGGCTACGACGACTCCCTGGACGTGGTCGGCGTGCACGGCGTGGGCGGCACCTGGGGCGCGCTGGCCACCGGCCTGTTCGCCACGGCCTCCGTGGGCGGCACCGACGGCCTGTTCTACGGCAATCCCGGCCAGCTCTGGATCCAGTTCGTCTCCGTGGTCGCCACCTGGGTCTTCTGCTTCTCCGTCAGCTGGGTGCTGCTGAAGATCGTGGACGCCACCCTGGGGCTGCGCGTGAGCGAGGAGGAAGAGGTGCGCGGTCTGGACCTGAGCCAGCACAGCGAGGCCGGCTACCAGATGTAGCCGCACGTGGAGGGCGGCGCGGACCCGTTCCGCGCCGCGCCGCCATCGTTCCGCCATCGGAACCGACAGCAAGCGAGGTATCGCAATGAAGAAATTGGAAGTCATCGTCCGGCCCTTCAAGCTCGACGAGGTCAAGGAGGCCCTGACCGCCATGGAGATCAAGGGCATGACCGTGTCCGAGGTCAAGGGCTTCGGCCGCCAGCGCGGGCACAAGGAAGTCTATCGCGGCGCGGAATACCAGGTGGACTTCATGGCCAAGGTCAAGGTCGAGGTCGTGCTCGAGGACGAGATGGTCCGCCCGGTCATCGACAAGATCATCGAGGCCGCGCGCACCGGACAGGTGGGCGACGGCAAGATCTTCGTCACCCCGGTGGAGGACGTGGTGCGCATCCGCACCGGCGAGACCGGCAACGAGGCCATCTAGGCAGGTCCGGATCCCGTTCCGCGGCCCGACGCTCGCGCCTCGGACCGCGAAAAGAAAGGGACTTTTTCCCGGAAATCGGATACGTCCCACTGCATGAACGCTCAAGCGGCAAACGGCGGCCAGGATGCGGCGGGTGTCCTGGCCGCTTCTCGTGCGGCGCTGATCGCCGAACGCATCGACGGCCCGGCCGCGCCGGGCGCAATGGCCGCGCCGGGCGCTTCACCCGCTCCCACCGATGCGCCCAGGGCCGGGCGTGGCGGTTCCCGCCGAGGGCGGCGCGTGCCCTTCGAGACCGCGCACGCCCGCCTGCTCGACGACTTCTTCCGCGCCCGACTGGCCGAGCTCGGCCCGGCGGGCTCCGGTTCCCGCCGCGCCGGGAAGGGGGGCGGGCCCATCGCCCTGGTGGCCGTGGGCGGCTACGGCCGCTCCGAGCTTTCCCTGGCCTCGGACATCGACCTGCTCATCGTCTGCCGCGAAACCATCCCGCCCGACGCCCTGGACATGGCCCAGCCCCTGCTCCTGCCCCTCTGGGACATGGGCTTCGCCCTGGGGCACGGCTTCCGCACCATCGCCGACTGCGTGGACCTTTCGTCCGAGGACTCCAAGGTCCTGGCCTCGCTCCTGGACATGCGCTTTCTGGCCGGGAGCCGCCCGGTCTTCGACGCATTGGCCGCGGCCATGCAGAAGCGGGTCTTCGCCCGCCGCCGCGCGCGCTTTCTCAAGTGGCTCCTGGAGCGGCGCGCCGAGCGGCTGGAGCGCTACGGCGACGGCAGCGCGCTGTTGGAGCCGCAGCTCAAGGAGGGCGTGGGCGGCCTGCGCGACTACCACTGCGTGCTCTGGCTGGCGCACTTCCTGCGGGGCGCGGCCGGGGCCGGGCTCGCGCCCGACGCGCTGCTGGCCGGGCTCCTGGACGACGAGGAGCGCTCCCTGCTGCGCACGGACGTGGGCTACCTGCTGCGCGCGCGCAACCAGCTCCACCGCATCTCCCGGCGCAAGAACGACCTGCTCTACCTGGACCTGCAGCCGGACATCGCCGCGCGCCTGGGCTTTGCGGACACGGCCGAAAGCCTCGGCGTGGAGCGCTTCCTGGGCGGCCTGCACCGGGCCATGGCCGCCGTCAAGGGGCTCACCGGGGCCTTTTGGCGCGCGCATTTCGGCCGTCCGTCCGCCCGTGGGGGCGGAGCCCGGAGTGGAGCGGGGCGGGAGCAGGCGGCTGTGGAACTTTCCCCGACCGTGCCCGGCGTGCTCCTGCGCGACGGCGAACTGGAGCTGGCCCCGGACGCCCTGGCGGACGCGATCCCCGGGGCCGGACCGGACCATGCGGACCGGGCGGACCATGCGGACCGGGCGGACCAGGAACGGGACGCGGCCGACCCGCTGCTCTTTCTGCGCCTGTTCGAGGCCGCGGCCCGCTCGGGCGCGCCCCTGGGCTGGGAGGCGCGCCGCGCCGTGGCCGCGCACGTGGCCCGCGCGGGCCGGGGGCCGGTCCGCACCGGGCTTGACGGTAACGGGCCCAACGGTTCTGGGACGAAGGGGCCTGGGAGAAGCGGCCCGGGGCCGAACGGCAACGGAACAAGCGACGGCGGCCTGGGCGATGCGCAGACCTATCCGCTCTTCGAGCGCGTGCTCCTTTCCGGCCGCGCCGGGCCGACCCTGGAGCAGATGCTGGAGACCGGGTTCCTGGCCGCGTTCTTCCCGGAATTCGGCCGCGTGCAGGACCGCGTGCAGTTCGACGCCTATCACACCTATCCCGTGGGGTCGCACACCCTGCACGCCGTGGCCCACCTGGAGGACCTGGAGCGCGAGCGCGTGCCCGTGTTCGGCCCCCTGTGGGCGGCCATGGGCGTTTCGGAGCGCCGTGCGCTGCTCCTGGGCGCGCTCTTTCACGACATCGCCAAGGGCAGCCGGGACCACGAGGCCGACGGCGCGCGGCTCACCGACGAGGTCCTGGCGCGCTGGGGCGTGGGCGTGCCCGGCGGGCCCAACGGCCCGGAGAGCGTGGCCCGCGACGCCGCCTTCCTGGTGCGCCACCACCTGCTCCTGGCCGTCACGGCCACGCGCCGCGACCTGGGCGACGAATCCGTGGTCGTGCAGTGCGCCGGAACCATCGGCACGGTCCGCCGTCTGGACATGCTCTACCTCCTGGCCTACGCCGACTCCCGCGCCACCGGGCCCAAGGCCTGGAACGACTGGTCCGCGCGGCTCATGGCCGAACTCTACGAGAAGACGCGGCGCATCCTCGAACAGGGGCGGTTGGCCGTGGGCCACGTGGCCCAGCGCATGCTGCGCACCCGCGACCGCGTGCGCGAAGGGGCCCGGGAGCAGGGGCTCGATCCGGCCTGGGTGGAAAAGCGGCTGGCGGCCATGCCCGCGCGCTACGTGCAGACCGTGGACGCCGCGGACATCGTGCGCCACCTGCATCTGGTGCGGGGTTTCTGTCGCGAACTGGAGGAGGCCGCGCACCGCCAGGCCGTGGAGCGCGCCGCGCGCGGCCTGGTGGCCCTGGACCCGGTGCGCCTGGGGCCGAACCTGTGGTCCGTGGCCGTGGCCGCGCGCTGGCACCACGGGCTGTTCTCCACCCTGGCCGGGGTCTTCGCCCTGCACGACATGAACATCTTTTCCGCCGACGTCTTCGTCTGGTCCGACGGCACGGTCCTCGACGTCTTCACGGTCTCGGACCCGCCGGACCCGCTCTACGCCGACGAATACTGGAAGCGCATCCGCGGCGCGGTGCGCTTCGCGCTCACCGGCAAGCTGCACCTGGCCTCGCGCCTGAAGGAGCGGCGCGAGTCCGGCGCGGCGCTGCGCGCGGGCAGGACGGCACCGGCCCCGGCGGCGGTCCAGGCGGGCGGCGGGGTGGCCGTGGCCGTGGACAACGAGTCCTCGGATTTCTACACCGTCGTGGAGGTGCGCGCGCCGGACCGCTCCGGCGTGCTCTTCGACATGGCCCATGTCTTTTCGGAACTGGGTGTGGTCCTGCACGTGGCCCGCGTGGCCACGGACGGGGACATGGCCGTGGACGCCTTCTACGCGCGCGACGAGACGGGCGGCAAGCTCGTGGATGGCCAGCGCGTGGAGGAACTGGTGCGCGCCCTGCGCCACCGGCTGGCCGGGGCCTGATCCGGCCTTGGCCCGTGGGCGGCCGCCTTCGGGGGCCGCCGCTTCGTTCGATCCGCACGTGTCGCAAACAGGAGGAAACGCCATGTACGGCGCACAGACAAGGGAATGGTTCGGCAGGGGACGGCTGTTTTGCGCCGAGAGCGTGTTGCTGGCCGTGTGCCGGGCCGCGGGGGTGGAATCGCCCCTGGTGCCGGGCATCGCCACGGGGCTGTGCTCGGGCATCGCGCGGACGCGCCACACCTGCGGCGCGCTCACCGGCGGGGTCCTGGCCCTGGGCGCGCTCACCGGGCGCAGCGAGCCGGGCGGCGACTTCGAGCGCTGCTTCGCCCTGGTCCAGGAGTTCGAGGAAGCCTTCCGCACCAAGTGGGGCGGGACGAACTGCTTCGAGTTGGTGGGCGTGGACTTCGCCGTGCCCGAGGACCAGCTCCGCTTCCGCGAGGACGGGCTGATCAAGGGCTGCATGGACATGGTCGAATGGACCGTGGACACGCTGGTGGACATGCTCTGCCTGGGGGACGAGGACCGCGACACGCCCGGCGACGCACTGCGTTGAGCCGTTTTGGTATGAATCTAATATATTGGTACTAAAGAACAACAACAACATTGTCCGGCCGTTTGCAAATTTGTCAGTCCGCGAAAAAAGCTGGCAGAGGGCGCCGTTGTGAGGTATACGCTGAATTTTGCGTATTGCGGCTGAGTGCGCCATTGTCTCCAATATCAAAAAAGTGAGGTTGCGGTGAGCGCCGAGCAGCGGAAAAGTCAGGCGGTCGAGGCCGTGTGCCCCAAGTGCAAACGCAAGGAGATCGTCTACATTCCCCGTGAGGAGTTGCCCAAGTGCCCGGTCTGCAAGGTGCAGATGGTGGTCAGCGAGTTGCTCACCGAGGGGAAGTCGTATTGAGGCTTGGAGAGGACCTGCGGTTATTCATTTCAAAGGAGGACCCATGAAATTTCGTTCTCTGATCGGGGTGTTGGTGCTCTGCCTGTTCGCCGCCATGGCCTTCGGCTGCGGCAATGACGGCGGCAAGGGCGTGAGCGAGGAGGCCGTCAAGGCCATGGTCGCCGAGGCGGTCAAGGCCCAGTCGGGCGCCGCTTCCAGCGGCGAGACGCGCATGGACCTGGTCAAGCAGTCCACGCTGGAGAAGATCCTGCAGCGCGGCGAACTGCGCGTGGGCTTCGAGTCCGGCTACATGCCCTTCGAGATGACCGACAAGAAGGGGGAATTCGTGGGCTTCGACGTGGACTGCGCCAAGGAGATGGCCAAGGCCATGGGCGTGAAGCTCGTGACCATCAACACCGGTTGGGACGGCATCATTCCCGCCCTGATGACCGACAAGTTCGACATCATCATGAGCGGCATGACCGTGACCCAGGAGCGCAACCTGAAGATCGGCTTCGCCGACCCCTACATCATCGTCGGCCAGACCATCTTGCTCAACAAGAAGCACGCGGGCAAGGTCCTATCCTACAAGGATCTCAACGATCCCAAGTACATCGTGACCTCCAAGCTGGGCACCACCGGCGAACAGGCCACCAAGCGCATGATCCCCAAGTGCACCTACAAGTCCTTCGAGACCGAGCAGGAGGCCTTCCTCGAGGTGCTCAACGGCAAGGCCGACGCCTATGTCTATGACCAGCCCAACTGCGTGGTCCAGTACGCCCAGCAGGGCGCGGGCAAGGTCATCTTCCTGGACAAGCCCTTCACCTACGAGCCCTTGGGCTGGGCCATCAACAAGGGCGACCCGGACTTCCTCAACTGGCTGAACAACTTCCTGCGCCAGTTGAAGAACGACGGCCGGTACGACGCCATCTACAACAAGTGGATCACCGGTACCGAGTGGATCAAGGAAGTGGAATAGCCGTAGCAGCGATATACGGCGGCGGGGGCTCTGCGGCCCCCGCCGCATTTGAGCAGAGGACCGGCGCGGCGGGCCCGCGCCTTGGGCGCAAGCATCCAACAAAGAAGACCCCATGAGTTCCGGATTAGGCAAACCGAGAAGCAGAGCATATTTCGCCACCTGGACGGCCGCGTTCGTTCTGCTGGTCCTGGGCATCGTCTGGGCCCTGGGCTACGCCACCCAAAAGGTGGACTACGTGTGGCGCTGGTACAAGGTCCCCCGCTATTTCTACTACCAGGACGACGTGGAGATCCACGCCGGGATCCAGGGTACCGTGGCCGCCATCGTTCAAGGGTCCGATGGCGTCACGACGATCATCGTGAAGGGCGACGGGGAGCAGGAAAGCTATTCACTGCCCAAGGGCACCGGGTCGCGCGTCTCCAAGGGCGACTTCATCTATCCCGGCGACGTGCTCGGCTCGTACAAGGACTGGAAGGTGGGCATCCTGCTCATCGGCTTGTGGATCACTCTGAAGGTCAGCTTCCTGGCCATCATCGCGGGCATCGTGCTCGGCCTGCTCACCGGGCTCATGCGCATCTCCGACAACCCGTGCTTCCGCTGGCTCTCCATCACCTACATCGAGCTCATCCGCGGTTCGCCCCTGCTGGTGCAGATCTTCATCTGGTATTTCGTGGTCGGCACGCTGATCAACTCCATGCTGGGGCAGGCCGGGCTGCCCCTGGTTCCGCCCCTGTGGTTCGGCGTGGCCTCCCTGGCCTTCTTCTCCGGGGCCTACATCGCGGAGATCGTGCGCGCGGGCATCCAGTCCATCCATCGAGGCCAGACCGAGGCGGCGCGCTCCCTGGGCATGAACGGCACCCAGTGCATGGTGCACGTCATCCTGCCCCAGGCCTTCAAGCGCATCCTGCCGCCCCTGGCCGGGCAGTTCATCAGCCTGGTCAAGGACTCCTCACTCCTGGGCATCATCGCCATCCGCGAACTGACCAAGGTCACACGCGAGGTCATCACCACCAGCCTGCAGCCCTTCGAGCTCTGGTTCATGTGCGCGCTGCTCTATCTGGTGCTGACGTTTGCGTTGTCCATGCTGCTGCAATATATGGAAAAAAGGATGATAAACTCGTGATCCGCGCGGAAAACCTCTCCAAATACTTCTACGTGCCCCACAAGATGGTGGCCCTGAACAACGTCTCCGCGACCATCAAGCCCGGCGAGGTGGTCGTGGTCATCGGGCCCTCGGGTTCGGGCAAGTCCACGTTCCTGCGCTGCCTGAATCGGCTGGAGTACGCGGACAAGGGCCACGTCTACATCGACGGGGTGGATGTGCTCGCGCCCAAGACGGACATCAACAAGGTCCGCGCCGAGGTGGGCATGTGCTTCCAGTCCTTCAACCTCTTTCCGCACAAGACCGTGCTGGAGAACCTGATCATGGCCCAGCACGTGGTCCTGAAGCGCTCCAAGAAGGACGCCGCCGAGCGGGGCATGGTTCTGCTCAAGAAGGTCGGCATCCACGAAAAGAGCCACGTGTATCCGGACCAGCTCTCCGGCGGTCAGCAGCAGCGCGTGGCCATCGCCCGCGCCCTGGCCATGGACCCCAAGGTCATGCTCTTCGACGAGCCCACCAGCGCCCTGGACCCGGAGATGATCGGCGAGGTGCTGGACGTGATGAAGGCCCTGGCCCGCGACGGCATGACCATGGTCGTGGTCACGCACGAGATGGGCTTTGCCCGCGAGGTGGCGGATCGGGTGCTGTTCATGGACAAGGGCGAGATCGTGGAGGAGGGCACGCCCGAGCACTTTTTCACCAACCCCCAGAGCGACCGCACCAAGCTCTTCCTGAGCCAGATCCTCTAGGCGCGCCCGCACGACGCACGCAAGAAGCCCCCGGAAGTCCGGGGGCTTTTTTTGTCGGGCGAGGGGGGGCGGACGGTTGCCTCAGGCTCCGAGGGCGGCGAGCCCCCGGCGCAGGGCCGCGCGCACCACCAGGACGTGGAAGGGCCGGATGAGCGCGAAATAGACGCGGCCCAGGCGGTTGTGGAAGTGCACGAAGGTGGAGACGAGCACGGCCGCGGGCGTCCCGCCGCCCTTGTCCAGGACGCGCAGGGTGACGCGGAAGTCCAGGTGGCGGTCCTCGGCGCCGAAGACGATCTCCGACTCCGAGCGTGCCTTGACCTGGAAGAGGCGGATGGCGTCGCCCGGACGCAATGGCGCGGCGGGCAGGTCGCGGCCCGTCGCGGGCACGTCGCATTTCAGGCCCAGGGGCCGCACCAGGGCGTTGCGCAGCCGCAGCAGGCTGCGCACCCAGGCCGGGAAGTCTCCGAACACGGCCAGGGCCAGGCGGTCCGGGTCCGCCGGAACGCCTGGCGGCAGGTCGGCCTGGAAGGCGTCGGCATGGTGCACGGCGCCGAGGTCGGCCGCGGCCAGGGCCGAGGACGGCGTGGGGACGGATTCGATGCGCATGGGGCCTCCGGGGGACGCTCCGTGGCGGAGCGGTTGCAGAGCGTTTATCATCCTCCGTTCTTCGTGTATACGTGCAGGCGGCGGCTGGACGCAGGGTGCGGTCCGCCCGGCCCCGCCCGCGCGGGGCCCTTTTCCGGCATTCCGGCCAGTTCCGGCCTTCGACGGCCTTTGGCCGAAACACCCGGCCCGGCGCGGCCGCGGGAGGTTCCATGCAGCAGCGGCAGGTCATCGTGGTCAAGTCCCCCAAGAGCGTCGGCATTTCCCTGATCCTGACGTTCCTCCTCGGCCCCCTGGGCATGTTCTATTCCACCATCCTGGGCGGGCTGATCATGTCCGCGCTTACCGTGGTGCTCGGGGTGCTGACCCTGGGCATCTCCTGGTGGCTCACCTGGCCGGTGTGCATGCTCTGGGGCGCGCTGGCCGTGGGGGCCTACAACCGCAGGCTGGCCGCCGAGGCCACGGCCCAGGTCTACATGGACCGCTGACGCGGCGCGCAGGAGCGCGCGCAACGACGTTCGGGACCCGGCGAAAGCCGGGTCTTTCTTTTGGGGCGTGCGGGGGAAGGGCGGCGGGCTCAGGCCCAGTCGTCCAGGCGGCCCTGGGCGGCGTCCGGCGGAGCCGCGAAATCCGTGCCGTCGGCCTGGCGATAGGCGCGCAGCGCCGCGGCCGTGCGGCGCCCGGGATTCCGGGCGGCATCCGTGTCCAGGACGGCGGCGAGGTCGTCGGGGAGGCCGTCGGACGCGCCGGCCGCAGCCGCAGGGGCATCTTCCTCCGCCCCGATCCCATCCTCCGCCCCGATCCCATCCTCCGCCCCGATCCCGTCCGGCGGCCGGTTCGCGCCCGTGCGGTCCTGCGTTTTCTCGGTCCGGGCCTCGGCCTCCATCTGCGCGGCCTCGGCCGCCACCTGGCGGTCCTGGGCCGAGGGCTCGGCCGGGGCCAGGGCCGCGCGGCGCACGGTGCGCGCCTTCTCGATGGTCGCGTCCGGATCGCCGGGCACAGGCGCGACGTCCATGTGCACCTCGCCCGCCGTGGCATATTGGCGGCCGTCCGGGCCCGTGGTGGTGGTATAGGTTGCGCCGCCCTGCACGTACTGCCCGCCCGCGCTGACATGGGCCTGTTCGTGCGTGCGCACCTCCTGGTCCGTGCGGCGCAGTTCGGCCACGGCCTGCTGCACGGCCAGGGACACGGCCGTGAGCGCGCCGGAGGAGCGTTCCCGGGGCGTCGAGTCGTCTGCGGCTTGGGGCATGTCCTGGGAGGCGCCCGGCCCGCTGTCCGCGGCCGCCTGGGCGGCGGCCACGGACGCGGCGCCTTCGGCGGAACCGACCGCCGTCAGGGAGGGGAGGAAGAGGGGCGCAGCCGGGGTGGTGCCGGACGTCGCTGTGTCCGTCGCCGCCGCCTCCGCGGCGGTCCTTTCGGCGGGGCCTGCGTTTGCCGGGGCGGCGCGCAGGGGCGCGCCGTACCGTTCGCCTTCGCTTTCGACGCTCCGAATGGCCTCCGGGGCGGGCTTCGGCACGGAGCCCGAAGCGGCCCCCGGGGAAGGGGCAGCCCCGGAGGGAGGGGCGGCCTGGCCGTGCAGGGCGAACGGAGCCGAAAGGCCGAAGGCCGGGCTGTGGACGGCCGAGACGTGCATGGCGCGGCTCCCTGAAGGGGGCTGCGGTTGGATGCAGAACCCTTCTTATCGGTCCTATCGGCCTCTTCTCCCGGATTCTTTAGGGCGGAATAAAAAAAAGTTCGCGCCGCCGTGGTGGCGGCCAATGGGACCGGGGCGTTCGGACTGGGCCGCACCGTGCGTATCGCTTCGGCAGGCGCGCGCATGGTCCGTAATCGCCGTGGCGGCGTTGCAGGTGTGCCGCGAGAGAACGGCCGGAGTGCGCGCAGAAGGCGCGGCGGGCGCGGAGGGGCGCGAGGTGGGCCTAGGAGGCCTTCTTGGGGCGGTTGGCCGCGTCCACCAGGACCACGGCCGGGCGGTGGCCGTCGATCTCGGCCGCGTCCAGCAGGCAGTAGGCCGCAATGATGACCTTCTGGCCGGGCTGGCCCTTGAGCGCGGCCGCGCCGTTGAGGCAGATCTGGCCGGGCCCGCCCACGATGGCGTAGGTGGTCAGCCGCTCGCCGTTGTCGATGTTGTAGACGTCCACCTGCTCGAAGGGGCGGATGTCGGCCAGGGCCAGGAGTTCGGGGTCGATGGAGATGGACCCCTCGTAGTCCACGTCGGCCTCGGTGATCGTGGCCCGGTGGATCTTGCCGTGCAGAAAGGTGCGTTGTGCCATGTCGGTGCTCCGGATGCGTTTGGGCCGCAAAACGTCCTGCGGCCGGAGGTGCGTATGGCTCCATTTCGCGCCGCTGTCAAATCTCGCCGTTCGTTTCGCACCGGTTCGCTTTCCAGTGGTCCGGCCGGGCCCGGCGTCCTTCCCTCCCCCCCCAAAAAAAAAAGCCCCTGCCGGAACAGGGGCCTTGGAGGCGTTGCCGCGCGCCGGGCCGCTACTTGGCGACCTTCTTGGTGCGGTACTGGGAGTAGGCGTTGCGCATGGCGGTGTAGGGGTCCACGGCCGCGTTGACCAGGGCCTCGTAGTCGCCGATGCGCAGGGAGGTGTCGTTGAATCCGCGGTAGGCCTTGATGCCCAGGGAGTCGTACCACGGCGTGATGTAGGACACGGGGTCGGCCAGGGAGTCGCCGAGCAGGCCCACGCTGTCGCGCACCGAGGAGGAGCCGAGCACCGGCCAGACCAGGTAGGGGCCGTCGCCGAATCCCCAGACGCCGAGGGTCTGGCCGAAGTCTTCCTCGTCCTTGATGATCAGGTCCGGGTGGCGGTTGGAGAGGTCGCCGAAGCCGCCGAAGCCGCCCAGGGTGTTGACCTGGAACCGGGAGAATTCCATGGCCGCCTGGTTGAGCTTGCCCTGGAGCAGACAGTTGAGGAAGCGCACCGGGAAAAGCAGGTTCTTGAAGATGTTGCGGATGCCCGTGCGCAACTGCTCGGGCAGGATGTAGCCGTAGCCCTGGGCCAGCGGCTTCAAGGCGTTGAAGTAGAGGAAGTCGTTGAAGGAGAACCAGAAGCGGTTCCAGCGCTCGAAGGGATCGGCGATGGCCGGCCCGGCGGCTTCGTCCTTGTAGTCGTCGTCGAAGTCGTCCCGTTCGGGCACGAGGTCGGCGGAGGCGGCGTTGTTGGCCGCGTCCACCCAGGCCGAGGCGACCATGACCAGGGTTTGGTCCGGGGCCGCGTTCCGTGCGGCCTCCCGATCGGTGCCGGCCAGGACAGCGCCCGTCCCGCAGAGCACAAGGACGAGGGCCAGGGCGAAGGCCGGGGCGAGGGAACGATGGTGGCGCATAGGGGCTTCCTTTATTTCCCGGTCGTGCGCAGGGAGGCGACCTTCTTGGTCATGGTTTCGATAAGGTCGCTCGGCTTGCCGTTGACCAGGATTTCCTGGAACTGGGTCCGGTAGTTCTTGACCAGGCTCACGCCCTCCACGAGCACGTCGTAGACCATCCATTTGCCGTGGTGCGTCATGCGGTAGAAGATGGGGATCTCCTTGTCCGCGGTCACGACCTTGGTCTGGATTTCGACGTTGCCCTTCTGGTTGGTGCGCTGGTCGATGAATTCGACCTTCTCGTCGGTGTACTGCCGGATGCGGTCGATGTAGGTTTCGGTGAGCAGCTGGGCGAAGAGCCCGGCGAACTCGTCCTGCTGGTCCTCGGTGAAGGTCTGCCAGGGGCGGCCCACGGTGCGCATGGACATTTCCTTGAAATCGAAGGTCTCGTCCATGATCGGCTTGAGCCGGGCCGCCAGGGAGTCCTTGGACGCGGGGTCGGCATAGTCGCCGGTGCGCAGGATGGAAATGACCTCGTCGATGGCCGCGAGGATGGTGTCCTTGGCGGTCTGGGCGCCGTGCAGCGGCACCGCGAGACAGAGAATGAGGATGGATGTAAGCAGCAAGCGTTTCATACGAGACGAATCCCCCCGAACGAGGCGACGGGCGTCGGGCTATTTCTTTTCAACGTCGCCAAAAGCGTATTTCCCGATTAAGTCCTGAATGTCAACAGCCGACTCGGTTTCCGTGATCCTGTCGCCGTCGGCGAGCATGTCCGGGGAACCTCCCTGGGCCAGCTTGACGTACTTATCACCGATCAGCCCGCTTGTCTTGACGGAAGCGATGACGTCGTCCGTAAGGGCCACGCCCTTTTGGATGCGTAGGGTCAGGATGGCCGCGTCGGTCTGCGGGTCCAGCCGGATCTCCGCGACCTTGCCCACGGGCACGCCCGCGAGCTCCACGTCCGCGCCCGTGCGCAGGCCGCTGACGTTGGCGAAGCGCGCGGTCAGCATGTAGCCGTCGTCGCTGAAGACTTCCATCTTGCCGAGCTTGATGGTCAGATAGCCCACGCAGAGCAGGCCGATGAGCACGAAGATGCCGACCCAGGTTTCCTTGCCGTATTTGTGCATGCCCGTTCGCCTCGCGTTGCGGAAATGGTTGTCGCGCCTACTCGCCGAAGGCCTTGGCCAGCGCCTCGGCGATCTCGGCCTGGCGCTCGAAGACCGGCGGCTCGGACTGGGGCTCCGGTCTGCGTTCCAGGAAGCGCCGCAGGTACGGGTCCCCGGTGGCGCGCAGTTCGTCGATGGAGCCCTGGAAGGCCAGCTTTCCGTCGTTGACCACGAGCACGTGCTCGGCGATGGACCGCAGGCTCTCCAGGTCGTGGCTCACGACCACGATGGTCACGTCGTAGCGGCGGCGCGTGTCCAGCAGCAACTGGTCCATCTGCGCCGAGTTGATGGGGTCCAGCCCCGAGGTCGGCTCGTCGCAGAAGATGATCGGGGGGTCCATGACGATGGCCCGCGCCAGCCCGGCGCGCTTGCGCATACCGCCGGAGAGCTGGCTGGGGTAGTAGTCGTAGAACTCCTCCAGCCCGACCAGCTCCAGCTTGTAGCGCACCACCTCCTCGATGGTCCGCTTGTCCAGGCCGGTGTGCTCCTTGAGGGGCAGTCCCACGTTCTGCCCCAGGGTCATGGAGCCGAGCAGGGCGCCGTCCTGGAAGAGCACGCCGATGCGCCGCCGCGCGCGGCGGAAATCCCGGTTGTCCAGGGCGAAGAGGTCGCGTCCGCCCATGACGATGCGCCCGCGCGAAGGGCGGTTGAGCCCGAGCATGTGGCGCAGCAGCGTGGACTTGCCGTGGCCGGAGCCGCCCAGGATCATCGTAATCCTTCCGGCGGGCAGCACGGCGTTCACTCCCGAGAGCACGACCTTCTCCTCGTAGCCCACGGAGAGGTCTTCCAACCGGATGTCCCAGGCTTGCGCCTTTTTTGCTTCGCCGTTGCCCATGCTTGCCCTCACAACAGGAACGACGTGAGCACGTAGTCGGCCACCAGGATGGACACGCAGGACAGGACCACGGCCGAGGTGGTGGAGTTGGACACGCCCTCGGGGCCCATGCCGTCCTTGCGCAGGTGCGTGAAGTAGCCCTGGTAGCAGCAGATGGTGGAGACGATCAGGGCGAAGGCCAGGGACTTGATGAAGCCGCCGGACACGTCGGTCATGTCCACGTTGGCGTCGATGCGGTAGAAGTAGATTCCGGAGTTGATGCCGAGCATGACCACGCTGGTGAGGTAGCCGCCGAGGATGCCGATGGTGTCGAAGAGCGCGGTGAGCAGGGGGAAGCTGATCAGCGAGGCGGCCATGCGCGGGCTGACCAGGAAGTTCATGGACGGTATGTCCATGACGTCCAGGGCGTCGATCTGGTCGGTGATGCGCATGACCCCGATTTCCGCGGCCATGGACGAGCCCGCCCGGCCCGTGACCATGACGGCGGTGAGCACGGGGCCGAGCTCGCGGATGAGCGAAAGGGCCACGGCCGCGCCGAGCAGGCCCTCGGAGCCGAACTTGACCAGGGTGTAGTAGAGCTGCAGGCCCATGACCATGCCCGTGAACAGGCCGATGAGCGAGATGACGAAGATGGACTTGACCCCGATCACGTAGACCTGGGTGACGATCTTCGGGAAGATCTTCGAGGAGGTGAACAGGTGCCGCAGGCCGTCGAGCAGGAAGAGGAAGAGCGCGCCCATTTCCCGGACGGCGTCGATCGTGGTGGCGCCCAGGGCCGTGACGGGGGCGAGGGCGTTGGGGGGGCGGTGTTCCATGGGACGGCGGCAGTTGCTAGAGTTTTGCTAGAAAACTTTTAGAATGTGTGCCCTTTTCGCAGCCGAACGTCAACAGCGACCTGCCTCCACGGGGGGCGCCGGGCGGGCGCACGGTCTTTCCCCTCCGACCGCCGGGTGGATCCGCTGGTGCAGGGGAATGGCGCAACCTTGCCCATCCCGGGACCGCAGGACGGGCGTTGCGGGGGCCGCGGGCTGAAAACCGACAGTCGCATTCTGCATTTTATCATATAGCAAGGTAATTCCCCAGTCCAGCCCTGAGATGGGGAAAAGAAGCGTGGAACAGTGGAGATCGTGAATTTATGTCATGCGATCCTGCAATGATTTATTTCATTGCGATACCGGGCATGATGATTTTGAGAAAATTGCCGTCATTTCCAGAGACAGTCAGAAGTAACTCGTTCCTGTGGATCACTGTATGGTCGGAATAAATGTCTATTATATGTATTGCAGTAAATTTTATTTTGAATAAAAAATTACTATATATATTATATTTATAATTAATGAAATTCGATTACCATAAATTTATATCAATATCATAGTAATTTGATATGGGTATTATATGCCACTTATGCAATATCTTCCAAAGCAATTATGCAGCGCAGTTGATTTTTTGTGGGCAATGAAGATCGATTGTATATTGAAATATATCGCTTGTGTGCTTTGCGGATGGTGCCCGGAAAATCTTCGGAGAAAACCGAATCCCGGGGTAGAACCAAGGGCGCCATCGAAGGATGGGATGACGTTCGCGGGCAGCGTTTTCGCGGGCCGAGGGGCTGCATGGCGGGTGCATGGCGCACGGGGACGAGGTCTATGGCAGGTGCGTGTCCGCCGCGCTCCGGCGCGGTGGGCCCGCTGGCGGCGGCCGGGATGGATGGTGCGCGGGCGCGCCGGCCACCCCAAAAGGGAAACCGGCTGCGGGGCATCGCCCGCAGCCGGTTTTTGATCGGCAAAGAAGGTCCGGCGGAAAACTACAGCAGGAAGACAACCGCGGAGATGGTCGTGGTCCACACGCCGCTGACGCCCTTGGTCACGCACGGGGCCGAGGCCGAATCCACGATCTTGCCGCTCATGCGGTAGATCTCGCGGCGTTCGTCGAAGCCGGTGTCCGGGTCGAAGTCCACGCCCAGGGTGGTGGCGAGCATGGTCGCGGCCAGATCCTCGGCGTAGTCGCCGATCTCGGATTCGTCCTGGCCGAAGGCGTGGTGCTCGGAGATGTAGCCGTAGTTCTCGTTGTCCGTGGGGAAGGCGAGGCCCACGGCGGAACCCACGAGGCGGCCCTTTTCGTCGGTGGCGTTGCGGGCCATGACGCAGAAGGTCACCTGGCCGGGCAGCAGCTCGGCGCGTCCTTCCTCAAGGGATATCAATTGGCATTTGGGCGGGAAGATGGACGACACGTAGACGAGATTCTGCTTCTCGATGCCTGCGTCGCGCAAGGCGAGCTCAAACGACTGGAGCTTGGCCTGGTGGCGGCCGATGCCCCGGGTGAAGAAGGCCCGCTTGGGCACGAAGGAGTTGGCGATCATCGTAGGTTGTTGCCTCGCTTGGTTTGTTGCTCAGATGGGTTTCTTGGAGCGCATGATGGGCTTTTTCACGCCCAGGCTGCGCAGGGCCTGTTTCAGTCCGGCCGTGTCCTCGGGGCGGCCGGTAAAATGAACGAGCACGCGGTGCCAGGTGGTGCCCTTGACGTCGCTGGACTCCACGCCCGCGTTGTAGCCCTTGGCGTCGATGCGGCTCTCCAGGGACCGGGCCATGGACAGCTCGCGAAAGGCGGCGCACTGGTAGACGTAGACGAAGGCGCCGGCCATGGGCAGCTCGCGCGCGGCCTCTTCGGCCCGGGGGCTTGCCGTGGCCTTTGCGGCCGGTTCGACCGGGGCGGTCTTGGCCGCGTCCGCCGTGCGGGGCGCGGGCTTGGCCGGGGCCGTCTTCGCTGCCGCCGATTTTTCCGCCGCCCGGGGAGGCTCGGCCGCCTCGGCCTTGGCCTTCAGCCGCTCGGAAAATTGCAGTTCCTCGGCCTTGAGCACGGGGGCGGGGGCGGCTTCGGCCGTGGTCTCGTTGCGCGCGGCCGGGGCCGTGGGCATGATCCGCGCAAGCTGGGGCACGCTCGATTCGGGCTGGTAGCCGCGGCCCACCAGCACCCCGAAGATGAACACCCAGACCATGCCGAGCAGCAGCACGGTGGCCGCGCAGATCAGGCCCGTCAGGGAAAAGTGGAAGGTGAACTTCCGTTTCCCGTCCTTGGCCGCGGCGTTTTTGCCTCCGGTGCCCCCGGTGCGCCCGGCGCCCCCGGCGTCGCTCATGCCAGACTCCTGTGTGTATCGCCCGCCACGATAGCGCACGGGCTCGGGGTTTCGCAAGCCATTACATGGCCTCGGGCGCGTCCACGCCGAGCAGGTCGAGGCCGTTGCGGATGACCTGCGCCGTGGCCGCGAGCAGGTGCAGCCGCGCGCGCACCGTGTCCGCGTCCGGCGCGGCGAGCACCTGGTTGACCGTGTAGTAGCGGTGCAGCAGCCCGGCCAGCTCCGTGAGGTAGTAGCTCACGTGGTGCGGGCTCATGCTCTCGGCCGCTGTGGCCACGCAGTCCGGGTAGCGCTCCAGGTGCCGGAGCAGGTCCAGGTCGGCCTCGGTGTCCAGGCGCGCCAGGGTCGCGGCGTCGGGCCTGCCCGCGTCCACGCCTTCGTCGGCGGCCTTGCGGAAGACCGAGTTGATGCGCGCGTGGGCGTACTGCACGTAGTAGACAGGGTTGTCCATGGACCGCTGCTTGACCAGCTCCAGGTCGAAGTCCAGGTGGCTGTCGCTCTTGCGCGACAGGAAGGTGAAGCGCGCCGCGTCCGCGCCCACCTCGGCGCACACGTCGGCCAGGGTCTCGAACTTGCCCGCGCGCGTGCTCATGGCGATCTGCTCGCCGCCCTGGAGCAGGTTCACGAGCTGCACCAGGATCACGCGCAGGTCCCCGGCCTCGCGGCCCAGGGCCTGCACCGCCGCGCTCATGCGCGGCACGTAGCCGTGATGGTCCGCGCCCCAGATGTCCACCACCAGGTCGAAGCCCCGGCGGTACTTGTCGTCGTGGTAGGCGATGTCCGAGGCGAAATAGGTCAGGGAGCCGTCGGACTTGCGCAGCACGCGGTCCTTGTCGTCGCCGAAGTCCGTGGAGCGGAACCAGAAGGCCCCGTCCTTGTCGTAGGCGCGGCCCTGGGAGCGCAGCAGCTCGAAGGTCTCCTCGACCTTGCCCGCTTCGAGCAGGGACTTTTCCGAGAACCAGACCTGGTGCTCGCAGCGGAAGTCCTCCAGGTCCTTCTTGATGCCCGCGAGGATCTCGTCCTGGGCCACCTGGCGGCAGAAGTCCACGGCCGCGGCCTCGTCCATGGCCGGCAGGGCGTCGCCGCCGCGCTCCAGGGCGATTTTGGCCACGTCCTTGATGTAGTCGCCCTTGTAGCAGTCCTCGGGCAGTTCGGCGTCGCGGCCCAGGGCCTGCTGCGCGCGCACCCACACCGAGGTGCCCAGCAGGCGCATCTGGCGGCCCGCGTCGTTGAGGTAATATTCCGTGCGCGCGTCGTAGCCCGCGGCGCGCAGGATGCGCGCCAGGCTGTCGCCCACGGCCGCGCCGCGGCCGTGGCCGATGTGCAGCGGGCCCGTGGGGTTGGCCGAGACGTACTCGACCATGACCTTTTTGCCCGCGCCCGCGTCCAGCCTTCCGTAGGCCGCGCCCGCCTCGATGGCCTCGGCCGCGGTCTTCTGCCAGAAGGCCGGGGTGAAGGTCGCGTTGATGAACGCGGGCCCGGCGATGTCCACGGCCGCGAGGTCCGGACAGGCGGCGCGCAGGTGTGCGGCGATGTCCTCGGCCGTGGCGCGGGGGTTGGCCTTGGCCTGCGGGGCCAGGACCATGGCCAGGTTGGTGGCCAGGTCGCCGAACCGTTTGTCTTTGGGCGGCTCCACGGTGGTCTTGTCCGGCCACTGCCAGCCCCGTTCGCTCACGAACGCCGCCAGGGCCGTTTCCAATGCTTTGTTGGCGCGCATAACTTTCTTCTTCCTTAAAGAACAACTTGAGGGAACCGTGTCCCGGGCGAATACGCGGTCGCGTCCTGTGCAAAAAAGCGGTCGCCGTCGGGCGGCGCTGCGGCCTGCAGGGGCTTACAGGGCCGCGGCCGCCTCCAGGGTGGAGACGTTGGCGCCGGTCCACGCCTCGTCGCGGTCCGCGAGGTTGGCGGAGAGCAGTTTGGCGAGCACGTTCCTGGGCCCGACCTCGAGCCACGAGCGTACGCCCGCTTCCCACTGGTTGGCCAGGATTTCGATCCAGCGCACCGAGGAGGTCATCTGCGCGGAAAGGGCCTCGCGCACCTGTCCGGCCTCGACGGCCGCCGTCGCGGTGGCGTTGCAGTAGACCGGCACGCTGGGCCGCGACCAGGACAGCTTGTCCATGGCCTTGCGCAGCTCGGTCGCGGCCTCGGCCATCATCGGGCTGTGGAACGCGCCGCTCACGGCCAGGGGCACGGCGCGGGCCTTGCGCTCGCGGGCCAGGGACGCGACGGCCTCCACGGCCTCGCGGTGCCCGCTGGCCACGAACTGGGCCGGGGAGTTGTAGTTGGCCACGAGCAGGAGCCTGCCGGTGCGCGCGGCGGCCTCGGCCACAATTTCCTCGGCCCCGATGCGGTCCACCTTGAGCAGGGCGGCCATGGCCCCCTCGCCCGCGGGGTCGGCCTCGGCCATCAGACGGCCGCGCAGGGCCGTGAGTTCGATGACGTCGGCCACGGGCAGCACCGAGGCCGCGGCCAGGGCGCTGAATTCGCCGAGGCTGTGCCCGGCGAAGCAGGCCGGGCGCACGCGGCGCGCGGCCTCCATCCACAGCGTGCAATTGACAACGGTCAGCGCGGGCTGCAAATAGCGGGTCTCGGCCATGGCCTGGGCGTCGCCGTCCCAGAAGATTTCGCGCAGCCGCGCTCCGGCGGCCTTTTCGGCCTTTTTCCAGAGGTCCATGGCTTCGGTCGAGGATTCGGCCACGTCGCGGCCCATGCCGGGCTCCTGCGAGCCCTGGCCGGGAAAGAGCACGGCGTAAGTGGTGTCCGGCATGCCGGTTGCCTCCTTGTGTCGAGGATGCGCAGAGTGCGCGCAGTGGTCTGCGGGGTGGCGGGGCCACGTCCCGAGCCGTCCGCGAACCGGACGGGCGTCCGCAGACAGAGTGCCTTGCCTGCGGGGGATAGTGCATCCGGCCGCGGCTTGCAACAAAAAATCCGGCGCGCGCCGGGGGAGGGGATCATGCCCACGCTTCAGCCCACTGCGGACGAGGTCGCCGCGGCCTGCGCGGCCCTGGGATTCGGACCGGAGCCGGGCGGTCCAGAATCCGGACGGACCGCCGGGCCCGTGGTGGACCGCGCCCGGGCCGAGCTGCTGGCCGCCTATCTGGGACTGCTGGTCAAATGGAACAAGGCCATGAACCTGGTGGGCCACGGCCACTGGCGCAGGATCTTCGACGATCTCGCGGCCGACAGCCTGCACCTGGCCGCGTTTCTGAAGGAACTGGGCGTTGCCGGAGCTGGCGGTACGGAGGTCGGAGCGGGGCCGCTCACTCTGGACCTGGGGGCCGGGGCCGGCCTGCCGGGCATCCCCCTGCGCATCGTCTGGCCGGCCGGGATTTACCGCATGGTGGAGATGCGCGCCAAGCGCGCCTCCTTTCTGCGCACGGCCCTGGCCCGTCTGCGCCTTGCGCGCACCGAGGTCTTCGAGGGCCGCGCCGAGGACGCCCTGGCCCGGGCCGGGAGCGCGGACCTGATCGTCTCCCGGGCCTTCATGCCCTGGGAGCGCGTGCTGGAACTGGTGGCCGGGTACGTGGCCGACCGCGGGCGGGTGCTCTTTCTGGCCAACGAGCCCGCGCCGGGGGAGCAGGCCGTGGCCGGGCCGTGGCGGCTGGAGGCCGAACGGCCCTATGCGGCCGCGGGGCGCACGCGCTACTTCTGGTCGTTCATGCCGACCATGGCCCCCAGGTAGGAGCCCTTGAAGATGACCTCGGTTGCCACTTTGTCGGCGGCCTCGCCCAGGTCCATGAGTTTCTCCAGGAATTCGAGCATCTCGATGCGGCGCTCCTCGGGCGAGCACTCGAAGTCCTGGGCCAGGTCGCCGGAGGCGATGTAGGCCTCGATTTTGTTCAGGTAGGCAATGTCGAGCACGGCGGGCTCCTCGTGGGTTGGCCGCATCCGTGGGAGGCGGCGCTGTGATGGGTCCGGCAGGCACAAGGCCATATTTCGAGGTGTTTTTCAAGTCGCCCGGTCCCCTTGTTTTTTGAGGCGTAGTTCATTATTAGCATCAGTGGTGCGACAAGAGCCCCATCCCGTGGCGGCCGCGTACCGGAGTCAGGATTTGCCGACACGACTGAACCTGCGCATAGAGCATCTGTTCCTGCTCGTCCCTCTTGTCGCCGGACTCGGACTGGCGTATGCCCTGAGCGGCCTGTTGGCGGGCGGGGGCGGCGGTCCGGTCGCCAGGCCGGCGTCTTCCGTGGCCGCCGCTCCGGTGTCGCGCGGCGGGGTCAAGATGATCTACGACGCCAACGTTCTCGGGCTGGAATTGCCCGAGGGGCTGCAGAGCGCACAGGGGCCGGAGGTCGGCGATCCGTCGGACTGGGCCGTGCTCGGCACCTTCGTGGGCAGCCGTTCCCTGGCCATGGTCCTGGTGGACGGCGTGACCACGGTGCTGTTCGTCGGCGAAAGCGTCAAGGGGTGGGAGCTGTTCGCCGTCAAGCCCGACCGGCTGATCTGGCAGCACGACGCGGATGCGCGCGTGGTCATGTTCGGCGAGGGCGATCGGATCCGCAAGGCCGCGGCCGCGCGCAGCGACGGCGGAGCCACGCTGAGTGCGGGCAAGACAACACGCATCGACGTCAGCCGCGCAGAGGCCGAGCCGGTGCTCAAGGACCCCACGATTCTGTTGCAACAGGCCCTGTTCAAGCCGTTTTTGCGCGATGGCAAGGTCGTCGGCTTCTCCATCCGCAATATCCAGCCCGGGTCGATCCTCAAGACCCTGGGCATGGAGAACGGCGACGTGCTCGTGCGCATCAACGGCGAGCAGATCACCGGGCCCCAGGGGTTGCTCAAGCTCTATTCCGGGTTGGCGGGAGCCAAGTCCGTGAGCCTGGACCTGGAGCGCAACGGGCTGGTGCTGCCCGTGCTGGTTGAAGTGAAATAGACCAAACGAGAACTGCCCAGAGGGCGGGAGACGTTGCGATATGTCGTTGACGACGAGCGGACTGCGGAGGGTGTTTTTCGCCGTGCTGGCTGTGGCGGTCCTGGGGGCGGCGCTTGCGCTCCAGGTTCGGCCCGTGCGGGCCCAGCCCCCGGCCGGCGATCAGTCCCTGGCGAGCCTGCAGGCCAACCTCGACAACGTGGAGCTCGAGGACTTCATCAAGTTCATCGGCAAGTACACGGGCCGCAACATTATTTACCGCGCCGACCAGATTCCCAAGACCACTTTCAATATTTATTCCTCCAACGCCATCGACGAGCCTCAGCTCATGGCCATCTTCAGCCAGTTGCTCGACAGCGTGGGGCTGGAGGCCGTCTCGCGCGGCGACGCGCTGCACATCCTGCCCCTGGTCGAGGCCAAGAAGCTCCAGCCCGTGCTCAAGCAGGGGGCCACGGCCGTGCGCGGGGCCGAGGACGAACTGGTGGTCACCGTGTATCAGCTGGGCGAGGACGTGGAGCCGACCATGGCCGCGGCCCTGATCAAGGGCATGCAGTCGCCGCTCGGGCTGGTGCAGGAGATTCCCCAGGCCCGGTCCATCCTCATCCGCGACAAGCGCGAGCGCATCCAAAAGATGCTCTCGGTGCTGCGCACGGTGCTCAACGTGCGGCCGGAATGGAAGACCATGATCACGAGCCTGAAGTTCGCGGACTGCGAGTCCGTGGTCAAGATGATCCAGGGCATGTACGCCGAGTTCGTCAAGCGCGGGCGCACCGCGGACGTGCCCATGGTCCAGGCCATCCCCTGGTCCAACAGCATCTTCTTCGCCGGTTCCGAGGAGCAGAAAAAGGACGTGGCCGATCTCATCGCCAAGCTCGACCACGTGGAGCAGGCCACCTCCGGCTATCGGGTCTTCCGGCTGCAGAACGCCAAGGCCACTTCCGTGGCCGAGGTGCTCACCTCCCTGGTCTCGGTGCTGGAGTCCACGGCGGGCACGGAGAGCGGTGCGGCCGACGCGGCCAAGGCCGCGGAAAAGGCCGCCGCCAGGCGGGCGACCAAGAAGCAGTCCGGCTCCGAGTCCATCCAGGCCTCGGCCGACGAGGACACCAACTCCGTGGTCGTCATCGCCGGCAAGGAGGTCATGCCCCAGGTCGAGGAGATCATCAAACGTCTGGACCAGCCCCAGGACCAGGTCTACATCGAGGCCCTGATCATGGAGACCACGCTGGAGAACGCGCGGGAGTTCGGCGTGGAGTGGATGGCCGGCGCGGGCGGCGATTCGGTGGGCACCATCGGTTTCGTGGACGAGGACTCGAGCACCCTGGCCTCCTATGCCGATCCGGTCTACGGGTCGACCTCCAAGGCCTTTCCCTCGCTCAGTTCGATCCCCGGCGGCTTTTCCCTCGGCGTGCTGGGCCACATCATCACCTACGGCGACAAGAAGTACCCCACCATGGGGGCGCTCATCAATTTCGCCAAGTCCGCAACGGAGATCAACATTCTCTCCACCCCGCAGATCATGACCCTGGCCAACAGCGAGGCCGAGATCTTCGTGGGCGAGAACCGGCCCTACAAGACCTCCACCCAGTACGACTCCGAGGGCAAGCCCGTTATTTCCTACGACTACCGCGACGTGGGCATCAAGCTGGTGGTCAAGCCCTACGTCAACGAGGATTCGGACCTCATCAAGCTGGATATCGAGCAGAACGTGGATCGCGTGGCGGAAAACTCGGCCTCATCGGACGCGCCCACGACCCTGACCCGCTATACCAAGACTTCGGTGCAGATCCTCGACGGCTCCACCGTGGTCATCGGCGGCCTGATCCGCGACGACGGGGACAAGAGCAAGAGCGGCATGCCCGGGCTGGCCACGCTGCCCTACGTGGGCTGGCTCTTCAAGCGCGAGTCCAACTCCGGCACCAAGTCCACCCTGATGGTCTTCGTTTCCGCGCACATCATCCGCAGCCTGGACAACGCCCAGCGCATCACCAGGAACAAGATGCAGGAGGCGGAGCGCGCCCGCGGCCAGTCCAAGGACTACTTCACCAAGGAATTCGAGACCAAGTCCCTGGGCGGCATTTTCAGCGGGGACGACGAGCAGGCCGGCGAAGGGGCGGACGCCGACAGGCGGGGGATGCCGGACGACGGCCCCGTGAGCGTCACGGAACCCGGGCCCGGCGCGGCAGCGCCCGCGCCGAGCGCCCCCTCGGGACAGGATGCCCCCTCGAATGATTAATCTCGGCGAGCTGCCCGAAGACGTCATTCGGGCCTATCTCTCCTTTCCCCAGCGAAACGAGTTCCTGCCCGTGCGCAGCGCGGACGGGGTGCTCGACGTCTGGGTGCTGCGCGAGCGGGCCTACCCCCTGGCCGACTACCTCGCCTGGTCCGTGGACATGCGCGTGCGCACCCGGCTGACCTCGGACAGCGAGTTCTATGCCGCCCTGGAGCAGGCCCTGACCCTCTGGGAGGAGGAGCAGGTGCACAAGGCCGGTGCCGAGGAGGAAGAGGATTTCGGGGAGGTCGGCGACAACCAGGACCTTTTGGGCTGGTCCCACGACGACGCGCCCATCGTGCGCCTCGTGAACAAGACCCTGCAGCAGGCCATCACCCAGGGCGCCAGCGACGTGCACTTCGAGGGCCAGGCCAACGCGTTTCTGGTGCGTTTCCGCCTGGACGGCGAACTGCATCTGGTGCGCTCCCTGGATAAGGCCCTGCAGTCCACGGTGCTCGCGCGCATCAAGGTCATGGGCGACATGGACGTGGCCGAGAGCCGTGCGCCCCAGGACGGCCGCATCCAGGTGCGCCTGGCCCAGAAGGATGTGGACATCCGCGTCTCCACCGTGCCCACGCTCAACGGCGAAAAGGCCGTGCTGCGTATCCTGGACCGCTCCAAGACCATTCTTTCCCTGCCGGACTTGGGCATGGAGGACCAGGACCTGGTCCACTTCCGCCAGGCCATCTCCGTGCCCAACGGCATCATCCTGGTCACCGGCCCCACGGGCAGCGGCAAGACGACCTCCCTCTATGCGGCGCTCTCCGAACTGGTGGAGGAGGCCCGCAACATCATGACCGTGGAGGATCCGGTGGAATACCATCTGCCGGGCGTCAACCAGGTCCAGGTCAACCGCGCCGCGGGCGTGACCTTCGCCAGCGCCATCCGCGCCTTCCTGCGCCAGGATCCGGACATCCTGCTCGTGGGCGAGGTGCGCGACCAGGAGACCGCGAGCACGGCCATCCAGGCCTCGCTCACGGGCCACTTGGTGCTCACCACCCTGCACACCAACGACGCGCCCACGGCCATCACCCGCCTGCTGGAGATGGGGCTGGAGCCGTTCCTGGTGGCCTCGTCCATGACCCTGGCCATGGCCCAGCGGCTGGTGCGCGTGAACTGTCCGCACTGCAGCGTGGAGGTGCCCGTGGACCGGGCCACCATGGAACTGCTCGGCAAGGACCGCGGGCTCAGGCCCGTGCAGCAGCGCGGAAAGGGCTGCGAGAAGTGCCTGAACACCGGGTTCAAGGGCCGCCGGGGCATCTACGAACTTATGCCCGTGGACGAGGAACTGCGCTCGCTGATCATCCAGAAGTCGTCGGTGGACGCCTTTGCCGACTACCGCCGCGCCCGGGGGTTGCGCACCATGCTCGAGCACGGGCTGACCCTGGTGGAGCGCGGCCTCACGACCTACGAAGAGATCCTGCGCGTGACGCGCCAGTAGGGCGGCCGCGCGTCCGTCCCCGACCGACCACGAACCATGCCCACATTTCAATACCAGGCCCTGGACGGGCGCGGAAAAAAGAAGAAGGGATTCATCGAGGCCGACACCCAGGCCCGGGCCTTCAGCATGCTGCAGGACCAGAGCCTGCTGCCCGTGAGCCTTGCGCCCGTGGCCGACAAGGGCGGCCGGGCGACCGGGCGGTTCGGCCCCGTGCTGGACGCGCTGCGCGGCCGCTTCGGCGGCGGGGTGCGCGTGGGCGAATCCTTCCACTACCTGGGCATGCTCCTGCAGACGGGCACGTCCCTGTCCGACTCCCTGGAGATGCTCGGGCGCATGTCCGGCCGCGCGGCGCGCATCTGGCTGGACGTCCGCGACGCCGTGGAGACCGGGCAGTCCTTTTCCCAGGCACTGGGGGCGTATCCGCGCCTGTTCCCGGCGGTCTACGTGGGCATGGTCCAGGTGGCCGAGCGAGTGGGGCGGCTCGGGCAGGTGCTGGAAAAGATCGCCCACTACGAGGAACAGCGCGCCGAGGTCAGCGGCAAGCTGGTCACCGCGCTCATCTATCCGTGCACGATCATGGTCGTGGGCATCGGCGCGGTCTATTTCCTGCTCTCCAACGTGCTGCCCAAGATCGCGGGCGTGTTCACCAGCGCGCGGCAGGAGCTGCCCACGAACACCAAGATCCTTCTGGCCGTGGGCGGCACCCTGCACGACCTGGGGCCCGCGGTCCTGCTCGTGCCCCTGCTCCTGGTGCTCGGCCTGACCTGGGCCTACAACCGGGGCGGCCGGTTCCGCCAGCGGGTGGACGCGCTGCTCTGGCGCGTGCCCCTGGTGCAGAAGGACATCCTGGCGCGCTTTTCCGGCATGCTCGGCTTCCAGCTGGAATCCGGCATTCCCCTGGTGCAGGCCATGGAGAGTTCGTCCCAGGCCGTGGGCTCGACCTTCTTCAAGACGCGCATCCTCGAGGCCAAGAACGAGGTGGCCGCGGGCCAGCCCCTGGACCGGGTCCTGGCGCGGCAGAAGGCCTTTCCGGACATCTTTCTCATGACCCTGTCCACGGGGCAGCGTTCCGGCAAGCTCGGCCCGTTCCTGCTGCGCATCGGGCGGCTTCTGGAGCGCGACGTGGACAACATGCTCAAGCGGCTGGTGGCCCTGGCCGAGCCGTTGCTCATCCTTGCCGTGGGCCTGGTCGTGGCCTTCATCGTCCTTTCGATCATGGGCCCGATCTTCGAGCTCACCACCCTGGTCCACTGACGCGGACCGGGTTCCTTTTCGCAGCAAACAGGAGTGATTGATGGTTTCGAGCGATCCCATGCGGAGCGGAGCGCGCGTCGAGTGGAAGACGTTGATTGCGGCGGTCGTGCTCGTCTTTGCCGTGGCCGTGGCCGCGCGGTTCTTCGACTACGGCCCCTGGCAGGATCCCGCCATGAGCGTGGACGGCGAGTACATCATGGCCACCCACGACGCCTACCATTGGCTGGCCGGCGCGGTGGGCGTGGGCGCGGCCGTGGGCACGCCCATGTCCGAACTGCTCTCCTGGTGCTCGTCCACCTTCGGCGTGCCCCTGGGCGTGGTGGCCTTCTGGGCTCCGGCCGTGGCCGCCGGGGGCACCGCCGTGGCCGTGTGCCTGTGGGGCCTGACCCTGGGCGGCGTGGAGGCCGGATTCCTGGCCGGCCTGCTCAGCGTGCTCGGCGGCGGGTTCTTTTTCCGCACCCGGCTGGGGTTCTATGATACGGACATCGTGACCCTGTTCTTCCCCGTGTTCATCGGCTGGGTGCTGGCCCATTGGATGGCCCCGCACCTGGACCGCGAACGGTTGAAGGTGCTGGCCCGCCGCGTGCTGCGGCGCGGCGGCGAACAGGAGCAGGCCGGGACGAAGCGGGCACGCAAGGGGGGCAAGGCCGCCCGCGCCGGGGCCCGCAAGGGCGGGGCCGACGGTTCGGCGTCCGCCCCGGCCGACGCCGCGGCGCCCGCTGCGCCGGACGCGGCAAAGGACGCGGCAAAGGACGCGGGGCTCTTTCCCGCGGGCAGCCCGGGGCTGTGGTTTCTCGGTGCGCCCGTGCTCGCCGGGCTTCTGGCCTGGAACGCGGGCATCTGGCACGGCCAGCTCCTCAATTACGCCAAGCTTCTCGTGCCCCTGGTCCTGATGCTCGTCCTGGTCTTCGGCAAGCCCGGACGGCGCATGGCCCTGCTCTGGGGCGGTTGCCTCTACGCCATGGCGGCCTTCCTGCACTGGCCGGGCCTGGTCCTGGCCCTGCTCGTGGCCGCGTCCTTCCATTTCCAGCCGCAACGCGCCGGGCGCATTGCCGCCAGCAAGATCCTCCTGGGCCTGTTCGTGCTCGTGCTTCTGGAGCGCACCGGACTTCTGAGCACCGTCTATACCCAGGTCATCAACTCCATGGACACCTACCTGCGCCAGTCCAGCCAGCTGGTGACCACGGGCGCGGGCCAGCACGGCGTGGCCTTCCCGTCCATCGTCCAGAGCGTCATCGAGGCGCAGCTCTATCCCTTCCAGGAAGTGGTCAACAAGATCCATCCCTGGGTCGGGGTGGTCCTGTTGGGCCTGGTCGGGTTCCTGGCCGTCTGTCTGGCGCGGGTCGAGGCCGTCCTGCTGCTGCCGCTCGGGGTGCTGGCCCTGGCCTCGGTGCGGTTGGGCATTCGCATGACCATGTTCGGCGGCCCGTGCTTCGCCCTGGGGCTGGGCATCCCCGTGGCCTGGACCGTGCGGCGCCTTTTGGCGCGGCGCGGCGAACTGCGGGCCAGGGCCATGTCCTGGGGCGTGCAGATCGCCCTGCTCCTGGTGCTGGTGCAGCCGTACGCCGAGGTCTATCCCCGCCTGCCCATCGCCGGCGTGCTCAGCAAGCAGCACTGCGAGGCCCTGGTCAAGCTGCGCGACACTTCGCCCCTGGACTCCATGGTCTGGACCTGGTGGGATTGGGGTTTCGCCACCCAGTATTACGCCCGGCGCATGAGCTTTGCCGACGGCGCGCGGCACACGGGGCAGTATGTCTTCCCCCTGGGTATGGCCCTGGCCACCCCGAACCCGCTGCAGGCTTCCCAGATCATCAAGTATCTGGCCCTGAACGACTATAATCTCGTGGGCGCGTGGCAGGACAGGACCCAGGATGAGGTCGTGCAGATGCTCTTGAGCATGGGGGCCAAGGATTACGGGCTCAAGCCCAGGAACAAGCAATACCTGGTGGTCAGCTACGAGAATCTGCGCCTGATCTACTGGATCACCTATTACGGCAGTTGGGACCTGGCGACGAACAGGGGGACGCATCCCCGGGTGTCCATGCTCCAGGGGCAGGTGAAGTTGAACGGCGAGACCGGCGAGCTGGTCGCCGATTCCCTGGGCCCCAAGCCCCTGCGCGTGGGCAGTGTGGACATCCTCGACGAGAAGGGCGGCATGGGCAAGGGCTACCCCGGCAATCCCCAGGACATTCACCTGATCCTCAACCGGGCCACGGGCGAGCACCACGTCATGGATTCCCTGGCCTACCACAGCATGCTGGTCCAACTGCTCCTTTGCCCGCCCAACGATCCGCGGTTCACCCAATACTTCAAATTGGTGGAGGATCGCTATCCCTACGTGCGCGTCTACGAGGTGCTCTGATCTTCGCGTCCTTCCGGGACCGAAACGCCGAGGGCCCGCCCGTTTCCGAAAGAAACGGGCGGGCCCTCGGCGTTTCGGCGCGGCCGCCCGGCCGCGCGCGGATCACTTGGCGTAGGAGTTGTAGTTCTCGCGCAGCCAGCGGTCCATGCCCTTGGTGTCGTGCACCGTGTCCAGGCGCAGCAGGCGGCGGCGCACCGTGCTGGGGCCGGAAAAGAAGAACAGGCGCACCTTCTTGGAGAGCCGGGCGCTGTAGACGTTTTCCGTGCCCTTGACCTTGTGGATGTTCAGGCCCGGGTTGCCGGCGTCCTGCACGTCGAAGCGCGTCAGGATCTCGATGACCTTCTTGAAGAGGTCGTAGTTGGAGTCGAAGATGCCCTTCAGGTCCTTGATGAAGCTGGGCATGATGTCGCTGTTCTGGAGGATGGAGCTGACCAGGTCCTGCACGCGCTGGAAGGCCTTTTCCTTCTTCTCCCTGGGTTCCCTGACTTCGGCCGGTTGCTCGGCCGCCTCGGCCGGCGCCTCCAGTTCGCTCTGCAGACTCTCGATCTCTTCTTCCAGGAGCTTGTGGTATTCCTTGAAGTCCTGCAGTTCGTGCGCGAGGTGCTGGATGAGTTCGCTGCTCTTTTTGCTCTTGCCCATGTAGAAGCGGATCATGCGCGTGAGCTGGTCCGGTTGCACCGGCTTGGGAATGAAGTAGACCATCTCGTATTCCTCGGCCTCGCGCAGGGCGTCGTTGTCCATGCCCGTGAGCAGGATCACGGGCAGGTAGGGGAAGTCCTCGCGGATGTGCGGCAGGATGTCCACGCCCGAAAGTCCGGCGTTCTCGAAGTTGATGTCCAGGAGCACGATGTCCGGCTCCTCGTCGCCCTGTTCCAGGAATTCGAGGAATTCCAGCGGGGAGAAGAAGGATTCGTGACGCTGGAGCATGCCCGCCTCGCGCAGGGTCTGCACCAGGAATTCGTGGATGCGCGGCTCGTCGTCCACCAGGGCGAAGAAGTAGGCCGGCTGGGCGCTAGGCGTCTGCGGTTCGATCGTCTGTGGCATGATCGTCTCCATTGACGGGAAAAGGGGGAGCGGAGAACAGGGGGATGCGCACGGTCACGCACAGGCCGCGCTCGCCCAGAGTGTCGACGTTGGCGGCCGAAATGTCCATACCCATGCTTTCGCCGAAGAATTTTACGAAGATGGTTCCCTGGCCGTACTGCTTGCCCCCGCGCTTTTTGGACTGCAGGGGGTGCTTGAAGAGCAGGCCGACCTGGTCGTCATCCACGCCTCCCCCGTTGTCCGTCACGCGCAGCACCGCGACCTTGTCCTCCAGGTCGAACTCGACGGCCAGGGCGGGCCGGAAGGCGGCGTAGCGCGCGCGGTCGGTCTTGAGCAGGGCGAGCTGCCGGAATTCCAGGGCGCTCTGGCTGTTGCGGATCAGGTTGAGCAGGATTTCCCAGGTCTTGAAGGCGTCCAGGACCACGACCTTGGGCGAGTCCGCCCAGCCCCTGTCCTCGACCGTGACCGTCAGGCGATGGCCGAAGCGGGCCTTGTCCTCTTCCAGGCGGCGGCGAAAGCACGCGGCCAGTTCGCCCAGGGTTTCGCGCTTGGGCGAGAAGGACAGGCGCGTCTCCAGGTTGCGCAGGTGGGTGAGGATGTTTTTCTGGAAAGGCTCCACGATCTGGCGGTAGAGTTCGTTTTCCTTGACCGGGGGCAGGTCGTTGACGATGGAATGGATCTGGGACTTCCAGGCGCCCTGGAGCAGGAGCAGTTCGTCCTTGACCTGGTTGGCCTGGGTCACGAGGTCGTGGGTCAGCTTTTCCGTGGCGACCATGAGTTCGAGCTTGCGGCGCTCGATGCGTTGCTCCTGGATGAACCGCTCGCGCTCCTCGCGTTCGTTGTCCGCCGGGGATTTGCGCTTGACCATGATGACCATGAAGATGAGGGGGATGACGTAGAGCACGAAGAAGGAGCGCGAGAGGTAGATGTAACGCGCGTACTGCATGCCGCCGGAAAGGAAGATGAGCCGCGAGAAGATGAAGGCGAAGAAGATGTTGAAGAAGGCCACGTAGAGCATGGTCTGCTTGCCGCCCAGCGACCAGGAGAAGTAGAGGCTGGAGACCACCAGGAAGACGCAGAAGATGTAGTTGCGGACCACGCTGACCATCAGCGAGTCCACGAGCACGTAGATGAGCACGTAGGCGATGGCCAGCAGGGGCAGCCGCCACTGGCGCAGCCGGGAGAGCCGACCTTCGGGCGCGTCGTCCTGCGGGGCCTCGTCCTGGGCCGGGGAGGGCGCGGGCGTGTCTTCCTGGGGCGGCTTGGCCGTGCCGAAGAGTTTGCGGATCAGGCCTTCACGGGGCATGCGGTCTCCTGTTGGCGCATCGGGCGACGGGGTGCTTCGGGGCGCCGAGGTCTTCGTTCCGCGGCATCATCGCATTTGGATACTTGCATTTCAAGGCGCGAGCGTTTAGCAGACCACAATGCCTGTGCATCGATCATACCGGGCGTTCGCCGACGGCGTCCGCCGCCAGATCCGGCTTTCCGCCCTGGCCCTGGCCGATCCGCTGTACTACGGCTCCCTGGCCTTGGGCTTTCTGGCCTGGTTCTCGCCCGTTCCCAAAAAGGTGATTGCCTGGGAATGGCTCCTCGTCAAGGCATATTACGAGGAATTCCTCTTCCGTTTCCTGATCCAGGAGGCCCTGGACCGGCTCTTCAAGCGGCGTTTTCGGTTGGGGCCGCTTTCCTTGGCCAACGTCCTGGCGTCCTTGTCCTTCTGTATGCTGCACCTGCCCAGCCAGGGGGTCGGCCGAGCCTTGCTCGTTTTCTTCCCTTCCCTTATCTTCGGCTGGGCATGGGACCGCTACCGCAGCATCCTGCCGGTGGGGTTCCTGCATTTTTTCTACAACTACTGCCTGTTCTACCGGTTCGGGGTTCCGATCTATTTTCCTCTGTTCGGGAACGGGGTATAGCAGTCCGCAACACGCGTTCTGCCCAGGAAACCATGGCGCATACGAGCGATAGCCACACTACGGGCCGCAGCGGAGGCCGCGCGATCGGGGGCACCGGAACCCCGGCGGGTTTTCCTGTCGCCGTCCGGCGGCCGGTGCGTCTGCTGGGCGCGGCCTGCGCGCTGCTCGCCCTCGCTTTCGTCCTCGGCGCCTGCGCCACCACCGAGGACGCGCCCGCGCCCTCCAACGTCATCGAGGTGCGCGAGCCCAAGCCCGCCGTGGTCTACCCCAAGCCCCTGGAGGGCGGCGAGGAACTGGGCATGTTCGGCCCGCGCCTGACCCTGCGCGAGTTCCTCACGCGCACCCTGCGCGAGGAGTATTTTTCCCTGGGCGACCTCTACGCCCCGCCGCCCGACGACTTCTTCAACATGTACTTCACCCAGCTGCACATGGAGAACGCCGTGTTGCACCTGGCCAAGGACGTGGTCCACTACAGCGCCGACCCGGGCGGCCTGGCCGTGGCCCTGAAGAACGGCAACCTGATGGTCTGGAGCGGGTGGTCCTGCCCGGGCGTCGCGGTGCCGGGCTCCTCGGGGGCGCGGTTCATGTCCTGGGATTCGGCCAGCCCGATCCTGGCGGCCTGCGACGCCGACGGCCTGCGCATCCGCCTGTTCGACCTGCGCCACTGCGCCCAGGTGCACACCATCGAACTGCGCAGCCCGGTGACGGCCATGGCCCTGTCGCCCAAGGGCACCTGGCTCGGAGCGGTGACCGAGGTGCGCGACCTGGTGGTGGGGCGTTCCCTGGGCAACCTGCGCAAGGTGGCGGTGCTGCGCTTCGAGCCCGCGGCCATCGGTTTCTCGCCCCAGGAAGGGCTGATGCTCGTGCTCGACCAGGGCGGCTGGGTGACCATGTGGGCCCCGCACGCCGCGCGCTACGTGGACCGCTTTCAGATTTCGCCCGGGCCTTACGCCTCGGCCCGTTTCGCGGGCGACCGGCTGCACGTGGTCACCCGCGAGGGCCGGACCATGGACTGGGACCTGGTCAAGCGCGCCGAGGTCGCGCCGGACGGCTCGCGTTCGCGGTTCTACGCCGAGGACGGCGTGCTCTACTACCGCACTTGGCAGCAGCGTCCGGTGAAGAAGATGCATCTGGGGCGGCCGGAACTGGCCGTGTGGCTTTCGCGCGGTGCGCACATGCTCCGGGTGCACGACATCGACGGCGGAGTGCGCTACTATTCCGCGACCGACGGCTCGCAGCAGCCTCCGGTCGAGGCCGGGGACTGGCTGCCCCTGGATATGGACCCCGCCGAGGGCTTTTCCGTGGACGAACGGCGGTTCGTGCTCGCCGACGTGGTCTTCCAGAAGGACCACAAGCGGCTGATGTGCCGCACCGTGCCCGGCCAGGGATTTTTCCTGTGGTGGACCATGGTGCAGCGACCCGGCGAGTACCATCCGCACCCCGGCAAGCTTCCGGACCGGACGAATCTGGCCGCGGACGCGGCCGTGAGTTGGGTGGGCCTCGAGGCGCCGGAAAATCTACCCTGACCAAAGCAAGGAGCGGTTCTTTGGAAAAGCGTTACGCCCGGTCGGGCTTCAGCCTGATCGAACTCATGATCGTCATCGTCATCCTCGGCCTCCTGGCCTCGTTCCTGGTTCCCAAAATCATGGATCGGCCGGACGAGGCCCGCGTGACCAAGGCCTCGGTGGACATCCGCCAGCTGGAGTTCGCCCTCAAGCTCTACAAGCTCGACAACGGCGTGTACCCGACCACCGAACAGGGGCTCGCCGCCCTGGTGCGCAAGCCCACGGCCTCGCCCGTGCCGCGCAACTACAAGAGCAGCGGCTACCTGGAGGGCAACTCCGCCCCGCGCGATCCCTGGGGGAACGAATACACGTACCGCAGCCCGGGCGAGGAAGGGCGCAACTACGAAATCATCAGCCTGGGCGCGGACGGGGCTCCGGACGGAGAGGGCGTGAACGCGGACATCAAGAGCTGGGAGATCGGAAATTAGGACGCGGCCCCGGGGGAGCGGGCGCGCGGGCTTCACGCTGCTGGAGCTGCTCGTCGTCCTGCTGATCATCGGCCTGGGCTGGTTCACCGTGCTGCCCAGTCTGGACCTGTCTCCCTCGGGCGGGCAGAAGGACCCGTACGCGGACCTGAACGCGGCCTTGGCCCGGATCCGGGACAAGGCCGTGAACACCTACCACACCCAGGCGGTCTACGTCTCCATCGGCGGGGACAAGCTCTATTGGGGCACAGAGGAGATCGACCTGCCCGGCACGGTGGTCGATTGTTCCGTCAACCGCGTCTCCCTGGCCGTGTTTTCGCAGCAGTTTCCCTTCCGCGTCTACCGCGACGGCATCGTGGACGAGGTGCGCATCGAGTTGGAGGACAAGAGCGTTCTGGCCACGGACTCCATCGACGGCGTCTTCCGTCCGGCGGGGGAAAAGGGATGAGCGCCGACCGCAGTGCGACGCCCGCCGCGGCAGGAGCCTCCGGCTTCACGGTCATCGAGGTCCTGGTGGCCTTTTCCGTGGCCGCGATCCTCTCCCTGACCTTTCTCTCCGTGCAGCACCGCGCCGTGGAGGTGGCCTCGGAGTACGCCACCTCCTGGCAGGAGATCAACACGGCCGAGGAGTACTTCGCGCGGCGGCCCTTTCAGGAAACCCGGCGCGAAAGCCCGGGCTGGGTGGAGTGGGAGGAGGACCGCTCCGTGCGCCTGCGCGTGGACAGCGACTCCCTGGCGCGCCTGACCGTGCCCGTGGACGAGCGTCTGGCGGGCGTGATCGATGGCGGCTGGACCATGCGCGAGTCCCTGCAGTTCACCGTGCGCCTGGAGCGCGACGGCCACGAGAGCGCCTGGGAGTGGGTCGGATGGCGCTACTAGGATCCGCGCCGCGCGGCCGCCGGGGTGGATTCTCGCTCATCGAGATCCTCGTGGCCCTGGTCATCGTGGGCATCCTCACCGCGCTGTTGGGGCAGATCATGGAATCGCTCATGCAGGGCAGCACCGACCTGCGCGCCCGTTTCCGTCATGCGGACGACACATCCGCCATTCGGCGCCTGCTCCATCGCGACGTGCAATCCCTGCGGATTCTCGATCTTGAGGAGTGCGACAAGGACACCCTGGCGCTCTCCACCACCCATGACCTGTTGCAGGACGAGGCGTTTCCGGTATCCGTGGTCTGGGAGACGGCCCACGGCCGTCTGGTGCGCATCGAGCGCAACAAGGACATCAACTACATCAACAGCATCGACCTGGGCCGGGATGTGGCCGCCTTCAAGCTGGAGTTGCTCTCGGCACGAGAGGACCGCTGGCAGCGGGTCGATCATTTCGGCGGCCAAACGGCACAAACCGCCCACATCACGGCCCTGCGGATCACCATCGGCTTCAAGGATTCCCAGTCCGTCGTCGTGGTGGAGCGCCTGCCCTATGCGATTACGGCCTATTCCGATGCGCACTGACGCCGCGCGCGGGCCGCGCTCGGGGGCGGCCATCATCCTGGTGCTGGTCTGCCTGCTGGCCCTGTCCAGCCTGGTGCTCGGCAACCAGGAACTGGCCTTCAAGGGCGCCTTTTCCGCGCGCCTGCTGGCCGAGGAGTACAAGGCCGACCTGATGGCCGAGTCGGCCCTGAATGTGGCCGTGGAATTGTTGCGCCGCGACGTGGACAATGCGTACGACACCCCGTTCGACCGCTGGGCCCAGCCCTGGCAGCGCGAGGGGGTGAAGCTGCGGATCACGCCGGAGAACGAACGCCTGGATTTGAATTCCTGCCTGAGCAAGGAACGTCACGAGCAGGCCCTCCGGAAAATGCTGTTCGGGGTCGAGAACAGCAGGGTGCTGCTCATGACCCTGGCCGACTGGGCGGACGAGGACGAGGAGGAGCGCGTTCCCGGAGCCGAGGGACTGCGCTATGCGCGCATGTGGCCGCAGTACGTGCCGCGCAACGGCCCGCTGCAGTTGCCGGAGGAACTGCTCCTGGTGTCCGGTTGGCGGGCTGCGGCCGAACCCCTGCTGGACGACCTGACCGTGTACGGCAACGGGCGGGTGAACCTGAATTTCGTCAGCGAAAAGGTCTTTCGGGCCCTTTTCCCTGAGATCGAGTCCTCCTGGACACTGGTCGAGAATTGGCGCAGGACCAAAGGCTACAAGAGCGTGAGCGAGTTCCGCGATTCGATCGAGAAGCTGTCCTCCGACGACGAACTCTACAAGGAACTGCTCCAGTACGTGACCGTGGAGTCCCCGGCGTTCCGCGTGGATATTGAGGTCGATCTGCCTTTGGTGTATGAAAGGCGACGCTACATCGTACAACGGGAAGATGCGTCCGGTTCGATTCGGCCGGTGCGCATCCCGTTCGGGCACGTGCTGGAACTGAAATACAAAACCATCCCCTAGACCGTGCCGCCCGGCGTCACCAGACCATGAACTCCAACCGATTCTATCTCGTCCGCTTTCCCGAGGGCGGCCCGTCCTGGGAATTCTTCGACGGTCTGACCGTGAGCGAATGCCCGCCGCCCCCGGCCGGTTCCAAGGCCACGGTGGTGGCCCTGGTGCCGGACGGCCTGCTGTATTTCTACCAGCCCAAGGGGCTGACGGCCAAGGGCGAGCGCAGCCAGCGCGCCGCCGTCCGCCTGCAGATGCAGCACTTCCTGCCCCCGGCCGGAGACGGCCAGGAGATCGCCGCCTTCCGGGGCCCGTCCGGCAAGGTCCTCGGCCTGATCACCCGCCCCGGCCTGCGCGATTTCATGGAGGAACACGGCGACGTGTTCCGGCGCGCCACGCTGGTCACCAGTGCGTTTCTGCTGGCTTGGTCCGCGGCCGAGGCGCGCGGCGTCGGGGCCTGGACCTGGGGCAACGGCAGCGGCCCACGCGCCTTGTTCGCGGGCGGCGATCTGCATTATTTCACCGGGGGCGACGAGGAGCTGGCCGAGCGCGTGCAGGCCGCGAACCTGGACGAGAGCCCCGCGGACCTGTCTTGGACCGACGTCCTTGCCGCCCTGGCGCAGCACAAGACGCGCCTGGGACGGCTGGCCTTGCCCATCGGATCCCTGGGCGGCGGCGCGGGCCTGGATGCGTCCAAGGCTCGCCGCTTGGCCCTTGTCCTGGGGCTGGTGGGGCTGATGTTCTGTTTCGGCGAGGCCGCGCGCTGGTGGGGTGCCCGCGGCGAACTACAGGTCTGGCGCACGGCCCTGCGCCAGGAGTACGCCAAGGTCCTGTCCGATCCGAACGTCGCCGACCCCTACGGCAAGTTGCTGTTCCGGCTGGACCAGATGCAGAACAACGCCGTGGAGGGCGTGGACGTGCTCGCGCTGCTGACCGCGCTCAGCCGCCACGCGCCCGACGGTTTCATGGTCAAGTCCCTATCCCTGGGAACCAGAAACGGCCGCATCGAGGCCACCGCGCCGGACTACGCCGCCGTGGAGACCATGGTTGCGGCCCTTGCCGGCGTGGGCGGCTTCACCTTCACCTTGGATTCCGCCTCCAACGGGTCCGGCTCCGGGCCGGTGGACGTGACCTTGGGCGTGGCCTATTGACCGGCCTATCGATCGGCCTGTTAACGAGGACTGGCGAGAACGTATGAGCATCGGAGAATTCCTGGGAGCGCGTGGAGCGCTGAACCTGCGGACCGTGGCCATGATCTGGATCGCGGCGTGGCTGGCGCTCTTCGTGTTGCTGTCCTGGCTGTCGGGCGGCGCGGAGCGGCAGTTGCGCTCGGTCAAGAGCGAGTACGCGCGTTCCTCGGCCCTGGTGGAGAAGATTCTGGACAACCAGGCGGAACGCGGCGACCTGGCCGGGCAGGAGCCCGTGGCCGCGGCGCGCAAGGTGGGCGCGGATCTCGGCCTGGCCGGGGCCATGGCCTCGGTGCGCGAGGAGGAGGTCGGCGGCCGCAAGGGCGTGGCCCTGGTCTTCGATTCCCTGGACGGCCGCCAGTTCGTGGAGCTGATCAAGGCCCTGCGCGACCGCACGGGCATGACCGTGACCGCCCTTTCCCTGAGCCACCGCCTGGACGACCTCGAACGGGCCGACCTGAAACTGACCCTGGCGCGCTGAGGCGCGACCGGAAAGCCTACGCATGAAACTCGCGGCACTGAGAAAATTTCTTCTGCACACGGGCCTGTTCCTGGCCGGGCTGGTCATCGGCGCGCTGCTCTTCGCGCCGTGGGACCAGCTCTGGACGCGCGCCCTGGTCCTGGCGGCCGGGCGGTTGCCCGTGTCCATGAGCTGGCGGCAGGTGGACGGCGCCTCGGCCACCTCGGTGCGCGTCAAGGGGCTGGCCTTCGCCACGCCCAAGGGCATGGTCGAGTTCTCCGAGGCGCGGCTGTCCCTGGGGCTGAGCCCGCTGGTGCGCCTGAGCCTGCGCACGGGCTCGCAGGTGTTCGACGTGTCCGCGTCCCTGGGCGGCGACGTGCGCCTGGGAGGCGGGGTGGACGTGGGCGCGCTCCTGCCCGGCCGCAACATGGACGGCGGCCTGTCCCTGTCCGGCGCCCTGCACTTCGACACCTGGAAACGGCCGCCGAGTTCCGGCACTCTGGCGGCCTCGGCCTCCACGCTGGTCCTGCCCAACGCCATGCGCGTGGAGCAGATGCAGCTTGCCGCGGACCTCAAGGGGAGCGACCTGACCCTCAGGAGCTTCACCCTGGACAAGCCCGTGCCCATGGAGGCCGCGGGCACCGTGGCTCTGAACTTCCGGCGGCTCGCCGACTCCGAGGTCAACGTCACGGGCACGGCCAAGGTCGGTCCCACGGGCACGAAATTCAAGAAACAGGGCACGCTGGGCAGCCTGCTGTAGGCCGTGCCGGGCGTGGGAAGGGGCGTGGCCGTGCGGCCGCGTGGTCCGCGCGTGGGCGGGCATTTCCTTTTTGGGGCAGGCGCGCTCTTGGGCGTCCTAGTGGTGGTAACCGGTGTCGCGCAGGATGGCGGCGGCGCGGTAGAGCTGCTCCAGCAGCACCACGCGCGCCAGTTCGTGCGGAAAGGTCATGGCCGAGAGGGACAGGGTGTGGTCCGCGCGGGCCAGGACCTCGGGCGACAGGCCGAAGGCGCCGCCGACCACGAAGCAGGGTACGCGGTTGCCGTCGCCGGAGAGCGAGCGCAGCAAGGCGGCGAGCCGTTCCGAGGTCATGGACCGGCCCGCGGCGTCCAGGGCCACGGCCACGTCCGTGGCCCCCACGGCCCCGAGCAGGCGCGCGCCCTCGGCCGCGTTGCGCTCGAGCGTGGTCAGCTTGCCCGGCGCGTCCTTGACCTCCACGCGTTCGAGCTTGAACCAGCGGGACAGGAGCTTGGCGTAATGGTCCTCGGCCGCGCGCCAGTGCGCGGCCTTGGCCTTGCCCACCCAGACGAGTTTGAGTTTCTGCATGCGTTCGGTTCCCCGGTGTGAACGCATACCGCGCGCGCGTCGGGCTGGCAACCGGGCGCGCGCTGCGGGACGGCCGGAGCCGCCGCATTCCCTTCCAAGGAAACAGAGGGCCGTTTCATGCATTCCGCATCTCCCGGCACATTCCCCAATGCGTCCCCCGGCGCGTTCCCCAAGGCACTGACCTACGCCGAGACCCTGGCCGCCCTGCGGCGCGGCGGGGTGGTCGTGTATCCTACCGGCACCTTCTACGCCGTGGGCTGCGCCTATGACGCTCCCGCTGCCCTGGCCCGCGTGGCCGCGCTCAAGGGCCGCCCCGAGGGCAAGCCCTTTTCCCTGCTGGCCGCCGACCGGACGCAACTGGCGCAACTGGCGGCACCGGCCCGGGACGCGGCCCAGGCCGCTCTGCTGGACGCCCTGGCCGCGCGCTTCTGGCCCGGGCCGCTGACCGTGGTCCTGCCCGCGCGCGCCGGGCTCGATCCGCACCTGCTGGCCCCGGACGGAACCGTGGCCGTGCGCGTCACGTCGCACCCCCTGGCCGCGCGGCTGGCCCGCGATCTGGGCCGCGCCCTGGTGGCCACCAGCGCCAACCCGGCGGGTGCGCCGCCCGCGGCCGAACCCGGGCGACTGGACGCCGCCCTGGTGGCCGGTTCCGACGGACTCCTGGCCCTGCGGCCCTGGCCCTGCGGCGGCGTCCCCTCGACCATCGTGGCCCCGCTCGATCCGGATGCGGGCGGCGCGTCCAACGGGCTCGATGGCCCCGGCGGTTCGTGGCCCGGCGCACTGCGCCTGATTCGCGAGGGGGCGACGCCCGTGGCCGCCCTGCGCGCCGCCGGGTTCGGGGTGCTTTGAGACGTCGTGCGGGCGCGGGGCGAGCCCCGTTCCCTTCAGGGGGCGGCCCGAACGATTCCATCAAGGGCGGATCAAAAAATTTGTCCGGATTTCCCGTCCTGGGCAGGGGCAAGTTTAGGAATTTTTACCGACAAGAGCGCGGACAAAAGAATCGTGAAGTTGAGTTTTTTTATAACATTCCTATATTAAAGGATATAAATGAAATTTGTAAAGTTGCCCGTCGTTGGCATGCGGATTGCTACTAAGAAAGTACTTCTTCCTATTGCCGGAACCGGGGGATCAGGTTGGACCTGATCCCCCGGTTCCGTTGTGGGGTCTGGAATACCTGGTCCGTTGCAAAATAAATCATTTTATTTAAATATGTTATATTCTTTTTGGCCGCCCCTTCGCGCGTTTTTCGCGTGTCCGGGGCGTTTTTTCACGTCCGCGCGGTGACGGTGGACGGTGCATTTTCCGGATGGGATGTGCAGACGAAGTGGGCGGCGGCTGGCGAGGGCAAGAAGGCCGGAGGCCGGGTGGTCCGGGTGAGTGGGGGGGCGGCTGGTCCAGGCGACCTGGGCGGCCTAACGGCCCGCCAGATACGCGGCCAGGGCGGCTTCCACGCGGTCCACGGCGATGGCGGCCAGGCAGCGCGGCTCGGGGCAGTCCAGGCCCGCCGTGGTCGCCGTGCACGGCGCGCAGGCCGCGTCGGCCGTGAGCACGGTCAGCCCGTCCGGGCGCTCGTGCTCTCGGGCCGCGTTCCCGGCCGCCCCGTCCGGTTGCGGCGCGCCGTCGGCCGGGCAGAAGGCCGGGGCCCACTGGGCCGGGTCCGTGGGGCCGAACAGGGCCACCGTGGGCACGCCGGTCAGCCCGGCCAGGTGCAGGGGGCCGCAGTCGTTGCCCACCACGGCGCGCGCCGAGCGCAGCAGGGCTGCGAGTTCCTGGAAATCCTGCGGGGCAACGGTCCGGAATTCTTCGATCCTCATACCATGTTCCAGTTCCGCCGGGCCCAGGGCAAAGACCGGCTCCAGGCCGTGCGCTGTGATGCGCCGGGCCAGTTCAAGAAATTGAACCAGGGGCCACTGCTTGGCCCGATGCCCGGCCCCGGCGAAGAGCACCACCCGATCAACCGCCCCCTTGTTCGACCAGCCGCCGTGGAGCCGCCGCCAGGCCGCGCACCAGCCGTCGCGCCAGGGCACGCCCGCGCGGGCCAGCGCTTCCCGGTGCGGCACGCGCGGCGGCACGGCGCGGCCCGGAACCACGGAGGGCAGGAAGACCCACCCGGGCGCGGAAAAATCCCAGGCCGCCCGTTCCAGCCCGAACCAGAACACGCGCGTTTCCGGGGGGTGCTCCGCGTTTTCGGGAATCGGCGTGTCCGTGGAAAAGGGACTGGCCGCAAAAGAGGGCGTGACCATGGAGAAGGGGGAGTCCGTGGCAGCGGCCTCTCCGGGGCCGGGGCTTTTGTCGGGTACGGTCCGGCCGTCGCTTGCCTTCACGGTTTGCGCGTCCGCAGGAGCGAGCAGGGGAGGGCGGCCCGGCGGATGCGCCGGGCCGGACCGCCCGAGCCCGGCGTCCGGCAAGGGCAGTTCCGGCGGTGCGTCCGCGCCGTAGGCGCGGTCCAGGGCCGCGCGCAGCGGGCCGGGGCAGGGGGCCAACCCCAGGGATTCGACCCACGGACCGTAGGCCGCGCGCCCGGCCCAGAGCGCGCCGGGAAAACGCGCCGCCAGCGAACGCAGCGCGGGCCAGGCGCACAGGAAGTCGCCCAGCGCCCCTCGATGGACGATTATCGTGGTTTTTGCCCGCATATTTTTTTCTGGAAGCCCGCGCCGCGAGGGGCTACACCGGGACTGTCGGCCGCTCCGCGGGAGGAAGTTTTCGGAATGCGCGTTCGCGCGGCGTAGCGCGAACGCAGGTGGCGGCCCGACGGAGGAGGCTCCATGGCCCTGATCAAACCCTGTCCCCACTGCGGCGGCCCCGTGGTTCATTACACGAACCCGGTGCCCACTGTCGATGTGGTCATTTACGACGCATCCCGCGGCGTGGTGCTCGTGCGCCGCCGCAACGAGCCGCACGGCTGGGCCCTGCCCGGCGGGTTCGTGGACTACGGCGAGACCCTGGAGCGCGCCGCCGTGCGCGAGGCGCGCGAGGAGACCGGCCTGGACGTGGAACTCGTCGCGCTCCTGGGCGTCTATTCCGACCCGGCGCGCGATGCGCGGCTGCACACCGTCTCCACCGTGTTCACGGCTCGCGCGGCCGACCTATCCACCCTGGCGGGCGGCGACGACGCGGCCGAGGCGCGCTTCTTCGCCGTGGGCCGCCGGCCCGAACCCCTGTGCTTCGACCACGGGCGCATTCTTGACGAGTTCACGCGGTTCCTTTCCGGCGAGCCGCTCTGCGCAACCTGGGGAGCGCGGCCGGAGGCGCACTGCACCGACCGTCCCGACCGTCCCCCGAGCCCTGGCGACCGTTCACGGGAAAAGTGACCCGCAAGGCCCGGCGCGGGCTGGACCTCCGGGCCGATGTCTGGCACCCAACAACTTGTATCGATACGCAAAACGACTGCGGCAGGCACGGGGAGAACATGGCTGGAGCCGGATGGACGACGCTTCTGGGCGGGTTGGGCATCTTTTTCGTGGGCATCACCCTGGTCTCCTCGAACCTGCGCAAGATGACCAGCCGCCGGTTGCGGCTGGTCTTTTACCGTTTCACGAACACCGACCTGCGCGGGGCGCTGCTCGGGCTCGGCTCCGGGCTGGTCACCCAGTCGCCCTCCGTGGCCGCGTTCATCACCGCCGGGCTGGTCTCCAGCGGGCTGATGCGCGTGCGCAAGGCCCTGCCCGTGGTCTTCTGGGCCAACGCGGGCTCCTGCGTCCTGGTGCTCATCGCGGTGCTGGACGTGACCGTGCTCGTGGACGTGCTCCTGTTCTTCGCGGGCGTGAGCGTGGCCTTCGAGCGGCCCCGGAGCATGCGCCACCTGGCCATGACCCTGTTCGGCGTGGGGTTGCTCTTCACGGGATTGTCGCTCATCCGCCAGGGCGCCATGCCCCTGGCGCAGATGGACTGGGTGCGCTCCGTGCTGCACGCCACCACCGGCCACTACTTTCTGGCCCTGCTCACGGGCATGGTGCTCACGGCCGTGACCCAGACCACCCTGGGCATCATCCTCATCGGCCTGGCCCTGGCCAAGGGCGGGCTCTTCGGCGTGCCCGAGACGATCATGCTCGTCTACGGCGCGCACCTGGGCTCGTCCCTGACCACCTGGTTCCTGGCCCTGTCCGTGCGCGGGAGGCCCAAGCAGCTGATCATGGCCCAGGTGCTCATGAACGTCATCGGCGCGTTGATCATGGTCCCGCTCTTCTACGTGGAGTTCCTGGGCGGCGTGCCCCTGGTGCACAGCCTGGTGGCGCACCTCACGAGCGACATGGAGCGCCAGATGGCCTTCATCGTGATCATTTTCAACTGGGGCGTGACCTTCGCCTGTTTCCCGTTCCACGACCAACTCGCCGCGCTGTTGGCGCGCTGGTGGCCGCAGACGCGCCAGGAGGACCTCTCGCGCCTGCACTTCCTGGCCGACCTGGCGGACCTGACCGCCGACGCGCCGGACGCGGTCATGAGTCTGGGCATGCGCGAGATGGGGCGGCTGGTGGTGCGCTTTCCGGAATACGTGCAGGCCGGGGCCGAGGGCGAGGCGGCGGCCCTGGACGCGCGCCATGCGGCCTACGCGTCCGTGGGCGGCGAGGTGCGCGCCACGCTGGACGAGCTGGCGGGCCGCGACCTGGGGCCGGGCACGGCCCAGGACCTCGTGCTGCTGCGCGGCCTGGTGGCCCAGGTGGACGCCCTGGAGGAGGGCGTGAACGACTTGGCGCGCCTGTTCGGGCCGGGCGGCCCGGAGCGGCCTCCCACCACGTCCGGAGAGGAGTTCTACGGCGTGCTGCGCGAGAGCGCGCACTTCTTTCTGCTGACCCTGGCCGAGGCCTGGAACGACGCCGGGCGCACCGAGGCGCGGCAGCTCTACCTGCTCACGCGCGACCGGGGCGAGACCCTGGAGCGGTTCCGGCGGCGCTGCGTGGAACTCTCCGAGGGCGTGGACGTGGAGGAGAAGACGCGCATGCACCGCGCGGGCATCCTCTTCGAGCGCGTGGTCTGGCTGGTCAACCGCGTGGCCGCGCTGCTCATGGAGCGCGAGATCGGCACAGATGAAGTGAACCCGGACGAAATGGGCGAAGCCGGGGAGGGCGGGCTTGCCCCGACCGCCGGGAGGGCGACGGCATGAATGCGAAGACGACGGTGGCCCCCCTGGCCGTGACCCTGGGCGACCCCAACGGCGTGGGCCCGGAGCTGGCCGTGCGCCTGTTCGGCGCTGAACCTCCGGCGGAGCCCGTGCTGCTGATCGGGCCGGAGACGGCCCTGGACGCGGCTTTGCCGCTGCTTGGCCGGGCGCGTTTCTGGACGCGTGTGGACGATCCCGCGGCCGCGGCCGTCGCCGGACCGGGCGTCCATCTTTTCTGTCCGCCGGGGCTGGAGGATTTTTCGCCGCGCACCGGCGAGGCCGCCCCCGAGGGCGGGCGCGCCGCCGGGCTGAGCCTGGAGGCCGCCTGCGGCTGCATCGACCGGGGCCTGGCGCGCGGGATCGTGACGCTGCCCCTGAACAAGGCCATGCTCCAGGCCGCGGGGTTCGACTTTCCCGGGCACACCGAGTTCCTGGCGCGCCACGCCGGGCTGGGCGAGGACGAGGTCTGCATGCACCTGTGTGGCGAGAAGCTGCGCGTGAGCCTGGTGACCACGCATCCGCCCCTGCGCGAGGTGGCGGACCTGATCACCTTCGAGCGCGTGCTGCGCTGCCTGCGCCTGACGCACGCCTTCGTGCGCACGGTGTGGGGCGCGGACGCCGGGCCCGTGGCCGTGTGCGGCCTGAACCCGCACGCGGGAGAATCCGGGCGCATCGGCCGCGAGGAGATCGAGATCATCGAACCCGCCGTGGCCGAGGCCCGGGCCCGGGGCATGGCCGTGGTCGGACCGCTCCCTGCGGACACGGTCTTCGGCCGGGCGTTGCGCGGCGAGTTTTCCGCCGTGCTGGCCATGTACCACGACCAGGGCCTCGGCCCGCTCAAGCTGGTGCACTTCGGCGAGGCCGTGAACGTGACCCTGGGGCTGCCCTTCGTGCGCACCTCCGTGGACCACGGCACGGCCTACGACATCGCGGGCCGGGGCGTGGCCGACCTGGGCAGCCTGCGCGCGGCCCTGGACCTGGCGCACCGCATGGCGGCCCCAACCGCAACCCCAATCCCCAAGGAAGTGAGCTGATGTATCTAGGAATAGACGTCGGCGGCACACACACGGACGCCGTGGTCCTCAAGGACGGAAAGATCGTGGCCTCGGCCAAGGTGCCCACGGACCACCACAACCTGTTCTCCTCCGTGTCCAAGGCCCTGGACAGCGTGCTCTACGACGTGAAGCCCCACGACATCCGGCGCTTCAACCTCTCCACGACCCTGTCCACCAACGCCATCGTCGAGGGCCGCACCGAGGAGGTGGGCGTCATCGTTTCCTCGGGCCCGGGCATCGATCCGGAGAACTTCCGCATCGGCGGGTTCTACCATGTCATCCCCGGGTCCATCGACCACCGCGGCAAGGAGGTCCGTGCCCTGGATGTGGCGGCCCTGGACCGCGCCGTGGCCGCCTGCCGCGAGGCCGGGGTCTCGGTCTTCGCCGCCGTGACCAAGTTCTCCACGCGCAACCCGGCGCAGGAGAACGCCATCGCCGCCGCCGTGGCCGACCAGGCCGACTTCGTCTCGCGCGGCCACCGCATCTCCGGCATGCTCAACTTTCCCCGGCGCATCTCCACTGCCTACTACAACGCGGCCGTCTGGCGCACCTACAACGAGTTCGCCGACGCCGTGGCCGGGGCCGCCGAGGACTACGGCCTGCTTTCGCGCATCAACATCCTCAAGGCCGACGGCGGAACCATGCCGTTTTCCGTGTCGCGCGACCAGCCCGTGGAATCCATTCTCTCGGGCCCGGCGGCCAGCGTCATGGGCACCATCGCCCTGTGCGACATCTCCGAGGACTGCGTGATCCTGGACATCGGCGGCACGACCACGGACATCGCGGTCTTTGCCGACGGCGCGCCGCTCATCGAGACCGAGGGCATCGAGGTCGGCTCCTACCCGACCCTGGTGCGCGCGCTCAAGACCACCTCCATCGGCGTGGGCGGCGATTCGCGGCTGCACGTGGTGGAAGGCCGCGTGCGCGTGGGGCCGGAACGGAACGGCCCGCCCATGGCCCTGGGCGGGGCCAGGCCCGCGCTCATGGACGCCTTCAACTATCTGGAGCTCACGGACCTGGGCGACGTGGCCGCCTCGCGCGCGGGCATCGAATCCCTGGCCGCGCTGTGGGACACCTTCCCGGAGAAGATGGCGCGCGAGGCCGTGGAGGCCTCCGTGACCGCCATTCTCGACGCGGTGGAGGACATGATCTGGGCCATCAACGCCAAGCCCGTGTATACGATCCACGAACTGCTCGCGGACAAGCGCGTGGATCCCAGGACCCTCTACGTCATGGGCGGCCCGGCCATGGCCTTCCAGCCGTTGCTGTCGCGCGCCTGGGGCGGCCGCGTGGTGGTGCCGGAGAACTACGCCGTGGCCAACGCCATCGGAGCGGCGCTCACGCGCACCACCGTGGAGGCCGAGCTCTTCGCGGACACGGAAAAGGGGCGCATGTTCATCCCCAAGTTCGGCGTGGAGGAGGCCGTCGGCGCGAACTACCGGCTGGCCGACGCCGAGGCCGACGCCCGCCGCCACCTGCTGGCGCGCCTGGGCGAGTTCGAGGCCCTGGACGAGGACCCGGAGGTGGACGTGACCGAGGCGGGCGAATTCAACATGGTCGGAATGCGCGGCGAGCGCGGGCGCAACATCCGCGTCAAGTGCCAGATCCGGCCCGGAATCCTGAAATAACGGGGAAAGCGACATGCTGGAAGCCAAGAACCGTTTGGGCCTGATCTTCTTCCCGGCCTTCGACTGGTGCATCTCCCCCACGCACCCCGAGCGCGAGGAGCGGCTGCTCTACACCCAGGACCAGTTGCGCGAGGAGGGCGTCTTCGACATCGCGGGCATCAGCGAATACAAGCCCGAGGTGGCCGGGCGCGAGGACGTGGAGCGCGTGCACTTCTGCTTTCCCAACCTGGAGGCCGTGACCACCACCTCGCACATGGTCTCGGCCGGCGGGGCCATCAAGGCCGCGCGGCTGGTCATGGAAAAGGAGGAGGAAAAGGCCTTCGCCCTGGTGCGCCCCCCGGGACACCACGCCTGCAAGTCCGTGCACGGCAACCGCGGCTTCTGCAACATCAACATCGAGGCCGTGATGATCGAGTGGATCCGCGAGCACTACGGCCCCCTGCGCGTGGCCATCGTGGACACGGATTGCCACCACGGCGACGGCACCCAGGACATTTACTGGAACGACCGCGACACGCTGTTCATCTCCCTGCACCAGGACGGCCGCACCCTGTATCCGGGCACGGGCTTTCCGCACGAATGCGGCGGCGTCAACGCCCTGGGCCGGACCATCAACATCCCCCTGCCGCCGCATACCGGTGACGAGGGGTTCCTGCACGTCATCGACCACTGCGTGCTGCCGATCCTCGAGGACTTCAAGCCCGACCTGATCGTCAATTCCGCCGGGCAGGACAACCACTTCTCGGACCCGATCACGAACATGAACTTTTCGGCGCGCGGCTACGCCATGCTCAACCACAAGCTCAACCCGGACATAGCCGTGCTCGAGGGCGGCTACGCCATCCAGGGCGCGCTGCCCTACGTGAACACGGGCATCGTGCTGGCCATGGCCGGGGTGGATTTCGACGCCGTGCGCGAGCCGGACTTCGACGAATCCAAGGTGCGCCAGTCGCCGCAGATCACGGAGTACATCAAGAAGCTCTGCGAGGGCATGGTCGGGCTCTACCTCGACCCGCCCAAGCGCCCCAAGGTCGGCGACGCCGAGGGCGAATGGTTCGTGCGCGACAAGGATATCTTCTACGACACCGAGGGCATCAGCGAGAGCCAGGTGGAGTACGTGCGCATCTGTCCGCACTGCTCGGGCACGCTGAAGCTGGAGACCTGGTCCACGCTCAATCCGCTCTCCGTGGGCATCGAGGTGCCGCTGAACGCCTGCGACGAATGCAACGCCGCGGGCAAGCGGCTTTTGGAAGAGGCCCACCTCAAGGGCAACTACCGCGTGACCCAGTACATCAACCGCCGGGAGCGGCGCTACGAGCACTACGGGTTCTAGGCCCGCCCCCGCGCCGGGCCCGCGCGGCCCGCAACGGAGAACGCCATGGACAACCCCGCGCGGCACTACCGGTCCCTGCGGCTGGCCGCGGCCGTGAAGGCCCTGACGGCCAACAACTTCGACGCCTGCCTGGTGCCCGACCGCGCGGCCGCGCGCGCCCTGGTGCTCGACGAGATCCTGCCGCGCACCGGCGCGCGGACCGTGTCCTGGGGCGGGTCCGGCACCTTCCTGGCCACCGGGCTCTACGACGCGCTCAAGAACCACGAGCGGCTCCAGGTCCTGGACACCTACGACAAGACCATCTCGCGCGCGGACATGCTGGAACGCCGTCGCCAGGCCCTGCTCGTTGACCTGTTCTTCACCGGGACCAACGCCGTGACCGAGACGGGCAAGCTCGTGAACCTGGACATGTACGGCAACCGCGTGGCCGGGCTGACCTTCGGGCCCCTGGCCGTGGTCGTGCTCGCCGGGGCCAACAAGCTGGTGGCCGATGGGGACGCGGCCCGCGCGCGCATCAAGTCCTACGCCTCGCCCGTGAACGCCATGCGTTTGGACAAGAAGACCCCCTGCGTGCGCACCGGCCGCTGCGAGGACTGCCGCAGCCCGGAACGCATCTGCAACACCTGGACGATCACGGAAAAGAGTTTTCCCAAGGGCCGCATCAAGGTCGTGCTCATCGACGAGGAACTCGGCATCTGAGCCGAGGGGCGGCATCCGGGCGGAGGAGGCGGACGGCCGGACGGGTTTCGCATCCGCGCCTGACCTGCGCCCGGCGAATTTCCCGTCCTTTTGCAGCGCGCCGCGCCGCAGTGTCGCGTGCGTGGCGGTCTCGTTCAGCCGTCCGGCTGTTCCTTTCGGCTTTCATCCCATCCGATTCTATGGAATAGTGGCCCGAACCGGGCCCACGCCCGGCAGCCGCCGCGCGCGCCGGGCCCGCGGCGGCTCCCTGGCCATCCCTCAAGCCGCAAAGGACCCTTCATGCTGCTGAACGAGCACCAGAGCAAGCTCCTGTACCGCGAGGCGGGGATCCGCACCCCGGACGGCTGGACCGTGACCCGCGACGACTACGCCTCCTTCGTCCCGCCCTGTCCGCCGCCCTGGTTCGTCAAGTCCCAGGTGCTCGCGGGCGGCCGGGGCAAGGCCGGGGGCGTGGCCCGCGTGGACGACCCCGCGCGGCTGGCCCCGGAATGCGCGCGCATCTTCGACCTGGTCATCAAGGGCCAGAAGCCTCCGCTCTTGCGCATCGAGCCCGGCACGGCCATCGCGCGCGAGTTCTACCTCTCCTTCGCGGTCTCCCGCGCGCGCGAATCCCTGGTGCTCACGGTCTCCAGCGCGGGCGGCATGGAGGTGGAGGCCGCGCGCGACAGCGTGCTGATCCAGAACGTGCCCGCCCTGGCCGGGGTGGCCGACCGCCAGGTGCGCGCCGCGTTCTTCCATTTGCTTGGCCCGAACGCGGACAAGGCGCTCTTTGCGGGCTTCGCGGACCTGGTCCGGCGGCTGCACGGCGCGGTCGTGGATTACGGGCTGCTCCTGGCCGAGATCAACCCGCTGGTGCTCACGCCCGGGGGGGAGTGGATCGCCCTGGACGGCAAGGTGGAGATCGACGACAACGTGCGCGCCGCGCGGCCCGAGCTGGAGCGGTTCTACGAGCCCGGCCACGCCTCGCCCGAGGAGAACGCGGCCCGCGCCGCGGGCCTGAGCTACGTGAAGATGGACGGCTGGGTCGGCACCATGGTCAACGGCGCGGGGCTGGCCATGGGCACCATGGACCTGCTGAACTTTTCCGGCCTGCCCGCGGCCAACTTCATGGACCTGGGCGGCGGCGCGGACCGCGAGCGCATGGCCACGGCCATGGGCTTGCTCTTCGAGAACCCGGCCGTGCGCGTGATCTTCGTCAACCTGTTCGGCGGCATCGTCTCCGCCAGACAGGTGGCCGAGGCCATGATCGGGGCCCTGGGCGGCAGGCGGCCGCCCAAGCCCGTGGTCGCGCGCATGGACGGCTACGAGGCCGAGGAGGGCAGGGCGCTGCTCGCCGGGCTGGCCGACCCGGACGTGCACGTGAGCCGGACCATGGCCGAGGCTCTCAAGGTGCTGCGCGAGCTGCGCCCGGCCGACGTGCCCCGGGTGGACTACGTGCGCCCCGACGAGCCCGAGCCCGCGGAGCGGGCGGGCGGTTCCTTCGTGGGCGGCGCGTCGCCCGCGCCCGGCGGGTTGGGGTTGTCGCGCTCCTCGCGCGTACTCGTGCAGGGCATCACGGGCAAGGCCGCGCAACTGCACGTGCGCCTGATGCAGGAATACGGCACCAACGTCGTGGCCGGGGTCACGCCCTTCAAGGGCGGCCGGGAGGTGCTCGGCGTGCCGGTCTACGACTCCGTGCGCCAGGCCTGCGCCGCGCACGCCATCGACGCCTCCATCGTCTTCGTGCCCGCGCCGTTCGCGGCCGAGGCCATCCTGGAGGCGGCCGACAACGACGTGCCCTGGTGCGTGTGCATCACCGAGCACATCCCCCAGGCGGACATGCTCCGCGTGCGGGAGACGCTGCGCGTCACGGGCTCGCGCACCCGGCTGGTGGGCCCGAACACGCCCGGGCTCATCGTGCCCGGCCGGACCAAGATCGGGATCATGCCCGGCTACGTGTACACGCCCGGGCCCGTGGCCATCTTCTCGCGCTCCGGCACCCTGACCTACGAGACCGCCTCGCGGCTGTCCGCCGCGTCCATCGGCCAGTCCGTGTGCGTGGGCATCGGCGGCGATCCGTTCATCGGCCTAAAGTACGTGGATTTCCTGGAGCTGGTCCGCGACGACCCGGCCACGGGCGCGGTCCTGGTCCTGGGCGAGATCGGCGGCACGGCCGAGGAGGAGCTGGCGCGGTACGTGGTGGAGACGCAGTTCCCCAAGCCGGTGCTGGCCTTTATCGCCGGGCGCACGGCCCCGGCGGGCAAGCGGCTGGGCCATGCCGGGGCCATCCTGGAGGAGGGCAGCGGCGGCATCGCGGACAAGCTCGCGGCCCTGCGCGCGGCGGGAATCGCGGTCTGCCCGGACCTCAAGTCCCTCCCCGGCCTCATGGCCCGCGCGCTGGGGTTGTAGCGTTCCGCAAGATCCGTCCGTCTCCCGCCTTTCGCACGAAAAAGCCCCGGCCGTTCCGGCCGGGGCTCTTCTTTTCCGCATGGGAATGGCGCGCCCTAGACGTGTTCCGTATCTTCCTCGGCGTCGGCCATTTCCTCGGCCTCGAGCCACACGGCCGGGGCGTCGCCGAAGTGCTTGGCCGCCTCGCGGTGGCCCAGGTTGAAGGCCTTGATGTTGATCTCCTGGATCTTGGGCGGCAGGGCCTGCTCCACGGCCTTCTTCATGCGCCGCTGGCCCGCGAAGGGCAAGAGGTGCGTCACCGCGCCGAGCACCAGGATGTTCAGGGTCTGCACCAGGCCGATCTTGTCCTTGGCCAGGGTGGTGAAGGGCAGCCCCTTGTAGACGTTGGTCGGCGTGTTGGCGACCATGGAGGTGTCCACCATCAGCACGCCGTTGGGCTTGAGGTAGCGGTAGTAGGCGTTGCAGGCCTCCTGGCTGAGCGCCACCAGCAGGTCCAGGTTCTCGGTCTTGGGATAGCTGATCGGGTGCGAGCTGATCACCAGGTCCGCGCGGCTGGAGCCGCCGCGCGCTTCCGGGCCGTAGCTCTGGGTCTGGGTCACGTAGTAGCCGTGGCCCAGGGCCAGCGCCGTGCCCAGGATCTTGCCCAGGGTGATGATGCCCTGGCCGCCGAGGCCGGAGAGGCGCAGCTCGAATCGGTTGAGTTCCTGCATCTTGGCTTTCTTGCTCATTGGGCGCTCCCCAGCAGCTTTTTCTTCATTTCCATGTAGCGTTCCTCGAGCCCGGGTTCGTCGCGCTCCACGAACACGCCCACGGGCGTGCGTTCGGCCCGCTTTTCCGGCTCCAGCTTGGACCAGGCCTCCAGGGGCATGGTCGTCTTGCTGATGTGCTTGTACATCTCGACGGGATTCTTGAACTTGTTCTTGCGGCCGTACTGGGTGTGGCAGGGCGTGAAGACCTCCACGAGGTTGAAGCCCGGGCGGCCGAAGGCCGTGGTCATGATCCGGTCGAGCTGCTGGGCGTGGAAGGCCGTGCCCCGGGCCACGAAGTTGGCCCCGGCCGCGCGCGCCAGCTCCACGATGTCGAAGGACTTCTCCAACTGGCCGTAGGGCGTGGTCATGGAGAAGTCGCCCGTGGGCGTGGTGGAGGAGCACTGGCCGCCGGTCATGCCGTAGATGTTGTTGTTGAGGATGATGGCCGTGAGCCCGATGTTCTTGCGCGCGGCGTGGATCAGGTGGTTGCCGCCGATGGACAGGGCGTCGCCGTCGCCCATGATCACGATGACGTGCATCTCGGGCTTGGCCATCTTGATGCCGGTGGCGAAGGTCAGGGCGCGGCCGTGGGTGGTGTGCACGGTGTTGAAGTCCATGTACACGGCGATGCGGCCCGAGCAGCCGATGCCCGCGACCACGACCACGTCGTCCTTGGACCAGCCCTGGGCGTGCACCGAGCGCACGATGGAGCCCATGGCGATGCCGTGGCCGCAGCCGGGACAGAGCACGTGGGGGAATTTCTTGTTGTGCCGCAGATACTGGTGGATGAGTTGGGTCACTTCGCTCATGGCTACACCTGGGTGATGGATTTGAGGATTTCGGACGGGGTGATGATGCTGCCGTCCACGCGGTTGATGGTCCGCACGCGGGTGGCGCCGTTGTTGACCCTTTTGACCTCGCGCGACATCTGGCCCATGTTCATCTCCGGAACCAGGATGCACTTGGCCTTGCGCGCCAGGGCGACCACCGAGGGCTTGGGGAAGGGGAAGAGGGTCTTCAGGGTGATCAGTCCGACCTTGTAGCCGCGCTCGCGCGCCTTGGTCACGGCCAGCCGCGCCGAGCGCGCCACGCTGCCGTAGGCCACGATGCCGATCTCCGCGTCCTCGGTCAGGAACTCGTCCACGAGCTGGATGTCGTCGAAGAACTGGTCGATCTTGCGGAACATGCGGTGCATGGCCGTGTTGATTTCGTCGGGCCGCTGCGTGGGGTAGCCCATGGGGTCGTGCGTCAGGCCGGTGATGTGCGTGCGGTAGCCAGCGCCGATGGGGGCCACGGGCGGCACGCCGCGCGCGGTGTCCTCGTAGGGCTTGAACCACTCCGGCGGCACCGAGGGCACGGCCCGCTCCAGGATTTCGTATTCCCCGGGCTCGGGCAGGAAGATCTTCTCGCGCGTGTGCGCCGTGACCTCGTCCAGGAGCAGGATCACCGGGGTGCGGTACTTCTCGGCCATGTTGAAGGCGCGCACGGTCATCTCCAGGCATTCCTGCACGTCCGAGGCCGAGAGCACGATGATCGGGTGGTCGCCGTGGGTGCCCCAGCGGGCCTGCTGCACGTCGCCCTGGGAGGGGCTGGTGGGCAGCCCGGTGGACGGCCCGCCGCGCATCACGTTGACGATGACCAGGGGCGATTCGACCATGCAGGCGTAGCCGATGTGCTCCTGCATGAGCGAGAAGCCCGGGCCCGAGGTGGCGGTCATGACCTTGCGGCCCGCGAGCGAGGCGCCGATGGCCGCGCCCAGGCTCCCGATCTCGTCCTCCATCTGCAGGAAGACGCCCTCTGGCGTGCGCGGCAGGCGCGCGGCCATGATTTCCATGATCTCGCTGGACGGGGTGATGGGATAGCCCGCGTAAAAGGTGCACCCGGCGATGAGCGCGCCTTCCACCACGGCCTCGTTGCCGAGGGCGAAAATCTCCGTTCTCTTCTTTTTCGCTTGAGCCATGCTGTCCTACGCCTTTTTGTTCGGGTCGCGTTGGGCGGCCTTTTTGGCCGGAGCCTTTTTGGCGGCGGTCTTTTGGGCCTTGGCCTTGGAAGCAGCGGCCTTGGGAACCGGCGCCGTAGGAGCCGGGGCCGCCTCCGGAGCGGGGGCCGGGGCAGCCGGGCCGTCGTCCTGCGCCGCATCGCGCTCGGGCGCGCCGTTCTTCGGGGAGACCATGATGGCGAAGTCCGGACAGTGCAGTTCGCAGAAGCCGCAATTGATGCACTCCTCCTCCCTGACCACCTTGGCCTTGCCGGTCTGGTCCACGATCATGACCTTGCCCGGGCAGAACGCGGCGCAGATGCCGCAGCCCTTGCACCAATCGGGGAAAATGGTGACCTGCGTCGATCCTTTCTTTTTGCTCATCGGTCCTGACCAGTGTTGTCCCGCAAGGCGCCGACCCGGCGGGGGGGTGAAAAACACAGCCGGGATGGGGCTTGCGGCGTGTCCATCCCGGCAGACGGTTGTGTTACGGATACGAGCAAAAACATACTGCGACTGTAATGTCAACAGGGGGAGAATCTTTCATGGTTCCGTACGCGGTTTCGGAAAAATGGCGGGTGTCTTGCATGGCCTTACGGAAACTGCAACACCACGCGCGTCCGTCTGCATTGCCCGCGAAAAAGGCGGTGATCGGCATTATGGGAAAATCGTTCTCCGGCTTCCTCGGGGCGCGGGACGCGGTCAGGACCCGATGAACGGCCGCGACCGGGAAGGACGAAGCGCCTTGAGCCCCGGGGCATGACCATGTAGAACTCCCGGCAGTCGCCCGGCGGCGGGAGGGCGGATGTCCCGGCTTGCGTCGTCGTTGCGATGCCCGGATGCGGGAACGTCTCCCGGAGGTTTTCGATCGTGATGATATCCCAGGTTCCCCTTGAAGAGAAGGTGCGCCGCGCCCTGACGCGGCTTGCGCGCGTGCGCGAACGCTGGCGCGGCTGCGCGCCGCAGGGCCCGGACCCCGTGCGCGTTGCCTGGACCGGGGGCAAGGACTCCACCGTGGTGCTGCACCTGTGGCGGCGCGTGTTGGCTGGAGAGGACGGAGCCGGGGACGGCGGGGCTCGGGCAGACAGCGTCGATGGCGCCTGCGCGCCCGCCGCGCTGAACCTGGACACCGGGCACAAGTTCCCGGAGATTGTGGCCTTTCGCGACCGGCTGGCCGTCGAGTGGAACGTGGACCTGTTTGTGGCCCGGCCCACTGGCGCGGCCGCGCTGCCGGACTATCCCGTGGCGCGCGACGTGGTGGCCTGCTGCCGCGACCTGAAGATTCTTCCGCTCGCCGCCGCGCTCCGCGAGCTGCGCGTGGCCGCGCTGCTCACGGGCGTGCGCGCGGACGAGCACCCGGAACGCGCGGCGCGGGGCTGGGTGGAGCGCGGGCGTCTCCCCGGCGGACCGCGCCACGTGCGCGTCAATCCCATCCTGGAATTCACGGAGATGGACGTGTGGGCCTACCACATGCAGGAGAGGCTGCCGTACTGCACGCTCTACGACCGGGGCTATCGCTCCCTGGGCTGTGCGCCGTGCACCGCGCCGCCGGACGATCCGCACGCGGGGGCGGGGCAGGGCGAGCGCGCGGGGCGCAACGCGGCCAAGGAGCGCAACCTGCACCTGCTGCGCAGCCTGGGCTATTTCTAGGCACCGGGTATCGATCGGGGGCCGGACTGGCCGTGGGGCCGAAAGGCGGGGTTACATGCGGTCGCAGAACACGGCCTGGAGAAATTCTTCCAGGATATCGTCCATGTCCTGGGCATAGGCCTCCAGCGGCGCTTTTTCGCCGCACTCGGGGCATTCGATGCGCACCTCCCGGCACAGCCGCCGGGCCGTGACGGCGTGGCCGCACTGGTGGCAGGGGATCGTCGTCTCGACGTGGCGCGGGCTTCCGAAACTGGGGGTCCACATGGCGTTTCTCCGGTCCGCCATAGTGCCCGAGCCCGGCCCGGGAGACAACCCTTTTCGCTCCGGCCGCCGTTTGCCTTCCTCTTTCTTTTTTTGTTCCGTCCTGCGCCGGGTCCCGCCCGCGCGGCGTCCGCATGCGCCGTCCGCGCCGGTTTTCGAGCCCGAAACGAATTTGCCCGGTTTCCCTTGCCTTCTGCGAAAGCTGCCGTATACTGGAAAGACCGCCCATAATAGGAATTGTTTGCGTTTTGTCCCGGCGGCGGTCCGGAACACTCGTCACATCCAAGAGCGAGGAAAACAACGATGCTGACCAAAAAAATGAACGAGGCCCTCAACGAGCAGGTCAAGTGGGAGCTGTATTCCAGCTACCTCTATCTTTCCATGGCCGCCTGGTGCGCGGATATCGGGCTGGGCGGCGTGGCCCGGTGGATGCGCGCCCAGGCCCAGGAGGAGGACTTCCACGGCAAGAAGTTCTACGACTACATCCTGGAGCGCGGGGGCAAGGTGCGGCTTTTGGCCATCGACCAGCCGCCGCACGAATGGAAGGACGTCATCGACCTCTTCGAGGAGACCCTCAAGCACGAGCGGGCCGTGACCGCGCGCATCAACGCGCTCGTGGACGTGGCCATGGAGGAGCGCGACCACGCCACGAACATCTTCCTGCAGTGGTTCGTCAGCGAACAGGTCGAGGAGGAGGACAACGTCAACGACGTGCTCGCCAAGCTCAGGCTCATCGGCGGCAGGGGCGAGGGGTTGTTCTACCTGGACAAGGAACTGGGCATGCGGGTCTTCACCCCGCCGGTTCCGGCCGAGTAGCCTTTCGACACGCATTTTCGGGCGGCGCTCCGCGCGCCGCCCGTTTCACACATCCGGCCGCGGCCGGAGGAGTCTTCCGGGCGCGGCCCGGAAAAGGGGCAGTCAATGAGCACAGCGAGCAGAAACATCGTCATCGGCGGCGAGGCCGGGCAGGGGTTGGCCACCGTGGGCCAGCTGCTGACCAAGAGCCTCGCGCGCGCGGGCCACGCCGTGCACGTGACCCAGGACTACATGTCGCGCATCCGCGGCGGCCACAACACCTATTCCATCCGCACCGGGCCGGAAAGCCATCCCGCGCCCTGCGATGCCATCGACATTCTCGTGGCCCTGAACCAGGAGACCGTGACCAGGCACAAGGCCGATCTGGCCCCGGACGGCGTGGTGCTCCTGGACGAATCCCTGGACGCCGAAGGGGCCAGGGCCCTGGCCCTGCCGCTCAAGGACCTCGCGCCCAAGCCCATCTTCGAGAACGTGGCCGCCCTGGGCGCGCTCTGCGGCATGCTCGGGCTGGACCCCGCCGTGCCGCGCACGCTGCTCTCCCAGAATTTCGCCAAGAAGGGCGAGGCCGTGGTGGCCCAGAATCTGGAGGTCCTGGACAAGGCCCTGGAGTGGGTCGGCGGCAGCAGCCACGGGCTGGCCCCCCTGCCCGCGCCCGGGACCGTGGGCGAGCAGCTGATGATGAACGGCAACGAAGCCATCAGCCTCGGGGCCATGGCCGCCGGGGTGCGTTGCTGCTTCTTCTATCCCATGACCCCGGGCACCTCCATCGCCCAGAACCTCATCAACCACGGCGGCCCCCTGGGCATCGTGGTGGAGCAGGTGGAGGACGAGATCGCGGCCCTGAACATGGCCTCGGGCTCGGCCGCCGCGGGCGCGCGGACCATCGTGAACACCTCGGGCGGAGGGCTGGCGCTCATGAGCGAGGCCGTATCCATGCTCGGCGTGAGCGAGACGCCGGTGGTCATCGCCGTGGCTCAGCGCCCCGGCCCGGCCACGGGGCTGCCCACGCGCACCGAGCAGGCCGACCTGAACCTGGCCCTGTACGCGGGCCACGGCGAGTTCCCGCGCGCCATCTACACGCCCGGCGACGTTCCCGAGTGCTTCGAGCTCACGCGCGCGGCCTTCGACACCGCCGAGAAGCTCCAGTCCCCGGTCTTCGTGCTCACGGATCAATACCTGGCCGACTCCTTCCGCTCCGTGGCCCCCTTCGAGGTGCGCCCGGCCACGCCACCGGTGCTGCCCCTCAAGACCGTGGACGACCCGGCCGCCTACAAGCGCTACGCCTTCACCGAGTCCGGCGTCTCGCCCCGGCTCATGCCCGGGTTCGGCACCGCCCTGGTGCTCACGGATTCGCACGAGCACACCGAGGACGGGCACATCACCGAGGACATCGGGATCCGCAACCGCATGCAGGAAAAGCGCTTGCGCAAGGAGTGCGCCATCTTCGGCGACATCGTGCCGCCGCAGCGCTTCGGGGCCGAGGACGCCGAGCTCCTGCTGGTTTCCTGGGGCTCCACCAAGGGCGCGCTGCGTGAGGCCGTGGACCTGTTGAGCGCGGCCGGGAAAAAGGCCGCCGGGTTGCACTTCGCCCAGGTCTGGCCCCTGAACCAGGGACTGTTCCTGGACGCGCTCAAGGCCGCGCAAAGGACCTTCTGCGTGGAACTGAACTCCACGGGCCAGTTCGCCGGCCTGGTGCGCCAGCACACGGGCTTCGCCTTCGACCGGCTGGTGCTCAAGTACGACGGGCGGGCCATCACCGCCCAATACATCGTGGACGCGGTTCTGGCCGCCGACGCCGCCTAGCGGGCGCTGCAAAAGGAGTAATGCAATGGTCAAGATCGAAGACTTCGGCGAATTCACCACCTCCTGGTGCCCGGGCTGCGGCAACTTCCCCATCCTCAAGGCCGTGAAACAGGCCCTGGTGGAGCTGGACCTGGCTCCGCACCAGGTGCTCATGGTTTCGGGCATCGGCCAGGCCGCCAAGCTGCCGCACTACATGCGCGCCAACGGGTTCAACGGCCTGCACGGCCGCTCGCTCCCCGCGGCCCAGGGCGCGCGGCTGGCCAACACCTCCCTCAAGGTCCTGGTCAACTCCGGCGACGGCTGCTCCTACGGCGAGGGCGGCAACCACTTCCTGGCCGCCATCCGCCGCAACCTGGACATCACCCTCATGGCCCACGACAACCAGATCTACGGCCTGACCAAGGGCCAGGCCAGCCCCATGACCATGGAGGGCCACAAGACCAAGACCCAGCCCGGCGGCGTGATCTCCAGCCAGTTCAACCCCATCGCCGTGGCCGTGGGCCTCGGGGCCTCCTGGGTGGCGCGCAGCTTCGCGGGCGACATCGAGCACATGGTGGAGATGATCAAGGCCGCCGTGAACCACCGGGGCTTCTCCCTGCTGGACATCATGCAGCCCTGTGTCTCCTTCAACAAGGTCAATACCTTCGCCTGGTACAAGGAGCGCTGCTACCGGCTGCCCGACGATTACGACCCCACGGACTGGGAAGCGGCCATGAAGAAGTCCCAGGAGTTCGCCGACGGCATTCCCATCGGCGTGATCTATCGCAACGACCGGCCCTGCTACGAGTCGCGCGTTCCGGTGCTGGCGGGCGATCCGCTCTGCGCGCGGGAGGTGGACTACGACGCGGTGGAGGCCGTGATGCGCCGCTATGCCTGACGCCGCGGCGTTCGATGCGGAAAGGGGAACCGGTGCGGACCGGCATCCCCAGGACACCCCGGCGGGGGCGGAATTCGGTTCCGCCTCCGCCTTTTCAATGTAAACCAAAGGAGTCGGATATGCGCAAGGTCGTGCTCTTTCCCTTCAACGGCGAATTGATGTGCTTCATCCACGTGCTGCTCAACGGTCTGGACATGAAGGCCAAGGGATGGGATGCGCGCATCGTGGTCGAGGGCGCGGCGTGCAAGCTGGTGCCCGAGCTGGCCAAGAGCTCCAACCCCATGCACGGGCTTTGGGCCAAGGCCAAGGCCGCCGGGATCGTCGAGGGCGCGTGCAAGGCGTGTTCGGCCAAGCTCGGCGTGCTCGAGGGCGTGCAGGCCGAGGGATTGACCCTGCTGGACGACATGAGCGGGCATCCGTCCATGTCCCGCTTCATCGAAGAGGGCTATTCGGTGATCACGTTCTAGGGGAGCCGGGCGGCTCCGGTTGCGCGCCGGGCCGCTAGGCCTCGGGCCGCGCGCCCAGGCGTTCGGCGGCCAGGGCCGCGAGCACGGCGGCCATGCGCCGCCGCTCCGGGGCCAGGGCATGGTCGGCCGCCAGGTGCGCGGCGCGGCGCATGCCGGCCGTCAGATAGGGCGCGAGCTGCGGAGCGGGGTCGGGCGCAGCCGAGACGGCCGTACCGTTGGCGGTGCGGCCGTTTTCGTCGTTGGCGGCGGAAGCGTTCGCGCCGGGCGCGTCGGGTGTCCGCAGGGCGGCGGCGGTCAGCCGGTCGGCGCGGGCGCGCAGTCGGCGCATGACCTCGAAGGCCTTGATGACCGAAAGGTCCGTGCCGGAATACTGGTGGCGCGGAATGTCCCGGAAGGTCGCGGCCGAGAGCCAGCGGTCCATGAACCGGGCCAGGTCGCGCGCGTCGCGGTCGTCGGAGAGCCGGGGCATGCGCACGAGCAGGTCCACCTCCAGCCGGGCGAAGTCGGCCGTGGCGTCGGCCGGGCCCGCGGCGTCCAGCCCCGCCAGGAGCACGGTGGCGGGCGGCACCGCGCGCACCACGTCCAGGCCTAGGCGGTTGTGGCACACGCACACGGGCCAGGGGCGCGAGAACGCGGCCCGGCGCGGGGCCTCGCAGGCCAGGAAGCGGAAGGGATTGGGCAGGTCGCGTTCCAGTTCCGGGCAGGCCAGGGCCCCTTCGTCCAGATCCGGGCCCAGGGCTTCGGCCGCGGCCTCGGGCAGGGTGTCCGGCGCATGGTGCGCCGGCAGGCGGAAGGGCCGGACCTCGTCCGTGACGCAGCCCACGTACCAGGGGGCCAGGGTGCGGGCGAAGACGTGGTCGAACAGGGCGATGACCGCGCCGATGGACGCGTTGGCGAAGTGCTCGCCCAGGGTCGGGGCGGCCACGCATTCCTGCGGCGCCGGACCGTGGGCCGCGAGCAGGGGCGCGCCGCCCGCCGCGGCGCGGGCCGAGGCCTCGGCTCGCACGGGCTCCATGCCCCGCGGCGTGATGCGCGGAACGTCGGAGAGATCCAGGAGCAGGGGACGGGACAGGGCCGCGGCCTTGGCTCGGACCTCATCCAGGGCCTGCTGCAGTCGTCGGCCGCCGGCGTCGTCCAGCGGGCCGGAGAGGGCGAGAATGTGGGCCGCGGAGTGCGTGGTGATGGCGATGGAAAGCATGCTGGGTCCTGATCGGCGCTGCGGCGATCCGCTTAACCCCGGGGGACGGGCGGCCGTCGGCGCGGTCCGGAGTGTTGCAACAGGTGGCGGGAAAAAGCAAGGTTCCGGCCGAAGGTGTTTTCGCACGGGCGATTTCCCGTTGCGCACGGGCGCGCGCCGGGCTGCGGCCGCCGGTCCTCGTTCGCCTGTCCCGGCTGCGCCTAGTTGGCCGCGCGCACGATCTCCCGCGCGATCTGCGACAGGGGCACGACCTTGTCCACCCCGCCGAGCTTGATGGCCTCCTGGGGCATGCCGAAGACCACGCAGCTTTTTTCGTCCTGGGCGAAGTTCATGGCCCCGGCGTCGTGCAGTTCGCGCATGCCCTTGGCTCCGTCGTCGCCCATGCCGGTCATGATCACGGCCACGGCGTTTTTGCCCGCGTAGCTGGCCGCGGAGCGGAAGAGCACGTCCACGGACGGGCGGTGGCGGCTGACCATGGGGCCGTCCTTGACCTGCACGAAGTAGCGCGCCCCGCTGCGCTTGAGGAGCATGTGCCGGTTGCCCGGGGCGATGAGCGCCTGGCCGCGCAGCATGGAGTCGTTGTCGCGCGCCTCGCGCACGGTGATGGCGCACATCCGGTTGAGGCGGTCGGAAAACGCGGCGGTGAACTTTTCCGGCATGTGCTGGACGATGGCGATGGGCGGACAGTCGCGCGGCAGGGCTTCGAGCACCTCGCGCAGGGCCTCGGTGCCGCCGGTGGACGCGCCGATGACGACCATCTTCTCGGTGGTCTCGGCCATGGCCCGTGCCGCGGGCGCGGCGAGCACGGCGTCGGCGGTGAGCTTGGGCTGCACCTCCATCCTGGGCGCGGCCGCGAGTTTCTTGGGGTTGCAGGCCGCCGCGGCGCGCACCGCGTCGCAGATGCGGATGCGCGACTCCTCCAGGAACTGCTTGGTGCCCACCTTGGGTTTGAGGATGATGTCCACGGCCCCGTATTCCAGGGCCTTGAGCGTGGTCTCCGCGCCCTGTTCCGTGAGCGTGGAGCAGATCACCACCGGAATGGGGTGCTGGGCCATGAGCTTGCGCAGGAAGGTGATGCCGTCCATGCGCGGCATCTCCACGTCCAGGGTGATCACGTCGGGCACCACGGACTCCAGCCGCTGCGCGGCCACGTAGGGGTCCGTGGCTACGCCCACGACCTCGATGCCGGAGTCGGACTCCAGCACGGACTGCAGGGTCTGGCGGACCAGGGCCGAATCGTCGACGATGAGTACCTTGATGCGTTGTGCGGTCATGGGCATGGCGATGGTCGTGCGCCTGGGCGCGGTTAGTGCCTGCGGTACACCGTTGGCGCGACCTGCGTGAGCGGCAGGCTCATGCTCGTCAGGCTTTCGGAGTGGCCGATGAATACGAAGCCGCCGGGCCGCAGGTTGGCGCAGAACTTCTCGAAAAGCCGCTCCTGGGTCGGCCGGTCGAAATAGATGATCACGTTGCGGCAGAAGATGATGTCCATGGGGTCGCGGAAGGAGAAGGGCTGCATGAAGTTCAGGCGCCGGAATTCCACCTGTTGCCTGAGCTCGGGCGCGATGCGCACGAGCCTGCGCGTGCGGTCGCGGCTGCGCAGCAGGTACTTGCGCTTGAGGGGCTGGGGCACGGGTTCCACCCGGTCTTCGGCGTACACGGCGCGCACGCAGGCCTGCAGCGCACGGGTGGAGATGTCCGTGCCCAGGATGGAGTAGCGGAAGGAACTCTGCCGCGCGGCGAATTCGGCCAGGACCATGGCCAGGGTGTAGGGCTCCATGCCGAAGGAACAGCCCGCGCTCCAGACCTTCAGGGTGCGGGCTCCGGCGTGGCGGCGGTGCCAGTCGGGCAGCACCTCTTCGCTCAACAGGTCGAAGTGCTTGGGCTCACGGAAGAAGTCCGTGGTGTTGGTGGTTACCACGTCGATGAGGTGGGGCAGTTCCTCGGCAAAACCCTGTTCGCTGAAGAGGTAGTCGCAGTAGGCCCCGTAGTCCGGCAGGCCGCGCACGCGCAGCCGCTTCTGCAGCCGCGATTCGAGCATGGTCCGCTTGTTGGGGGGCATCTTGATGCCCACTTCCTCGTAGATGAAACGGCTGAAGCGCTCGAAGTCCTTGGCCTCCATGGGCCCGGGGCGGCACAGGTTCATGGCCGCGCAGGCGTGGTCCTTGCGGTCGTCGGAGCCCCGCGCGCCGGCCGTTCTGCGGTCCGCCGGGGCCATGCTAGTGCACCTGGGCCGCCGCAGCCAACTGGACGATCTTGGGCACGTCGAGGATCAGGGCCATGCTCCCGTCGCCCTTGATGGTCGCGCCGGAAATGCCCTCCACGTCGCGGTAGAAGCGGCCCAGGCTCTTGATCACGGTCTGGTGCTCGCCGATGACGTGGTCCACCACGATGCCGATGCGCGAGCCCTGCACGCCCGCGACCACGATCTGCTCGATCTCCGGCCTCTTTCCCGGCAGCTCGAAGAGCTCGCGCAACCGGATGTAGGGCACGATCTCGCCGCGCAGGTTGACGATCTGCTCGCGCGAGTCGGACCCTTCGCGTCGGATCAGCTCCACGCATTCCTCCACCAGGGAAAGCGGCAGCACGAAGTAGTCCTCGTCCACCTTGACCTGCAGCCCGTCGATGATCGCCAGGGTCAGGGGGAGCTTGACGGTGATGGTCGTGCCCTTGCCCAGCGTGCTGTCGATGAGCACCGAGCCGCGCAGGGATTCGATGGAGCGCTTGACCACATCCATGCCCACGCCGCGGCCCGAGACGTTGGTGATCTTTTCCGCGGTGGAGAAGCCGGGCTGGAAGATCATGCCCAGCAGCTCCTTTCTGGACAGCTCCGTGTCCGGGGACATGAGCCCGCGCTCGATGGCCTTGGCCCGGATCACCTCCGGGTCGATGCCCTTGCCGTCGTCCTCGATGCGGATCAGCACCTCGCCGCCGGAGTGCTCGGCCGAGAGCAGGATGGTGCCCTTGGCGGGCTTGCCCGCGGCCGTACGCTGCGCGGGCAGCTCCACGCCGTGGTCGATGCTGTTGCGCAGCAGGTGCACCAGCGGGTCGTTGAGGCGCTCGATGACGGTCTTGTCCAGTTCGGTCTCCGCCCCCTGGGTGGCCAGTTCGATCTCCTTGCCCAGTTCGGCGGAGAGGTCGCGCACCAGGCGGCGGAACTTGGAGAAGGTCGTGCCGATGGGCAGCATGCGGATGCCCAGGGTGGAGTCGCGTAGTTCGTCGGAAAGGCGTTCGAGTTGTTCGGCCAGGGACAGGAGCAGGGGCTGGTGCTGCCCGGCCGCGAATTGGCTGATCTGGGCCTGGACGATGACCAGTTCGCCCACCAGGTCCACAAGCTGATCGAGCTTGTCCGCGGCCACGCGGATGGAGGAAGCCACGGTTTCGGTGGGCGCGGGCGCGGCGCGCTTCTGGCGTATCTCGCGCACGGCCTGCTGTTCGGCCAGGGCCGATTCCACCTGTTGGGAACTGACGAGCCCGGCCTCGGCGAGCGCGGTGCCGATGCGTTTCTGGCCGTCGAGCACACGCTTGAGGTCGCCCGGTGTCAGGTCGCCGCGTTCCACCAGGATCTCGCCCAGCTTCTTGTAGTCCTCGTCGCCCCCCAGGAGCCCCTGCTTGTCCACAGCCTGGATGAGGATGTCGCTTTCGTCCTCCACGAACAGGAAGACGTCGCGGATGGCCGCGCGCGGTTGGGTCGTGGCCAGGACCACGTCCCACCACAGGTAGATCTGCTCGGGGTCCAGCTCCTCCAGCGGGGGCAGGTCCTCGGTGTGCGTGAAGAGCAGGGCGGTGCCCAGCTCGGCGAGTTCGTCCAGCAGGGCCACGGGGTTGCCGCCCATCTGCATGATGTCGTGGTTGGGGCGGAAGCGCACCCGGTAGGTGACCGTGACCGCATCTTCCTCCTCTCCGGAGGCGTCGGGCGGGCAGGTGCCGTCCGCAAGCGGCGGGCCGGTTTCGCATTCCGGCTCCGGGGCCACGGCGCGCAGCCCGGCGATGATCTGGCGCGAGCGTTCGTGGTCCACGGCCGCGCCGGTTTCCGAGGCCGCGAGCATGGCCGCGATCTGGTCGCGCGAGGCCAGGGTCAGGTCCAGCAACTCCTTGGTCACGGCCACCAGGCCGTTGCGCACGCGGTCGAAGACCGTCTCCACCTCGTGGGTGAAGGCCGCGATGTCGTCGAAGCCGAACATGGCCCCCGAGCCCTTGATGGTGTGCATGGCCCGGAAGACGCGGTCGATGTTTTCCTGGTCGCCGGGATGCTCCTCGAGCTCCAGCAGCGCGGTCTCCAGTTCCGATAGGAGGTCCTGGGCTTCTTCCTTGAATGCCTGGCGGTTGATGTCGTCCTGGGACATGAGCGCGATTCCCCCCGTTGTAGTCGTCGTGGTCTCGGTGCGGAAGAGGTCAGCGCAGCAGTTTCTGGACCACGGCCATGAGCTGGTCGGGCCGGAAGGGTTTGACGATCCAGCCCGTGGCCCCGGCCGCCTTGCCTTCCTGCTTGCGCGAGGCCTGCGATTCCGTGGTCAGCATGACGATGGGCACGAACTTGTAGGACGGATTGGCGCGCACGGCGCGGATCAGTTCGATGCCGTCCATGCGGGGCATGTTCAGGTCGGTGATGATCAGCTTGACCGGCCCGTTGAGTTTGGACACGGCGTCCTTGCCGTCCGATGCCTCGATCACGTCGTACCCGGCGTTCTTGAGCGTGAAGCTGACCATCTGCCGCACGCTCGCGGAATCGTCCACGGTCATTATGGTCTTCGACATGGTGCGTCGTCCTCCAGGGCGCATGCGCTACAGGCGGACCGGCCCTGTTCGGCCCGCCGGCGTCAGAACAGTTCGACGTTGTCGCCCAGGTCGTCGTCCCCGGCCGACGGCGGCCCCTGGGCATCGTCGGAAAAGAGTTCCACGTCGGTGGCCGCGAAGAGTTCGGCGTCGCTGTGCCGGGCGCCCGTGGAAACGGAGTCGTGCACCAGCCGCTCGGCCTCCATGGTGTAGCGGTCGAGCATGCGCTGCAGCCGCTCGGAGCGCGCGGCGCTGCCGTCGTGCGGTGCCAGGGCCAGGGCGGATTCGCCCACGGCCCGGATGCGCGCGCCCACCTCGGCGATCTCGCGGGCCACGTCCTCGTGAAAGGTCAGCCCGTCGGCAAAGGCGACGATGTCCGAGGCCAGGGCGTTGCTGCGCGTGCGGATGTCCCCGGAGATGCGGACCAGGCTCCGGTTGCCCCCCCGCAGCTCGGTGACGAAGCCCTCCAGGCGCTCGATGATCGCCGTGACCTGGGCCGTGTCCATGAAGCTCTCGGCACTGGCCTTGAGGGTTTCGGCCAGCGAGCCCACGGTGCGCAGCACGGCGGTCACGCCCTCGGTCTGCTCGCGCGCGCTGATGGACAACCCCTGGATGGACGTGGCCAACACGCCCAGGGCCTTGCCCTCGTCGCCGGTGTGCGCGGCCTTGATGCTCGCGTTCAGGGCGATGAGCTCGATCTCCGTACCCACCTCCTCGATGTCGAGCAGGAAGCGGCCCATGTCGGCAACGGTGGAGGCCACGGAGGCCATCAGCCGTCCGATGGCCCCGCCGCGCTCCACGTGCGCGCGCATGCCGCCGATGAGCCCCTGGATGGAGGTTTCCATGCGGTCCAGGGCCGAGACCGCGGAATGGTCGCCGCCGCCCGTGAGCACCCCGGCCGTGGACGCCACTTCCTCCACGCCCCCGGCCACGGTGCGCAGGTTGGCGCGGATGCGCTCCACGGCCTGGCCGAAGAGCCGTCCGGCGTGGCCCAGCTGGGAGGCCTGCAGGGCGCACACGTCGCCGCACCAGCCCACGATCTCGCGCTGGACGGCCTGGTCCTCCCGGCGGTCCTTGTGCTCGTGGAAGACGACGCTGATTTCGTCCAGCGATTCCTCCACATGTTCCACCTGCTGGCGGGTGATGTCGTGGAACTGCACCGAGGCGATGATCTCGCCGACGTGCGCCGCGATGCCCGCGGTGTGGCGGGAAAGGTCGGCGGATACGGATTCGGACGTGCGCGCCATGTCCGCCAGGGCGGCCATGTCCTCGCGCATGCGGGCCATGTGCGTCCGTGCGGCCTCCTCCTGCTGGCGGCACATGGATTCGCTCTCACCCTTGGCGTCCTGCACGCTTTTGGCCAGGGATCGGCTGCGGCCGAGAATGTCCTTGGAATGGGTTTCGATGTTCACGGCCAGCCGCTCCACGTCGTCGGCCAGGGTGGTGAAGCCGCGCCCCTTGGAGCCCAGGCGGGCGCTCTCGATGCGCGTGGAGATGCCGAGCATCTGCAGTCGGCGGATCACGCCCTTGAACTCGCCCACGGCCTCGGCCAGGGTGTGCACGTGGCCGTCCACCTCGTCGAGCATGCCGATGTTGCTGCGGCTGACCTCGGCGTCGGACTGGCGCGCCAGGTCGTCCAGCTCGCCGCCTAGACGGCCCACGATGGCCTCCACGGCCGCGGCGTTGGTGGCCTCGGCCAGTTCCGAGGCCGCGCGCGAGAGGTCGGAAGAGGCCAGGGCAAACCGCTGCACGGCCGTCCCGAGCCCGAGGAAATCTTCCTCGCGCGCCTTGACGACCTTGGCCAGCGCCTTCTTGATGACGCCCAGCTCTGGCCCGTATTGCTCCGGAAACCCTGCGTACTCCATGGGTAGGATCAGCCCCCGAATGGCTCGTGCGTGTGCCGGAGCGCGCCCTGTCGATCACGCCGGGAAGGTGATCTTGGCCCGCGCCGTGACCTCGTCCACGGGCTTGACCTCGATGGACGCCTTCTGCTTCAGGAATTTGGCCGCTCCGTTGAGAATGCCTTCGAAATATTCGAACAGTCCCCGACCCGACTTGTAGGTCATGATCAGGGTGTCGCCCCGGTCCTCGTAGGTGAAGCGGGGCGGGTTGATGCCCGGGTAGTCGCGCGTGAGCTGGACGTGCACCTTGTCCATGCCCAGGTAGAGCTCCCTGAGGTCCGTGGTGCGGAAGTAGCGGCGGTAGACCTTGTGGAACCGGGCGATGGTGAACTCGCCGAACTTCATGAACACGTCGCGCGTTGTCGCCTTCGTGGCCTTGGCCACGAGGTGGGCCATCTGCTTGAGCACCTGGTCCGGATAGTTGGCCGTGGCCAGGAAGACCGGATCGCCCATCTCCGCCTGCATGTGCCGGTAGACGTCCTTGGGATAGGCCTCCTTGACGAAGTCCTGCATGATCTTGGGCAGCACGCCGCGCATCATGTCCTTGGACTTCCAGAACTTCGTGTTGTCCGTGCCGCGGTTGGAGAATTCCTGCGACAGGGTCAGCAGATCCTGGGAGAGCTGGGCCAGACCGCGCGTGGCCTCGGCCGACTGCTGCGCGCCCTCGTCGGCCTCGTGGGCGATGGCGGCGATCTCCTCGATGGACTGGTTGATCTCTTCGGCCGCGGCGGACTGCTGCTCGGCGGCCGTGGCGATCTGGGTCACGCGCATGACCATGTCCTCGATGTTGCCCATGATGCCCTGCAGGGCTTCGCCCGCCTGGTTGGCCAGATCCGTGGACTCGCGCACTTGCCGCTCCGTGGTCTGCATGGAGTCCATGGCCTGGCGCGAGCTGGCCTGGATGGTCTGCACCCCGGTTTCCACCTCCTTGGTGGCCACCATGGTCTTTTCCGCCAGCTTGCGCACCTCGTCGGCGACCACGGCGAAGCCGCGCCCGGCCTCGCCCGCGCGCGCCGCCTCGATGGCCGCGTTGAGCGCCAGAAGATTGGTCTGGTCCGCGATGTCGTTGATCACGTTGATGATCCTGCCGATCTCCTTGGCTTGGTTCTCCAACTGGTCGAGCACCTCGGCCAGCTTTCCGGCCGAGGTGGACACCTCGTTGATGCCCGCCACGGCGTGGCCGACCAGGTCCGCGCCGTCACGGGCCGAACGCTGCGCCGTCTCGGCGGCGTCGGACGTGCCCGAGGCGTTCTTGGCCACCTCCAGCACGGTGTCGGTCATCTCTTCCATGGCCGTGGACACGGTGGTGGCTTGGTCGGACTGCTTCTGTGCGCCGCGCGCCTGCTCGTCGGCCGAGGCGGAAAGCTCCTCCGAGGCCGAGGCCAGCCGCTGGGCCAGTTCGCTGACGCGTCCGCCCGTGGCCATGAGCGTCTCCTGGCTCTTTTCCATCTCGCGCAACCGTCCGGCCACCTCCTGCATGTCCACCAGCACCGCCGTAGCCCCGAGCAGGGCGCCGTCCGCACCGTGCAACGGGGCGCAGGAAAGGGCCACCGCCCGCGTTCCCGCTCCGGTTCGTATGTCGGTCATGCCCGTGTAGGGTCTGCCGCTCAGGGCCTCGGCCAGGGGCGCGCCGCCCGCGGCCGTGGCCAGCTCGCGCCGGTCGCCCAGGAGCGCGGCCGCGCCCTTGCTGCGCGCCACCGGCGCGCCGCCGGCCCCTGCGGCCAGGATGGGGGTTTCGCTCAGTTGCACGATGCCCTTGTAGAGTTCGAGTTCCGCGGCCGCGTCGGCCATTTCGGCCCGCAGGGCCGCCGTTTCGGCGGACGCGCGTTGCGTTCGGGCGCCTGCCGCCGTCCCGATGGCGGCCGTCACGCCCAGTCCCGCCACGATGCACACGCCAGCGGTGACGCCGCCGGGCAGCAGGTAAACGACCAGGGGCAGTGCGCACAGGACGATGCCCAGCAGCCAGACAAGTTTCGCCGAATTCGCGCCAGGGCGCGCAACGCTTTTCATCGCGGTGATCTCCAAGCCCTCGACGGGGAGGAAGGAAGAAGGTGAATGAACCCCGACCCCAATTTCCCCGAATATACGAGCGAGTGCCAACAACCGCAACCCTTTGGCGCGAAGACATCGTCCGACTCGGTCTCGGGCCGCGTCTGCCGCGTCCTGCCGTCTTCGGGAGACTATAGGGAAGCCGAATGGAATGGGGATATTATTTTTTTGGACGGGAGGATGCGCCGAAAAGTCGCGCCTGGAGGGTGGCCACGGTGTCTACTCCGGCGCCCTTGTCTGGCCCGTCGGGGAGGCGGTGGTGGAACAGGGGATCGTAGCCCAGGCGTTCGGCCTGGCGGCGGCGCATCTCGTGGCCCACCACGGGTCGCACCTGGCCGTTGAGGTCCACCTCGCCCCAGAAGGCCGCGCCCGGGGGCAGGGGCACGTCGTAGAAGGAGGAGAGCAGGGCCGCGGCCAGCCCCAGGTCCAGCCCGGGATCCTGCATGCGCAGCCCGCCGCCGATCTTGGCGTAGATGTCCACCTCGCCGAAGTTCAGGCGCAGCCGCTTTTCCAGCACGGCCACCAGCAGGTGCAGCCGGTTGGCGTCGAACCCCAGGGCCGTGCGTCGGGGAATGGACAGGTAGCTGCGGCTGACCAGGGCCTGGATCTCCACGGCGAAGGGCCGGTGGCCGTCGGCCGCGAGCACGATGGACGTGCCCGAGAGTCTGGGATCGCGCGCGCCCAGGAAGAAGGTGGACGGGTCGTCCACCACCTGCATGCCGCGCCCGCCCATGTGGAAGACGACCATGTCGTCCGTGGGCCCGAAGCGGTTCTTGAGCACGCGCAGGAGCCGGAAGACCTGGCGGCGGTCGCCCTCCAGGGAGAGCACGGTATCGACCATGTGCTCCAGGAGCTTGGGGCCCGCAAGCTGGCCGTCCTTGGTCACGTGGCCCACGAGGATCAGCGCGCACCCGGCGCGCTTGCAGCGCTCGATGAGTTCCGTGGCCACGGCGCGGACCTGGCCTGGGCTGCCGGGCAGCCCTTCGGCCTGGGGCGAGCCCAGGGTCTGCACCGAGTCGGCGATGAGCAGCCGGGGCGGGTGCGGGCCCTCGATCAGGTCCAGGGCGTCCTCCACGCGCGTGGAGGCCATGGCCGCGAGCCCGGCGTCGAGCACGCCGAGGCGCTCGGCGCGGCCGCGCAACTGGCCCAGGGACTCCTCGCCCGAGTGGTAGACGCAGGCCGGGGCCTCGGGCGAGCCCGAGCGGGCCACGTGTCCGGCCACCTGGAGGAGCAGGGTGGACTTGCCGATGCCCGGCTCGCCGCCCAGGAGCACGGCCTGGCCCGGCACCAGCCCGGTGCCGAGCAGTTCGTCCACGGCGCGGATGCCGGAGCTGAAGGCCCCGGCGGCCTCGGCGTCCACCGCGCCCAGGTCAACGGGGCGCGGTGCGGCCGAACCGGTGCGGCGCGCGGTGCGCCCCGGTGCGGTGGCGGTCTCGGTCACGGGTTCCAGGGTGTTCCAGGCCCCGCACGCGGGGCACTGGCCGCGCCACTGGGGCGTGCGCGCGGAGCAGGCGGAACAGGCGTAGACGGTACGGGATTTGGCCATGGGCACGCGGGGCCGTTCCGGCGGGCGGACGGCGGGCTGGCCGGGCGCGCCCGGCGCAGGGATGCGGCGGGGCCGCGATCGGAAGGGCGTCCGCACGGCGAGCGGACGCCCATGCTGGGCCTGTGGCCCCTATTCCTTGGGCGGGTCCTTGGCCTCGATCACGTCCACGCCGAAGGAGGTCGCCGTGGCCGGCGGATTCGGGAACACGATCATGAAGGGCACGTCGCCGCCCGGCTGGATGTTGGTGTTGTTCGTCAGGATGCCGACCTTGTTGCCCAGGCCGTCGTCGATCTCGGGCTGGCTGAAGGTCTGCAGCTGGTACAGAGACAGGGTGTTGCCGCAGAGCATCTGGCTGCTGGCCACGACCACGCCGTTGTCGTCGAACATGGAGGCCTGGACCTTGATGAGTTCCTTGGGCGTGGGGAAGTTGTTCACCACCTTGCCCTCGATGACCACCATCTGGCCGACCTTCTCGTTGTTGATCACGTACTGCTTGACGTTGAGCAGGACGATATCCTTGATTTTCTTGGTGGAAATGACGTCGGTCTTGACCTCGCCCTGGTCCGCGGGGGGCTGTTCGGCCTTGGGGCCGAAGGGCAGCAGGTGCGGGACGAAGAACCAGACCCCGGCCGCGCCGCCGCCCACGAGCAGGAGCAGCACCAGGACGATGAGCAGCCCCTTCCTGCCGCCGCCCTTGCCGGCTTTTTTCTTGCCCTTCTTGCCTTTTTTCTTGGAGCCGCCGTCCAGGTCGAAGCCCAGGCTGCCGTCCAGCTCGCCGTCGTCGAAGCTGATGCCGTCATCGTCCTTGGCCGCGGACCGTTTCGGGGCCGGAGGGGCGTCCAGGTCGCCGTCCAGGTCGTCATCGAGCCCGTCGAGGCCCGGGCCCTGGTCCGCGCCCGAGGCGGTGTCGTCGAACCCGCCGAGGATCTCGTTCTCCAGGTCGGCGTCGATGTCCACGTCGAAGCCGTCGGGCTCGGCGGGTTTGGGCGGCGGGGCGGGCTCGCCCAGGGGGAAGAGGTGGCCGCACTTGGTGCACTTGGCCTTGGCGCCCGGCTTCATCATGGCGTCGGGCAGGTTGTACTTGGTCTTGCAGTTCGGACAGCTGACGTGCATGCTCTGATCGTTCTCCTGTTTCCGGTTCGCCCCCCCGGGGGCCCTCGCCGGGCTCAGGCCTTCAGTTCGTAGATCGCGTCCAGGTCGCGGTAGCGTTCGGCATAGTCCATGCCGTAACCGATGATGAATCCTTTTGTCAGCTTGAAGCCCGGGAAGTCAACCTGAACCTCGACCTCGCGGCGCTCGCGCTTGTCCACCAGGGCGCAGGTGGCCAGGCTCGCCGGGCCGCGCCGCGCGAATTCCTCGAGCAGGAGCTTGAGCGAGTGCCCGGTGTCCACCACGTCCTCGACCACGATGACGTGCCGCCCGGCCAGGTCGATGTCCACGTCCTTGGCCAGCAGGGTCTGCTGGCCGCGCGAGGTGTCCCGACCGTAGCTGGCCACGCGCACGAAGTCGATCTCCGGCGCGCAGGCGAGGCGCTTGACCAGGTCGGAAAAGAACATGAACGCGCCCTTGAGCACGCAGACGACCACCGGCCGCTTGCCCTCGTAGCGGCGGTCGATCTCCTCGGCCAGGGCCTCGATGCGCGCCTGGATGGTCGGCGCGTCGATGACCGGGATCAGGTCCCGCATCTCGTACCCCACGAACCGCTTCCTCCTACAGGTCCAGAATCATGGCCGTTTCGTCGCATTCCGGGAACTTGGGACAGTTCAGGCAGTCGGCCCACATCTTCTGGGGCACGATGTCCTTGCTGACCTCGATGAAGCCCATGCGCTTGAAGAACTCCACCTGGTAGGTGAGCGTGAGCACGCGGTAGATACCCAGGGTCAGGGCCTCGCTCAGGCAGGCGTCCACCAGCTTGCGGCCCCAGCCGCGCCGCTGGATGTGCCCTCCGATGACCAGGGAGCGGATTTCCGCCAGGTCCTCCCAGGCGATGGACAGGGCGCAGCAGCCGTGCACCTCGCCCTCGGGCGAGACGACCACGTAGAACTCGCGCAGGTGGCGGTAGAGGTCGTGGAAGGAGCGCGGCAGGAGCAGCCCGTCGCGGGCGCAGTCCATGAGCATCTTGTGGATCGGCCGCGCGTCGGCCACCTTGGCCTTGCGGATGCGCAACTGTTCCTCGGCCATGTCAGTTCGCCTCCGAGAGGGTCTGCAGGGCGTACTGCAGGCTTTCGTAGCTGAGCAGCCCCTGGCGGGCCGTGATCAGCGCGCCCTTCTTGTCGTAGATCAGGGTCATGGGTATGGAGTTGACGTGGAAGACCTGCTGGGCGGTCTCCGAGGCCAGGGCCACGGGATAGTTCATGTCCATGCGCTTGACGAACAGGGACAGGGCCGTGGAGTCCTCGTCGATGGACAGGCCGTGGATGGCGACCTCGTTCTCGTCGAACTCCTTGCGCAGCCGCACGAGCACGGGGACCTCCTCGTTGCACGGGCCGCACCAGGAGGCGAAGAAGTTGATCACGACCACCTTGCCGCGATCCCCGGTGATGGTCCGGAGCACGCCCATGTGGTCGAGGGTTTCGAATTGCGAGTGCTGGGAGGCCTGTGCGACGCGGGCCTGGGCCCGAGTCGGGGCGGTGGTCCAGGCCGCCGCGGCCGCGGCGACGAGCAGGGCCGCGCCGAACAGCGCGGTCCGCAAGGGCTTGATGATCATTGCAAACGTCCCTTGGTCTGGGCCGGGGCGGCTTCCGCCAGCCGCTTGGCCAGTTTTACGGCTTCCACCGCATCCGTGGACCATCCGTCCGCGCCGATGGATTCGGCGAACTGCCCGGTGATCACGGCGCCGCCGATGATCACCCGGGTGTCCAGGTTGCGTTCGCGCAGCAGCTCGATGGTGTCGCGCATGCGCACCATGGTCGTGGTCATCAGCGCGGAAAGGCCCACGAGCACGGCCTTGTGGGTCTCGGCCGCGTCCACGATGCGCGCGGCGCTGACGTCCTTGCCCAGATCCACGACCTCGAAGCCGTGGTTCTTGAGCATCAGGCAGACGATGTTCTTGCCGATGTCGTGGATGTCGCCCTCCACCGTGGCCATGATGATGACCGGCTTTTCGCCCGCGCCGCCGTGCTCCTCGAGCAGGGGCTTGAGGCGGTCGAAGGCGGCCTGCATGGTCTCGGCCGAGCGGATCAGCTGCGGCAGGAAATAGATGCGCTGCTCATATTTTTCGCCCACTTCGGTGATGCCGGGGATGAGCTTTTCGTCCACCAGGGCGAAGGGGTCGGCCCCGTCGGCCAGCTCGGCCTCGACCAGGGAGACGATGTTCTCGCGGTCGCCCTGGACCACGGCCTCGCGCAGCCCGGCGGCCTTGGCCTTCTTCGCGCCGATGTTCGTGGCCGTGGAGCCGGTCGGGGTTCCGGCCGCGCCGGTTCCCGGGGTCCACTCCGAAAAGCCGGAAATGAAGGACGCGGCCTGGGCGTCGCGGCCGAGGAGCACCTCGGAGGCGGCCAGGGCCTCGCGGATGCGCGCCGAGCCCGGGTTGGCGATGCACGCGGCCATGCCCGAGGCCATGCACATGGACAGGAACGTGGCGTTGAGCAGTTCGCGCGCGGGCAGGCCGAAGGAGATGTTCGACAGCCCCATGACCGTGGGCAGCCCCAGGTTGTCCGCGCAGTGGCGGATGGTCTCCAGGCAGGCCCGGGCGGCATCGGCGCGCGAGGAGACCGTGAGCGCGAGCACGTCCACGAGCACCAGGCGGCGCGGGATGCCCAGGGATTCGGCCTGGGCCAGCAGGGTCTCGATGACCCGGATGCGCTCTGCGGCCGTGGCCGGGAGCTTGCGGCCCTCCAGGGGCAGGAGGATGAACGGCGCGCCGTATTTCCTGCACAGCGGGCCGAGCCGTTCCATGCGTCCGGGTTCGCCGCTGATGGAGTTGACCAGGGCCGAGCCCGGGTACACGGCCAGGGCGGCCTCGGTGGCGTCGGCGTTGGAGGTGTCCAGGCACAGGGGCGCGGGGAAGCGGCCGGAAAGGGCCAGGGCCAGTTCGGGCAGCAGGGCGGGTTCGTCGACCATCGAGGCGCCCACGTTGACGTCCAGGATCGGCGCGCCCAGGGCGATCTGTTCCTTGGCGAAGGCCATGGCCTGGGTGAACTGCCCGGCCTGGAGCTCGGCCGTGAGCTGCTTTTTGCCCGTGGGGTTGATGCGCTCGCCGATGATCGCGCAGGGCAGCCCAACGGCCACGGGGGCGCTGGCCGCGCGCGAGGTCGCGGTCAGGCAGCCGGGCACGTCGGCGGAGAGCGGCGCGGGCAGGGCGTCGCCCACGGCCGCCACGAGCCGGGCGATGTGCGTGGGCGTGGTGCCGCAGCAGCCGCCCAGGCAGCGCACCCCGGCGTCCAGGAAGCCGCGGGCGTGGGAGGCGAATTCCTCCGGACCCATGGGAAAGACGGTGCGTTCGCCCTCGAGCACCGGGAGCCCCGCATTGGGCTCGGCCAGGAGCGGTGTCTCCAGGCGGCCGAGCATGGAGCGGACCACGTCGAGCATGCCCTCGGGGCCGGTGCTGCAGTTGGTGCCGATGAGCTCCACGCCCATGTTCTGCATGGTGTCCACGAAGACCGCGGGCGTGGTGCCGGTGAGGCTCACGCCGTTTTCGAAGGTCATGGACGCGCCCACGGGCAGGTCGCAGACCTCGCGCGCGGCCACGACCACGGCGCGGATCTCGGCCAGGTCGAAGTGCGTCTCGGCCAGGATCAGGTCCACGCCGCCTTCCGCGAGGCCCTGGATTTGTTGCTTGAAGGCCTCCACCAGGTCGCGGAAGGTGGCCTCGCCCAGGGGGCGGCAGAAGACCCCGGTGGGGCCCACGCTGCCGGCCACGAACACCGCGTCGCCCGCGGCGGCGCGCGCGGCGGCGGCCAGCTCGCGGTTGACCGGGCGGGCGTCCTCGCCGTGCAGCTTGTAGGGCGAGCCTCCGAAGGTGTTGGTGGTCACCACGTGCGCGCCCGCGGCCACGTATTCCGCATGGCAGGCGCGCACGACCTCGGGGTGGGCCATGCCGAACAGTTCCGGCGATTGGCCGGCGGGCATGCCCTTGGCCTGGAGCAGGGTGCCCATGCCGCCGTCGAAAAGGATTGGACGCGCGGCCGCAAGGGCGGTTCTGAAATTGGGCAAGACGGTCTCTCCTGGTCTTCCCGCCGGGGCCCGAAAGTGGCCCGGCGTCTGGCTTCGGGCCCGTTCGGGCCGTCTGGGCGGGGTGGGAAAGCTGTACTGAAAAACGTTGAACTTGCCAAACAAAAACTATAGGCTTCGTCCTTCGGGTCCGGGCCGGGAAGTGTCGGCGTTGCCCGATGGTTGCCGGTTTATTGGGAATCTTTCGGGATTGTCCCGGCGGCGGGCGGAGCGCTCCGGGCCGCGCGGGCCTTTTTTGCCGCCCCGCCCTGATGCCGGGACCGGCCCCTTCCTTCGGATAGCAACACGGCGCACGCCGCGCCGCCCCACGTATATCGATGGCCAAACGCAAGAGCACAAGCGCCGCCGAGCGCGACGCGTCCCGATCCACTTCCGGCAGGGGTTCCGGCAAGGGGTCCCGGAAGGCCCCCAAGGGGCGGTCCGGGGCCGCCGCCGAGGTCGTCGAGCCGGAACTCGTCCTCGACGAGGAAGCCGACGCCGAACCGGACTCCGATTCCGGCTCCGACGCGGACGAGGATCTCGACGCGCACCTGGAGCCCGACGAGCACGACCTGACCGGCGACGACGACCTGCACGCCGACTGGGACCTCGACGCCGACGCCGGGGACCACGACGGTGCGCACGGCGCCCCGAACGGTGACACGGACGGCGAATCCTCCGGCCATTCCCCGGCCCCGGCCCATTTCCGTTCCTCCCTGCCGCGTCCCTACCGCTCCGGCCGCGGGGCCGTGGGTTACCAGGACCCGCTCCAGCTCTACCTGCGCGAGATCAGCGCCTTTCCGCTGCTCAAGCCCGACGAGGAACTGGAGTTCGCCCGCCGCGTGCGCGAGTCCGGCGACTCCGAGGCCGCCTTCCGCCTGGTTTCCTCGCATCTGCGCCTGGTGGTCAAGATCGCCATGGACTTCCAGCGCCGCTGGATGCAGAACGTGCTCGACCTGATCCAGGAGGGCAACGTGGGCCTGATGCGCGCGGTGCAGAAGTTCGATCCCGAAAAGGGCATCAAGTTTTCCTACTACGCCGCCTTCTGGATCAAGGCCTACATCCTCAAGTTCATCATGGACAACTGGCGGCTGGTCAAGATCGGCACCACCCAGGCCCAGCGCAAGCTGTTCTACAACCTGAACAAGGAACGCCAGCGCCTGAAGACCATGGGCTACGACGCGGACGCCGCGACCATCTCCCGCAACCTGGGCGTGTCCGAGGAGCAGGTCCGCGAGATGGAACAGCGCCTGGACGGCTCGGACATGTCCCTGAACATCAACGTGGGCGAGGACTCCACGGCCACGCGCATGGACTTTCTGCCCGCGCTGGGGCCGGGCATCGAGGAGACCCTGGCCGACCACGAGATGGCCCGCACCGTGCGCGAGCACCTGGAGTCCATCGTGCCGACCCTTTCGGACAAGGAGGTCGACATCCTGGAGGGCCGCCTTCTTTCGGACCAGCCCGTGACCCTGCGCGAGATCGGCGAGAAGTACGGCATCACCCGCGAGCGGGTGCGCCAGTTGGAGACCCGGCTGCTCAAGAAGCTGCGCGACCACCTCAGCCGGGAGATCGGCGATTTCTCCCGCGACTGGATCGAGCGCGAAGACTAGCACGGCGCGTCGGCGGACGGCCGTTCCCGTCGGCCCGAACCGACGCGGGCACCGCGTCCCGCAGTTGCCAATCCCCGGGGAACGGGGCATACTTTAAAGATACGCAAGGTACCATTGCCTATGAGTGTTCGCCATCCCGCGCGAGCGGCGCGCCTGCTCCTCCGCCTGCGGACCGGCCTGCGCCGCCGTGCCGGGTTTTGTCTGCGCCGTCTTTCCGGCCTCCTGTCCGCGCGGCGTCCGGCCGCCCGCTCCCTGTCTTCGCGTCCCGTGCCCACGCGCCGCGTGCTGGCCGCGCTCTGTGCCGTCGCCCTGGCGGCGGGCTGCGCCATGCCCCGCACCCCGGTGGAGCAGGCCGGGCCCCCGCGCGACTGGGTGCTCACGCCCGGGGCCGAGGAGGTCTACAGCTACCTCGTCTTTGCCGACGCCAGCCGCCGCGGCGACAACCGCACCGCCGGCCAGGCCCTGGAGCGGCTGCTGCAGCTCGCGCCCAGCCCCGAGGTGGTCGTGGAACTGGCCAACTACCACTGGCGCGCCGGCCAGCTCTACAAGGCCCGCGACGTGCTCAAGAAGGGCCGCGTCGATTATCCGCACCACCTGGGCATCGCCCTGCTCCTGGCCCAGATGTACCTTTCGGAAAAGCGCAGCGACGACGCCGTGCTGACCCTGCAGACCTACATCCGCCAGAATCCCGAGAATTTCGACGCCGTGCACGAGTTGGCGGCCATGCTCGTGCAGAACAAGCGTTTCGCCGAGGCCCTGGACGTGCTCAAGACCCTGCCCGAGGAGCGGCGCAACCCCGACGTGCGCTACTATTTCGCCAAGGCCTATTCCGGCCTGGGGCTGGACAAGCGCGCCGTGGAGGAGCTCAAGAAGGCCGTGGCCGACGATCCGGAGTTCCTGGAGGCCTGGGCCGAACTGGCCTTTGTCTACGAGAAGACCAAGGACTACGTGGCCGCCGAGGAGGTCTACTCGCGGCTCATCGAGATGGGTGGGGCCGAGAGCCTGGGCGAGACCGGCTTCGAGCTCTGGAACCGGCTCGTGGACATCAACCTCAAGCTCAACAATCCCGACCGCGCCATGCAGATCGTGCGCCAGGGCCCCGAGGACCTGAGCTTCCGGCTCAAGGCCGGGGTCAGCTTTATCGACCACGGCTTCTTCAAGGAGGCGGGTGAGATCCTCAAGCCCCTGGCCGAGGAGAAGCCGGTCAAGCCCGAGGTCTGGTTCTATCTGGCCCTGCTGGCCTACGAGAGCGACCGCGACCTGGACGCGGCCGCCGGATATCTGGCCCAGGTGCCGACCTCCAGCCCGCACTACGAGCGCGCGACCATCTTCCTCGGCAACATCCGCGAGGAGCAGGGCCGCGCCGACGAGGCCCTGGCCATCGCCACGGCGGGCGCCAAGCGGTTTCCCGAGCAGCGCGAATTCCGGCTCCTGGAGGCCCGGGTCTACGAGGGCCGCGGCGAGGTGGACAAGGCCCTGGCGGTGCTCGACGAGGCCGCGGCCAAGTGGCCCGACGACGTGGAGGTGCTCTACCACAAGGGCATCGTCCAGGAGGAGGCCGGGCAAAAGGCCGAGGGCCTGGCGACCATGGAGCACATCATCGAACTGGAGCCGGACCACGCCGACGCCCTGAACTACGTCGGCTACTCCCTGGCCGACTCCGGCAGGGACCTGGACCGCGCCCTGGTGCTCGTGCAGCGCGCCCTGGAGCTCAAGCCCGACAGCGGCTACATCGTCGATTCCTTGGCCTGGGTGCACTTCAAGCGCGGGGAAAAGGCCAAGGCCTGGGAGGCCATCGGCCGGGCCGTGGATCTGGTGGACGACAACGGCACCATCTGGGAGCACTACGGCGACATCGCCCGGGCCATGGGCAAGACGATTCCCGCGCGCAAGGGCTACCGCAAGGCCCTGGAGCGGGGCACGGACCACGACGAGGCCATCCGGGCCAAGCTCAAATCCCTCTAGCACCGCCGTGCGCGGGGTCCGGCCGCCGGAAGGCGGAGCAGGGGCCCCGTCCGCGCCCGACCACCCCATGCAGCGCACCTCCGAATTCCCTTGCCGCGCGACGCCCAGGCGGACGGGCCGCGCGCAATGGGCGCATGCGGTGCGCGGCGCGCGCTGGGCGAGGTGCGCGGCCGTGGCGCTGTTCGTCGCGGCGCTGCTGCTCGGCGCGGGCTGCGCGCGCAAGGGCGCGGTCGCGCCGGGCGGGCCGTCCCCGGACGCGGCCGCCGTGGCCGAGGCGCGCGTCCTCTACGACCGTTTTCACGCCGCCGCCTCGCCCGGCGCGGGGTTCAGCGCCGCGGCGTCCATGAACCTGGAGACGCCCTCGGCCCGGCGGCGCGTGCTGCTGCGCCTCTGGGGCGACGCGGCCGGGCCCGTGCGCCTGGACCTGCTGGCGGGCGTGGGCGTGACGGCCGGGCTCTGGCGCGAGGGGCCCGAAGGGTTCACGGCCTTCATGCCTCAGGCGGCCACGGCCTACCGCTATCCTTCGGGGCGCGAGGGACTGGCCGCCTTCGGGCTGCCGTCGCCCTTTTCCCTGCGGGAGCTCGCCCTGGCCTTGTGCGGCGATTTTGCACAGCTTTTCCCCAGCGAATACGGGCGCGTGAGGGTTGTCCCGGGCACCGGCTTCGAGTATAGTTTTCCGCGGAAAGAGGGCGAGTGGCGTCTGGTCCTGGACGCGGCCGGTCGGCCCGTGTCCTGCGCGGGCGGCGCGGGCGAGTCCGCCTGGCGGCTGGAGGTCCCCGCCTGGGCCGACGGCAACGCCGTTGCGGGGCCGGAGCGGCTGATTCTGGAATGGCAGGGCGGCAAGGCGTCGCTCTACGTCCGGGAGGCGGGCTTCCGGCCCGACCCCTGGCCGGAGCGGTCCCTGGCCCTGGACCTGCCCCCGGGCACCCGGCTCGTCACCGTTGAGCGCCACCCGTAGGCGTTCCGGAACGGCGGCGTTTTCCGGGCGGCGGGCCCGGGCGGATATCGCGGGGCGGAACCGGGCCGCGAACACGACACGGACGGCGCGCACGGCGCGCCAGGGAAGCAGAGGCCATGAGCGAAGCGCACACCACCAACGCAGCGTCCGGAACGTCCGGTGCGTCCGGAGCGACGGGAGCTTCCGGGACGCCCGGCGAGCGCCGCAAGCGTCTGGACGAGCCGCGCGGCGTCCTGGACAACCTCGTCTTCGGGGTCCGGGTCGTGCTCGGGGAGATCAAGTGGCTGCTGCTGGGCGGGCTGCGTTCCTTCGAGCTGCGCCAGCTGGAGCGGCGGCTGGACGAGGAGCGCGCGGCCCTCGGGGCCTGGGTCGGCGAGCGCATGCTCGGGCCCAAGCCGCGCAAGACCATGCCCCAGCCCGACGACGAGGCTTGGTTGCGCATTCGCCAGATCGGGTTTCTGCAGGACGAGATCGCGCTCCTGCGCGCCGAGCGTGGCCGCCTGCGCGCCGACCTGCTGGAGCGCCGCCGCGAGGACCTCGGGTCCTAGCGCGCGGCGCGCTCCGCTCCTTTGTCCCGGACGACGGGCCGGGATGATGAGCCGGGACGACGGGCCGGGGCAGGGCGGGACAACGGGAATTTCGGCCGTGTCGGAGCGGAGCGGCCACGGGCGCGGAGCGCCGACGGGATTTCGTTGCCGGTGGACTTCGCTACCGGTGGATTTCGCCATTGGGGCGCGGCGCAGAGGCATCGCCCCGGTCTATCGAACGATGCAACCGGCGGTTCGCGTGGCGGACCGCCGAAAGGGTCGGCGCGGCGGGCGTTGCGCCGGGCGCCACGAAGGAAGGCACGCATGAGCACCGTGATCATCGGATCGGACCATGCCGGGTTCGCTCTCAAGGAATACCTGAAGGATCATCTCGCGGCCAAGGGGTACGAGGTCGAGGACATGGGCACCGACTCCACCGCGAGCTGCGACTACCCCGAGTACGCCTACAAGGTCTGCGAGCGCGCGCTCGTGACCGGCTCGCTCGGCGTGCTGATCTGCGGCACGGGCGTGGGCATGTCCATGAGCGCCAACCGCGTGGCGGGCATCCGCGCCGCGCTGTGCACCAACGAGTACTTGGCGCGCATGACCCGCAAGCACAACAACGCCAATATTCTCTGCCTGGGCGAGCGCGTGCTCGGCCAGGGCGCGGCCGCGGCCATCGCGGACGTATTTCTGGAGACCGCCTTCGAGGGCGGCCGCCATCAGCGGCGCATCGACCTCATGGATTCGGTCTGCGGCCGGTAAAAGACGCGATCGGGCCCAGGCCCGACCCATAGACGCACAAGGAGGCTCCAATGGAAGCGCCGGAACGCAATCTGGCTCTTGATCTCGCCCGGGTGACCGAGTCCGCGGCCCTGTCCGCCGGCCGCTGGCTGGGCAAGGGCAACAAGAACGCCGGCGACCAGGCCGCCGTCGATGCCATGCGCCTGTCGTTCAACACGTTGAACATCAAGGGCAGGGTGATCATCGGCGAGGGCGAAAAGGACGAGGCGCCCATGCTCTACAACGGCGAGGAAGTGGGCGCGGGCCGCGGCGTGGCCGTGGACGTGGCCGTGGACCCCGTGGAGGGCACCAACCTGCTGGCCTACGGCCGCCCCAACGCCATTTCCGTCGTCGGCATCGCGCCCGCCGGGGCCATGTTCAACCCCGGGCCCAGCTTCTACATGAAGAAGCTCGTGGTCGATCACCGCGCCAAGAACGTGGTGGACCTGGACGCGCCCGTGGTGGACAACCTGCGCAAGATCGCCCGCGCCCTGGAAAAGGATGTGGACGACTTGGTCGTCTTCGTGCTCGACAAGCCGCGCCACAAGGAGCTCATCACCGAGATCCGCAGCGCGGGCGCGCGCATCCAGCTGCACACCGACGGCGACGTGGCCGGCTCGCTCATGGCCGTGGACCCGCACTGCGATGTGGACGTGATGATGGGCACCGGCGGCACGCCCGAGGGCGTGCTTTCGGCCTGCGCCATCCGGGGCATCGGCGGCCAGATCTTCGCCCGCCTGGACCCCCAGTCCGAACTGGAGCGCAACCGCATCCTGGAGGCCGGCGTGGACCCGCACGAGGTGCTCACCGTGGAATCCCTGGTGCGCGACCAGGACGTGTTCTTCGCGGCCACGGGCCTTTCCGGCGGCACCTTCCTGCCCGGGGTCAAGTACACCGGCCACGGGGCCATCACCCACTCCCTGGTCATCCGCGGCAAAACCGGCACCGTGCGCTACATCGAGTCCCACCACAATTGGGACTACCTCATGAAGTTCAGCGCCCTGCAGTACGACTAGGCTGCGCACCGCTCGGCCGCGCCGTGCACCGAGCGCGCGCCGCCGTCTCCGCGACCATCCGCCGCGCCCCCATGGGGCGCGGCTTTTTTTCGGCCCGGTCGGGGCGCGGTCAAGGCGCGGTCACGGCCGTGTGCGCAACGTGTGCGCGGACGGTGCGCCGGATGTGCCGGGACGGTGCGTGGCCTGTTCCTTCGCTGTTCCTTTCCTTTTCAATATGTTGAAGGGAAAGGATTTTCTCTGAGCCTCCCGCGCCACCGCGCCGCGCTGGACGCGGTGCGGCCTTGCCCGTAGGATGCGGCCATGCCGTATTCCGATTCCGACGCGCCGGCTTCGGCCCCTGCCGGGGTCCCCCGGCAGGTCTCCCCGCAAGCTCCGCCGCCGCCTTCCCCCATGCCCGGGCCCATGGCGCGCGTCCTGGACGGGCTGGTGCGGCCCTCCACGCGCGCCTGGCTGCGGGAGTGGCGCGCGCGGCCCGGAGCGCGGCTGGCCGAGTTCGTGCACGGCTACGTCTATGCGCGCTGGCCCTACCTCTACATCGGCACGGCCACGGGCCGCCATCCGCTGGCGCGCCTGGCCTTTCCCCTGGCCCGGCTCCTCGCGCGCCTGGCCCCGCCGCCCAGGCCCGGCGCGCCCACCTTCGCGGACACCTACCACGGCAAGGTCGTGCCCCTGGACACGGCGCGTAGGCTCCTGCGCGTGGAGCGCGAAATCCCGCTCACGGACCTGGAGCAGGTCGTGCCCTACACCCTGGCGCGCGAGATCGTGCTCAAGCGGCCCCTGGCCATCGCGGTGCTGGAGTGCCCGTGCCGTTCGGTGGCCGAGAACCCCTGCCTGCCTCTGGATGTCTGCCTCATCGTGGGCGAGCCCTTCGTCTCCTTCATCGTGGAGCACCACAAGGGGCGCTCCCGGCGCATCGGCGTGGACGAGGCCGTGGAGATCATCGAGCAGGCCCACGCGCGCGGCCACGTGCAGCATGCCTTTTTCAAGGACGCCATGCTCGGGCGGTTCTACGCCATCTGCAACTGCTGCTCCTGCTGCTGCGGGGCCATGCGCGCCTATCGCGCGGGCATCCCCATGCTCTGCGCCTCGGGCTACCGCACCGAGCTGGACCCGGATCTGTGCAAGGGCTGCGGCCTGTGCGCCAAGAAGTGTCAGTTCAAGGCCCTGACCCTGCTTTCCAGCGGCCGGGTGCGCGTGCGCGACAAGCGCTGCATGGGCTGCGGCGTGTGCGTGGACGTCTGTCCCACGGGTGCGCTGCGCCTGGTCCGCGATCCCGCCAAGGGCGAGCCCCTGGAAGTCTGAGCCGCACCGTTTTCCGGATTTCGCTGGAGGCGTGGAGGCGGTCACCGCTCCGGGCCGGGAATTTTTATTTGGTCGGCCTGCTAAGGCACGACAAGCCGCGCGCCACATCCTTCCCCCCCAGGGCCGCATGCGGCGCAGCCGCCAGGCCCGGCGCGCTCGCTCCGCCCCCATCCTTCCCGCTCGTCCTGCGCCCGAACACCCCCGTCCGGCGTCCACGCGCTCTCAACAGTCATCCCCTTCCTCATCCAATCAGCAGTTTTTGGGGGAGAGGTGGGGTGGAGGGGGGCC